>OY969420.1:0-779761 GCA_963699195.1 uncultured bacterium | reverse complement strand
TTCCGGAGATAGATTAGTGGATCAAGCATACATGGCCTTTAAAGGCATTCCATATGAATACCTCGTATTGGCAGAGACTAAATTTCTACTTGCCAATACAAGTAGGCATAGGATTGCTATAGATCCTCTAACACATCAAGTTTGGTTTGCCTTAGACTCATTAGTAGTAAGCGAAGATTCTTCGGGCTCGCCTAGGGCTGAGCGTTTTCTTGCGATATTTAAGGGTAACTTCCCCAACAAACAGTTTTTAGTTTGGATATAGACGAAGATACTGTTGCTGTTTCAGGCTTGGCGGCTGCATCCTTTTTGGCGATGCAAAAGAAGAATTCGCCGCAGGAATGAGAATTATAGAGAAAAACGGTCTTTAAAAAGTTCGGAACTAGGTCAGAATCTGTCATCAAATATATCCTTACTAAATTTAGACGACTCTTTGATTTTGTTCCTTTACTTCTTCGTAGATACCCTGAAAAGTTTGTAGTATGTCCTCGGCCAAGTCCATCCCTCCGAAATATGAATATGACCAATCAATGCTCTCTAGGGCATCTCCTGGGTCAAAATGAATACCAGTTTTGTTAGTAATTAATCCTTGCTTAGAACTAACTGCATCTGTAGGTTTTAAAATTGAAGCAATAACAGGGTGTATTGTTTCGTCTACTGTCACACTTGGCATTGGTTGATTTACTCTAACTTCTCTTGGGCTAAATGTCTCAGAGAGCAAGCATATTTCTCCAACAAAACCCTGTTGAGCGGGCGAATGTCGCACTCGTCCTGCAATTGGAACGTCACTAAATTCACTGAAATCACGCACCTTTATAGCTGTTCGTCCCACTCCTACAACCACTCTCTCGCCAGAGTATTCATTGGTCTCCCTGGGAGCAAGTACAAGGGATTACGACTACCTTTGCCTTGGTACTTTTCGGTCAATTCTCTCAGGCTATCTAGCACTTCTGGAAACATATCATCTGCCAGTAGATGTGCTAAGGTACTCGGCGCAAGCCATTCGCCCGACTTAGCAACTTGGCGAGCCAACTTGTTTCTTAGTTTGACTTGTGCTGCCACATGGCGACGTTCCTTGATGAGGATTTCTTTAAAGCTTACTGAGTCACTGGTTTCAATGCTCATAATAACCAAAACTTCTTTATAATTACTAAAAAGTATTATATATAATCTATACTAACGCAAGCACAAGCATCTACCCTTCAAAAATTCGGGACTCGGAATGGATGTTCGGCCAGTTAGTTATTTGCTAAAATAAGCATAACAATGACATCCCGAACTCACGATCTTACCGCAATATCAACACTAGCAGTCATATTCGTAGCAATATCGATGCCTGCTATAACCATATCTACAGTCATTTTGGCTATTTTTGCTAACCTAGTGGGCGGAATTGCACCTGATATAGATCAGCCAACAGCTCCGCTCTGGCGAAACCTGCCAGTGGGTAAGTATTTAGGCAAGATTATAGATAAGATGCTTGGTGGCCATAGATTTATAAGCCATTCAATTCTTGGTTTGGCACTTTTTGGTTTTTTATTTCATTTGTTACTTACTTTTCTTCATCCGATAATGCCTCACGTTAATATTGGCTATGTCTGGTGGGCTTTTATGATCGGTATGGCTTCACATCTAGTTATGGATACCCTTACCAAGGAAGGCGTACCTTGGTTCTTACCGATCCCAATCAAGCTAGGTTTTCCGCCGATAAAAGAGTGGCGTATTACGACTGGGAGCTGGGTTGAGACTTGGGTAGTATTTCCTCTAATCCTACTTGTCGATGTCTGCCTAGCCATTCACTTCAACAGTCAAATCCTATCCGTTCTTCACACTAGGATTGTATAGCTGGAGTGTTGATATTAGCTCTCAAGTTCCAGTGTATGGTCAAGTTAGCAACCAATTGTGCCAATTCTTCGGGTGGTAATTGTTTAGCCACAGCTTCAACCTCAATGCGGCTTGGCCCTTCAGGGTCTATTGCGACAAGACCTTTGTGAACAACTTCGAGTCCTGTTTGTTCCTCTATTATCACAGGGAAAGACCTACGTTGTATCACAACAGCATTTGTTGTTTCCATAGCTCTTGCGACTTCAATAAGACTCGGCAACAGGATTACCTTGCCAGTGACACTGGTAGATCGCTCTTCGATTATCTCAGCAGTCTGTCGATCACGATCTGCTCGACTTACCTTTGGCGCGCGCTTAGAAGGCTTACTCATGAATATATTATACAATCTATTACCAGAATGAACAATATTGTATTATGAACTAGTAATTTATAGTTAAAAGTTCTGTTATCATAACGACATGAAAATAGTTCTGGCCATTCCAACCTATAACCGAGCTGAGCACTTAGCCAAATTATTGCCAGAAGTGATAAAACTAGGATTCTATAAGATCTTTATATTCTCGATACACCGCTCTTCAACTGATAATAGCCAGTTAATATATAAACAATTCCCTGAGGTTAAGGTAATTAGCGGCAAAAAGAACTTGGGTCCTGCCGGAAATCGTAATCGAATACTAGGTGAAGATTTGGGCGACGTAGTTTTCTTTCTTGATGACGATGTTAGGTTAAAAACTCCTAAAATGCTGTCAATACTAGATGGACTATATAAGGCCCACCCTAAGGCCGCGATTATTAGCTCTACAGTTTTAAACAAAAACGGAGATTTTGTTAATTTTAGCTTTGAAGAAGAAGTTAACCCCCTGTTTAGATGGATAGAGCGATGGTTTAAGGGCCCTAAAAAAGCTCCTGAATACTTTGATCATCCATATGTATCTGTAGCGTGGGTACTAGAAAACGCTTTTGCAATTAAGAGTGATTTATTCAGAGAACTAAATGGTTTTACGGAAATATTCCATAAATTTCAAGAAGGTCCTGATCTATGCAAGAGAGCTAAAGATCGTGGACATCAAATAGCTATTACAAATAAGATAATAGCCATTCATACTGAGCCATATAGCGCGTTCATGCCCACTCAATTTCCTAAGTATTTTCGCTCGGGCATTATCTGGTACTACAAATATGCATTTGGTCGAAAAAGTTTGTAAGTACTTAAATTGCTCTATATCTAAGATTCAGTTGAGTTTGCGCCTACTAAAGCCACTCCGCCCACTGGAAGATCTCTCTCTTCAAAATGACGATGAATAGCACTAGCTGCTTCTAGCATCTCTATTCGCTCTGCAGCGTATAGTCGATGAACAGGGTTCTCAGCTATAGCGTTTTTTAACATTCTATTTGCACCATCAAGTAATCGCCCATCACTAACGGACCTGCTAGATATGCTTGGTAATACATAGCCATGATCTGTTACTTCTGCGCCTTCCATGCCGGTAGTATATCTTTGTCGCTGGCTATATTCTTCAGCCATACCAGTTATAACGGCAGCTCTTCCTGACCAGCCTCTAAATATTTGCCAGCTATGTTTTAACTCGCCTGTAGTCTCAAAGATAACGAATGTTCTGCCTTCGGCTTGCTTGTCTTGTGCAAATTTCATAAATATAAAAATCTCTAACTTCTATATACCCTACAATATATTAAGCTAAAGAGCAAATAATTTTGAGGTCAGATTGCTCTAATTTAGTTAAGGCTTACTAGTAAGGAAAGATCGTAGGCTGGTTAGTTTTAGAATTTATAAATAATGGGATCTTATACTGCCCTGAAATGTTGGGAGCATGTGAGTTTGTCTGATCTAGGTAGTAGTTTGTTGCAGTAGGGTTATTAATTTGTGACAAAAGAACAAAATTAGCTGCTTGAGATTCTTGCCAGCATGGAGAGTTAATTACCGAAGGGTCTACATTGGTGTTTATAAAGGTCACATTGCCAACTTGAGTAGTTTTGCCTGTTTCTTTTAACTCCTGCATACCTACGCTACTCTGCAGTTTCTTATAGAAATTATGACAAAGTGAGGTTTGGACTTGATTATCATCAATACTGCCATTGTCCCAAAGGCCCCATACAATTAGTAGGAATGCCAAGAAGCCAATATTTAGTGCGATAGAAGTAATAAATAACGCTCTCACTGCTGCACTTTTACTTTGAGATTTATTAGATTTTTTAGTTTTCGGCATGTTTATTTATTGTCCTTTTGATTAGTGTTACATCATTAGTTGAATGGTAACTTAAAGAGTAAATAAGCACAAGCAATTTTGATATATTCAGATTATCTAATAACTTAGTGTCAAATTGAAAAACTTCTTATTAATAACCTGATAATAGGCTATTGGATCTATATTCGTATTTCTTTAAGTAGTTGACCTATCTGTGCCAACAGTATCAGCTGCCAGTACAGTAAAGCTATCCCTCAAGTTTTCAAGATGCGGTATATTTTCAATTTGAGGTGGAAACTCTAATTTGGGTCCCGTCGCTATGTTACCAAGCTCATGTCGTGTCATAGTAATATCATGCGGAAACTCTCTTGAAGTGGCCCTCCAATAAGAAACGCGAAACTCATTTCGCCAACTGGAATCAATCGCGAGTAACGAGCTCGCCACAACAAATAACTCATCCCTATCATCGGTGGTCACTTTTACTTTCTCTGGTTTTTTAGGGTGGTCATTGATATCCATGAATAGTAATTGTATCAAACTGTACTTGTTAAGTTTTTATTATCTGGGCGTTTCTTAGAGTTTTATAGCCTCTCGGTTAGATGAACAGTTACTTCATCGCCTGAATCTTTTCTTATTTCTTTTCTAATCTCTGATTTAATCGGCAACATATGAGTTCCATCGCCGATCGCCATAAAAGACCCCCTAAAGGGGTATCCGTCTATCGTCCCTTTTATCTTAACTAGCCCACGAGTCCCAAAATAATCTACTGAATCGGGCATCACAACTCTAGTCCACGAACCCTTATTGGTTCCCCTAACTAGCTTAGCTGTAAAGGTTTTGTCTATTTTCATAAATTAATTTTAACACCAGAATTACAATCGATTTCAACGATATAAACTTATAGATCTAAGCCATTACTGCCTCAACAACGTTTAATTAAAAGCGTAACTATTAAATATATTGGGTTACAATTTAACAAACTATGTCGTTTGTTAAATCTGATATTAAAAAGCTAATTATTCTTAGTATTTTAGCCGGAATTCTCTACAACTCATGGCCATTGGGTCATTGGTTAAATCCAATCGTATCTAAACGAAGTTTAGCTAGTGGGCTTGAAGCAGTCGGTCAACCTTATAACTGGGTGTTTATTGGGGGAGATATTGCCAGTAGTGTTATTTTGATAATTCTTTGCGTCATATTGATGCGAAAAATTAACTCTAAATCATATAAAGCCATTCACGTTTCTCTTTGGTGTACTATCATATTTGGCATTGGAACTATAATAGACGCCCTTTTGCCCTTAAGGTGTGTACAGGGTGTACAAACTTGCCCTAACTTTGTGACTGATCATTTACTTTTAGCACATGGGATATTTAGTATCTTGGCATCAGTTTTCTTATTTATTAGTCTCGTTATCCTATGGTTTCACTCACATCGCGATGCGATTATTAACATATTTCTAATGGGCTATGTGGCGTTCGGTGCAATATCGTTTGCCGAAGCCGTAGTTCCTGGTAAAAATGGTAACTGGTCACAGGATTACTACATAACTCTTTGTAGTTTATGGATTGCAGTTATTCCATACATTATTTTTCAAGTTTTAGAAGAAATTAAAAAAGACAAAGTTAATCAAAAGAATTAATTGTCGTTCGATCTAGCTTTTACTTACCAAAGTTTTTTGTTCTAAATGGTAGACCCAATCCAACTCGGGCCAATGATTCAACTGGTCGTTGCAAGTACTTTACTCCTGGGTTGTCGCCCTCGCCAAAAGGCGTAACTAATATGCTGAGCCCGTAATTTGATCTATTGGCTCCAAGAATATCTTTAAAAAGTTGATCGCCAACGTAACCTGTTTGGCTGGGGTCTAGGCGCATTTTTCTAGACATGGTTGTAAACGGCAATGTGGCAGGTTTACTTACTCCGTGCAGTTCTACTGAAGTGACTACATGAAGCTCTCTACCTATGGCCTTACTTGCATAATCAGCTATTTGGCGAACTCGCCCCGTTCTGGCTACGTCTCTAGCATTACTAATTATTCCCAATTCATAATTGGCTTCCGAGAGTGCTTGAAGTGTTTCTAAATGTGCGTCAGGAATAGTAAGATCGTGTTGACCTGTAAGTGTTTTATCCATATCAAAGGCAATTCCAATAACGCCTGGGTGCTTTTCTATTAATACTTCAGGATTTAATTGGGTTACAGAACCAACTACAATATTTGGCCTAAGATTGCTCATAACTTCAAAAGAGTATGTCATATAAGTAAGTAAATTGCAAATATGACCACTTAAAGGCTAGGCTCCAGATTATTTAGGGAGGTCATCAATAATATGCTGTCTATAACCCTCAGGATCAACTTCGTTATGTAGGATCCTTAGGTCTTGTTCGTATTGACTAATGAGCCGACTAAAAACAGCTATCCTGCCGGCAGGGTTCCCGCCCTCCACATAAGTATGTGCTAGCCTTGAATTAGCAATCTCTATAACTTCAACTATGGGTGTATCTGCGCTAGTTTCATGAGGTCTATACCTCCCTGTTACTACATGCTCGTTTAGATCCACTGGCACTATACCTGGTGTTATTGACTCACTCATGTCTAAATACTATCAATAATCTGCTCTCTAACCATAAGTAATTCAGTCTCAATGAATTTTAGGGCCTACTTGGATGTGTAGTTTAGAAGAATAGTGCCTTTTTGGTTTAACTTAGTAACTTTAACTAATTTTAATGATTTATTTAATTGCACGTTTTTGGTAAAAGGGACACCTGACCCAAAAATAAACGGTTCAATTGTGAGTTCGATCTCATCTACTAAGCCAGATTTTAAGAATAGGCTATAGACTTCACTGCCGCCTACAAGTAGCATTTTTTCATAGCCTAATTTTTCTAATCGATCAACTAATTCATTTGGACTTTCATTACTGAATTCAATTAACCCATTAACAGTCTTATCTTTGTAACTCGTCGGATTACGAGTTAGAACTATCTTTAGTTTCCCTTCCTTGGGTTGTGAGTTAACTATCTCAAAAGTATTTCTTCCCATAACTAGAAGATTGCTCTGATCAATTAGCTTGATTAAATGATCATGATCTTCTTTTGAGGCCCATTTCTGATCCGTATTATTTCCATATGTTAATCTACCGTCTAGTGAGGTAACAGCAACGAGAGTAATGTGCATTATGGCTTATCGCCCTTTAGCCACTTAACGCTATCAAAAAATGGCGCAAACAGATCATCTTCGCTTGAAATATTTATGCCTTCTAACTCTTTAGGGCTTGGGTCTCTGGGTTGGAAAGTTACGAAATCCAAATCTTCAAATAATGCAAAAGGAGTTTGTTCAGCTCCCTCGCCCATTATTAAAACTGCAGTTGTAGCTAAGCCGCCAGCAATATTTGCTCGGCTAACTTTATATGGTCGACCAAATAAGTCAGGTTTGCCAACATAGTTATTTAGAGCGTCGAAACCACTGAAGGCCAATGCAACTCCCGATGTCCCTAGTCTTAAGGGCGTGCATGTACTATCAACTATAACTACACCTACATTTTGCAACTTAAACTTTTCAGCCAAATATTGCCTTACTTCATTTGCGGTTTTTTGAGAGTCAGTCGGCCACAGAACGTAATTATTATTACTATTTGATTCGTCTATTCCCGCCATAGAAATAAGCGTCTTATTAGTAATAGTAAAATGGTATCCATATTTGCTAACTTCTCCTGGCAGATAATAGCTAGATTCTTGTTTTACGAGAGTTTCTTTATCTGCGCTATCAAGCGATATAACTCTGTTTTCGCAAAGTGAAATTATCTTAGAAGTAATTGCTAGAACACTATTTTCTGGTACTTCTTTTATATATTGATCTAGTAGCGCAATAAGGGTTATTGCTCCAGGTAGCACTTTTTGGGTTCTAATTGCCTTAACTTTCATTTTGCCTCTCCGTTAAATAAAAAACTACCTCATTAGGTAGTGAAACTATAAAAGCTAACATTATTTACTCTATCTAATATAAGGAGTCTGGGCAAACTTTAGGCTTTCTAAACTCTTAGGAATGAGAGTAGATGGTATACCAAGATTGCAGGCCAAACAAGCGATTTTAGAATGGCGAGTATGACAAGCCAAAGTGAGCCTGAATGAACGTGTAGATAATAGAATAAAGCGCCTATAAAACCTAAAAACCAAATACCTCCAGCGCCACCAGCTCTCGCAACATGATTGGATTTATAACTACTTTTACTATGCTCTTTTGCCATATTTATACTATAGACCCTATGCGGGCATAGTAGTAGTCCTTCTAATGCCTGTGACTAGATGGGCAAATTTGAATTATAAACCTAAGCTTTTATCAGATTTTTTAACGATTCTTTTAGCTCGTCTTCGTGCAGCCCTTGGGGAAAGTACTATGCCTGCTACCAGTGCCATCTCTGCGCCACCTGCAGCTCCAATTACGCCAACCCCGGCATCCACTGGAATCTCCGGTGAAGTAGATAACTTAGGTAAGTGAAGTTTTTCGGCTTTATCCTGAGCATTCAAACTTTGTGCAACTGATACTTGAGCATCTGCAGTAAGCCATCCTAGCCCTATACCACCGATTAGTGTGCCTGTAAGGACCAAAGATGTTACAAATCGTCTCGCTAAATTATATTGTCTATCTTTTACTGCTTTTATCTTATTGTGATCAACCCAATTAGCGTCCTCTTGTGCAGAGATCGCGGCAGAAGCAGCTTTTGCTTCTAAATATTTTTGTTGGGCTTCATTTCGGTCAGTCGGGTTACCAAAAAGTAAATTATGTTCAGCAACAAGTGCATTTTGCGTTAATTCTGACGCAGAATAGCCATATTCTACTAATGCACTAACAGTTGTTCTGCTAGCTTCTCTTATCACTTTTGGGCTAATTTCAGCAACAACTCTGATGGACGGGTCAGCGCTAACTGAGCCTGTAGCGCTTGCAAAGTCATATGCATTTGTAACGGTTTTAACCGGGTCTATATTAGGATTATTTGACATAAAGCACATGATAACATAAATGTAGTATAATGTCAAGTATAATTCTATGCGACTATATTGTCATAACAAGTAAATAGTTTAGTGTCCAGTCCGGGTCCCGGGCTAGAAAACGATTTTAACTTTTAGCTATGAGCCATCCCCGCAAACCAAGCAATAATTAATCCTAAGAATATTGCTATAACAGCCACTAAGATAATAATCATAGATCTTTTTCTGTCAATTTCTGGATTTTTATTATTTTTCATAAGCCTACAATAACATAGCTAGCATATTTGGCTAGGCATCCATTCCGAGTTTAGAACAATTTAAACAAATGATATCTTGACGTTATAGCGCTATAGCGTTATTATGGAAATATGAGTAAGTTAAGTGAAAAAACCACAATTTATCTAAACCCTAGTGTTAAGAAGTTTATAAAGCACAAAGCTGTAGCAGAAGGCAGCTCTGTATCAGATATTATTAATGAACATTTTGCTGACATGCTAGAAGATCTTGATGATCTTAAAGAGATTGAAAGACGTCGTAATGAGCCTAGCGTTCCTTTCGAAGAGGTTTTGAAGGATTTAGGCATAACTTATGAGCAACTACGCAGTTGAATTCACTAAAAGCGCACAAAAAGAACTGAAAAAACTGCCGCCTCAAGTAAGCTTTCGTATTGTAAAAGCAGTTGATAAGCTTGCACTGGATCCCCGAAAAGGCAAAGTACGTCCTATGGTTGGTGTAAAAAGCTGGCGACTAAAAGTTGGAGACTATAGGGTCGTCTACGATATTCAAGATAAAAAATTAGTTATACTTATCATCAGAGTAAAACATCGCAAGGATGTGTATCGTCCTTAACCACTTATGCTTGGCTAGGCATCAAGTCCGAGTTCCGAACCCTTATATCTAGCTAGCTTCCCTCAGTTCACTAAGTTCTGCGATAAACGACCTTACAGACTCAAGTTCAGTTTCTGGCAGCATCCTACTCTTAATCGCTGCTTCACCCCATAAACGACTTTTGTGTGGTCGATCAGGCAAAGCATCAAGATTGTGTACCGCAAAAGAAGCGTTATTTATTCGAGAAGCTACGCTCGCTGAATATGTGGGAGGATCACAGGTATCTTGTATGTCTATTGCGCAAGCAACTAACCAGGCAACAGCATGAGATGTTTCTTCTATACTTCTAACCGCGCTTACATAATTGTGAGTGTATAAGTTTTCTGTTCCAAGAACCTCAAGTGAATCAATAATATTAGCTGTCATCTATGTCATTCTATTCGACAATCGGATTAATTCAAACCATAAGGTTTTTGGCTGGGCATCCAATCCGAGTTCCGAACGCTAATGTGATAAAATTACTTCAAATGGCAGAATTTGATCCAACACTACCCGAAGTGCAGTTTCCAGTTGATGGAACAGATATGCCACAAGAATTGGTTGATTCAGGCATGAGCCCAGAAAAATTTGATGAGGGACGTGCTCACTTTAGAGAAGGCATAGATTCTGGGGATTCTGCAGCTTGGGCGCTAGACGCTCGTAGAAGAGCATTAGCTGGCGAAACTCAACCAGTAGCACGTGCTAATCTTTTGGAACGTCTTACAAAACCAGAAGTTTAACATATAAACCACTTATGCTTGGCTGGGGATGAGGGGTTCGAACAAATAATATTTCCACTTGCTGTCAGGGGATAGTCGCCTAATTCTAAATATGCTGATTCATTTAACTATAGTTTTTTAAGTATTTCCGTATAACAAAACCCCAATTACCACTGATAGGTTTACTATCTCCCATAAAATAAAACTTACAATTATATTTTTATCCTTATGAGCAATTCCGTACAAAATCCATGGAAAAGTCACTATAAATATCAAAACCCAGGTCAGTAGAGATACACCGACTGCTGACTTCGTGTGGAAGATAATGTAAGTTTGAGGCAAAACTGTAAAAGGTCCAATTACGCCTACCACAAAAGTTAATTTATCTAAAAAGACAGTATAGGGAGTTTTCTTTTGTTTTATAAATCCATGCTTACGTTCAGATTTGTGACGTAGACCTAGATAATTGATCATAATCAACACTATAGCATAAGCTTATTAGGCTGACATTTGTGCCAATTCTAAACGTTATGATTTGTTCAAATATTCTTCAATAAGTTTAATGTCGACGAGGTCTTTTGGCCGCCCAGAAGCAGTCTTCCATTTTAATACCTCGCTAAGAGATGCAAATGGAACACCATCAACAATGTCGGCGGTATTTAGTAAATGTTTTAATGTAGGCCTATAAGAAGTAAAATTCCAATTATCATGTGCCTCAAAGTCACCCAATACTAATGGTTTGTCATTTGGCCCCTTATCAAGTACTTTCCAGCCGGCGCTAGATAGCTTATTAAATAGGGTTTTATCAACTAAAAAATCTATATCTCCAGCTTTTCTTAAACCGGCTACCGCCATTGGACATGAACCGAAAACTATATATGATCCGTCAGCAAAATTTAGAGCTTTTACTTTTATAATAATATCTTGTTTGTCCATGACCATATCATTTACCGCCAGTAAAGACAGGGTCACTTTGACTAACTAACTTAAATCCAGAAGGTACATTTAATACATAAGGTATGTTATTACAATCCATAAGATAGGTAATTGTTTCGTTCGGGGGATTAAGTGCTGAGCTATAGCGTATGGTTAAGCTACAGTAACCATCTTTAGTGTTAGATAAGTAACTACAGTCGATCTCTGGCGTCAAGTCACCTATTTTGGGTGCAGTAATACAAGCATAAAATGGCGTAGAAGGATTCTCAAGACCGCTGTTTATATAGCCTTGCTGTTGATTTAGACTTTGAAATTTCTGGAATAAGGCATATAGAGTACTGGGGCTAGCTGAAGTTATTAGAGATTTCTTTATCATAATTGAGCATAGGTACAATTTTTGATTTGCCGAAGTGTGACTTGCGGAAACCGCACATCCCTTATCTAGATCGCTAGGCACAGGACTCAACCCTAACAAATTTGCCTGCTGTATATATTGGCCTTGTAATGTAGCTGCTGTCTGGGAAAGATTAATATTACTTGCTTGTGCAGTGTTATTAATATATGTTTCATGACTAGTATCAACTATCTGAAAACCTGGGCCATAGCCGCCACCACCATCAGTCCAACATTGAACGCCTTTATCATGGAGGCTATATGAATCTGCAGTACTACCATCTGAGGGGTTATAGTTGTTACTTCCGTCTAGAGAAAAAGTATTAGTCTGGAAAGTTGCACAAAGTTGAAATTGATAATCGTTTGGTCCACCGCAATCAGCGCCTTCATTTTTGTAGCTATACTCTTTTAATGGGTAGTTTAGCTTGTGTGACCCTAAATTTAGTTGACTGAGATTTTTTGGAAGCGTTGTACACTTTTGGCTGGATACATAGTTTTGCGTTACCTTATCAAGCGTTGCAAGATCTTGCTCAGTTTTCATGTCATGGTTTTTTTGGGCGACTGGGCTATTTGAGCTTAATTTAAAGCCATGGTTATAGTGATAAAAAGTAAATACACCACCAGCAACCAAAAGAAGAAATATAACAATCAAAATTGGTATTAGGATTTTCTTACGGGATTTTATAGGAGACGATGGTATTGAATTTTGAGGTGTGCTTAAAATATTAGGCTGTGATGGAGGGGTAACCGGTTCTTGAGTAGGAATTTGAGGAGTTGATTTTTGATTTTCTTCCTGATTCACAATGTCAGTTTAGCATAATCGTTACGACTATATTCTCCTAGACTATCTGGTCAGGTTAGAGAAATTAAATCTTTAATTGCTCTTGCTTGTAAATATTCGCCCTAATCTAGATAATTATGATAAATGAGTGAATTTGATGAATCTTGGCCGGTCTGGAGCCTAAAAACAGAGGCTGACAGTGCAGTTGAACGCATAATTGACCCGGTGGGTGGCATTGCGCCTATAGACACGGGGTTTGATGTTAGCGGTCTTATGACCTCCATGGATGAGAGAATAGACAAGCTACTTGAAGGCCTAGGTAATTCAGAGAGATCGGTCTATATGACTTATTCGGACAAATGGTCTGATGAAGCGCTCCGAAAACTCTTAGCAGATCAACTAGATTCGCTCTCTGAATTGTTTGGAATATCTAGAGAAGTCTTGGCTCCTGTGGAAGAAGTACTCGAGCCTAACGTACCCTTTGGTTTCACGACTGGGTCACAACTCCTAATTGGCGCAGATAGACGCATTCAACTAACGCCTACTCATACAGACTATAAATTACTTACGATGTGGTTCGGCTCAACAAAACCTGGCTTAAAAGTTCTACCAGCAAACGGCAATGATAAAGAAGACTGGATTACTGTAGATGGCGTACCTCCAGGTCATGCCTTACTTTGGCGAGGCCAATGGGCCTATGATACCGATAAAAAACCACTCGAACCAATTAGGCATTACGCAAGATATCGCTCTGTTGCGAGAAGAATAGTGTTGTTATCATAGTTTAAATATAAGTGGCTATGTGCCTAAAACCAATCTAGTTTTTTTGCTTCATCTAGGGTTAGCATTGTTCTGCTTGCAAATTTAAAGTCGACTATATTGTCTCTTTCATTGAACTTATATTTAACAGTTTCACCAGAGTATCCGTAGCCATCAGTTTTATTTATTTGTAGGGTATTCTCGTCTAATGTGATTAATTCTTCACAATTCTCAAAATCAGTCCATTGCATCGGATTAATAGCAAAGAGCTTACTGCCCACCAATACTATATCCGTCGGCCCCCAAGTAGAGTAAAATCTTCCCTCAAATTTCTTGAGATTAGTGGCTTTTGGCTTAATATTATCCGTATCTTGCTGGAAAGTATCAATCATACCAATAATTTTGGTGCAAAGAATGCTCGTGGAGCTGCCATAAGAATTTACCATCACTGAAACCACTAATTGCTTCTTGGGGTCAAATTTCGTATTAGTTGTAAATCCAGGGAAGCCACCACTATGACCATAGATATCCCAACCTTTTTTCTTATAATTAACCATGCCTAGGCCATATCGCTCTTTTGTACCTTCAGACTTCCAGTAACCGTGTTGCATTATTCGTTTTGATCTATCGCTAATTAAACTATCATTACCAAAGAAGTGCGCTGAAAAATAACGGCAACAATCCTCGGCATTACTGTAAAATCCGGTTGCTGATGTGAGCGCCCGAGTGTCGATGTGATCAAAAACTCTTCGTTTTTCATTAAATAATTCTATACCATAACCTTTTGTCAGTAATTTGATGGCTTTATCATCAAGGTCGGGCCCAGTCGATTTTAGCTTCAGCTTTTCGACTATATTCTTAGTCACGTAATCTCTATATGAAATACCGCTTACCTCTTCGATGACTTGTCCGAGGTAACCAAACCCAAAATTTGAATATTTAAATTTTTCATCAGGGTTATAGATTAATTTACTTTGAGAAACATATTCTTTAAGCTGAGACTGATCTGGAAAATCTATAAGCAATTGCCAAAAGTCTGAATTGGCTCCATCTCTTTCAACTCCAGCAGTATGGTTCATTAATTGGCGGATTGTTATATCTTTTACCTGATTATCCTTGGATGATCTAAACCACTTGACGCGCTTGCTGACTCGATCATCTAAATCTAATTTTCCAGCCTCAAATAGCTGCATGATTGCTATTGCGGTGAAGGTCTTTGAGTGTGAGGCAATTCTAAACACATTCTTATTTGTTAACTTTTTCTGTTTCTCAATATCTGCATATCCGAATGAATTAGAATAAATTAACTTGTCACCATGTTGAATAGCTACTTGCATCGCGGGAAGTCTGGAATTATTGAAATT
The DNA here is from genome assembly GCA_963699195.1 of uncultured bacterium. Taxonomy (GTDB): domain Bacteria; phylum Patescibacteriota; class Saccharimonadia; order Saccharimonadales; family DATKHC01; genus JBBQBA01. The sequence continues at coordinate 764,910 of OY969420.1, read as the reverse complement.
AAACTCCAGCCATGAATCAATATATTTAACTGCAGCTTGCAGTTTGTCAGGGTTTAACTCGTCCATTATGTCCTATGATAACAGAGAATTAATGTTAATTTCTATAGAATGCCTAGATCAACTAAATCTGTTCTTAGTTGAGGTGCTGAGGTGAATAAAATACCATGCATCCCCATGCTTTGAGCAGCTTCTATGTTTACTCTTATATCATCAATAAACACTGACCTATCGGCTTCAACGTCCATTGCTCCCAAAATCAGCTCATATGCCCTTGTGTCTGGCTTACTTACGCCATGTTCAAATGAATACATGACTACGTCGAAAAGCTCTCTAATTGGGAACTCTTGCTCGCAGTGTTTTATCCATTCTCTAACGTGGACAGATAATAGCCCTAACGGATAACCATTATCCTTTAGCTCTCTAATGATAGCTTCGGTCCCTTCTATTGGATAAAAATTTTGTCTTACCAAAGCTTCCAAATCACCAACCGTTGTGTCCCAGTTGTTTCGCGTAATGACGGTTTCCCAATATTCTGCTTCGGTTGTTTCGCCGTGGAATAGTTGGGTGAGGCTCTCACCCGAAAAAACTCTACTATCCATAGGCAAATCAAGATGTTCTGAGACTAACTCATGAGTCCCTAGGAGACCCCTTAGATAAACTTCAGAGAGGTCAAATATAATAGCATCAGGTCCTGGAAACCCACTTGTTACCTCAGTCATATTTCATACAATATAATAATCTTTTGGACAAAGCAACAAATAGGCTTTTACAGATAAAAATAATGTTTACTGGCTATAGGTAGGAATTAAGCTTCTCGACATCAAGGAGCTTAATGACTGATTGTTTAGTTGAAACTAGTTTATGATGTTCTAGGTATGTCATCTCTCGGCTAGTGGTCTCCCTGGTGGCATTAATTGAACTAGCTATATCTATGTGTCTAAGTGGTGCTTCAATTGTTATTGTTCCGTCACTATTCTTCTTCCCAAACCTACCTGACATTGTTAGAAGAAAAGAAATTAAACGTTCTCTAACTGATCGGTACTCTAGGTTAAGGATTCTCTCACTGTGAATTCGGTACATTTCGGTTACCATATCGAGCATTGGCGCTGTCATGTCAGGGTTCGACTTTAGGGAGTCGGAAAACTTAGTGCGACTAACGTGTAGAAGTACAGTTTCACTAAGGGCTTCATAAATAATGTGACGTTCTTGGCCGGTTACGGCCCAGATTAGTGGGAAAATTTCTTTTTCTTTACGGATAACAAGTAAGTTTTCTTCACCGTACTTGGATATGTCGTAGGCTTTAACTAATCCCGACTTGATATAAAAAACGCCCGCAGGTTTTTGACCGGGGCGGATAATGAACTCGCCTTTTTTGTAAGTTAACTCGTCACCAGTCTTAAACACCCCAAGTAGAGCATTCAATTGGTCGTTTGTGGCCAACATATATCAATTATGCCACAACTGTATCTGAGATCCTACTTTTCACAGCTTTTTATGTGATATTTGTTACACGTCTAATGTGATATTAAGCTTTTTACTCTAGTGATTTAGAATACCTAGGCTTCGTGATAAATAGTACGGCTGTTTCGTGATTAAACTAACTGCGTTCTGCAGGACATAAGCCTAGAATGATGTATGTAAGGGGAGGAAAAATATCATGGTAGAACTAAACCAAGTCATTAGGCAACTTAGAAAAGTTGGCTATCGCAATAAGTTCTGGCAAAGATCTGAGGTCAAGGAGCTTTGCAATGTCCTTCACGACACTGAGACTATAATCCAAGCTACAAACGGATACTATGACGGTGGTATGGCGCTTCTAGTAGCAACTGATACTAGATTAATTCTGATAGACCACAAACCAATGTTTCTGACGCTTGACTCGATTGCCTATCCGATGGTTCAGGAAATCGCCTATAACTATAGATTACTGAACTCCACACTACATATATTTACTTCAAATAGATGTTTGGACTTTAGCTCTTGGAACCACAGTCAAATAAGAGAAATCTTAAAATTCGCTCAAACTGCGATGAAAGACAAGGGTGGTATGACCCATGAGACTATTGTACGAGACGGAAGTAATGATGGTAGGCCAATTGAGGCTGACAATAATCAGACACCTGTACAGAAGCCAGTTTATGCTCCGCAGTACATACAGACACCTAGGCAGCCTGCCCAAGTATATTATGAACAGCCAGCAGTTACGGATTCAACTCCTTTAGAGCCGCACTACGCTCAGCCAATCGATACAAGTGACCCATATTACTCATATGAACCAGTTCAACCTAGTTTAACTCCAGCGCCTAACAGTGTCAGTGACAGCCTGGCAAACCTTGTCTTATCACAGAACGACATACAACCTGAACCTAGACTAACGGCTGTTAGAACGCCAAGCATGGTTCAAAGCTAGTACTTCCGACACATTAATTAGTACTTTACCGATTAATCTAAAAGCTGCCCAGTGGTATAGTAAGTCTAATATTTAGGCAGATTATGACCACCAACATTAAAGATAAACTGAGAGCTAAGCAACTTATTAAGGATAAGTTAGCCAAAGAAAAGGCTAAGTCGGCCGCGTATTTATTGGGGATTAGTAAGGATAGTTCGGGGTCACCTCTTAAATTATTACTAAACAAGCACCAGATTAAGTATGCTAAAGATTTCCTATATGTTATGGGTGAACACAAATTTCCTGGCTCTGAAGATATAAAGCTTGAATCCAGATTTTCTGGTAGGCTTCTCGGGAATTATGAGCTCAACCATGATCGCTACCGTGAGAAAAACTTTGTTACAAACATGTTTAAGTGGCGACAAATTTGGTCTGGAAAAGGCTATCCAATCGGTATATTAGCTCCGCTAAACTCCAATCACATCCTAAGTGCTACAACCGTATATCTATGTTCAGATTCTACCCTTAGATGTCGTCGAAATGAGCCAGTATTTCAGGTTGGTAACACTTTTGCTGCTGGCGCTGGAGTTATTCCTGAGAAAGAACTTGGAAAATATAAGTTTATAATCGGAAGGTTTAGGACTGGGCTTCAGGATGATGACCATAGTTTTATGGAGTATGACTTCGAAGCATTAATGTTTGCCGTTGCTGAAAACCAACTACTTTATTAGTAAGTTTTAGGTATAGTTAGGGTTGTCGGCGCTATATATTGGTAGTAGTATAACTTTATCAAATGAGTAGACCGAAGATTTTATTAGAAAAAATGGATCGTCTTAGGGGCGATTTGGACGTTGTTGATGACGCAATCCAAGATCTTTTAGTTGATAGACAACAATTAGTTGGTCGTGTTGGTCTAATAAAGGCAGAACTCGATATGGAACCTCATCAACCTGGGCGCTTTGCCGCTATGAAGGAGAGGCTTCACGCTAGAGCAGATGTAATTGGGCTTCGCCATGACACCGTAGATGGGGTATGGGATGCTGTTCACGAGAGCAGCATAAATGCGCAGGCTGAACAACAAGCCGAACCTACGCTGGCACATTAGTCTCTGTCAAGAATTTGTCAGTTTGTAAAAAAGATCTATTATATGAACATTAGGTAAATTCTAAGGCGATCTATGTTAAAAGATTTTAAAAAGTTTGTACTTCGCGGCAATGTGGTTGATTTAGCGGTTGCCGTAGTCATAGGTGCTGCTTTTGGCGCGGTGGTAACCTCTCTCGTTAAAGATATATTTACTCCTTTGATTTCTGCAATAACTGGTAAACCAGATTTTTCTAACCTTACATTTACGATAAATGGAAGCGTATTTGCATATGGCGACTTTCTAAATGCCCTAATTGCCTTTCTCTCAATTGCCGTTGTCGTCTTTTTCTTTGTGGTTCAGCCGATAAACAAGCTCCAAACATATGCTAATCGAAATAAAGTCGATAAAGAACCTGGTGAAAAACAATGCCCAGAGTGTCTTAGTAATATTCCATCAAAAGCTAGGCGATGCATGTACTGTACTTCTAAACTAGAAGTGTCTTGACTCGACCCATTACTTTGCTAATTAGGGCTGATTATGAGACAGTGAGGCTACAATGTACGATGTCAGCTACTATAAACAAATAAACGAAGAAGAATCCGATCAAGCGGACCGCTTAGCCGATGTGCTTAAGTGGGTTTATAAGCCTAAGTCAGTACTAGATGTTGGATCTGCTACCGGACTTTATCTTAAATCATTTTTTGAGGATGGAGTAACAGTTACTGGAATCGATTTCTCGTCATCAGCGCTCTCTGCTGAAGTACTCAAAATACCCAGAAAGAATTTAAAGAAGGTAGATATTACAAAGAAGCCAATCGGTATAAAAGCCGATCTGGCAATGTGTATTGAGGTGATGGAGCACATTGATGAGAGTCTAGCAAGTGTTGCCATACATCATATTGCTCAAACATCTAATACTATTTTCTTTACGGCAGCTCAACCCGGCCAAGGTGGTGTCGGTCATGTCAATTGTCAGCCTAAGGAGTATTGGGACTCGCTATTTGTTGGCGAGGGCTTCGTCAGGGACATTAGAGATGAGAATTATATAAGAATTATTATGGCTTATGGCTATCATATGGGCTGGCTAACTAATAACCTGATGGTCTTTAAACGCAAATCAAAAGCTTCAAAAAGGTAAAGTTTGCCAAAATCTAAATAATATGGTAGTATATATATCTAAGACCATATAAATGGTTCGTAACTAAGCTGGAAATGTATGAGGGAAGTCTTAATAGACACCAAGTTATATAGAGCGCTTATACGGTACAGAACAATTTATATAAACAAACAATTAGAAAAATTAGACGAAAGTTCAACTAGAATTTTAATAAATCATCTACTGAGCGATGTACTAGGCTATCGAGAGCTAGTCGAAATTAAAACTGAATATAGGGTAAAAGGTGGCATGATTGACTACCTAATAGAGCTGGATAATAAAAAGTTATTCGTAGTTGAGGTTAAGTCATTTGGGACAAACCTTACCCAGAAGCACTTACGCCAGGCTATTTATTACGGAACAACCGTGGGTTCTGATTATATAATTTTAACCAATGGGCGTAACTTAGACCTATATCGCATAGCTTATTACAAGCCAATACGTGTTAATAAGCTGTTTTCGATAGATTTAAAGCGTCTTGATGCAAACTCTCGCTATTTCGCCTCACTCATCACTAAATCATCGATTAAACGAGGTGAACTGGATCGATTGGCTCAAGCTTATGATCGAGCATTTGGCTTAATTAATATTTAAGGTCGTATTTGAGCTAGTGTTAGAACTTTGGGCGCTTGTACTACTACCGTTACTTCCGCTGGTAGAGCTACCTGAATTGCCGCCACCACCTCCACCAAAACCACCAAACGACGGGTTAACAAGTATTCTAGTAGCAACTGTAGAGCTTGAACTGCTAAGTGTTATAAAGACAGTATCACCTGTTTTTATGTCAGCAGAGCTTGTGGTCGATCCATTATCACTAATTACGGTTGAACTGTTGATTGTATACGTTTTTGAGCCACCAGAACGCTCACTAATAGTAATTGAGCTTGAACTAATAGCAGAAACCGTACCAATTGCTCGATTTCCAAAACCACCAAATCCCCTACCTGCACCAGGCCCACCCGCCTGGCTAGTGGAAGCGGCGGTAGAACTACCATGATGTTTCTGGTAGTTAATGCCAATGAAGAAGCCGCCTACCCCAATAACAATGACTGCAACGACTGCGAGAATAGCTTTATAAACCATATTATTATCAGTCTTTTGTACCTTTCCTTTTTTAGATGTTATTTGAACTTCTTCGTCACTCATTTCTTATCTACCAACTTTCCGTCTTGTAACTTAAATGTCTTATCAGTCTTTCCGGCAATCGATAAATCGTGCGTTACTACGACTATAGTGGTATTTTCGGACTTAGCTAAGTGGTGAAGTAGGTCGAAAATCTTCTTGCCAGTTTCAGAATCCAAATTACCGGTTGGCTCATCGGCGAGGATTAATTTAGGTTTGTTGCCAAGAGCTCTTGCTATAGCAACACGTTGTTGTTCTCCACCAGATAGTTTTGAAGGTTTTCTACTCTGTTTTGAAGCGTCTAGGCCAACTTGTTCAAGAAGGTCTGCTGCTCGTTTCTTGCGATCAGCTTTGCTCATATGGGCAAATTCCATAGGTAATGTTACGTTTTCAAGAGCCGTCAGATTAGGTACTAGGTTATAGCTTTGAAATACAAATCCAATCTGTTGACAACGGTAATGCGTAAGATCGTGGCTAGATAGTTTAGTTATGTCATGGCCGTTAACTTCGATTTTACCTGAAGTTGGTTTGTCTAGGGCGCCAAGTAAGGATAGCAATGTACTCTTTCCACTCCCACTTTGACCAATAATTGAGGCAAAGGTGCTTTCGGGTATCTGTAAACTGACACCATTCACAGCGGTGACATCTCCGCTACCAGTGCTAAATGTTTTCTTCAGGTCTACTACTTTTAACATATCTACTCCGTCCTCATTACTTCGGCTGGTCTAATTCTTGCTATAAGCAGAGATACAAAGGCGCTACCGATTACTGCAATAACTATCGCCGCTACAATTCCATAAATTATGATGTCCCAGCCAATAACTGCGTGGATATTGGTTATATCGCTTCTTACTCCACCTATGCCACGACCACCAGCTGTAAATCGTCCGGTTCCGCCACCAAAGCCGCCTCCGCCGCCTGCTCTAAATCCTCCGCCGCCCGCACCAGCAGCTGCTGTGCTTGTAGTCGAACTTGAGCTATTTGTAATAAGCAACTTAGTTATTGGATTACCGGCTGCTACGCCAATTATTATTCCTACGACAGCCCCCATTAGGGTTAGAGTTACAGCTTCAGCCGCAAACTGGGTCATTACTTTTACGTTCGATGCACCGATAGCCTTAATTACTCCAATTTCCCTTCGTCGTTCACGAACTATCATTACCATGGTCAGAAGAGTTATTAAGCCACCAGCAATCACTGCTCCAATGAGTGAGTATAGCGAGATTGTCTTTACGCTATTTAGTGGCGCAACTGTGTTATTTGCCTCCGTTTGTGCGCTAGTAACATCCGCAGCTGAGCCTAGATCATTTTTTATAGCTGAGGTGACTGAATCTAGATTATCAAGTGAGTCGACTGTCACAACCGCACTAGTTATATCTCCTGTTTGGCCGCTCAAGCTTTGTTCGGTAGGCAGTGAAACTATTACAGTTCCAGCTCCAGCTTCGTCGCTACTACCAACCGTAAATATGCCGCTGACAGTCAGAGTCTTGCCATAGGCTGTAAAAGTTGAACCTACTTTTAGGTTGTTTTTGGCCGCCATGCTCTTAGAAAATCATTGCATCATTGGTATTAGACGTGCCGCTAATAGCGCTACCGCTAACCATAGTTAGAGTAGTAGTTCCAAGTGTAGTTGGGTCGGTTGTGCCAGTAATCGATACTGGCGGAGTAAAGTTAGTTGGCAAACTGCCACCACCCTGTATAAAGACACGGCCACCACCAGCTTTGTTTAGGTTTATGGTGACAGGAGAAGTAAGGCTTGTATTGTCATTTGCGTTAGACGAATTTGATGAGCCGCCAAATCCACCAAAAGAAGGAGTAGTTGAGCCAATTGTAGTCAGTCTGTCGGTAAGTGTTTCGTCCACGTTAGTCACGTGAGGTAGACTTGATACTTTAGCGAGCTGAGTAGTGCTAAGAGAGTTGTTAACACTACTAAAACCGCTAAATCCAGCAGGTGTAATTGTAATGGTATTGCCAATGTTTGACTTAACACTGTTTATTTTATTAGTAACGGCTTGGTGAGCTATCAGCATAGTCAATGCTAGACCAATGCTGATTCCCAAAATTATCACAATTGAAGTCGTGCGGATTACATTTCTAAATGCGTTTCGGATTCCACGAGATACTGTATTCATAAATTTTATATTACCTTTCAAGCGCTAGCATACATCACGCTTACTGCAAGTAATCTGAATAATTAGGATAATAATTATGTATTAGAAGAAATACTGAGGGTGAGTTAGCCGCCAAAGCTTACTTGGTTTTGGAATAGCACTTTCCAAGAAGGTCGTCGACGTAATCTTATCGCTGCCCACGCCAAGTGTTACTAGACCAACCGGACCAGCGGTGTCTGCGGGCGGTGTAACTTTACTAGATATGTTGGTATAGCTTACTGGCATCTGTGGTAAATATGGGATTGCAATAGTTGATTTAGTGACTGAATCAACAACTCCACCCCAAGGCACAGTATAACTGCTAGCCGGAGTGCCAGCCGGAAGGCTCTGTAGTTTTATTTGATTTTTTACGGATTGTAGCATTGGTATAGTTTGATTTAGGGCTTGTTGAAGTGTGGCTGCCTTCATAACTGCACCTATTACTGTGATGGAATTGCCGCCGCCTAGATCGTATTTAGCAGCCGATAGAAAAGTTCCACCCGCCTGATCCGTATTTCCGGTTTTAATTCCAATCAAGTCATCTGTACCGACATTCCAGTCAACATTTTGAACTAGTCCAGCAACTGGTAAGACAGCGCTGGCTTGGCCGACAATTTGCGCTACAACAGGGTTATTTAGGGAGGCCTCACCTAGTTTGATCAAATCAAGAGAGTTACTAACTGTGCTTGGCGAAAAGCCGCTTGGATCACTAATCGTAGTTGAATTCATAGACAATGACTTAACATATGTATTAGCGTGGATTAAGTAATTAGCGGTTGATCCAAAAGCCCAAATCGCCAAAGTATCTGCCATGTTATTGGCAGAAGGCAAAAGCATCGCCTGAATTGCTTGATATTCGGTAATTTGTTCACCTGCCACTACTTTGATTACTGAGCCATCCTCAGCAACAAAATTGTTGTAGTCATTTACGTCGGCATTAGTAATTGTAATAGTTGGACCTTGTTCGCCTAATTTCAATGGGTATTTTTGTAGAACTGTTAAGGCGGTAACTACTTTAGCAATACTCGCTGTAGGTAGAGGAGTTTGTACGCCATTTGACACCAAGGCACCTGATCCAAGGACGCCAATAGCCGCTTGTTCGCTAGCCGGCCACGTAACGTTCAGGGTACCGGAAGTAGCTACTGGTAATTGTAGTTTAGTCGCGTAAATAGGTTTAAGCGGCAGAAGCAGAAACGTGGTTATGTATGCAGCTATTATTATAGCGACAATCAGTAACCTATATAGATACTTTCTATTTCTTCTTGATCGATTTTTTCTTCGACTAGATGATCGCATATTGCCCACATTATACTCTTAAAAGCTGTAGATTCGGGGGCTATTTAGGTAGTTATTTGTTGAACTGGCGAAGGTGTCTGAATAGTTACCGGTTCATAACTAAACGTCAAATTAACTTTAATACCAGTTGATGCGTCTGAGGATGTCCACTGTCTTAATAGATAACTACTTGTGTCAAAGTAAACATACTGTGTTGCATTAGGGTTTGAGTTGGTAATGACCTTGTATTTGTCGCATGTTGAGTTACCACAGGCTGCAGTGCCTTGACTAGTAACAGTTACTCCAGCCGGTGTGGATGTCTGGAAATTTAAGTTAAAACCACTGGTTGGGTTAGGAACGGTGGATGCTCCGAGACTAGCATTGTCGTACTCAAGCCAAGTTCCACCAGCACTTGTCTGAATATAGACTTTGCCATCAAGAGATATCTCATTTATGGTCTTGCCACTATTTGTATATGATATTTGGCTATTGCCCATACCGTCGTTTTTGACCGTGAAAGTAGATTGCGCACCGGTAGCTGAAGTTGTAGTGCCGGTAGCGACATATTGTTGTGTGCTTATATTGGTGTGATTTGCAAATGTACAAAGCGCCTTGTCATGAAATGCACTATAACAAGTTGCAGAGTACTGGCCAGATGGCGTTGTGGCTGTCTTTGTGGTCGTAGTCACGGTTGCCGTTTTAGCTGGCTTTTTTGTTAGCTCATATATTGTTCCGGCTACAACCACCACGAGTAACACTATTAGAACGGTTAGTAATATTGCCCCAATCCCTTTTTCATTCTTGGAAATCTTTGACATAGTCGTCCCTTACTATTAATACTTGATTCAATAGTAGCTTATACGCTACCCATGTCAATCATAAGAAGTAATATGTGTTTAGTTGGCCAAAGAATCTAGCAAGGCCATGTCATTATCTGTGAGGCTAAAGTCATATATCTTTGAATTTTGAACAATGCGTTCTTGGTTGTGAGATCTTGGGATAACAATAAGGTTCTTTTGTAGGGCCCAACGAAGCAGTATTTGAGCAGTGCTTCTATTATGTTTTTTAGCCAAATCATTCAGTAAACCATTATCTAGCTCTCTACCTTGAGTTAGTGGGCTATATGCTTCAAAAGCTACTTTATTATTTTCGCAAAATTTAATTAACTCTTTAGGGTAACTAAATGGAGAACATCTAACCTGATTTACCGCAGGCGGTATGTTGGCATGGCTCAGTACATCTTCCAGTAGATCAATCCCAAAGTTGCTGACGCCTATAGTTTTACTAAGTCCTTCATTCGCAAAGGCCTCCATAGATTTCCATAACTTATTGCTGGTTCCTGGCACGGGCCAGTGAATAAGATATAAATCTACGTAATCCATACCAAGCCTCTCTAAGCTAGCCTCTAAGGCTTTTCTGGGATGAAGAAAATCGATTGGCCAGAGTTTAGTTGTAATCCAGATCTTATCTCGCGGAATACCACTTTCTCTAACGGCCTTGCCGACAGAGTGCTCGTTTTTGTATAGTTTTGCCGTATCAATATGTCTGTAACCTGCTTCCAGGGCCCACTTAACAGAATCTTCGGTCAACTTACCATCAGGAACTTGATATGTGCCAAGCCCAAGCATAGGTATATGTTTGCCGTTATTAAGTTTTATAGTCGTGTTGATACTAAGCTTAGAATTCATGGCCTAACTATAACAAAAATCTTCTTATTCAATCATCCAAAGCGGTAATGTATAGTAAACCTATGCGTTTTATAAAACTATCTACTGCTTCTGAGGCAGAGGATCTGCTTTTTAGTAAAATTTCCGAAGCAACCAGTAGTCACAATAATGTCGTTTGGCTAACTTCTGGTGGCAGCAATATAGAGTTAACTGTAGCTGTATTTAATAGATTAGATCAGTCAGCAATAGATAAGCTAACAATAATGCCAATTGATGAGCGTTATGGCAGCCCTGGTCACCCGAATTCTAACTATGCGCAGCTACAAAAAGCTGGGCTAGACTTTAGCAGGGTAAAAAATTACTCCGTTCTATATGAAGGTGAGCCAGATTTAGCCTCAACCGCTGAACACTATGCTGACATACTTCAAAAAGTACTAAATGAGTCAGATTATTCAATTGGACAGATTGGCATTGGTCCAGACGGTCATACTGTTGGAATCCTTCCCCATTCACTTCATGCCAAACTCGAAAATAATTTAGTGGTTAGTTATGTCGGTCCAGATTACGAGCGAATTAGCATGTCGCTTTCAGGTCTTAGCAAACTAAGTGAGGTGTTAGTATTTGCGTTAGGTGAAAATAAGCATTTAGCCATTACCAATTTGAAGGATAAAGAGATATCCTTAGAAGAACAACCTTCACAAATATTTAAGCAATTAGCACAAGCATATATAATAAATGACATGATAGGAGACAATTGATGAAAATAGCAATAGTGGGACTAGGTAAAATGGGCTTTCAGATCGTCGAGAAGCTACTTGCCGAAGGGGTAGAAGTCGTAGCGTCTGATAGGAATGAAGAAGCTTTGCATAACGCTGGTTCTAAAGGTGCAATTGAGGCAGGTTCAAGACAAGATGTTGTCTCAAAATTTGGAGATGAAACTGTTATTGTCTGGCTTATGATTCCATCGGAATTCGTTGAGGAAGAAATTAATGAATGGCAAAATATTCTTCCTGAAGGCAGTATTCTAATCGATGGCGGTAACTCTGACTTCAGATTAAGCAAACAGAGGTTTGAACAGCTAGCCGGTCACAATATTGATTTTGTAGACGTTGGGACAAGCGGTGGTATTAAAGGCATAACTAATGGATTTTCGATGATGGTAGGCGGTAAACACGAAGCCTATGAGAAAATAACCTTTGCGTTGGATATTCTATCTAAGCCGTCCGGCTCATTTAACTACTTCGGTTCAGGCGGAAGTGGCCATTTTGTTAAGATGGTACACAATGCCATTGAATACGGAGTAATGGAGTCATTGGCTGAAGGATATCGTTTTCTTAAAGAAGGACCTTACAAAGAGCTTGATTTAGCTAAAATCGCCGAAGTTTGGCAGCATGGTAGCATTATTGAATCCAGTCTTAATGGACTAGCAATGCAAGCTTTTCAAGAAAACCCTAATATGGATGGAATTGAGGGGATTGTTGCAGAATCTGGAGAAGCTAGATGGACGCTTGAGGCAGCCAGAGACCACAACGTACCTATGCCGGTAGTTCAAGCAGCTTTTGATGTTCGAATACAATCTGAAAACGGCCAAATCTCATTTGCGACCAAGCTTCTAGCCGTACTTAGAAATAAATTTGGTGGTCACGCACAGAATCCAAAATGAGTGAGAATAAATCAGGCCCTGCAGTAATTGTTATCGTTGGTATAACTGGCGACCTTGTTAAGAGGCTATTATTCCCTTCAATGTATCGGTTAATTAAAACCGGATTATTGGATGAAAACACCCAGATAATTGGTACTACTAGGCAAAACCTAACCTCTGAAGAGGTTTTAAAGTCATTAACTGAAAATTATTCCGAGCAAGATGAAGGAGCTAATGAGTTTTTAAAGTCTCATTTTGAGGTTAAAACCCTTAACCCAACTGAATCGGCTGACTATAAGTCGCTTCTCGAGCGCGTTAATCAAATAGAGGCTGAGAGAGGCGTCTGTATGACTAGGTTATATTATTTGTCTATCCCAGCTCAGGCTTTTGCTACAGTAGTCCAATATTTAGGTGAAAATGGTCTGAACGGTAAATGTCCTCACGGAAATGCCGATTCAAGGTTAATGATCGAAAAACCTTTTGGTTATGACCTAGAATCGGGCGAAAAGCTTATAAGTGACACTGCTAAGTATTTCCGCGAAGATCAAATGTATCGAATTGATCATTACGTAGCTAAAGAAACTGTCCAAAATATTATTGATTTTAGATTTAATAACGCAATTTTTGAGTCCTTATGGAGTTCTCACCATATATCTCGAATAGACATCACAGCAACTGAAACGCTTGGGATTGAAGGACGTAAGGATTTCTATGAGAAAACTGGTGCTTTGCGCGATCTGATCCAAAGTCATTTGCTTGCACTAATGGCTGTTGTAACCATGGAAGAGCCAGATAATCTAAATAGTGACGGAATTCATGCAGCAAAACTTATTCTACTCAACTCTGTAACTCGAATCCCAGAAGATAAGACTAATGAGCAATCTTTCCGTGGACAATACGAAACATATAGGACGGAAGTTGAAAATCCAAACTCTAATATTGAAACATATGCAGCAGTTAAGCTAAATATTGAGAGTCCACGCTGGAATGGCGTGCCAATAATTATTAAAACTGGTAAATCTCTCAATGCTAAAGAAACATTAGTTAAGGTTATTTTTAAGAGGAACTATGTATCCCTTAAAGAAACTTTGTATAATAGTCTTTCATTTAGGATTCAGCCCAATGAAGGCATAGGCGTTGAACTTATTGTTAAGAAGCCTGGGCTTGATAGTGAGTTAGAACGTGTAACCATGGACTTTAGTTACAATAAGTTTTTTGCTGCTAGCTCTAGCCCTGACGCATACGAACGGGTAATATTCGATGCTATCCGTGGTGATCGTACGCTATTCTCTACCTCGGAAGAAGTTATTGCCTCATGGCAAATAGTAAACCCAATACTTCAGCAGTGGTCTAAGAATGGGGATGGTCTACAAATGTATAAAGACAACTCCAATGGGCCCGATAATCTACCAGACTGGCTGCAGCCTAACTACACCATTAAAACCGAACTCTAAGCTTTATTTATCAACTTCCCAGCGCCAGTTAACTGTCTCTCTTGTATGGAATCCCATCTTTGCATATAAACCTTGTGCCTCTATCTTTGAAGCTCCTGATGTTAGATCTATTCTAGATACTTCTCTTTCTTTTGCTTCCCCGATGGCAAGGCGCACTAAACCAGTCCCGATTTTTCTGCCTCTAAAACTAGGATCCACCATAACATGCTCTATATGTGCGACTTGTTTTGTTAGGGTTTGAACAAATAACAGTGTAAGTGAACCAACATACTGCTCTGGTCGTACACTGTCCCATTCATCTTGGCTTAGGGGAAACTCGCCGTTTATTGCCACGGCAACCTCAGAGCTGTCAGAGTCAACCATAGCCTGCAAGCCAATTACCACAGGTGGTACAGCCGGTTCAAAAACGGTTAATAGCCGTTCATGAGCCTGTATCATGTGCTCTGGTACTTCAAAGTCGGGTGTATCTCTAAGCTCAAAGCTAGGTACAAATCCAAAATGTATGCCACTATCAGGTCTACTCATTGTTATCTCAATATATCATCTAACATTTTTGAAAGCACGATCTTAGTTATTAACAAATTTCATTTCGATAAAATAAAAGCCAGATATGTACCCTGCTTTGATTATTCGGGTCTGCTATAATTTATCGACCATGGAAGGTGTTTTGTTTATAAAGCCAGGTCGCAGCCCCGAAGTACCTATTACTCCTGTTAACCCAGAGTTACAGGCAAGAAAGCAAGAAATAGCCACTTCTTTACGGCAAGCAATTGAGGACGCCGGTAAAGTATCCATTGCAGATGCTTCTACTATTTCAGAAATTGCAGGAAGTTTAATTGGAGATGATGATACCGCGTGGCCAAGAGACCCGGTAATATTAGTAAATCATGAAAATACTTTCGAAGTTACTCTAGACGGTAGCTTTAATAGAGTGTTGGATGATGGGAGCCTAAGGCCGGGCGAGCCCATTACGATGCCAATACATGCCACATCAATTTTTTTCTTTACAGCCCATGACAGGAGTGATTCATGGTATTGTACATCAATAATTACCTGTGAAGACGAGAGGCTCTTGCAGGGCGAATCAGAACATCCATTTTTTGTGTGGGTTAAGCACGCATAGCCTAAGTTAGAAATTTAGTAGGACTGAACTGATATAAGTATTGACCAACTATCCCCCGAAAGATGGTATGGCGTTTAGGATATGATCAGTGACTTCGAAATCTTGTGTTTCGCAGTTACTGATTTTTTCTTGAAATATATCCTCCAAGGATACATGGCCCAGCATTGCCTTAAAGACCCTTATCGGACCTCCGCTTGTGACAACAAGAATATGGTCGTCTTTATGCTTTAAGTATACTTCTTCGATCCAAGGAGATATTCGTTCATACATTTCAATCCACGACTCTCCACCAGGAACTTTTTTGGTAATCGCCGTACCCGGTATTGACTCCCAGTCGAATGACTCAAAGGACTTACCCTGGTAATCGCCGAAACTGAGCTCCCTTAACGCATTAGAATAATCTAACGCTACGTTGGGTAGTTGTTTATGTATAATTTCGGCTGTCTGCACGCATCTATGTAGATCAGAGCTGTAGATTGCTTGAAAGTTATATGTAGACAGTAATTTCGCTACCGCCTCAGACTGTTCTATGCCTGTTTCAGAAAGTGTGCCAGGATTTTGACCCTGGATTATTTTGTTTTCGTTTTCAACTGTTTCACCGTGGCGAACGGTCGTTAGAATCATAAAGACTATTATACATGTTGGGTCGCTGCTTTAAGCAAATCGTCTTGTCTTTCAACTGCAGCACCACCCATAACTGAAGCTAGATACAAGAGGTGTTTATGGTTAGCGATTAGTTGATCCCCCTCCAAAAAATGCCATGTAGAGTCTGTACTTATTTCGCTAGATGCTCTCTCGAAATTTAGTGATGTTAACGGTTCTCTAAATAGCAAGACAGCATTTGATGCATTTGGATTAGCTATGTCAAAACTAGCAGTGTGGACCTCAGTTTGAATTGGTAGACCATTTTGCTCTCTAACGCTGACACGATTATCTTGTCTCCGTAAAATTAGTCTTGCGTGCGGCCAGTTATCAGACCCCAGAATCCCAACCTGGATTATGCCATCCTTTAGCGGCGCGCCAATATTAACCTCAACAGGGGTTAGTCTATCAAATACGGGTACTTGAATTGGAACCTTTGTCATTAGTATATAATACCACAAAAGTGTTATAAAAGCAATAGGCTAACTTCTTAGAATCTAATTATCTAATTTTCGGTATGTTGCGAGTAAATTAGCAGTAGAGCTATCATTACTTACATTGGTCTCATTTTCTTTAAGTTGTTTAAAAATGTCTTTTGCTAGAACCTTACCAAGCTCAACTCCCCATTGGTCGAATGAATTAATGCCCCAAACTGCACCTTCAATGAAGATCTTGTGCTCGTACATTGCTATAAGCTGACCAAGTGTATATGGAGTTAACTTTGGTAGTAGGAATGTATTTGTTGGGTGATTACCCTTAAATACTTTATGTGGCACTAACTCTTCGGCCACTCCTTCTGCTCGAACTTGTTCAGCGGTCTTACCAAAAGCCAGAGCTTGAGTTTGAGCAAACAGATTAGCTACTAGTTTAGTATGATGATCACCTAGTGGATTTAATCCTTTGGCAAAGCCAATAAAGTCACATGGAATAAATTGTGTACCTTGGTGAATTAATTGATAGAAAGCATGTTGGCCGTTAGTGCCAGGCTCACCCCATATAACAGGTCCAGTATTAAAGTTTAGTGATTCCCCTGCTTTATTAACTGATTTTCCATTACTCTCCATATTAGCTTGTTGGAAATAAGCAGCAAATCGAGTTAAATATTGGTCGTAGGCCAGTATTGCCTCAGATGCAGCGCCGTAAAAGTTACCATACCAAATACCAATTAAACCTAGTATTGCGGGTAAATTTTGCTCCAAGGGAGCGCTTCTAAAGTGCTCATCCATTGCGTAAAAGCCTTTTAGAAGTTCATGGAAGTTATCTGGACCAATCCCAACCATAATTGATAGTCCAATTGAGCTAGTCAGTGAATAGCGACCGCCAACCCAATCCCAGAAACCAAACATGTTATCTGTATTAATTCCAAACTTTTTTACTTCTTCGGCGTTAGTTGAGACGGCTACGAAATGTTTTTCAACTGCAGCCTCATTATTAAGTGTTTTGAGTAGCCATTCTCGAGCGCTATGGGCATTTGTCATGGTCTCATCAGTCGTAAATGTCTTAGAAGCAACAATAAATAGAGTTCTTTCTGGGTTTAATACACGCAATGTCTCAACTAAATGTGTACTGTCTACATTAGAGACAAAACGAACTTTTAAGTCACGCTGAGAGTAAAACCTCAGAGCTTCTGTAACCATAGTAGGGCCCAGGTCTGAACCGCCTATGCCGATGTTTATAATATTCTTAATTGGTTTTCCGGTGTGTCCGCGCCAAGTTTCGCTTCTTATGTCATTTGAGAATTTGGCCATTCTCTCGAAAACTTCTCTAACTTCGGGTAACACATCCTGCCCATCTACATTTACATGCTGTTCACCCTGATTTCGAAGGGCGGTATGTAGAACTGCTCGTTTCTCAGTAGTGTTAATTTTCTCACCAGCAAACATGGCATCGCGTAGCTCTTCAACTTTGCGTGCTCGAGCTAGGTCAAATAGTAGCTTCATAGTCTCATCAGTTATCCGGTTTTTAGAGTAATCTGCAAAAATATCTCCAACTTGAATGGAGAGCTTTTTCCCACGCCCTTGATCTTCCTCGAATAGCTTTCTTAAATGTACGTCTTTATTTTGCTCGTAATGGTTTTGTAGTGCCTGCCACTCAGGCGAACTAGTTAAGTCCATGAATTCTCCACCTTTTTTATGAGATTAATTATAGCAGCATTTTAGCATTAGAATCTTAGTAAAACTGTAAATCCCATATGTCTTAATCTTCCTCTAAGGAGTAGAATATATTTAGAAATTAAGTAAGGGGGATTAAGATGGGACCAAGATTTAGAATGGGACGTCGACGAGGACTAGTTGTTGGTGCGGCAGTTGGTGCAGGCGTTGCTAATAGGAATAGAAGAAACGCACAAGCAGCTGATGACAACGCAAAAGCTGCAACAGACCCAGGTGACACAGACGGTCAAATAGAGCAGTTAGAAAAGCTAGGCCAACTTAAAGATCAGGGAATTCTGACTCAAGCAGAATTTGATGCCAAAAAGAAACAAATACTGGGGCTGTAAAGCAACTCTAAAAACGTCATGCTTGCATGCGGGCTAGATAGGATTTAGATTAGAGTAATGACATTTAAACAATTAGAACATGATGCAGAGAAACAGCGTGGGAATATATTAGCGTCTTTAACACCCGATCAAGCTCCTAGTCCAGCCGAGGAGGTACCAGTACAACTTATACCGGCTGAAGCGCCAATATCGGGATTAGAGCGCGATATGATTGGCCTTAATTTTAGAGTTGGAGTTATTGGCGTTATTTCTTGCTTAAGCGGCGATAAAAGTAGTTTCACAGCACCTACAAGAGAAGAGTCTAATTGGATGTCTGTAGCTGAGCCAGACCCAGCTGAATTTTACGGTGCATTAAAAGTGGTTACACACATTGCTGAAGACGAAATTGCCGATGGCAGATTAATAATAGTGGATCTACTTGGCATGAGATATTTATCCGGTAACAGATTAGATGACCAAAGACATCTTGCAAGGTTCGATCTTCATAATAGAAGTATCTCAGTCCTAAGAGAATCCAGAAGCCGACAGAGACTTGAGCTAATAACTGAAGGAAATCAACAGAAAAATATGCCTATAGCCAGGGCAAAGGTCGATTTGATAGAAAAATACTTCGGCTCAGAAGCTCAACCCGTACTAAGAATAACCCGACCTCAGCTAAGGCAGTAGGATTTAAATATCAATAAACTAAGTATTTTTTACTGTCATTATTCTTGCATTGTCATATAAAAAGATTTACTCTAAATTTTATGTTAGAGAGAAAAGGTCATGAAGTTGTGACTCAAGGAGATCAGGAAATTATTTTACCGGGCTTGCTTAGGCGTATGCAGTTGAACCATGCCGGTAGAATCGCTTTAGATATAAGGCAGGGCTCAC
Organism: uncultured bacterium; assembly: GCA_963699195.1. GTDB lineage: Bacteria > Patescibacteriota > Saccharimonadia > Saccharimonadales > DATKHC01 > JBBQBA01. The sequence continues at coordinate 745,836 of OY969420.1, read as the reverse complement.
TATCTGGGGCAAACGAGACAAAAAAAGCTATATCAGTAAGTAATAGATATGGTCAATCTATAGAAGTTTGGGATGATTCAGATCCTTTAATGTCACTTCATACGACTGTAGAAATAGGTTATGACGAAATGGGTGTTCTGCCACCTTTTATTGGTGCAAGTCGCGTGACGACTTACCGTGGGCGTGGTCATGAATGGGACGTTCCAACATTCTTTAGCTCGGCCGTAGGTAGTGACAACAGCTTAAGCTTAAGGGATATAAATAGTACACTAAGACTCGCTCGAAGCTTAGAGCCTGTGCTAGCACCAGAAGCTCAACCGGTACTAAGATAACCCTACCTCAGCTAGGGCGGTAGATATTTATTTAGACCTGATTAATCGCTCAGCATCTCGCATGTCGTCTTTTTTCTTTAGGCTAGCTCTTTTGTCATAAAGCTTTTTACCTCTACCGAAACCGATCCTGACCTTGATATATCTACTACCGTTAAGTATCTCTAAGGGCACAATAGTATTGCCTTTGTCTTTGGCTAACATTAATTCTTTGATCTCTTTTCGCTTTACTAGCAATTTTCGACTTCTTGTTTTATTTTCTTCAGAAATTGGGGCATGATTGCTGCCGCTAACAGTAACGTTAGTAAGCCAAAGCTCACCATCCCTAAAAGTCACGTAAGAGCCTTTAATATCGACTTGGCCTGATCTTATCGCCCTTACTTCGGCACCACTTAACTCAACACCTGCGATTAAGGTGTCTTGAATGTCATAATCGAACCTGGCTCGCCGATTTGAAATTGATTTCTGGTGCTTTTTTTGCTTAGCCATGTCTAGTAGTATGAACTAAATTAACAGAGTATCAAAACTGTTATGCCATAATTTTACTGATTTTGTTTGGCAAGTTGCGCGTTATGGGCAGCCGCTTCGTTATATTCCTGCACGGCAACATTCCAGTCGCTTGGATTATTGTATAAGACTTTCTCGTAGTACCACCACTCAGCACCCCAGAAGTCTATTGTCTTCATGCCTGTGGCTTCAGCATATTGGAAGCGGCTCTTCAGTATTTTTGCGTTCATCGACTTAGCCTGTTCTTTCTGTGACGCGCTAACCATATCAGTTGGTGGCCACGGTTCGGCCTGTAACTCATGAATAATAGTATTCCTGCCAGTGATGATTTCCTCGGTCCCAGCTAGAAAACCGTAATACCAAGCTGGAATTGGATATTCAAAGTATCTGTGCGTGACGTATGAGTCCCAAACGCGCTTATATATAGAAACACCAAATTCGTCTGGAGTAGGTTTGCCGATCGGTGTGCCAATAGCGTTATTTGATCGACTAATAATTAAAGTATGATGGGGGTCAAGTTTTGTAACTAGATTATATTCGGCAATTAGCCTATCCCTAGAGTAATTAGTACATGTTCCGAAGGCTTTTAGGAAATATTCATTCTCAAGCTCATAAGTACCTAGCGCTGGGTTATTTTTATATCTGTTAACAACTGTAGCAATAAAGCTTAAGAGCTGTGGCTCCCAAACGCTATAAGGCTCGCCAGCGGCCCATTGAGGCAAATGACATTCAGGCCAACGTGGCTGACGGAGTCCCAAACTAAGATTTACTGACACATGATGAGCTGCAGCTTGCTGGAATTCATAGTCTAGCTCCGAAAAGTTATAAACACCTGGTGATGGCTCAATGTCTTGCCAATAGCTGACATAGCGTATATTAGTTATCTTCATGTCGGTAAGTAGTGCATTCAGGGCTTGGTTAGGGTCTACGCCGAGATATGCAGCATAATCCGGTACGAAAGACAGGCCCAGATTATAGGGTTTATTGGCCTGTTGATGAATGTACCATTGAGCAATTGAGTACATAACACCAATACTGAGCCAAATCGCAACAAATAGAACTATTAAAACACGATGCCACCATTTGCTGCTCCACCATCGCTTGAATGATGTCCATAATGATTTAGGTAGATTAATTGGTTTTAGTACTTTTTGCTTCATTCTTTAATAAAGTCTCACTTCTGAGTCCTATAAGCATTAACAGTATAGATCTTATATTATCATATAACAGATAATGATTTGGTTATTTAAGAGGCGCTAGTTTCTTGACTAGGTTGTCAGCTGTCGAGCTTGTTCGCTTGCTTGCTTTGATGTATCTACCAAAATTCGTATGAACTGCCTTGGTTTTTGGCCATTTGACTAATCTGGCAACCATTACTGATTTAGGAACCTTAAAGGCCCGGTATGAGCAACCAACCATTAGCTCCGGTTTGTAGACGATGTCTCCATAGGGGGCTATATGGATAGCTAAATCAATATCTTCATGGACTAGTTTGTCGTCTAAGCAGGTACTTTCCTTGGACTTATCCCAAACATTTTTTAAGATTGCCATATTTGATCCATAAAAGGCTTCGTGGCCAAGTAGAAATTTATTGCCAATGAAATAAACTTTTGTAAACGAAGTTTCTAAGAATCTTTTGTATCTAACTGGAGCGTCATAGAAAACATTCGTTCCAGTTACTCCAACTACACTCTTATCTTTAAAAGACTTCTTTAAAAGCTCAACCCAATCCGGGAACGGTCTAGTGTCACCATCACACCTGGCAATAATGTCACCATTTGCTGCATTAAAACCCCGATTTCGAGCTGGTGTAATGCCTTGTTTTGGCTCATGAAGGACTTTAACGCCCATGGATTTTGCGATAGCAGCAGTTCGATCAGAACTATTGTTGTCTACAACTATTATTTCGTCTGGTTTAATTGTTTGATTTTGTAAAGCTTCGATCGTACCGGCAATAAATGATTCTTCATTGTAAGCGGGTATAACCACTGACAGTTTCATAGTTTTAGCATAGCACGCCTACCCCTTAACTGATAAAATATCGAAGTGACCGTTCAAGACCAAGATGAGACTATTTCCGGCAAAACCGTACTTATTACTGGCGCCTCATCAGGCTTTGGCTTAGAGTTTGCTAAAATCTTTGCCGACGATGACTTCGATTTAATTCTAACCGCCAAATATGCCGATGAGCTGGCTCAAGCTGCAAAACAAATCAAAGCTACCTATAAAGTTAACGTTATCTATAAAGCATTTGATCTAGCCGTCCCTGGAAATACTAAAAAGTTATTTGATTGGACTAAAGGCAAGAAAAAAACAGTTACATATTTAGTTAATAATGCTGGTCTTGGGCTATATGGTAAGTTTGCCGATCATGATCTTAAGGACGAGCAGGAGCTACTAAATGTGAACGTAAATGCTTTGAGTGAGCTATGCCACTACTACATACCCGGAATGATTAAGAATAAGGGCGGCAGAATTTTAAATGTTGCCTCAATCGCCGGACTTCAACCAGGGCCGACCTTTGCGACATATTTTGCCTCGAAGGCTTATGTTCTACTGTTTAGCGAAGCGCTGTATTACGAATACAAGAGTAGTAATATTAGCATTACCGCGCTATGCCCTGGCATAGCTGATACCAATTTCTTTAAACGTGCCAATATGCGAAAAGATTCCAGGATGTTTCAGGTTTATCTAATGGATCCTGAAATTGTCGCGCAGTCCGGCTACAAAGCAATGATGGCCGGTAAACGAATGGTTATACCAGGCTATCGCAATAAAGGCTCAGTCATTGGCTACAGATTCCTGCCAAGATCAGTAGTTACAAAACTGACCCATAAACTAATAGATAAAGCTGCTAAATAATCTCAGATTCACTGAATAGGCTTTTTAGGCGATAAAACTGTATTAGCATTTTCGTTAGTGGAATGAGTTCTATCTCGCGAGCATTCCTAGTCCCGTAGGTGACTCTTTTGGTCTCTCGGTTGTACTCAATGCTGTTTCTTATTCGGCTAATAAGCTCTGGGTCGTAGCGTCGTACGTAAATGGTCATTACAGACAGGTAAAGTACCAATAAACCCAACCATCCGTAAAAAGTAGCCATGTCCGAGTTGGCATACCTTGGCCATAAATTATTAAGTGTAGTTAGGCGAATTGGATTTATATAGTAAATATGCTCAGTTTTGATTGCGAGATAGACACTAACAGTAGAATGAATTGCAGCAACAACAAGAACACAAATCATAAACACTATGGCAAGTAGAGTAAGGACGTGTTTTGATAAAGTGTTTCTTTTCATGCTTTAAAATTATTATAAACCACTACTAGGATTTGGCTGAATATTTTTTAAAAAAGTATTGTCTGACTGCTAGCTTAAGCAGCTTTTACTAAATTGTGAGCTTTTAGGGCTTCGTCAATTTTAGGTCGATCAAAACCAATAATTATTGTGCCATCAATATCAATCACTGGAATGCCGGTTTGCTGTGACTTTTCCATTGATTCTTGGGCGGCTTTAACATCTTTCTCAATATCCTTGTCGGTATATTTAACGCCAAGTTTATCAAGATAATCCTTTGCGGACCTACAAAAAGCGCACCATGTAGCTGAATATATAGTTACCATACCTGTATTATAACATTATTTTTACTGATAACATTGATAAGAAAAAATAATTTATAGTTGTATAATCTCTTTATGACTAGAGGGGCTTTCGCTGCAGTTCTTAAAGGTAATCAGTTGCTGCTTGTTATGCCACCAGACTGGGTAGAACAGTACGCAAAGCACTGGAATTTCCCGGGTGGCGTTGTCAATGACAACGAATCGCTGGAACAAGGAGCAGAACGAGAAGTTTTCGAAGAGACGTCTATAAAATGCAGGGTAAATAAGTTAATTTTTGAAGCTATTAATGAAAAGTATAACACTGAAATCAACATATTTACGGCTGAGTATGTGTCCGGTGATATAAAGATTCAAGAAGATGAAATCTCTCAAGCAAAGTGGTTTGAACTAGAAAAGGTGCTGGATTTGCCACTTGCTTTTGAGATCCGAAAAGTAATATTTAAGCTCCTTGATGAGCGTAAGAGTAAATAAATATATTCCGACCTTGTAGTTTACCCCTGAAAACGCTATAATTAAGTCCACATGGTCAAGACTGGAAAGCCAAATGAGACGGCAGCCAACTCGAAACAGGATGGGAAGACACCAAAAAAAGAGGTAACCTCAGGAAATCAATTTATTGGAGCTTCACTAGATATGCTATGGAAATTAGCCATAGTAGTCTTAATTCCAATTGTCGGTGGTTATAAGATTGACACCCACTTTAATACAGCTCCGCTTTGGACAGCAGTAGGTTTTGTTATTGCCATGATTTTATCGACAGTAGTTATTAAAAAGACGATGGATGAGTTTAGTGCAAAAGCTCTCAGCAAGGACAGTAAATAATGTTTGGTGGGTTAACTAGAATAGTTGCAAGTTCGGGTCCGGTAGTCCATACGAGTGCAGACCCATTATTTCAGATTCACGGAGCGACTATTACAAACTCAATGCTCTATGGCTGGATTTGTGCAATTATTATGATAATTGTTCTAATCACAGTGTCATTAAAAGTTAGAGTAAAGCCCCGCGGTGGGCTAATCCAATATGTTGAAGCTGCGGCCGAGTTCATGACTAATGTCGTAACCAGCAGTTTTGAAGATAAGCAACGTGGCAAGAAGTACGTTCCCTATTTTGTAACCCTGTTCTTCTTTATTTTGATTAATAACTGGATGGGATTAATACCTGGAGTTGGTGAGGGCATTGTATATAACGGCCAACCGCTGCTTAGACCATTTACTGGGGATATAAACGCAACCTTTGCGGCTGGTTTTGTGACGATGATTTATGTTTACTACAACTCAATTAAAGAAGTCGGAGTTAAACATTACTTTGCTCACTTCTTTGTTGGTAACCCTAAGAACCCGCTATATATATTCATCGGCGCACTGGAAATGTTACTAGACCTAACTCGAGTTATCAGCCTATCGATCCGACTTTTCCTTAATGTAACTATCGGTGAGATAGTAATAGTAGTGTTTGCCTACTTAGGTGGTGTGGTTGCTCCTATTACCGCTGCTCCATTTTATGCCCTAGAGATTTTTGTTGGAGCACTGCAAGCTTATATATTTGTAGTGCTTAGTGTTAACTATTTAGCCATCTCAGTTAATTCCTCAACTGAACACGAGGACTTGACCGAGGATATTGTTCCTGAAACAATAAGCCTACAGACGGAGTAGGATTATGGGCATAATTTTGTTTTGTAAAGATTTTATAAGTAATTAAAGGAGAAATAATTAAATGGTAATGTTAGCAGATACAGTTAATACCGCAGTCATCGCCAAAGGTCTTATGATCGGTGGTGGTTTTATTGGGCCAGGAATTGGTATTGGTTTAATTGGTGGTAGTTATATGCAGGCCGTTGGTCGTAATCCAGAAGCTTCAAAGTTCTTAGGTCAAGCATTAGTCTTCGTAGCTATTGTTGAGCTTTTGGTCTACTAGCCTTCGCTTCAATATTTATTGTCAAATAAGGAATCAGTTTTTTTAAATGCATCCAATAATTAGTAATTTCAGTGACGTTAATCAGTCGGGACTTGGTGCCCTAGGTGTCAATGCTGGCGCATTTCTGATTCAGATCGTCAGTTTTATGATAGTATTTTTGATTCTGAAGAAATTTGCCTTTAAGCCGATTATTAAGATTATGGATGATCGTCGAAAGCTTATCGATAGTGGCGTTAGTCTTGGCGAAGAGATGAAAAAGAAGAGCGTTGAGCTTGAAGAAGAAGTAGAAAAGCGGCTTCACGAAGCTAGAGAAGCATGCTGATGGCATTATTGAGCAAGCCAATCAAGAGTCACGTGAGATGCTTACTAAAGCCGAGGAAGAGGCTAAAGCTAAAATTGATCAAATAACTAAGGAAGCTCAAGATCGAATTAAGCTAGATACCGCTAAGGCACGAAAAGAGCTTGAAGGTGATCTAGTTGGACTTAGTTTCTGAGGCAACTGAAGCAATTATCGGTGAGAAAGTTGATTCTAAGAAAGATGCTGAGTTAATTGATAAGGCGCTTAACCAAAGGACTGCATCATGAAACAGCCCTCAACTAAAATAGCTAAGTATTTAGCCGATGACACGCTGAAGCACGGTTCGTACTAAGGAACTAAGCCGTGAAATTGCCGCCTATCTACTGTCTGAGAACCGCTTAAATGATCTAGATTCAATACTTCGGGATGCTCAACAGTATTGGGCAGACAGTGGACTAGTTGAGGTTATTGCAATTAGTGCTTTTCCAATATCCCCTAAAGTTGAAAAAGATATAAGGACTAAGATTAAGAAACTCTATCCTAATGCGAAAAAAATTATTATCATTCACGAACGTGATGAGAATGTAATTGCTGGCGTTAGACTAGAGCTTGCTAATCAGCAATTAGATTTATCTGTTGAGACCAAGTTAAATAAATTTAAACAATTATCAGTTTCTTAAGGAAGGAATAAAGAGTGAGCGAACTATCTATTAAAGACCTATCGGACAACATTAGAGCTGCAATAGCTGAACTTAGAAATAGTCCAGAAATTGAGAGCGTTGGAGTTGTAACCCGAGTTGGTGATGGCATCGCTTGGATCTATGGCCTATCTAAGTGTGGTTATAGTGAAATGGTTGAAATTGAATCAACCAGCGGCGGCAAAGTAACAGCTTTTGCCTTTAACTTAGGTACAGACGAAATTGGAGCAGTGCTGCTTGGTGAGGATACTGACATTAAGGCTGGCGCTAAGGTTACGACTAACTGGCAGAGTTCTGGAAATTCCGGTTGGCGATGAGATATAGGTCGTGTTGTTGATCCGCTTGGTAATCCTCTTGATGGTGGCGAGCAGATTAAAACTAAACAAAAGAGCAAAATTGAGCGCGAAGCTCCCGGTGTTCTAGATCGTAAAAGTGTGTCATGAACCTTTAATGACTGGTATTACTGCAATTGATGCCATGGTGCCAATTGGTCGTGGCCAGAGAGAGCTTACTAATTGGTGATAGGCAAACTGGTAAGACGGCTATAGCAGTCGATACTATGATTAACCAGCATAAACAAAAGACAGGCGTAATTAATATCTATGTTGCTATTGGCCAAAAGTCTTCATAAGGTTGCTAGACTTAATTGAGAGACTTAAAGCGTGAAGGTGTTATGGATCAGACAATTGTGGTGGCTACTAGCCCAGCTGATCCAGCTGCCATGCTATACCTAGCTCCTTATGCTGGTTGTGCAATTGGTGAATACTTCAGAGACAACGAAAAACACGCTCTTATTATTTATGACGATCTATCTAAGCACGCCGTTGCCTATCGTCAAATGAGCTTATTGCTTCGTCGTCCACCAGGTCGTGAAGCTTACCCCGGTGATGTTTTCTATCTTCACTCAAGACTGCTTGAGCGAGCAGCAAAGCTTAAGTGATGAGCTTGGTGGTGGTAGCCTAACTGCCCTACCTATTATTGAAACTCAGGCTGGTGATATTAGTGCCTATATTCCAACTAACGTGATTTCTATTACTGATGGTCAGATCTTTATGGAAACAAGTTTGTTCTATCAAGGTATTAGACCAGCTATTTCAGTTGGTTTATCTGTATCTCGTGTAGGTGGTTCTGCTCAGACTAAAGCTATTAAAAGCGTTGCTAAGGGCCTTCGAATTGATCTAGCCCAGTTTAGAGAGCTTGCAGCCTTTTCTCAGTTCTCAACTGATCTAGATGATGAAACTCGACACCGAATTGAACGAGGGCAACGACTAACTGAGCTCCTAAAACAGCACCAATATAACCCTCAAGCTATTTGGCAGATGTATGTTTCCCTGCTAGTGCAACTGAAGGTTGTTTTGATGTTGTTCCTGTAGACAAAGTCAAGGCTGCTGAGGAAGCATACTCCGTAAGTCAGTCAGAAAGCATGCCAAAATGGTTGAGGATATCAATACGGGCGCAGAAGGATCAGATGCCGATAATAAAGCCATCCTAGATATCGCTAAGTCCGTTGCGAAGAGCTATGAAACTTCTAAGTCAAAGGCTGGTAAGTAGCTATGGCAAATACTCTCATATTAAAGCGTCGAATCGGCTCAGTTAAGAATACTAAGCAGATAACCAAAGCTATGGAGCTAGTATCTGCCAGTAAGATGCGTCGAGCCCAAGAACGAGCGCTTAAAAGCCGGGAGTATCAAAAAGTTGCGTATGAGCTACTAGCAAAACTGTCTGGCAATAAAGAAGTTGAAACATACCCTTTGTTTGAGATTAGAAAAGTTAAGTCAAAGATGTATGTGCTAGTAACTAGTAATTCAACTTTGGCTGGTGCATATAACTCAAATGTCGTAAGAATTTTCACTAATTCGGTAGCCCAAGATCTTGCACAAGGTGTAAAAGTTAAGGTTATTGCAATTGGCAACCAGGGCGCACAACGTATACGACGAATAAAAGGTATTGATTTAATTGCGGTATACCCTGCTTTTGGTGATCAGCCAACTGAGAACGATATCAAGCCTATACTAAATACTATTACGGATCTATATAGATCTAAAGAAGTAGATGATGTTGAAATTATCTATACACTCTATAAATCTAACCTAATTCAAATAGCGTCTGAGTTAAGTTTACTTCCGGCCAAAGCAAGTACTGACAATCAGCCAAAACTTACCTCATTTACTAACTTTGAGCCATCAGTCGATGAGGTAATAGATAACGTAGCAGTTCGTTTAATTGAAGTTCAGCTTTGGCAATCACTACTCGAGAGCTTAGCAAGCGAACACTCAATGAGGATGATTGCTATGAAGAATGCAACTGATAATGCATCAGATATTATTGATGATCTAACCCTAGAGCTTAACAAGGCTAGACAGGCACATATTACACAGGAATTAGCAGAAATAACGGGTGGAGCGGAGGCAATACAACAATGAGTGTACAATCATTAGAAACATCAGGAGTACCACATGTGGTAGAGCCACAAGTAATAGCAACATCAAGACAATCAGTCGAACTTACAGACGCACCAAATTCAACAAAACTACAAGAACTACAGGAGTATGCAGCGTATGCCAGAAGTAACATTAGGTTAATCGTGGCAGGAGCATTGGAGCGACTTAATGAAGAAAGCGGATTTGCGGTCCTAGGCGAAAGAGTCAGAACCGAAATTGTAACAAATGCACTTATAGATCAATTATTTGGACCAGAACCAACAGCAGAAGGAGAAAGTTAATGGCAACAACAACTAAAAAAGTAAGTACAAATCATGGAGTAATCAGTCAGATAGTTGGAGTGGTTGTTGATATAGATTTCCCAAAGAGCAATCTTCCTGCAATCTATAATGCCCTTGAGGTTCAATTAAATGATAAAAAACTTGTACTAGAAGTTGCACAGCATTTATCTGAATCTAGTGTTCGAGCAATTGCGCTTGGTTCAACTGATGGACTTGAGCGTGGTACAGAAGTAATTGATACAAAAGCAGCAATTAGTGTGCCAGTCGGTGAGAGGACTTTGGGACGAATGTTTAATGTGACTGGTGAGCCAATTGATGGCAAGGCCGGTACATTTACTGAAAAAGCACCAATTCATAAACTACCACCTGCCTTAATTGATCAATCTGGTGATGTTGAGATTCTTGAAACCGGAATTAAGGTAATTGACCTTATTTGTCCGATGGCTAAGGGCGGAAAAGTAGGGTTATTTGGTGGAGCTGGGGTTGGTAAGACAGTGCTTATTACTGAGCTTATTAACAATATTGCTAAGTTTCATAGTGGTTATTCTGTATTCGCTGGAGTTGGTGAGCGAACTCGTGAAGGAAACGATCTTTACTACGAGATGGCTGAGTCAGGCGTACTAGATAAGACTTCCCTAGTCTTTGGCCAAATGAATGAGCCACCTGGTGCTCGTCTTCGAGTCGGTCTATCTGGTCTAACTATCGCCGAAGGTTTTCGAGACAAAGGTAGTGACGTTCTTCTGTTTATTGATAATATCTTTCGATTTACCCAAGCTGGTGCCGAAGTGTCTGCCCTACTTGGCCGACTTCCATCAGCAGTAGGTTACCAGCCTAACTTAGCCCAAGAAATGGGATCACTTCAGGAACGAATTACATCTACCCACAAAGGATCAATTACGTCCGTGCAGGCCGTCTTTGTACCCGCCGACGACTTAACTGACCCTGCTCCAGCTACGGCTTTTGCCCACTTAGACTCAACTATTACGTTAAGCCGTGCGCTTACTGAGCTAGGTCTATATCCGGCGGTTGACCCACTCGATTCAAGCTCTACAATTCTAGACCCTGAAATTGTTGGTGAGGAACACTATAACGTTGCTCGTGAGGTTCAGAGAATCTTGCAGCGCTATAAAGACCTTCAGGATATTATTGCTATCTTAGGTATGGAAGAGCTGTCTGATGAGGATAAGCAAACAGTTGCAAGGGCTCGACGTATTCAAAGATTCTTAACTCAGCCATTCTTTGTTGCTGAGGTATTTATTGGCAAGCCTGGTCAATACGTAAAGCTTAAAGATACAATTGCTGGATTTAAGGAAATCCTAGAAGGTAAACACGACGATAAATCTGAAAATGCATTCTACATGAAGGGCGACATTAGCCAAGTTAAAGAAGAGAAATAATGATTCATTTAAAATTAGTTACATTAACAGGCGTAAAGCTTGATGAAGATGTCGCTGAAGTGCTGTTGCCTACTTTGGACGGTCAAATCGGTGTACTAACTGATCACATGCCATTAGTAACGGTCGCGAGTGATGGCTTGATATCAGTCAGGAGGAACCCTAAGGATACGGATTCGCAAATGTTAAACTTTGCCGCTCAGGGTGGTGTAATTGAGATATCAAACAATACCCTAAATGTACTAGTTGATGTCGCAGACAATGGTGATGAAATTAATGAAGCAGAAGCTAAAAAGGCCTATGATTTAGCTCAGAAGATGAAAGCTGAAGCAAAAGACGAAGTTAGTCTAGAACAGGCTCAAAAATTATTAGATAGACAAGAAGTCAGGCTAAAAGTAGCTGAGCTTCATAAGAGAAGAAGAAAACCAAGCAACTAGCCGGGCAAAAAGATATGAGAGTTCAAGGGACAAATTCGGACTTAGTTGTGGCAAGGCTTGGTGTAGGCGTGGGGCAGATAGGCAGAGATTCTGTATTAAAGCCCAATGAAGAAGGACATTATGCCAAAATACTAAGCGCATACAATAATGTACCAAACTACAGTGGTGACGAAGGCGGTAGTTTCGTCACGGGTATGTGCATGGATGAGCGAGATTATATTGCGTTTGCAAATGGTCAAGATGACCCTAACTTCTTTCTGCAAATGGTTACATACCAGGTCCCGGGAGGACCCGCTCTACATATTGCAAAAGCTTGGGTAGCCGCTAAAGCAAAAATAATAAATGGAATGGATGACTTTTGGGATATCTACATAATGGCTGATGAGTTCCTTAGGTCGGTTGGAATACTTGAAGCCGGCCATGAAGATTGTGGCGCAGAAAAGAATGTACTGAAATCAATAGAAGAATCACTTCCAGGAGCTACTGTAGCAGCTAATATCAGTGGACTACTAGCTGTGACTAAAGAAACTACCGCTGAGCTTGAAGCAATGAAGCTTAATAAGCTAGAAGCGGCTGAGAAAAGAATTTTTGATAGCTTCACCTCAACTAAGCGTCAAGAATATCTAAGACAAATGCATCCTTCAAGACTGGCAATTCTTGACCAAGGAGCGCCTGATGATCCTCTACGTGGTCACGATGGCGCTGGAGTATTAATAAAGAAGCATGGAGGACACGCCAAGAATCGCATTAATCAAGAAACTGGGAAAAGCTTTTTTGGTGTTTCAAATGAGTTGCTAAGGCTTATGGCAGATAAGTCTGGCTACTCTAAGGCTGAATCCGACAGAATATATTTAGCGGAGTATGATGATCTTATAAATGTTGGGAATGTACTCTTTTATCCAGGTATGCCCGTCCTAACAGATATGGATCCATCCAACCAACAAGCAGCTTAATCCTGTCTCGAGTGAGACTAGATATTTGAGGTTGCATTATAGGGGTACATTGGTTTATGCTAAGATCATAATAAATTTTTAAAGGAGGGTTGTTCTATGACAGGACGACAGAAAGTGGCAGCGGTCATTGCTGAATTTGTTGGAACATATGTTCTTGCTACGGCGATGCTTGCCATGTTAGTTCGTACAAACTTTGAGTTCTTTTCAGCACTAGCTGCTGCAATAGTATATGGAGGTTTATTCCTCGTATTTGGGCCAGTAAGCGGATCTCAGCTAAACCCAGCTGTTACTATTGCAAACTGGACTATTAAGAGGATATCAGCTGTAAGTGCGATCGTTTTAATAATCGCTCAACTTCTTGCCGGATTAGTGGCTTGGAAAGGCGCACAATACTTCCTTGGCCAGACTTTAACTAAGACTGCAACATCTGGAGTTGTTTGGCGCGTATTAATAGCAGAAGCTGTAGGAGCAGTAATTTTTGGAATGGCAGTTGCCGCTGTTGCTTACAAAAAAGAACACTTTGGTCCTTCTAAGCAAGCAACCATACTTGCTGTAGGATTATTCGGTGGAATTGTAGTTGCTTCATTGGCGTCTAATGGTCTATTGAACCCTGCTGTTGCGATAGCATCTCGCTCAGTTAGTTGGGCATACATTGCAGGACCAATCATTGGTCTAATTGTTGGTGCAAATCTGTATAACGTTATATTTACAGATATGCCACTAAGTATGGGAATGACTACACCAACTACTGCTAAGAAGACTTCTTCTTCAAAGTCAAAATCTAAGAAGTAACAAGTTTTTTAGAAATCAAAAGACCTCGCAAAAACTAGCGGGGTCTTTTAAATTTTACCGTCAAGTAGGTCGTCCTCAAACGCTCTAACGCCTTTAATTGTAGGCGGATATTCTTCAGTATCAGGGAGATCAAGATTAATTATCTTTTTCCAAACAATACCAATTAACTTGGTTAGCCTATCCACATCTTGTTCGTCGAAGTCATAGCTAATATCAATAAAGTTATCATCTGAGTCGGGAGTTATGAATTCTATTACTCCCCTATTGGCCGTTTTCTTCTTGCTCATAAAAGATGAGTTATCAATCAGTAGCTTATAAAAGAGTAACTGTTTCTTATACTTATGAGCATTTATTGCCGGGTTGCCACTGTGGCCAGTCCACTCGCTCATTGGTTGGCTAGTCTTGTAATCTATAACAACTACCTGATTACCTTCGGCGGCTCTTATAACATCGATTTTGCCAGTCAGTTTTGCACCTTCGACTACTATCTGTTCACTACTAAAGTTGTGCTCACTAATATCCTGTTCGCTAAATTTTTGCTTATTTTGATCAATCCAATCAAGTAAGTTATCTTCACCCCTTTTCCTAAAGTACTTATATTCATCTCTTGTAAGAGGTTGGTTAACTAGTCTGTCGATAAAAAATTCTTTAATTGTACTTTTATCCGGAATTTTTTTGGTTGAGTTTAGTTGTTTGTGGACATACTCAAGGGTTTTATGAACCGAGTCACCATATATTGCATTTGGGTTTAATTCTTCCGGAACTCGAAGTATATGTTTGTAGAGAAAGCTTTTAGGGCCGCCACGATTGACTGCTAAAAAGTCATTTAGGTGAGTCGAACTTAGTTTATAAGTGTCTAAGACAGGTTTTAGCAATAAATTAAGATCTTTGGTTGGTGAGGTGTAAATATCCTGCCAGTTGTAATTATATGAATTCACGATGGCACTTACGGGTAGTGCAGGTTGGGTTTTAGGCTCAGGTAGTAGTTCTTCAAGCCAACTGAGTCGTTCAGCCGGTGCGCCGCTAGCCTTAGCTGAGTAGCTAGTAAGAGTAAGTCTCGTCCGAGCTCGAGTTATCCCGACATAGAAAAGCCTAACTAGATCATTGCTTTTATCACTGGCAGGTTCAATCCATTTAAGCGACGAAGGCAGACCAAAGGTTTCATTACGGGTTCTTGTCTTGCTCCCCCAAATATCTTCCTCGACATTAAGGACAAATACATTGGGCCATTCTAGACCTTTAGCTCTATAAACCGTCATTAAATTAACGGCATTTTTAGATGTGGTATAAGGGCTCGTATCATTGAGTCTTAAGTTGGTTTTTCTAAACAATTTTATAAACTCACCAAAATCATCAAGAGTTATTAGACGATTAGAATTTCCTTGCCATTCACGGAAAGCTCGTTTTAGAGCTTCTAGTTGCGACATAAAGTTTATATATCCAACTGGGTCTTTGGTTAACTGATTTTCGGAGAAATAGTAATCCAACCAGGGTAAGTTCCAGGGTTTCTCATTTGTTAGAATAATTGGTTTAGCACCAGTAAGATAGGCTAATATCAAGTCAAATGGCTGGTTCTTAGCCTCTTTAGATAAAACCTTAATAGCTTGACTAAAGTTACGAAGGATAATGTTCTTGTCGCTTTCTAGAAGCTTAAACCATTGAACGTGATTCTTCTGAGCGTTAATAGCTAGCTGCCATAAGCCTTCTGGGGTCTGTTGCCAATACTCTGCTGCTAAGATCTTAGGAAGTAGTGACTCAATTTTAGTTGTCTGGTGTTTTGATGCAGCTGAGGTAAGCTCAATTAGATCAAGTAGTTCAATTATTCTGGGTTGTTCTAGGACTTGTTCACGTCTTTCGTAACTAATAGGCAGGCCTAATTGAAGAAGATGAGGAACTAATTCTTCTAGATATCTGTGTTTAGGGGCGAGAACGGCTATTGATGAAGGTTCATTTCCCTTATCTACCAACTGTTTTATTTGGTTGGCTGCGTTTATGTAGTTATCTACTTCAGCAGTTGACGCTATCTCAGAGATAGAAGTCTTGGTCTTGCTGCTCGCGACAAGTTTTTTAGTAAGCTCAGTGTAACTATTTTCCAAACGATCCTCTGCATTCAGTATTGTCCCCCTAGACAGATCAAGTAAGTTCTGTCCACTTCTATAACTTTCAATTAAAACTATTTGTGCTGGCTTCCATCGCTTAATAAAGTCAAGCATAACTGAACTCTCTGCACCCTGAAATCGATAGATTGCTTGATCATCGTCACCCACAACCATTAAGTTTGGTTTATGCTCGTTAACAGGGTTATCAGCTAATAAATTTAGTATCTTATCCTGGGCACCATTAGTATCTTGGTACTCATCTACTAGTATGTACTGGTACTTTTCTTGAAGATTAAGTTTCAGCTCTTCATTGTTCTCGATTGCAGCATTAGTTCTAAGAATCATGTCGTCGAAGGTATATAGTCCGTTATCTGTTAGGGTTTGTTGATAGTCGCGGTATAAATCAGCTAGTCGAAGAAGCATAGTATTCTTCTGTTGATCAGCAAACTGCCAGTCGCCTTTTTTAACCTGTCTTAGCCACTTGTTTCGCCATGCCGTAATTGACTGCGCATAGCGACTTGAACTATCAAGCGCGTCAGTCGCCTCTGATAACTCAGCTGTTAGTTGTTCGCCGGTATTGCTAGAAGTCTTAGATAGCTGTTTTTCTAGAGATATTAGCAGTCCTGTATATAGATTCATATTCTTTGAGGTTGGTGTGGCTGCAAAAACTTTATTAAGTAATTTTGAGGTTTGTTTAAAGAAGTCCTGGTTTTTTAGTGTTTCAAGCCTTAAATCATCAGGATTTAGCCCAGCTTGCTTCAGCCAGCTTATAGTTCGACGAACCGATTGTAGATGTAAAAATACTCCACCAACCTTTTTAGCCAGCGGGTTATCATGGTGAAGCTTGTTCATCAGCTTCTCTAGTAGATCATACTCACCAAGCTCATTTAATTGGCTTAGAAGCGGAGCTTCATAAAAGAATTCAGGATAGGTTTGAATAATATGGGTACCGAAACCATGAAATGTAAAAATTGACACCTTATTAGCTGACTTCCCAATTAAGCTACTTAGCCTAGCTCGCATATTCTCAGCCGCGGCTTCAGTAAAGGTAAGGCAGAGTATGTTCTCAGGCAGTGTGTCTGTCTTTTTTAGTATATTGGCTGTGCGCATGCTTAGTAGCTGCGTTTTACCAGTCCCAGGGCCGGCAATAACTATTAAGGGGCCGTCTATTAAATCGACAGCTTTCTTCTGGGCAGCATTAAGTTTCTTATACTCTCTTTCAAAATCCATGTAGATATATTCTAAATGGCTTTAGGATAAATAACTACTATCTAGGACGGTGGACCCTGAGGAACTCCAAGGATAACGACGAATTTAGCTCCTGTAGTGTTAACAGTTGATACATTCGGTACGACATTATTACCAAATATCTTAACTAGTCCTGCTCGGGTATTGGGATCAGCTCCGCCGGAGTTGTCCATAATCTCAGTTTTTGGATAATCTGTTACGGCGTCAGCTATAGATACCACATTGTAGCCTTTAGATATTAAACTAGTTTGATATTGTTTTGCTAAACCTACAGTATTTCCGCCATTCAAAATTGCTACTGATGCACCTTCTTTTACTATGGGATTATTAGAAGTAATTTTTTCGTAATACTCTACCATCTGTGAATAGTTGCCGACGCCTAATACTGGACTCTGAGCTTCTTGGCCAGATCCCGGATCAGTGTAACTTGTTAGTATTGGTGTAGTACAGCCGTTTAGGCCAACAGATAGTGTTGAGCAAAATGAATATGATTGAATATTATTAGGATTAATTCCTTTAGTAAGATGAACGAGGGCAAGGACATCAGATAAGTTTAGGTTTGTTTGGAAGTTATTGCCTAATGCATCAAACAAATTACTGACTTTATCCGGATTACTTATTACACCCAATGTTTCAGCTTTTTGGGCAACTGCAATAAATAATTGACGTTGATGCTCAGTTCTATCAAAGTCAGAATTAGGGAAGCCGTATGAGCCATAGCCGTCACCCCTAGCCCTAGCAAGATTAAGCGCTTCCGCCCCATTTAGACTTACCCATCCATTAGGTAGCTTAAGTTTTACATTCGGATCATACAGACCTCGTGGATCTGGGCTTTGAATGTTTACCTTAACGCCACCAACTGCGTTTACAGAGTCTTGAAAAGCGCCGTAGTCCATAACGCCGTAATAGTCTACTGGTATTCCTAGGTCTTGTTGAACGACATATGACAACGCTCCCATGCCGCCATTAGGGTAGCCTGGCGCAGAGAAATTCGTTATTTCATTAGCAGCATTTATTTTTTGATAAGTCCCGCCTGGCCATGTTCCATTTGGCATCATCACCCATAGATCTCGAGGAATGCTTAGCAGAAAGGCACTATGGGTTTTAGTATTAATGCTCAGA
Organism: uncultured bacterium; assembly: GCA_963699195.1. Lineage (GTDB taxonomy): Bacteria > Patescibacteriota > Saccharimonadia > Saccharimonadales > DATKHC01 > JBBQBA01. The sequence continues at coordinate 727,708 of OY969420.1, read as the reverse complement.
AGTAGTATTGAGTCAGTTAAATCTGCCCCTTGGTGGTTTGGGTCATCAGCCGAATCGCCAGCCAAAAGAATGTTTATTCGTCCAGTTGACTCTCCTTTAAGAGTAGTATTACTAAATAAATCTCCAATGTTGCTAAATATGTTTCCACCAAAAATCTTGTCAATATTATGGAAGAATTTGAAGCCTAAGAATCCGCCAACAAGGATAAACAAAGTTAGCACAACTAAAGAACCTCTTTTGGCAATTCTCTTCCAGTTACGAGCTTGCTTTATGTCTTCTTTTTTAGCGCGGTGGCTCTTCCTGCCAGTCTTACGAGACAGCTCAATAGATGAAGGGTCTTGTATTCTAGGCGTCCATGCAACACCAGCTATAGATTTATCTTTAACCATAGGATTAAGTGCTACCCGGGCAGATGATTCGGCGCTGTGACCTCTCGGTTGAAACGGATTAGTTAACTGGCCACTACTTGGCTTCTTTTGAAATGGCTCATTTAGTGTTCTGTTCCTGTGATTAGGTACAAAACCATCTACGTTACCAAAGCTGCTTCTCGGGTGATGGTGGGGCTTACCTTTGCCATCCCCTGTTCCAGGTGGGTTCATTCCTTCCATTAGTAATTACCCAAGAATATTATTTTTGTTTGCAGATGTGCTTGATGAACTATAATAATCATTTATAAATTTATTTTCCAGTTGTTTTAAACTTAAGTGTCTAATTATAACAAAAATAAGCTGTTATTGAATAAAATAAACAGACACTTATTCACGCCTTAAGCATCAACTTATTCTAGCAAACTATGCATAAGCATTCCAACTTAGATTATCTATAATATATCTATGAATTTTTTTTGGATTTTTTATGTTCTGGGATCAGGTTTATTAAGGAGTCAAGCAAGAATCCAAATAGTGCATACATAAGCATTGCAAATAATGCCGTAATGTCCAATATATGACCTCTACTAATCGATTGTGGGGTGAATATTCCTCTAAACGGAGATAGGATTGTATTGCTGGTTTTATATACCCAGCTTACAAAAGCTGCATTTGGATTGGCATTTAACAGCAAAAATAGAATTCTTAAGCCTAATATAAATTCGACTATAACTACAAAGTAATCAATGATTGCATTTGAGAATTGATCGATATTTTCATATATTTCTATATCTCCGCACTCTCACCGTTTGCAAGTATGATTGCCTTCACCCCACCAAAGTATGGGGTCTTTAATATGTCAGGATTAGCTGTAAAGTAGTCATAATGAACTGGAATAACTGTTTTACAACCGATTTCTTGAATGAAATCATATACATCTTTTGGGCTCATATCTGGGCCCGCAATCGGGATGGCTGCAGTGGCAACCGTAAGATTTGACGTCTTAATTCCGTCGCCAGAGTGAAAAAAGTTCTTATCAACTAACAAAGCCAGTGTTTTGGGGGCCTTCGCTGCCATCAACCATTAAGCAATGGGGTAATTCATGGGCCTTGATCTCAAAACCTTCCTTGTTAATTGTCTGCCCATCGGCAATTACATCTGTCACCCTATCACCTAACACCTTTTTGTGCTTGCGTTAGCTACAACTGGTACTTTCTTAGCTGCCAAAAGTTGATCAATTAAGGCTGGGTCCGCGTGATCTTGATGTTCATGGGTTATAAGGATTAAGTCTATTGGTAAGATATCGCTTGCTTTATATTTAGGCAGAACAAGTGATCCCGGATCAATTACCGCCCTTTTACCATCTTTTTCTATAACTAAACAGCTTTGTGGATATTTTGTAACTTTCATAATATCTCCTTCCATTTACATTATTCCCATTTAAATACTCTGAAGGCAATGAATGAAATCACATGACAACTATCCATACACCCATCAGTAGTAGTTCTGGTCCGAGATCAAAAATAGTTTTACCCTGAGATGATAATCTCCCTTAGTCCTTCAATCACTGGAGTTAATGGTAGAAACTTAGAGATGTTTTGTAGCCAAAGTGGCATTAGAAAGGTTGGAAAAAATGTACCGGATAAAAACATCATCGGGAATGAGATCAGGTTAGTAAGTGGGGCGGCTCGATCCTCAGATTTTGCCCAACTACCTACAGCTAACCCAAAACCATATATTGTTATAATCGACAGGATTAAAAATACTATTAAGTTCGGCCAGCTACCAACCATATTTAGGTGATAGAAATGAAATCCAACAAAGAACATAACGACTAAGGCAACAGCACCTGTTACGATACTGGAAAGCAAAAATCCAAGTATATATTGTGATGACGTAACTGGAGCAACGTGGAATCTGCGAAGTATTCCCTTTGTTTTTAAGTTGGAATAGCACGACTTGGGCCTAATAATCCCAGTGTAACAATAGTGAAACCTAGCATCCCTGAGAATATAAAATCAAAGTACGTTTGTCCCCTGGTGTTGGTGGAAACTGTAGTGGCGGTTAGTAGAGGCTTGTAATTGGTGAGTGAACTACTGATACCGCCTAGAAGGCCATTAACACTGCTTTGAATAGCAGATGCTGTCTGTTCATCACTTTGATCAAAGTAAACTTGGACATTACCAGTAGGTAGTCCTTTAGAGTTTAGTGATCCAAAATCTTTGGGTAGAACAAGTATCCCATCAATTTGTGAACGATTTAGTTGGTTCTCTGAATCAGTTAATGAAGTTGAATTACTAACTTTAAATAAATTAGATTTAGTAAGCTGAGATATAAACTCTTTCGAATATGGCTGGTTAGAGCTATTTATTACGGCTACATTGAAGCTGACGCTGCTATGACCAAAAAGACCTCCAAATATAACTAAAAATATAAGAGGAAAGATAACGTAAAAGAACATTGTGGTTTTATCTCTTAAGTTTCTGCGTGTAAGCGTCTTACCAATCGTTAGTATAGTGTGTAGATATTCGTTCATGTCAGTCTCTTAGTTTACTTCCAGTTAGGTCTATAAATACGTCTTCCAGACTTGCCTGTTGAACATGAGCATCCTTTTTAAATCCTCGTTTAAGCAGCGATTTAATCAACGCTTTTGGGGTGTCTAAGACCAGAATCTTGCCTTTATCCATTATTGCCACACGATCACATAACATTTCGGCTTCATCCATATAGTGGGTAGTTAGGATAACTGTTATGCCCTTGTTATTTATCATTTCCATCAATTCCCATAAATTTCTTCTGGCTTGAGGGTCAAGTCCAGTCGATGGTTCATCCAAAAATAGCACCAGTGGCTCATTAACTAGTGCAGCTGCAACACTAAATCGTTGTTTTTGGCCACCAGATAAATCCTCAAAATAGCTTTTAGATTTTTCTTTAAGCTGGACTTCTTCTAATAAAGTTTTAGCGTCAACTTTTTTACCATATAAGGAGCCACATAGCACAAGTAACTCGGCTAGTCTCGTTTTGTCAAAAAAAGCAGGGCTTTGAGGCTGAACGCCTATGATGCTCTTATCTTTATTAGTATCTTCGGCTACATTTATTCCATTAATAATAGCTCTACCAGAGTCTATATCCGTAAGCCTTCAATCATTTCTAGGGTTGTAGTTTTACCAGCTCCATTAGGACCTAGAATCCCAAATATTTCACCTTTGCTCTACTTCAAAATTAATGCCGTCTACGACTGTTTTGTCACCGTAGACTTTTTTAACTTCACTAACTTTTATTAACACTTTGGCCATTACATACAATTCTAACTTATATTATCTAGAAACTAAATAGACTATTAATTGCCTTTACGGTTTCAGCTAGCTTTGTAGTACGATTCTGGGTCAGCATCTTTATCCGCCATTATTATAATATGGTTTATTCCAAGCTTCGTTTAGTCTTTAGCTATGTCTATTAATTCGTGATGGATCATTGGCTGCATGAAGTACTACTAATTCTATGCAGTGATGTTTTCTCTATCTCATTATAGTCTCGGCCAACGTCCTTACAGTGTTTCTTTAAAATATCTAATTTGTGTTTTAGAAGACTCATATCTGCTGCAAACAAATTACATGCATCTCCATACTCAGCTACGTAACGAAGAGTTTTTTCTTCGCCTCCACCTCCAACCAATATTGGGATGTGCGGTTTGCTTAGTGGTCTAGGTGAAAAATATGGTTCAGGTAAGTTATATATCTTGCCTTTGAAAGGCGTAGTATCAGCTTCCCAAACTTGGTGTGTAAGTTTCAAAATATCTTCAAGCCTATCAAATCTTTTTGAGTTTAGTGGATCAAGTAGTCCAAGTGCTTTTGCCTCTTGTTCATTCCAGCCTGCACCAATACCGAAATAAGCCCTACCTCCAGATAATACATCTAGAGTTATAACTGCATTAAGTAAGTACGGCTGGCTCCCGGTAGATAACACCAGTTACCATTGTCCCTAGTTTTACTTTATTAGTTACTCCTGCTAGATAGCTAATGCTGAGTAGGCCTCAAGCATTGGGTCTGTATACGGTCCAATATTTGGTAGCTGGAAAAAATGATCCATTACCCAAACGCTGTCAAAACCGTAGTTCTCTGCGGCTACTGCTATATTTTTAAAATTCTCACCGATTTTTGCATCGCCACCGGGATAATCAAATCGATTTATTTGTACTCCTACTTTCATAAATTTCCTCCTTTAAAGATTACGTAATTTTGGCAAAACTTCTTTTCCGAACTAGATGCTATGGTTTCAAGTTGATTTATCGAAGTGGTTTGAATAATTACTGTATCTGCTTTTAATTGGTTATTAATGGCGAGTATATGTCTATATAATCTGCAATTTTTTTAACTCGGCTGTATTTACTAAGTACTTCTTTGTGGTCTAATTTATCGGCTTCTTTTTGTAATCTCCAACGGATCCGTTGATGTTGCTCTACTAGGAGCACGAAGTCCTCTCCAGGCACCCAATGCAGTCCATGCCAGTCTCGTCATTTTCAGCATATATAGACCATCTTGAAGCAACTAAGTCTTAGATTTATCTTGACCAGCATGCTTTAACTGGATTAATGATGTTATCTTTTGTTTCATCTATATTCTTAACACTTGTTATAACGCCATCTCAATATTTTGCATGCTGTTACTAGCAGACTTGTGGCCCTCCGGCTGCCATTAGAATCGGTACTTTTCCTAATGGGTGGACTATATAGCTTTAAGCCGTTAACTTTATAATATTTCCCGTCAAATGTTAGTTTTTCGCCGTTTAATAATGCTTTCATTATTTCAATGCCTCAATAATACGTTCTGACCTTTCTTTATAATCCTGGAAACTCAAAACCTAAGTGGCGCCTCGTTAATATTCTCGCCAGTACCGATACCTAATTCAAATCTACCATTACTTATTCTGTCAATTGTTGCTGCTGCTTGAGCAACTATCGCTGGGTGGTATCTGAATAATAGGTGTAGTTACCCCTGTAATCATTTTAATTTTCTTAGTTGTGGCTGCAATGGCTCCTAGTGTAGAGTACGCAAACCCAGAAGCACCTTTGTCATCAACCCATGGCTGCAGATGTTCTGACACCATAACTCCGTCAAAGCCAGCTTCTTCAACTGCTTTTGCATGTTTGACTAGTTCTTCTGGTTGAAATTGTTCATGCGCTAAAAACCAATATATTTTTGCCATATAAATACCCTCTCACTATATTTATTATAGTACTAACTGCACTTTGTTACTAAGCCTGAGTTATTAAAATATTTATTGACTAGGCACAGTTACTTCGTTTTTAGAGTCATTAACGGCATTACTAGCCGCATTTACGCTTTGATTATTTTGAGCTTACTGCTAGCATTTACACTATTTAGGGAATTATTTAGGTTAGTTAGTGAACCTGAACTAGTTGAGCTTGTCCCAGTTGAAGTAGACGTGGTTCTAGTTTTGCTATGATTTAATTTCTTTTTCTTATCATTCATGTGATTCGCCAAATACCAATCGCAACGATCAATATTACAGCTATTATGATGATAACCTCAGCTATATACCCATTTGAGTTGTCTTTGATGCTCATATTGTTAATTATATTCTATGTTTTAAAAAAGTTAATAATTCAATCCACATTCGATTTATTGCCTTATAAGCTAAAGTAAAACCCTAATATAGATAATGGAATTTCTATAAATGCTGCTAGGAAAACGGATTGATATAAACTCAGTGCCATTTCGTGCGCTTGCGATATCAAACCAGGCATCGACTAATAAAAAGCTTGCTACAGCAGACAGGCTTAGAATAACCAATCTTGATTTTATAGAGGCTAAGAATCCAGTTAACAGCAGTAGTAAAATTAGTCCAATATCTAAACCGACCCAAGTGACATCCCAATGTTTTTCTATTTGTAATCTTGGAAGCGAATAAGATAAATATATCGTCCAAGGAACTAACGCAATTGCAAACACTGTATAAATGAGTGGATACCCATTGTTGGTATTACTAGTTTTATTTTCTTTTTTCGTCTCAGTACTTTGGGCACTAATATATACTCCTGAAAACTATTATCTAATTAACATAACCACCATTAATTAACATATCTACGGCATATCCAAAAATTGGTGCAGCCGCGCCTGCTCCAGCATAAGTATCTACGCTATTTTCAGGTAGATTTGGGTCGTTTACCTCAACCATGATTACGTATTGAGGAGAATTTACACCAACAAAACCAATAAATGTACCATTAAATTTGTTGTAGAGTAACCGCCCCCTGGTTGAGCTATTTGTGCTGTACCTGTTTTACCCCCGATAATGTAGCCTGTCTGAGGCTTAGTCATTGAATAAATTGGTCAGTTTGTCTTACTACAGATTCCATTATTTGCTCTAGGTTGTGCCGATAGTAGTTGGTTTAACATATTCCCGTTTTCCATATTTTTGGTTTAGTGTTGATGTTGACTCCCGTAGTTGGATTAATTACGCTTTGGACTAGGTTAGGCTGATAATATGTGCCACCGTTTAATACTGCAGCTTCAGCAGCAGCCATTTGTAATAGGAGTAACTAGTAACTGCCTGACCAAATGCAGTGTTCGCGTATGTTAAATCTAGAGCTGGACCAACAGTTGGACTTGGTACATAACCGCTTGCTTCATAGCCTTGTTGGATGCCAGTAGCTGATCCCAAATGATAAGTGGTCAACCATGTAGTCATACCAGGTCTGACGAGCTTGTGCGTTAATTTGGCCTCCACCCATCTGTGACAATAGCCATGTTGCTCCGGTATTTAGTGAATTTACTAAGTATGCTGGTGACCGAAATAGGGCCTTTATCAACCCACTATCTTGGGCGATATCAGTTATTGTTGATCCATCAATATTGTAACTGCCTGGATCGTTAAAAATTTGTTGCGGGCTGCTAATCGAGCCTGTATTAAATGCGGCAGATACAGTCAATGTTTTCATAATTGATCCAACTTCAAGTGGACTATCTACTGCAGGCATTTTGATAAACATTAGGATCGGTAACCGCAGCATAATTGCCGGGATCATAATTTGGATAATCAGCCATAGCAACAATATTTCCGTTCTTTGGATTAATGATTATTGCGCTGCCAGACTTCGAATTTGCTCTTTTTAATCCAGCTTGTAAGGCTGTTTCTAATTGCTCTTGAATTGGAATGTTTATGGTTAACGTAACATTGTTACCATTTACTGCATCTTTTAGTATATTTCCTTTGCTACCTACGAGTGGTATCCCTTGTGCATCGGTTACAGCTTTTACTTGGCCGTTTGTACCGGCAAGAATATTATTCAAGTATTGTTCAACTCCGTATTGACCTTGATCATTATCATTTACAAAACCAAGTAATGAACTTGCTAATTGTCCATCGGGGTAAGTTCGATAATTATTTGCTTGAGTAACAACCCCCGGTAATTTTAATGCAAGGATTGAATTAGACTGACTTAGTGTAATCTTTTGAGCTAGTACCGAATACTCAGTCCCCTGTTTTGTTAGAGCTTGTTGATAAGAGGCTGCTGAACCACCAATAATTTTTTGAATTGCAATAGCATCTGAAGGTGCATTTTTAACAAGCGGTGGATCAGCAAATAAAGTATAAAGTGTTTGATTTAATACCAATGGAACGGTCTGACCAGCACTATTGGCTAAAATCATGCCTCTTTGTGCAGGAATTTCGTATTGTTTCAGTTGGTCACTATTAGCAGCTGTTTGATAATAATTATGTTTGATAATTTGTAAATAGAATAGTCGCACAATAAAAATGGCGGAAATAACAATTAAAACTGTATATATAGCTCTAATCCTTGTTAAGGTCTGAGATCTAGACATTTTCTCAGGCTTATTTAAGTTTCTATTGTTTCGACTTGGGGGCATATTTTTGATTTATTGTAATCATTTCATTATAAATGTTATCAACTTAAATGCATAAGAATTTTTCACAGCTAACGATAGAAGATACCAATAATGGTATTCTAAGATGAGTAATTATGACTCAACTACCTGAAAATTTACCCCACATTATCCAAGTCTCTGCACCATTTGTGAGTAAATATGGATATTTTGGTGTAGCCGGACTACTTTTAATTGAAAGTATTGGTATACCGCTACCCGGTGAAACCACGCTTGTTGCTGCAGCAGTATTTGCCGGTATCGGACAGCTTAATATTTTCGTAGTTATACTTATTGGAATTGCCGCAGCCGTACTTGGCGATAATATAGCATTTGCCATTGGAAACTACGGCGGTAGAAAAGTTGTTGATAAGTATGGAAAATATATATTTCTACCACCTGATAGATATCAAAAATTTGAGGATTTCTTCAATCGTAACGGAGGTAAAGTTGTAGTTGTAGCACGGTTTATTGATGGACTAAGGCAGCTTAACGGAATAATTGCCGGTACTAGTGATATGAAATGGCCTAAGTTCCTTTTCTACAACTTCATTGGTGCAACAATATGGGTATTAACTTGGACGATGATTGGCTATTACGGTGGTAGCCATATTCAGACAGTTCTTAAATATCAGGCATATGTAACTGTTATTTTCATAGTCCTACTATTAGGATTTATTTTGTACAAAGTATTGAAGAAGCGTAAGAAAAAGTAATAAAGTATAAATAAGAAAATTAAGGGAGTAATAATGGTAGACTTACATCCAAATGAGCTAACACCAAAAGTAGTACTAGGAGTAGCAGCTCACCCCGATGATTTAGACTTTGGCGCTTCAGGATCAATGGCTAAGTGGGCTAAAGATGGCGCAGATGTTTACTACCTAATTTTGACTGATGGAAGTAAGGGTTCTGACGACCCAAATATAACCTCAGAAGAACTAATTAAAACTAGACAAGACGAACAAAGAGCTGCCGCAAATGCGGTAGGTGCGAAAGACGTATTCTTTCTTGGATACCCAGATGCATATTTGGAAGTCACGATGAATCTTAAGCGAGATATATGTAGGGTAATTAGAAAAGTAAAACCGGATGTAGTTATTACGACTGACCCAACAATTCTATTTGACGCAGAACGTGGTTTTATTAATCATTCCGATCACCGGGCTGCTGGTCAAGCTACAATTGACTCCGTATTTCCGATGGCAAGAGATAGATTAACGTTCCCAGAGCTAACTAAAGAAGGCTTAATGCCTCATAAAGTTTCCAATCTCCTTCTTGCAGCTTTCGGAGGAGGAACATTCTACGTAGATATTACTGAGACTATTGAAAATAAAATGAAAGCTCTTGCTGCTCATGCCAGCCAAATGCCAAATATTACAGAAACCCAGGAAAGAATGAGAATATTTGCCAAAAATACAGGCGGTAAGATGGGAGTTAGCTACGGCGAAGGCTTTACTAGAATAAAGCTTCAGTAATTTTAACTAGTCTCAATCTTATTAAATTGATACAGCCCAAAACTAACTAAAATGATCATAGTTATTCCAAGACAAATAAAATCTCTGGTGTAACCAAAATGTACTTCACCCAGCATGCTTTGTCTAAGCGCATCCACTGCATAACTTATGGGATTAAAGGCTGCTATAACCCGTAACGCCTCAGGGGCTGATGTTAGTGGATATAAGGCTCCAGATAAAAAGAACAAAGGGAATATAATGAACTGATTAATTGCTTGGAACCCCTGGAAATCATTTACTATTGCCCCTAGCCCCGAGCTGAAACTAGCAAGAGAGATGGCTAGCATTATTAGAACTAAAAATGATACAAATAACATCCATGGGTTATGGGCTCGAAAACCAATAATATAGGCTAGTATAATCAATAAAAATCCCTGGAATAGTGCTGTAGTAGCTCCTCCAAGTGCACCACCAAGCAGTATCTTAATCCTCGATACCGGCGCAACTAAAGTTTCTTTTAAAAATCCAAATTGTTTATCAAAAATTATATTAATTCCAAAGAATATTGCAGAAAATAGAATAGTCATGATTAATATTCCCGGAACTAGAAAGTAAATATACTTTCCATGGCCAGTATTGTTAAAAGACGACCCTAGGCCGTAACCAAGCGCAAATAATAGAAGTAATGGCTGTCCAACGGCTGATACAACTCTGGATTTAGCTCTAAAGTATCGCTTTATTTGGCGCAGCCAAAGTATATAGATAACTTTCATCGACTTCCCCTTGCTCGATGCCTCATACGCAAAGCTGCCTTACTGTCTACTTCTTCATCTCGAACGTCCTTACCAGTTAAACTTAAGTATGCTTCTTCAAGCGACTTAGTGTTAGTCTGTTTTTCAAGCTCTTTTGAGGTCCCTCTAGCTACAATAGTTCCGTGGTCTATAATTGCAATTTGTTCTGCAACTTCTTGAGCTTCTTCAAGGTAATGCGTACTAAAGAAAATAGTCATATTCTCTTTCTTGTTTAATTTTTGAACATAATCCCATAGTAAATGCCGTGTCTGAGTATCAAGTCCAAGGGTTGGTTCATCTAAAAATAATATTTTTGGGTGGTGTAGTAGCCCTCTTGCTATCTCAAGCCTGCGTTTCATTCCACCAGAAAAGGTCTTAACTTGATGGCTTTGACGATCAGTTAATTCAACCAGTTCTAATAGCTCTTTAATTCTAGGATCGTACTCTTTTCGACTAAGCCCATAAAAAACCCCGTGGAGCTGCATGTTCTCATAAGCCGTTAGTTCGTCGTCCAAACTAGGATCCTGAAACACTATGCCAAATGAGCGTCTAACATCCAATTGATTTTTAGATACGTCAAAACCATTAAGTGTTAGCTTGCCCGAAGTTGGAGTAACCAAAGTGGTTAACATTTTAATTGTTGTGCTCTTACCTGCTCCATTTGGTCCAAGAAAAGCAAATAGTGACCCTTCTTCAACTTCAAAGCTTATATTGTTAACGGCGGTAGTATCTTTGTATTGTTTAGTGAGATTTTTTGCGACTATAATATTATTTGTCATAGATGATACTTTCACAGTTAAAGTTTTCAAACTTACTGTTTTTATTTAATAATTTACTACCCTTGTAATTACATTATATTATACATGTCACTGGATATAAAGTTATATCGTCAACTCATTAATCACATTGAGTGTTAAACTATTTTATAAATGGAATTTATTAAACCCGCGAGAGAAAAGATTAGACGGGCTGCTAGGATTGGCAGGTCTGCTCTTTTTGGAGCAAGAAAAAAGAATGAAGCTGCTAGAGATTTGGGTGATATGCGCGAAAGAAAAAAGCTATCCACTTCAATTTTGGAACTAGCCGGTAAACAATACGACACGATAAATGAAAATACTGCCTATGAACCAGATTTGTCTAATGCAACCGAAAAAATTACATTACCTACATCAACTTTTAATATGGAGCTAAGACGTCAGTTATTTGATAATAGACAGATTTATTTAAGAAGAGTTAATCAGGTTACCGAATCGGATGGTCAATATGCGAAAGAAATAAATATATATAAGTTAGATAGTAAGGGCTTGCTCAGCCGATCTACTCAGGTTCATCATTTTAATATTATGGTAGGCGTATTAGCTAATATAAATCCAACAGATTTTAATGAAAGCTGGCATGGTTCAGGTCAGGCCATAGCTATTCCCGATGGAGTTGAGTATCCCGAAGTTTGTGTTGATATGACACTAGATGAAATTAGTGGTTTATATGCTAATTTAGTCAGTGCAGTTACTGAAAACGATTAATGTTAAGCTATATAAATGATAGTAATACCCCGTGACGATTTTGAAGACTTAGTTAACAGGGCTATCGCGCAGCTGCCAAAACCATACCTATCTCAGATTAAAAATGTTGCCTTTATAGTTGAAGATGTACCTAGTTTGGAGCAGCGGCAACAATTAATGCTTAGAGATGACCAATCATTATTTGGTTTATACGAGGGTGTACCACTTTCGCAAAGGCAGGGTACCCTAAAAACCTTACCTGATAAAATTACTTTATTTCAAAAACCTTTAGAATATTCTGCAAATAGTATGACTGAGTTATTTGATCGCATTGGCAGGACCGTCTGGCACGAAGTTGCTCACTATTTTGGCTTAGACCATGACAAAATTCGTGAGCTTGAAGCTAAAGAGAGGCATAATAAAAATTAAACCGCTTTAGTAAGCTTTTTATTTGATAGCTTTGAGCATTTTTTGCAATATGTTTCTCGGTCGCATTTATCACAGACTAAAATTAATTGATTACATTGTTTGTTGGCGCAATTTATAAACCTTGACGTTTTACCTTCGCAATATGAGCAATCTCCAATATCTGCAGTATCATTTGAAGGTTTAAGCCCCATTCTCTTATCAAACACATACAATGAGCCTTCCCAGAGTCCATTGTCGCCATACTTGTCCAAATATTTAACTATTCCACCTTCAATTTGATATACCTCTTTAAACCCTCGATTTATCATTAAGGAAGACAATACTTCACATCTTATCCCGCCAGTACAATAGGTAACTACCGCTTTATTTTTCATTACGTCATATTCAGGCTTCTCTATTTCACTAATAAAATCCCGAGTATTGTTCACCTTAGGGATCACAGCCCCCTTAAACCTACCAACCTCTGCTTCATATTGGTTTCTACCGTCCAGAAATACCACCTCTTTATTCTGAATTAGTCTATGAAGTTGTTCTGGCTTTAAGTGTTTGCCACCGCCAATTACTCCCTTTTCATCCACTCTTAACTCATCCTTAGCATTAAAAGTAACTATCTCATCCCGTACTTTTACGGACAATCTTGGAAAATCTTCTCTGGTGCCAAAGCTCCATTTATAAGTTAGCTTCTTAAATGGTTTATAGCCTTTATTTTTAGTTACATATTTTTTTAGATCATCAAGGTCTCCACCTAGTGTTCCGTTTATACCGTGCTCAGAAATTATAATTCGTCCACGTAGATTTAAGCCTTCACATAAATTCATTTGCCATAGCCTAATAGCTTCTGGGTCTTGAATAGGCGTGAACAAATAATACAGTATTACTTTTTGCATGGTTTATATTGTATCAAAGATGTTATGGTCGGATGAAGATCGAGAAGATTCTTTCACCAAGTATTGATACTCCAGCAACTGCAAAACCAATTATTCCTAGTGCATAATTGAAAGTCTTGTCTTTCTGTCCGCTAAGCTTTGGTATGGTCGATGCAAAATTGCTTACTGAGCCAGGCTTGTGATCATTTGATGTTTGACTACCAGTTGTAGTGTTTGTCTCACTAGTACCTTCTGAACTTGTACCACCACATACGTGAGCTTTAAAAATGTATACATTCTTAGTCTTTGGGGCAGTAATACTTGAAGTGTTGTTCAAGCTACCATTCGAGCTGTTAACAGAGGAGGCTACGGTAGGAACTTGAACACCAAGATTACCAGTCCATGAGCCGAAGACATTAATTACTAATATTCCGAGCCAGCCTGTTAAATCAATTTGATCTCCTAGAATGTTCACTACATTAGCATCAGACGTTGCATTTCCACTTGTTGCGTTTCCACCGTGACGGTTATATGCAACAAGAGCGTTCCCTGAAGTCGAGTCTAGGTAAATGTTGTTTTCTATAAGTTCATTGTTCTCATCCGTAATGTTTGATCCGGCAGGTATAGCGCTATCCTGTTGAACACCTCCGCCTATAGCAGCTGAAGTTGTTGGTACGTTAAACAATAAGCCCTCCCAGGTACCTGAAACGTTAACAAACACAAGTAGTAGGTTACCGGCCACGATGTCACTATTAGCCAAATTGTAAAGATTTAAGTTGGTTGAGGCATTACCAGTTGTGGCGTTTCCACCGTCTCCGTTTTGAAGTACGCTCGCATTGCCTGTCTGTGCAAGTAGGGTAATATTATTAATTACATCTTCATTATTAATATTCGTAACATTACTACCTGCATCACCATTTACTGGCGGCCCCTGATTAAGCAACCCATCTAGAACGTCTGCCGGAAGTAAAATATTTCCATTCAGGTTTCCATTTATGTTTATAGTGCCTAAGAATGACTCGCCGTCAGTTATTGATGAGTTAATAAGATTTATTATATTAGCTTCAGTTAAGGCATCTCCGGTGGTTGCATCTCCGCCAACTCTGTTATTTTGAACGGTTGCATCACCGGTACTGGCAGTTAGATCAACGTTATTATTAATTGTACCGTTGTTATTTATCTCGTCATCAACTGGAACAGCCTGTCCTGATCCTGTTAAATAATCTAATGGATTAATATCTATATCACCATTTACGTTTCCGTTTATGTTGTCTGTAAATGTCTGAAGTCCACCGTCACTCAGACTGCCCGTACTTTGGATAGCATTAAGCAGATTTGCTATATCACTAGCCGTTCCTGTAGTTGCGTTACCACCATTCTGGCTATCTGTAACTGATGCTGTACCAGATGTTGCGCTGCCATCAATACCATTATCTATGGTTGCATTATTAGTTGCCGGGTCTGTTGAAGTATCAGAACTTGTATCAGGAGCCGGCGTTGTGGTAGTTGAATCATCTGTCGGTGTAGTCGTCGCTGTGGTATCGGCAGTATCAGTCGTAGTTGGCGTCGTTACATCCGTAGTGTCTGTATCAGTTGTTGCAGGTGTAGTTGTAGTTGCATCCGTACTTGTGTCAGTTGTAGTTGTAGGGGTGCTTGTAGTTGGGTCTGACGAACTATCGCTTAATGCATATGTAGCTGTATTAGACATAGCTGCACTAAACCATAGGCCACCAATAAAGGCTGCAATTACTAAGTAGTGTCTATAGTAATTTCTATTGTTATTAAGATTCTTCATTATATTCTCCTTTTTTTCAAGTGGCGGAGGGGAGGACAAGCCCCCACCTCCTAATCCTTGAAATTATTTCTAATCGGTTAACTCAAGTCCGATTAGATAACTTTATTCGTTAGTTAGACTAACTGTTACAGATGCTGTGCTTGTGTTTGAAGCGTCACCTGATGTTGCGTTACCGCTAGCTTTGCTTCCTGTTACAGATGCGTTGCCAGTAGTAGCAGTTTGTTCATTGTTGTTTTGAACTGTTACATCGTTTGAGTTAGTAGTGTTAGTAACTGTTACTGTTTTAACAGTAGAGTTCTTTCCACCACCGCTTACGTCTGGACCAGCTGACTGATCACTTGAGCTTGAGTTAGAAGCTGTTACGTTTGCTGTGAACGATGAATTGTTTGTAGCTGTACCTGTAGTAGCGTCACCACTTGCAGAACCGCCCTTACTATCGTGTCGGCCCTTTGAAGAGTTAGCTGTTACAGATGCGTTACCGCTTGTAGCAGTTTGTGGGTTGTTGTTTTGAACAGATCCCTCGTTAGTGTTAGTAGTATTTGTCTTGGTAATTGTAGTAGTAGAACTACCCTTGTTGTAACTACCATGGTGTGGTGATGCGCCAACTACGCCAGTAAAACCTGCTAGTAATCCTGCAGATGCTGCTAGTGTAGCTCCCGATCTAATTATTTGATGTTTGATCATTTAGTGCCCTCCTTATCAGGGTTACTTTATTATTTAATCCAGGTTTTATCACCCGGCTTCATTAGGTTATTAGTTAAACCTAATAGAGTCGGTCGATAAAATTCGATCTATTTTCTTGGTTATGTTTTTTGTTTAATGAGATTTGATATACGTCTGCAACATCTAACTTAGCCCATAAAGTTTTGTTGCTGGTTGACGTATATATTCCCATATAATCTCCCGTTCGCTACACATTTTAAACCGAATAAAGGGCCTGTCAAGTGAAAATTTTCACGGAAATTTGTTAATTAAATTATGTATTCGTTGAAAAAAATACTGTAAGTTTAATTTGTAATTTTAACCTGGTGAGCATGAGAATTTTGACCGAAGTATAGTTGTAATTATGTCAATAATGTAATTATTAAACTTTCGTGAAAAGGTACTATTATTACTCAAAAATAATTGTGAAATATTTTTTTAAATTTTACTAAAAGAGAGAATAAAAAATTATTATTTTGAAGCTTTTTTGCCAGTACTTACTGTTTTGGCTTTTAGTTGGTTATAAGTAGGTTTTAGCTTCGCGGATAATTTAAAATGATCAGCTAGTAGAGCAGCTATTGATACTATTACACTAATAATAAGTATTGTGACGGTCTGGTCGACAAACGAGCTAGTTATTACGTTATAAGCGGACTGAGCGGCAGCGTGATACATTTGATTTACGTCAGACACAAATATTTGCCCCATGATCTTAATTGCAATTAACGTAATTAACATAAAGAAAGCATAGACAAAGAATAGCTTAGCGAGCATCCTTAGCTTTCTTCTTGCCAATATAATTGCAGCCGATGTACTAATAATGAAGACTACATATGACAGAAACCGCCATAAATCCAGATGTACTACAAGCTTATGAAAAGGAACCAACCAATACGCAGTTCCAATCTTAATTGATCCAATACTACTAGGAAGAGTTTTGCCTGATAAGAATGATAACTTAGTGCCTGCAAGCCGTTCACTAATCTGAGGGTAGAGATTACTAACATAAATATCACCGTTACCAGTATAATTTTTTGAAAACGTCACTAAAGCAGTGTGACTTTTTGTTAGTGAATCATACCAATAGCTTTGAACCTTAGAATTATTAAGTGTTTTCTTTACGGCAGTCTGCGTATAAGTTCTCACCTGACTAGTTAACTCAGGTGCTAGAAATGCTGCCTTCGGAGGTAATGCGTTAGATATATAACTCTGCACATCAACGTGAGCAAACAGTTGCTGAGTCGTATATTCGGCAATTGCTGTTTGAATCGGTGGTTGTTTAATTAAAGGGCCAACAGTTGCAACGTATTTATTTGTGTCAACAAGAGTCCGTCCCGCCCAAAAGAATATATTTCCAAAGACTAAAACGAGTGTCGCAATAACGGCACTCGCTCCTATCCCTAATCTTCGGTATTTATTCTTTTCAGATTTTGGTTTGGTTTTTTTGATTTGCTTTTTAAGAAGCGAGTTCTGTGCCTTTGCATCAGCTAGCTCCTTTTTTAGTTTTGCGACGCTGTCAGTTTTCTTTTTAGTATTTGGCATCTTAGATACTAGCTTAATTCAGAATCCAATAAATTGGAACTGTGTTAACTAATCCTTAAGCTCACTGCCATGGACAGCAAGTGCGTAAATAACCAAAACATCGATTGCTATAACGACAATTGACCAAATTGGGTAGGCATTAATATCTGCTAAGGCTCCTACTGCACTAAGTGAAGCTAAGATTACTCCTACTACTCGTGCCCAAGTTGAACCGTGTAGTACTGAGAAGCCAGCAAGCAAAATTAGTAAGCCTAGTGCTAGATCAATCCAGCCCCAAGAAACGTAGTTAAATACTAGCAGGTTACTTCCTGTTACCAAATACCAACTGTGTCTTAATAGACCTGTTAGTCCTGCGATAATGTCAAAAATCCCTGACAAAATCATCATTATACCTGCAAAGAACACCCAACCTGTCCAATTACTTAGTTGTTTATCGGCTGTCGCCATAATAGATCTCCTTATACCTTATTGACTCTACTATTTACCCATACTATTTATTTGTCAATATTAAAATAAAGTTATATTAAGTGCTTATGCTTACTCCTGGCATGGCTTAATTTGATAAAAATTAACTCAAATGAAATACTTAAGTATATGGAGACTTTTGATAAACATATATATAGGATAATTCTTGGTATCGCAGTGGCAACGCTAGCAACTGGCACGATCGTTTACCATGTTGTTGAGAAATGGTCATGGCTTAATTCATACTTTTTCAGCGTGACTACTCTTTCAACTGTTGGCTATGGCGATTATGTACCAACTACACCGTTCGCAAAAATATTTACCACTTTCTACATATTTATAGGAGTGGGTATTCTTACTACTTTTATATCAGCTACCATGAAGCGAAGTGGCTATAAGATGCAACTACGACAAGAAAAAAAATCAAAAACTAAAGTCGAACCTGAAGATTAGTAAGTTTAAATATTGACTTTAATTAGATATTTATAGAGAATATATACTGTTAATCAAAAACAAAAAAATAGATGCAAATATCCTCACGGCCTAAACGGCGTTTTAAAATTAATAATCAATTAGGCTTTACACATAGTACGTTAATACTTGTGCTGCTATTTGCGTTTGGAGTTTTTTCAGTAGCCAGGTTTGTGAATAGTCATGCATCTGCTGATGGACCAAAGTTATATTCCGGGCTTAGTGGTTATTGCATGGAAGATAGTAAAAATGAACTTACTCCAAATACAAAAGTTACTAATGTAAAATGCAATGACTCGACTGCGCAAGTATGGACGTTTAAACAATTAAACATAGTCCATGATGATAGCTATTGTCTTTCTGTTATAGGTACTAATGTCGGTTTAAATAGCTGTAATAACGGACCTGAACAGGTATGGTTACGAGATAATAATAGCTACTACAATCCTAATACGCAGAGTTGTCTTACTTCTAATTTGTCACACTCAAATAGTCAACTTACTATAAGTCCATGCGCAGGGCACTCAAGCCCTAGCCAAAGCTGGACACCGTCTATTAGTACAGATACGACTTGTAACGGCTCAAAAGGCGTTGTAGTGGCCTGTAATGCAGTTAAACAATGGGCTATCTGGCAGTCTGGTGGTTCAAATCACGAAGCCTTACTTAATCTATATACTGACGGTGCGCCCTATGAAGAATGGTGTGCGGATTTCGTAAGTTATATCTATAAAACATCTGGATATCCTTTTACGGGAGGTGAATCTAACGGATGGGATGAAAATGTGGCTAGCAATATTCAAAACATGGGTTTTACTAAACACCTGGTTTCCTCTGGCTATATTCCCAAACCTGGTGATGTTGGATACTTTAACTATAACGGCGGGCATGTTGAAATAGTTGTAAGTGGTGGCAAGATACCGACTTTCGTTTATGGTAACTCTGCAACTATAGACCCAACTACTGGTAATGGAGATATGATGTCCAACACAATTATTAATGATGGTGTTAATGGACAGGTAGTCTACTATCTATCACCTAACTAATTATTTTAGCTTTTAAGGGGCTCTGCACCCGTAACGGTTAGACTAGAGGATTCTTTTAAGGGTTTTTTGTTTGTAGGTATTTGCAGATAAAATGTTGAGCCTTTGTTTATCTCAGAATTAAACCAAATTCGTCCATTTAAATTGTGTGCCTGTTTAAGCGTTAAATACAGGCCTAAGCCAGTACCGCGAGTTTCTCTAGTCCTATAATCCTCTGCTCTGTAGAATTTACGAAAGATTCTTTTTTGATCTGCGCTCGAAATTCCCGTTCCAGTGTCAGCAACACTAAACACTATATTATCTTCTACTTCCCTAGACATACCAACACTGATAACTACACTTCCCTCTTTGGTATACTTAATAGCATTGGAAACAAAGTTTTGAAGCATCTCGGTTAGATAAATCTTATTTGTATAAATTGGTTCAAGCCCCTTCTCTATATTTACGGTAAGTTTAAGTTTTCTATCTTCTGCACTAGGCTTAAATTCATTAAATATTTCGTTTACGATTACATCTGGCTTTACGGTAGAGTAGTTCTTTTGAGGATTATTGCCCTCCATATATGATAGTTCTGCGAGTTGGTTAATGAGATCAGACAAATACAGGATACTTTGGTGAGCTTTTTGAAGCCTGTCCTTAGAGGATTCACTGAGTCCTTCCATAAATTTAGGTGTCATAGCAAGTGAAACATTTGCTTCAGCAGTGGCAATAGGTGTTCTAAGTTCATGTGATGTTACAGCAGCAAATTCATCTCTTTCTTCATCAAGAGATTTCTCTTTTGTTATATCTCTTATTAAAAAGATAATACCCTGTACTACTTTAATGTCAACAGACGAATGTACCCTGGAAATATCAATTGAAACACTAATGTCTTGGTGATTTTTGCCCGTAAGACTTAGGTTTTTAACCGTAGAGTTGTTATTAGAAATTAAACTGAAAAAATCAATGAGATTGGACTTGTCATCAAAGAGCCTAACTAGTTTTGAAAAAGGCTCACCTATTTCAATTGATGCGGCCTCCAATAATTTTAAGCTTGCTGAGTTATAAAAAATTATGTTGCCATTTTCATCAGTTGCTACGACAGAATCTTGTATTCCGTTTAAGAGCCCATTTAACCGTTCACGCTCTTGCGTGATTCTACCGCTTGCCTCTATAAGATCATTACGAATTTGATTATCTATCGAACCAGCACGTTGAACAATAACGGCGAAGGTCGCGCCAAGAATTGTAAACATTACTGGGTAAATTTTCGCATATGTAGCATTCGGTAATCCATTATGTAAGTATGAAAACAAAGCTACAGCGCCAATATTTATGATTTCAATCCACATTACTAATGGGCCTCTAAAATATACAGTTATAAAAATAATTCCAGCAAATATAAACAAAAGCGGACTATATAAGGGGACGTAGAACGTAAAGGCTATGACCATAGCCACGTTATAAATGATTAGCGGAAATGGTCCGCCACTGATAAATAAACTATTTTCTTTGTACTTTGGAATATGAACAACTACAAATTGTATAAATATAAGTAAACAAAAAATAACAGCAACAATTATATTTGCGTGCTGATAGCCTTTAATTAAAATAAAAAACAGAATAAGCATGCTTAATTGCACTGGGCTCATAAGCGTACCCCATTTATCATTCGTCAGTCTTCGCTGGGTTGATTTCTTTATGTCATGTTCAGAATCCACCAATTAATCATAACCAATATGATAAGAATATGCATCAATCTTATTAGATTAATTACTCTAGAAAATAGTAAAACTCCAGATATTAATATTTATGATATAATTTTGCTACCAGTCAAGGGTTGTGTAATTAGGTAAAATATGTCAAAAAAGCATTACTATAATTTACTCTTAGAAAAGCAAATGACTCGTAAAGAGTTTTTGTTGTTCTGTGGTATTTTAATTGTTTCCCTTATTCCTATATACGAGGTAATAAGCCGACTATTTGAAACGCACGCTGAAACTCCAGCAGATGCTAAAAAAACAAATACGGGTATTAATGCGGGCCCGATTAAGAAAATTACAAATGGTAGCGAAGCAAGTTCTACGCCTTTATATCTAGAGCAATTTGATACATTTGATTTAATAACTCCTTCTAATCCGAATGGCCAATGGTATGCTAACCCAGATTTCCCTTCATCTTATGATGGGATCAAAGACCCTGCTGGAGCTACTTGGGACGCAAATCCTAATCAAGCTTTCCCTGGCATAGGAACTCTTAATCCATTCAAATTAGGGCCGATTACCGATTCTAGTGGTTCGTCTTCTGACGGAAACGCAATTACTATAACTTGTCAAAAATCAACATCAGCAATTAAGTCAGCAATTGGTTATGCTGCTTGGGGAGGAACATTTATCCAAAATGCTGACGTTAAATACTTCAGAGTAGGAAGCTATATTGAGGTTAGGGCACTATTTAATGGCAGCGCACCTAATATGTGGCCTGCTATTTGGTTCTTTGCAGCACAAGGAAAAAATAGTGGCAACATAAACTCACAGGCATTTGGAGGTGCAGAAGTTGATTTAGTAGAACCTCAAGGAAATATCAATAAAGGATGGACAACCATGTATATGTATCAGCAAGGCGACACCCCCAATCCTAATTATCAGGTTGACGGTAATAGCTATGTTGGTCGATATAGTTTTTATGGGTATCCAATACAGGAAAATACTTGGGCAACATATGGTTTTGATTGGCAAACAAATGGACTTACTTATTATTTAAACGGCGTAGAAGTCGCTTCTGAGACTAACCCCGTCGTACTTAGTTTCTTTAACAATGCAAAGATGGCGTTTAGATTAGATTATACGCTTGGCAACGATTCTCTAGATGGCGGGCCACTGTCAGTAAGCGTAGACTCAATTAAGGAATGGCAAAGCTTCGCTGCATCTCGCTCTTAAATATCTAAGTCAAAAATAAATTGAATATCGTTATTGTTTGTCTATAGCAAAAGTCTATCTTAATATGATTGTGTAAGTCTTAATTAATGGAGTGACGAGATTGATATTTAAACGAAGAGTAACGCGAAGGTCGATTCAGATAGCATTAGGCTTGCTTTGGCTACTTGACGGCCTTTTTCAACTGCAACCGCAAATGTTCACTAGTAATTTTTCTACTTACGTAATATCTCCAGCAACTGTTGGACAGCCAATCTTTGTAACTGGACCAATACATTTATTCATTCATATATTTCTTTTTCATCCCGCAATATTTAATAGTTTTGCCGCGATTACTCAGTTAGCTCTAGGTGCATTAATCTTGTGGAGAAAGACAACTAAGCTTGGACTTTTGGGGTCAATTGGATGGGGATTGTTTGTTTGGGTGATTGGCGAGGGCTACGGCGGTTTACTCGGATGGCACACCTTAATACTTATGGGCGCACCAGGCGCGGCCTTATTGTATGCAGTACTTGCTGTTGCAGTGTTCCCGCAAAGCAAGGACAAGACTAGTAAACAGGATTTAGATAAGCCAGCTATTTGGCTACCTTTTGTCTGGGCAATTTTATGGATACTGGGTGCAATATATCAACTACTACCCGGTCAAAACTCAGTATCTGACTTAAGCTCCATGCTAATATCTAATTCTCAGTCTGGTCAACCGGGTTGGTTAGCAAGTTTAGATCTACACGTTAGCAATATAATTAATGGTTTTGGAGCAACAACTACATCAATGACCAATATGCATATGAATGCAAGCCAAATGGCTATGATGCAAACACATGGTCAAGCTAGCTATTGGTTTATTATTTTGCTTGCATTGATTCAGGCATTTATAGGTATCGGAATTTTTCTTCCAAACATTTATAGAAATTTATCCATTATGATAGGAGTTATAATATCGTTAGTTTTCTGGGTTATAGGTCAAAGTTTCGGTGGTATATTTACAGGTCTTGCTACGGACCCAAATACTGCTATTTTATATATACTTCTTGGTCTAGCAATACTTGGTTGCAATGATCCAAATAAATATTTTACTAAACTTCTAAACAAAGTAGAGGCTAAAATAGCTTGACGAGAATAAACTAATTAATAGCCGGTCATAGGCTATGGTACAGGTTCAGAACATTTTAACTTCTTACAGCCCTCTAATAATGCCAAATTCGAGACGTTTTAAGTAGATATCTTACACATTCGTTATATGTAGGGAAACTAGTGCCTTTTCTAAGCTGAATTGCTATATTGATAACCTACATAAATTACGCTAGTATCTAGCTATAGCTTAATTAAGCGGGTAATGGGGTAAGTGGTGCTAAAGCAAATAACCAGACGAAAGGTTCAGATAGTTTTGGGTGTACTTTGGCTACTGGATGGAGCACTACAACTTCAACACCAAATGTTTAGTAGTGCCTTTGCTACTCAGGTAATAAGTCCAGCCGCAGAAGGCCAGCCCAGAGTTGTATCCGGCGTAATGCATTTAGCAATTACAATTTTCTTGTATCATCCAGCTGTTTTTAATAGTTTCGCAGCAACTACTCAATTAGGTTTAGGCGTACTCATACTTTGGAAACGAACGGTGAAATGGGGTCTTATTTTCTCAATTATTTGGGCATTGTTTGTTTGGTATGTAGGAGAAGGCGCTGGGGGAGTTCTAAGCGGGCAAACTCTAATTCTTATGGGAGCTCCGGGTGCAGCACTACTCTACGCAATAATAGCTCTGGGTGTAATGCCAATAAAAGTCAACAAAAAGAACAAAGAGGAAGCAAAACACCCGGCTTACTGGTTAGCTTTAGTCTGGGCAGCACTTTGGGTTGGAGGTGCAATTTATCAGCTACTTCCCGGTCAGAATACAGTCTCCGATGTTAGTGGTATGATCTCAGGCATGGCAGACGGAGCACCGGGCTGGATGGCTTCACTAGACAACCATACAGCTAATTGGGTTGCTGGCTTTGGCTCTACTTCTTCATCGTCTATGGCAGGTATGCATATGACAGCAACCCAAATGGCACAAATGCATAGTGGCTCTGGTTCTTCTGGTTATTGGTTTATTCTACTACTAGCTTTAATTCAACTTGCAATAGGTCTCGGCGTTTTTCTACCAAATATAGGTCGGAAAATAGCGATTGGCATAGGAATTGTCGTGTTATTAGCTTTTTGGGTTATAGGTCAAAGTCTTGGAACTTACTTTACCGGACTTGCCACTGATCCAAATGCTGCGCCACTATATATACTGCTCGCAATTTGTATATTAGGTTGCTCGCAACTTGACCAGCATTTATCCAGATTAGCCAAACGAATCGAGCAGGCTGCTACTTAGACATTATGGAAAGTCCGATCAATACAAGGACTTTATATATTTCATAACACTTTTTTAGAGTAAACAACAGAGGTATTAATTTGTAAATGATTGCATTTGTCAATTCAGCATCCAGACCGAGTTCCGAACCTTTTAGTGTCTCAGTGATGATTTTACATTAACTAGCTAGAACTTAACTCAACCAGGGTAACTGCTTCGTGCAGGCTTCCAATATTTGCAGTGACATCATCTCTAAGTAATTGGACATGATTTTCAGGATATGGCCATCCTAAATGGCTAACTGACCCTACTAATTGACCATCTTTAAAGAAGTCGTACGTTAGGGCTGCTTCGGGATCATCGTCAAAACTGCGTCTAACCCAAGTAGGTTCACCAGATTGAATTCTTGCCTGACGATCCGTGTAATAATCTATGCTCCCAGTACCATCACCATCTAATACTGCTATATCGAAATCGTGAGTTAATGTTTCATCAGCCATATGAATTCTCCTTATTCATTTTTATTCTAAGTTAATAGAAGTTGCCACACAAGCATTGGCGAATCAAAGTTATTATGGCTGGTAATCGAGGTTGAATTTCGAACCTTAGAATTATGAAGGATCTGTAACCGTTACTGGCTCTAAAGTGGATTGTAGTTCCCGGAGTCCATCTAGCCTTTTAACTAGTGGTACGATCTCACCAGTATCATTTCTCAATGTATCCCTAAGCATTAGACCCCCTCCAAGACCAGTTACACTAAAAACAAATGCACCAGCAGCCCAACCTGCTTTAGCCCAGGGAGAACTACTTTCAAAGGCTTCGGATGCAAGAATAGCACTAGCAATTGCACTACTTCCCAGCAAGCCTCCTGCTACCGTAAGTGCCCTTGATCGTACGCTTCTAAGATTCTCATCTTGTCGATAAATCGCTGTGTCAACTAGTAATTGTTGTCTGCTTTGATCTATGTAATCTTCAGGCATGGCTACGGTTGATGAATCTACTTTCACTGTAGCTAACTTTTCGGTTCCATCAGAAAGATGTATATTTTGGATAGTTTCAACATAAAAACTTAATTGTGGTTCTTCGGGTTTTGTCATAGATATGTTATATCACACTACTCAATAATATTTACAAATGTCAAACTGCTTATGCTTGGCTGGGAAGAAGGGACTCGAACCCCTGTTGCCGGGACCAAAACCCGGTGTCCTACCACTAGACGACTTCCCATGACTAATCGGATTATACATAAGCAAATGGTACTTATCTAGTAAAAATATAATTACTTATGCTTGCCTATAGGTGTTTTATCTTCTAAAGTTCAATATAACGAAATGCCAACTTCGAAGCCTCACACTATTCGAAAATATATTACGCCTATATATATGAACAAACTTAAAGGGCGTATGTTAAATATGCCTAAACTAAAACAGACTTCTAAAATTGATTTTTTAGTAATTTACGGGCAAAAATCTACAATTGAAAAATGGACTAATTTATTACAAGAACTGAGGAATTACGGAAATGTTACTATGCCGGACTTACCAGGCATGGGAGGGATGCAAAGTTTTTATAAAATAAACGATACTCCAACAATCGAAAATTACGCAGACTATCTGGCTGCTTTTATTAAGCTTAGGTTCAGTAGGAAAAAGATTGTGATTATTGGAATGTCATTCGGCTTTGTCGTTGTGACGCGTATGCTTCAGAAGTATCCAGAATTAACTAAAAAAGTAGAATTAGTAATTAACTTATCTGGATTTACTCATAGGAATGACCTTAAGCTAACGAGCATGCAGCGTAAAAATATAAGGCTATATTCAAAGTTGTTTAGTTACCATTCTACGTCAAAAGCATATCGAGGTATTATGTTTGAAGACTTTATCTTTAAGAAAACTTATGAAAGACGCAGGAAAATTGATAAGTCTATTTCTCCCAGAGAACGCTCAAAGATTATTAAAGAAGACTACAAGATACAAAAAAAGAACGATAGTCGTACCCACATGTTTATACTGGGCGAAATATTAAAATTAAACCTAGCCGAAGAATCAATCGATCTTCCAGTTTGGTCACTCGTTGGTAAATATGATGAATATCTCGATTCAGAAATAGTAAAATCACACTTGGAATCTATTTATTATAAATATCATGAAATTAAGTTGAAGAAAACTACTCACAAAGTAGAAAATAACGCTATGACACCAGAATATATGGCACAAGCCGTGCCTTACAAATTAAAACAGTTATTTAATAGACTTAACAAACGGAAATAAAGCTTAGATTATGCTTATCTGATTGCAAATCTTTCATTTTATCTAGATAATATCTGTATGGATAATGATAAACAGACAATTAAGGTTGTTCTAACTAACCGAACAATCGTTAGAGTCATAGTAATAATATTGCTTTCTCTAATTGCTCTTAAATTTATTGTTAAAGTAGATCATATTCTTGAACTTGTTTTTCTTTCTTTTTTCTTAGGTATTGCCCTAAACCCTGCTGTATCAATGTTTGCTAGAAGTTTGAAATTAAAAAGTCGAGCAGCAGCTACTCTTATAGCCTACTTAATGGTTGTGATTATACTTGCTGGTTTTCTAGCCCTAATAGTGCCTCCGCTATATTCACAAACAAGAACCTTTATTGGTAACCTACCCGCAAATATTAATTCTTTAAAGAACCCGGATTCCGCGGCTGGAAGGTTTGTTAAGACATATAATCTTACGGATCAAGTTAACAATTTAAATAATGAAGTTAGTCACCATACGCAGGACTTAGCAACCCCAGTACTTTCTACTGCAACAAAAATTGGACAGATTATAGCAGATACACTAATCGTTTTGGTACTTACGTTTATGATGATAGTCGAGGGCCCAACATGGATTAAGACCTACGATCGATTGAGGTTTAAAAAACATGACTGGCATGCAGCATTAGCCAAAAAAATGTACCGAATAGTTACGGGTTATGTGAACGGTCAATTACTTTTAGCCTTATTGGCTGGAGTGGTAACACTTGTTTCTCTTGAAATTGTTACAAATATCCTAAATGTTAACATTAATGTAGTTGCACTTTCAGCCCTTATGATCCTAACCGCATTAATACCTATGATTGGGCATATAATAGGTGGGGCAATAGTAGTAGTGGCTTGTTTGTTCGTTTCTTGGCCACTTGCACTAGTAATGGGAATAATTTTGCTAGTTTATATGGAACTAGCCAGCATAACGATACAGCCGTATGTACAATCTAAATATAATGAACTGTCACCAATGTTAGTATTAATAGCTGCTCTTATTGGCATTAGTGCTGCAGGTATACTAGGCGCATTTGTTGCAATTCCTATTGCTGGATGCCTAAAAGTTGCCCTTAAAGAATACCTTTCACAAAGAAAACTTCTAGCTGACTAAATTCTTCCCCAAACTTGTCCTTGCTTGGAGTCTCTAACGGTAATGCCATCTTTCAAAAGCTTATCTCTAATATCATCGCTTAGAGACCAGTTTTGATCATCTCTAGCTTGTTGTCTTTTGTCTAGCAATGCCTTTTGTTCGTCATTAATATCTTTAATTTCGAGTAGATTAAAGCCAAGAAGATTATCTATAAATTCTAGAAAATCATAAAACTTAACGGATTCCGATTTGCCTACAAGCATTGTCTGTGCAACATTTTGCAAATTACTTAGAATTGCCAAAGTAGCAGGTATGTTTAAGTCATTACTAGCTGCATCAGTAATTTCTTTGATGTAACGAGAGAAGTCAACATTTAAATCTGAATGATCAAGTAGCTGATATCTAAGTACCGCGAAATTTCTTAAGTCTATCAAACGATTATTAGCAGCTTTAAGGATTTCCCAACTAAAGTTTGCTTGGCTCCTGTAGTGACTTTGCAAAATTAGTAGCCTAAAAGCCAGAGGGTCCAGGTTTTTTTGCTTTACATCTTCTAGGCTAAATACATTATTAAGCGATTTACTCATTTTTCTTTTATCTATTAGTAAGTGTTCGTTATGGAAGAAACATCTAGAATAAGTTGGGTTCTCTTTGCCAGCAGTACTTTGGGCAATTTCATTTTCGTGGTGAGGGAATATTAAATCAATTCCACCAGTGTGAATGTCAAAAGGTTGACCAAGTAGATTTGTGCTCATTGCCGAGCATTCTATATGCCAACCGGGCCTTCCCGAATAATCCTTTCCATCAATTTCGAACGGCCATGACGGTTCATCAGATCTCATTAATTTCCATAAAACGAAGTCATGGGTTGACTGTTTGTCATATTCGTCATTATTTATTCGTGCTTTTGATGTGTTTGCAGTGTCCAGCTCTAATAACTGGCCATACTTTTTCCCATTTTTTTGATATGCCTCTATAGAGAAATAGATTCCATCGTCGGCAATATATGCAAAACCATTCTTAAGGAGCTCACTAATAAGTCTCTGCATCAGCTCAATTGACTCTGTGGCCTTTATAAATGTTAGTTTATCTAGCCTATTACCCACTGACGAAATATCATCTTTGAATGAGCCCTCGTACTGACTAGTTAATTTACCCAGTGCAACTTCAGGCGCATCTTCTGGAAATCGCTCTTGGCTTCTAGCGATAGTTTTGTCGTCAACGTCAGTGATATTCATAACATGTTTTATCTTAAGCCCGTCTAATTCCAAAACTCTTGCAAGTAAATCAGCATAAATAAAAGAGCTTAGGTTACCAATATGTATATTGTCGTAAACCGTAGGTCCACATGAATACACTTTTACTTCCTCAGTCAGAGGGTTAAAGTCTTCTATATTACGACTCAGTGAATTGTATAGTTTTAGCATAACTTACTTATTATTTTCTAAGAGTTCTGTAGCTATTTTAATGCATTCAGCTTTAATTTCGTCATATGATCTATTTGATTCACCCTCGATCCTAAATCCACTAGCGTAAGGATGCCCACCGCCGCCAAAATGTTCAGCCAACTGTTTGGCAACACCAGACCCATGGTTACTCCGAATTTTTGCAGTTATTCGACCATGATTATAAACCTTAAAAGCTATAGCAATTTCCGTATTCTCGGTCAGCCTCATGTCATCGATTACTAGCATTGATGGGTTGTAGGCGTGTGAATACTTTTCAATTTCTTCCCAGGGAATAGTAACGACTGCTATCTTATTATTATCATAATACTCTATACGCTGTAGAAGTTCTCCCTTATATTTAACTAATTCTGGGCTCTTTTTCATAAGCAAGCGTCGTTCATTTTCTAGTCCCGCAAGGCTAACACCAGCCTCCACAAGCTCACCAATAATATGTATGCTTCTGGGTTTAGTACCACCGGAGGTTAAACCTAAACTATCGGACATAATAGAGCTAGCAATTCGGTCTTTTGCCTCTTTATTTAGGGGCCAATTTAAATCCATAGCTATCTCATAAATAACTTCGCCCGTCGAAACAGCATCCTTATTACAGACTACGGTCGCGAAAGGAACTGAATTCTCGACAATATGATGATCGAGCACTATGCAAGGTTTTTTAGATAGCCTACTTTGAAGGTCTGATTTTTCCATAGTATCGAATAGCCCGATACTGCTAGTATCAACAATGATGCTAAGATCGAATTCACCATCGACAGTCTTTTCAACCCTATCCCAGCCTGGCATATATTTAAGATATTCCGGGATATCAACTCCACAGTAGAGAATTGGATCTTTGCCAAGATCACCTAATATCTGCTCTAGCGCCAGAGCGCTGCCTAGACTGTCCCCGTCTGGATTGTCAGCCTGAAGTACTAATATCCTGTTTGCACCATCTATAAGCTCGCCTATTTTACCTGATTCTTCGTATGTCACACACTTGTCCTGTCTTCAAGCGCACGACTAAGTGTAATCTGGTCAGCATATTCGAGATCAACTCCTACAGATAAGCCTCTCGCAAGTCTAGTTATTTTTACTTTTCGATCACCAATTTCTTGTTGCAAGTAAAGTGCGGTTGATTCACCCTCAACGCTGGCATTAGTTGCTAAGATAATTTCTTTTACCTTATCCTTATCAATTCGCTTAATAAGCTCAGCTATATGGAGTTGCTCTGGATTAATGCCATCAATCGGTGATATTAAACCTCCGAGTACGTGATAAGTTCCCCTAAACTGACCGGTTTTCTCTAATGCAACTATGTCAAATGGTTCAGCAACAACCGCAACAATCGTTTTGTCTCTACTTGGGTCTGTATATAGTTCCGACAGCTTAGTGCCAGCAGGGATTAGTGCAAAGGTTACTTCACAGAAATCTATACCATCATGCAAGTTCTCTAATGCGGTAGCCAGCTTCTTCGAGTTACCATAATCTGACCTTAGCAGGTAGTATGCATATCTTTCGGCCGTTCTTGAACCAACCCCAGGTAAATTACCCAGGGCATCAATAACTGACTGTAGTGCAGGTGGCAGTATCTGCACGGCTAGTTCCCAACTGTCATTTAGGCTACATCCCCAATTGGCTAAGGACGCCCATCATAGGCTGCATTTTCTCTTGTGCGAGCCTTTGGCTCTCTTGGATTGCTTCTTTAACAGCATCCTCGACCCAACGTTCTAACTCTGATATATCATCTAAATCGACATATTCAGGATCGATGCTGATCTTTTTGATTTTTTGTTCACCCGTAATTTCAACTTTTACCGCACCATCACCCTTTTCAACAGTGATAAGAGCATTCTTTAACTCTTTCTGAAGTTTCTTTGCTTTCATTAGCATCTTTGCCTGATCAACTCGGCTCATAGTTTGCTCCTTCCTTACTTGTACTTATATTTTATCAGATTATCCCTTATGCGTAGAGTAAATCGATATTGTATTAATACTATGTGGCCATGCAATAAAGTATTGATTTATATTGAACCAGCACACCACCGCAACAGCTATTACTAGTATTAACATGCCAGTAGTTCTTGCAACTGGGTTTCTAGGAAATATAGTAAACCATTGCCCAAGCATAAAGGCTAGACCTGTTACAGCAATACACATTATAAAAGGGAGTGCCAAATAGACAGATACTGGGCCACCTAACGCATAAAGAATCCACGAAATAATAATAGTAGCTCCTAGTAAATAAAATCGATCTAACTTACGCTTTAGCCAGATCCAGTAGAGACCCAGAACAAACATTACATCAATAAAAATACTAAGCATAGGTAGGTGGCCAATTGAAAATCCATTTAGATTATTATTTCTTACAAATATTATCAAAGGCCATTCATACAGGTTTTTAGCTATTACTTTAAGTGAAAACATCTGAGGCAGCCCAAGAATTGTCTTAAACTCAGAGAAATTCGTTACACCTATATGAATTAAAGGGAAGATAAAAATTATACCTGCTAAGGGGATTATAAACTTTACCTGAGTTGGAAGTTTTTTAAATTCCTCAGCAACTAATTTGCGTTGAAGTATTAAGGCTATTATAACAAACCATACTATTCCAGGAATATATAGAAGCACTATGGCAAGCAGGGCAGAAAGTAAGGTTTTAGTATCATGTCTTTTCTTATTTCTAACGACAAATCCAAGCAAAATAATAATCATTGCTGCTAGTACGTCTAATATGATCGGGCCACTGTTTCTTGACAGTTGTAGGAACCAAAAACTAGATATAAATAGAAGTGTTCCAAGCGTAGCTATTAAGCTGCCCCACCATCGCCAACAAACGTAAAAGAAAATAACAGCGCTAAAAAATCCGACAGATGCACCAACACTTCTAATTGAGAAAAGGCCGTAACGATGCAAGTACTGCGGAATCATCATGACCAGATAATATGGCGCAAACACTAGATGATTCCATAAATATGAAAAAGTGTATGACTTTGCAATCAAATTATTGTGGATATGCCACTCTGAGGCACTATAGCCACCTGGAATTGAT
Organism: uncultured bacterium; assembly: GCA_963699195.1. Taxonomy (GTDB): domain Bacteria; phylum Patescibacteriota; class Saccharimonadia; order Saccharimonadales; family DATKHC01; genus JBBQBA01. Next base: position 695,255 of record OY969420.1, on the reverse strand, counting down.
ACAATTCTATACCAGATAAAGCAAGCCAGTGCGGCCAATGCAAATATCACAGATAAATCAAAAGCCCAATTTTCCTTTACCCAAGAAGATACTTTACCCATTATTACTAGGAATTATAGCATTAGAGTAGCACTTTAGACTTACTCAAAAGCATTATTGGAGTGTTTAGTATCAACACTTCTAAATTTTTGCTTATCCCTGTCAAAGTAAAGTTCAATATTGCCAACTGGTCCGTTACGATGCTTCTTGATTAATATGTCAGCGATGTTTTTACGGTCAGTCTCCTGGTTGTAGTAATCTTCCCTGTAAATGAATGCAACTACGTCACTATCCTGTTCAATCGATCCAGACTCTCTAAGATCAGCTAGCTGCGGTATTTGTGGGCTACGACTCTCGACCGATCGACTTAGCTGACTTAGGGCTAGTACTGGTACGTTAAGCTCCCTGGCAACACCTTTTAGGCCTCTAGATATTTCAGAAATCTCCTGTACTCGATTTCCCTCACCTCCACCAGGGCGCTGTGTTCCACTCATAAGCTGGAGGTAGTCAACAATAATAAGTCCGACCTTTTTAGTATGGGCCTGTCTTCTCGCTTTAGTACGAAGCTCACTAACAGTGATGCTTGGTGTGTCATCGATAAATATTTCAGCCTCACTAAGCGTACCCATAGCGTGACCAATTTTTTCAAAGTCTCTATCAGTTAAGTTACCGGTTCTAAGTGCCCAAGCATCAACTCCAGATGTCATAGCAAGCATTCGATCAACCAGCTGCTCTTTGCTCATTTCTAAGCTAAATATAAGTACTGGAACCTTTGAATCAAGCGCAATATTGTGAGCCAAATTCAAAGCTAAGGCAGTTTTACCCATTGAAGGGCGAGCTGCAAGCACAATCAAATCAGAATTTTGAAAACCGGCTAGTTTTGAATCTAGATCCGCATAACCAGTTGGTACGCCTCGAAGCTTACCTTTATCCTTATGAAGTTCATCTAATCTATCGAAACTCTCAGTTAAAATGTTCTCTAAGCTAGTAACGTCTTGTTTTACATGTTTTTGTGATACATCAAATATCTTGATCTCAGCATTCTCAATTAAACCCTGCAAACCAATCGTTTCGTCAAAACCCAGTCCTACAATTTCCTGAGAAGCCTTAATAAGCCGTCGTCTTAGTGCCTTTTGCGCGACTATATCAGCATATTGATTAACATGAGAGGCTGTTGGAACATAGTTAGTTAGCTCTGTTAGGTATGAAGCTCCGCCGACAAATTCGATAAATCCCATCTCGGTTAACTTGTTAGAGAGAGTTAGAACATCAATTGGACTGTGTTGCTCATATAGACTGACTATTGCCTCAAATATTCGTCGATGTTTCTCGTCATAAAAGTCATCATAGGTGACTATATCGGCAACCTTAACTATCGCGTCGCTATCTATTAAAATAGCGCCTAGAAGCGATGCTTCAGCGTCCGTACTTTGTGGCGGAATGGTTTTATTTGGGATAGGATCCATGGACTTACTCTACCACCTCAGAGGTTCCAAATATATCGTTTATGGTCGTAATCGATTCACTTATCCCCACCAATGCTTCGCTGCTCGCTGGTGGCTCAATTTCTTTATCCACAGCAGCTTTAATTTTTATATGTTTGCCCGTTAACTCTTCAATAATGCTTAAGATAAGATCTTGGTTTTTAGTATCACTAAGGAGTTTTTTATGAAACTCAAACCTAGTTGTTAGGACTAACTCGTCATCATTAATTGACGGCACAGCCATCCTGAGTATTCCGTACAAGGTATTATATTTTTTCTTCACTACATTTAGTACTTCTTGCCAAACTTTTTCATCAAATGGTTTATTTTTTGACCTAGCTGGCTTGGGCTTGTCTTCACTAACCTCAGTAATTGGGTTTTCTTTTATTTCTTCCTTGATTGTTTCTTCTACTACCTTTTCGGTTATCTCAATCTTCGCATCCTCAGATAAATTAGTGATTGGCTTAACGCTGAGTGTTGGATCAACCTGTTTTAGGGTTGCTTCTAGTAAGATGATTTCTAGTAGGGTAGATGAGTCAACGCTAGAGGGCACATCAACGACTTGCTTAATTAGACTTAGCAGTGATTCTGGGTCAAGCTTGCTCTCATTGTTTAAAAACATTTCTTTAAGTCGATCAATTAACTGTTTGCAAACAACCGTTATGTTATAGCCATTATCATCAACTTGTTTGAGAGTTGATACTAGAGATGTTAGCGAACCGGACTCTATAGATATAACTAGTTCGTTAATCAACTTAGCTGGAGCCATACCAAGTAGCTCTCTTAAGTCTTCCTCGGTTATCTTACCCTTTACGCTACTCACCTGATCAAGTAGGCTTAGGCCGTCTCTGTCACTCCCATCAACGTGTTCGGCTATCATTGATAATGCGCCGTCCTCAATGTCAATTTTCTCTTTTTTTGATATAGATTTTAACTGAGACAAGATTTGTGATGGGGATATTGGCCTAAAATTAAATTGTTGAGTTCGACTGACAATAGTTTCGGGGACTTTATGAGCCTCAGTGGTCGCAAGAATAAATACAGCGTGAGCTGGCGGTTCTTCAAGTGTTTTAAGTAAAGCATTGAATGCTTCACGAGTTAACATATGAACTTCATCTATTATATAGACCTTATATTTACCCCTAGACGGAGCAGTATTAACCCTGTCGCGAAGTTGCCTAATCTCGTCAATTCTTCGATTACTTGCCGCATCAATTTCGATAATATCAATATAGGAGTTGTCCTCTGAATAATCAAAGCCATTTATCTCATGTGCAAGTATTCTTGCTACGGATGTCTTGCCGACACCACGCGGTCCGGTAAACAGATAGGCATGACTAATCCGATCGCTGGTCAGTGCATTAGAAAGAGTGAGCGTTATATGCTCTTGACCGACAATATCGGTCAACTTCTTAGGTCGATATTTTCTATATAAAGCTTGCCCCATGTATGACAATATTATAACTCTTTTGGCTAGAGCAGTCTGTTGTGATAATACCTAATTTGTGTTTATAGAGCAGCTTCTAGTGCAGCCCATTCAGTGTTTGCTGAAGGGTCTTCAGGGATGTTCACGCTAACCTGATCACCAGGCTTAGCCTTAAAGTAAGTAACACTTGCAAGTAGGACTCTGTAAGCTTTGTCACCAACATCGACGAAGTAGTGTCCATTCTCTAGTCGAAGAGCGCCGACAACTTGTTTTCTTGGAATAGGACCAATCTGCTTGTACATAAATGCACCATCATCAGCAATAGTAAGCTTTAGGATGTCACCTTGGACGAGCTTTGACTTAGATGCGTAGTTAGCAGGTACCGGATATGTTTTGCCATCTGAACCAATCATGTTTTGACCATCGAAGACACCTTCAATAATCTTGCCTAATGGTTCGTCAGTCGAAATTGCGGCAACATCTTTATCATCACCAACTAAACTTACAAGAAGTTCTTTGGCTGCCGCTAAACTTGTTTCTGCCTCGGCTATTAAAGCGCGTAGTCGCTTTATTTGTTTATCTGGTATATCCGCCATATTTTGTCTCTATTTCTCACCGATAAGTGTTTATTTAGTACACTTTCTGCCTCAACCGTATCATGAAGCAAATATTAAGTCAAAATATCAACACTAGTTTGTGGATAACTGTTTATCCACAAACCGTTAATACTGCTAATTAAGAGGGGTCGAAAGTTAGGCTAGTTCTACAGTTGCGCCAGCATCTTCCAAGGTCTTCTTGGCAGTGTTTGCGTCTTCAGTCTTAGCTTTTTCTAAGATTGTACTTGGTGCTCCATCAACTAGAGCTTTAGCTTCACCAAGACCAAGCTGAGTGATGTCTTTTACTGCTTTAATAACAGCTACCTTTTGAGCGCCAGCATCTTTGAGTATTACATCAAATTCTGACTTTTCCTCGGCTGCTGGTGCAGCGTCACCGCCACCAGGTGCTGCAGCTACTGCTACTGCTGGTGCAGCAGCACTTACGTTCCAGTACTCTTCTAGAAAACTAACAAATTTGCTAATTTCTAGAGCACTCATCTTATCTAGTAATTCTACTAGTTTTTCGAATTCCTTAGGAACTTCTACTTTCTTCTTATCTTCGTCTGCCATTTTAAAATCTCCTTCTTAAACGACTAAATTATTAAAAAATTAACTAATACTATCTGCTCTTGCGTTAAGAACGTTAAATATACTTCGAATATTGCCTGACATGACTCCCACAAAACCGGTTAATGGAGCTGATAGGACGCCAACTAATTGACCCCGTAATTGTTCCTTGGTTGGCAGTATAGATATTGCATTTGCATCAGCCTCACCAATAAACTCACCGGTGTTTGTAATTGCACCAATGATCTTTAGTGTAGGTTGAGTCTTGGCAAACTTTGCAATTGCTTGAGCGCCAGCTACTTCATCATCGTTATTAAATACATAAAGAAGCATTCCATTCATAAATTTGGTATCAATATCCTTGAAATCTGGATTTGCCTGCAACGCCTTTATGACTAGACGGTTCTTTATAACTTTAACAGTAGTTCCACTATCTCTAGCTTCTCTACGCAGAGTTTGAAGAGCTTTCACTGGAGTACCTTGGTACTCAGCAATGACTGTCATTTTAGAATCTAGGATTGCACGACTAAGTTCGTCGACAATCTGATTCTTCTTCTCTTTAAGTAATGCCATATAACACACCTCTAAAATTAAAAAACTTTGGTATTTCCAAAGCGAAAGACTCATTTGAATTGAGATTTTCACCTAGGTAGCAAATTAAGTTGTTGTGAAACAGCTACTTTCTTTGGTAAATAACTTTCAAAGTATAACTTATCTTGGTAACTCCGTCAATAATCTGTACCCATCCATAACATTAGACCTTGCTAAATGTAGTTATAATTCTCCTAATAAATGTTTATAGAGTCTACGATACCTTAGGTCATGATGGCTATGCTATTATCACGAGCATTAATAAGTAGTATAATGTTTAGGTAACAGGTAGGATTGTGCACGGCTTGAGTAAAACTAATGTTAAATTCAAACAATAAATACACTATGATAGACCTATTTAGCAATCAAAAGATAAATCAAACAAAAAATTCCAGACTTTCAACTAACTTTTCGACTATATTTTCTTTGATTTTGCTACTAATGTCTTGCTTCATTTTTAATTTAGGCCCAGTAAGTGCTTACACCACCCCATATTCAGCATGTGGAAATGGAGCAATTTCTCCATGTCAGCTTCCTTATTTTGTTGTTCAGGGCGGTGATGTTTATGGTTCGGCTGACTTTGATGACGGAGTAGGAAATTGTGATAATCAACCCGGAGATTTTGCATATGGGTCATGGAATAATAATGATCTGACTGGAATATTCGGCGTTAAAAGTGGTTTTTATGGAGGAGCTGTTCAGGGAGCTAACATTGTAAGTGACACCGCCCAAGAAATGGCATCGGACGTAGATTCCAACGCACCATTTACTACAAACCTCTCAACCTATCAGTACACTGACTCTAATAAACAGGCTATAAGTCCGTCATATCTAGGCTTTGCCAATACTTTTCAATACTATAATACTTATTATACGGGCCAATCAAACACGTCGACTTCAAGTTACTCTGAGCATCTTAACTATCCTGCCAATGTTACCCCTTATAGTACTTATGCTCTGGGTCAATATCCCTCTTACACTAGCAATTTTAATGCTTACGGTGGCGACTTTGGAAATGGTAACAAATCTGGAGGAACTAATCCACCTAGCTCTAGTAAGCCATATGGTAACGGCACTGCACTTCTCTGTGTTCCAGACGCTTACGGTAATAATATTAAGAGTTCGCATACTGACCTTACGACTAATCCTAATCTAAAAACCGTTGGTACTGGCAACAACCTTAATACACCTGTTTCTGGCACTACGCATATTTATTCAATAGACCTATCAACGCTTGCGGCAGGCAATTATTCGCTTGGGTCTGCTGGAAACAGCGAATCGCTCATAATTAAAGCGTCCTCACCTCTTACTAAGTCAATAACCTTATCCATCTACGGCAACGCATACATTGATAGCAATATAACTTATTGTTATCCTGGCCAACCTTGTGGCACCGTTTCTAACACTTCGGGAAATATTCCACAATTTCAGCTCAGCGTAGAGGGCGACAACGGCTGGCTAAGTGGGGCTAATTATGAGACAGCCGATGGGTTCAAGGCTGGTTATACCGCTGCTGGTTCGATATTTGTGGATGGAGGTGTTAGTGAAATACACGGATTCTATACCGTGCAGTCGGCTATTCCAAACCCATATTCTAAGGACGAAACAGGTATGATATGGTCGTGTGCGCAACTCGTAACGAGTAATGGTTTGCCTTCACTTCCTGACTATATAGAACCTCGAGATGATTACGCAAATTGCGATAAACAACTTCGTATCTATGGATCGGCTGAAGCAGGTTATTACTCACTTTCACGCTCATATGGTAACCTAAATAGCATGAGTCTTACAGATCAAAATCCCAATAGCCCATCCCTTGGTAAGATAACAAACGAGAGTAATGCTGCTGAGGTTTTCCAATATACTCCAGAATTATGGATCCCCGATGCTAGTTCTTCGGGGTGTTCAGCAAGCTGTATTCAAAATAGCTATTCCGCTGAAGTATCATTGCCGCCTGTCCTATAAATGCAATAAGACTAGGCTTGTAGCCTAATTAATAAGCATATCCCAAGATGAATTAATCTAATGCTCTGTTTTAGACGGGACATAGAAATAAATTTCCTACATGTAGTCTGTGGCAATAAAATATGTAATCTGCCCAAGTGTTAGCTAGTAATTGATTATGTAAGAATACTTTGCATTCTATTTAGTTAAGTACGCTTCCACCCCATTCAACAACGGTAAATCCAGATCTTTTGAATGTATTGAAATGCTGCGGAGTTACCTTAACCGGTTGTGGAATAGATTCTTCGGCCATAAATACCCGTAATACTGCATTTGGCTTAGGTGTAATATTTAATGGCGCCATCTTAGTATAGTCGCTTCCCGCAAAGTGTATAAGCGAATATGGATTGTTTTGCATCTTAGGCACCCAATATTGTAAGAACCCAGAAATTTCATTTTTATTTAGACCTATGATCGCTAGTTCACGGGACAGGAACGCCGCGGTATCCTTGCCGGGCACAACAAAGCCTTGACTCATATTGAAGTTAAATGAATCGGTATTTCCTTCCCAGTATAGGTAAGGATAGCTTTTACCATCAGCCGTGTTTGTTAGGTTTCCATTTGGTTGTGCCTCAACATTCCAGCCACTTGTTGGATTGTAGCTCGGTATAGTAGTTTTAAGTCCAGTAGGATAGGATACTTTTACATTAACCAGCTCACTGTGTGTAGGATAAAGATAAATAGCTGGCTTGAGGGCCCCACCGCAAAGCGGACCATTATTTCCGCCACTGCCTTCACCCCAGGTACCCATAAAATTGGCTATATCGGCCGCTACTCCTTCCCAGGGCGAAGGGTAAGTAGTCGCGAGCGTGCCACTTAATGCATACCTCTTACATAATTCATAGTTTGCTACTGCAGCATAATTCGGTGCGGTTGTACTAGTATTAGTAGTAGTTAATGGTACACGAACATCGATTCTTTGAGCCTCATTTTGATCTACACCAGTCGAGTCTATCTCAGCTTGTGAGTCTTGGAAAACAACATTACTGCCTCCAGATGAGACAGTAACATTTCCAGCATCGCTATAGATACTAGTCATTCGGACAGCACCAGTCTGAAGTTCATAATTTGTTGGGGTGGTACTAAAATTTATAGTCTGTGAACACTGGTTCGTAGCTGCCGAACAAGAAGCATATAGAACTTGCGGTTCTGCTGGGAATCCAGTTGTATAAGAAACCGTAGGGCCTGGAGAGTTTGTGGAATCGACAGGGAAAATATAGAATGAATCAGTATCTGCTTGCAAATCTTCGGAAGTTTTTGGTGACGTATTAAGGCTGCCATTATATATATCAACCCTTAGTAACGGAGATGGGCAATCCCAAGCAGCAAGCGGCACAAATTGTAACTGCGTAATAGAACAATCTACTAAAGGATTGCTGGTAGTGGGGGTGAAGTTCCATTTAAAGGTTAAGCTTGAGAGAGGTGATGGTGTTGAGATGTTATCTACTACCGAATCAGTCCGCGTAACGTCATTTACTAAAGTACTGGGTGTAAGATTTACGGTTAAACAAGTATAGCCAATGTTCTTCGAAGGATCTAGGGAGCCATTTAAATTTAAACCATTCCCGCCAGTATTTTGCGAACAACTTGACGTTATTCCAGGGCTGCCATTTGCCTGAATTGCTTTTATTGCATCATTAACTCCAGCTTCAGCTGCAAAATTCGCTTGATTACTCAGTTGGGTGTTAGTATCATTTTTTGTTTCTCTAATGCTCGTCTCGCTTACTGCAAGTGTCAATACGGACATTACTATTATCAGTACCATACTGATAATAATGGATACTTGTCCAGACTGGTTGTTGCTTGATTGAAATCGTAATCTGTATAAAATTTTCATATCTTCTATAACTCGTTTTCTACATTTGTTTGTAATCCTGATACGTCACAAAATTGCTTCTCTTGCCCACTCTTACACATTATACTAGATGGATTAGCAGCGAGAAGTAGTGGGATAGTCATTGGTTGTGCTGCTGAACCACAACCACCAGAGCCACCAGATGAAGTAGATGTAGAGCAAAGTAAGTTGTTTCCATTATTATTTGTTCCGCCAGCAGTATAGGCTACGATAACATTAATTGAATATAAATCGGTTTGATTAGTAGCAGAGCCATTAATTTGCTGGATACTAAAAGCTAAGAGTCTCTCATTGTCTGAGAGCAATGATTGGCCGCCAGCTGTATATGAAGCGTTACAGCCTCCTGCCGGCAATGGTTCTTCATACAATGCAAATGGATATAAAGCATTTGAGTTTGAGATTGCGCTTATTTGCGTCGGCTGTTCGTAGCCTAGCCAATAATTATATTCGGTGTTACCAATACAAAGTGCAGCGGGAGTAGCAGGGATAGAAGCTAGATTTTGCGCTATTGGAACAATTGGGCCACTTAAGCTACTTAATCGAAAAACTTTTTCAACACTGTTTGTAACATTTTGGACGGTGTTTTGTGTTGATGAGTTCACTACTGCATTTGAATAATTTTTTGAAAAGGTTGTTACGCCAAGCGTGATAGTTAATAGGGCTATTGCAAATACAGAAGTCGCTATCAGCAATTCAACGAATGTAAAACCCGACTCCAACCTGTGTAACTTTAGTAAGTGTCCACGAACCATCATTGTACGCGGTACTCCATGCTAACTTGGCCAGTAGAATTACTATATGGCCAGGTCGCTGTTACAGTATAAGTTGGATCAGATGGATCTGTTGAGCTATTGGATGAGATCGTTATTGTGTATTTTGGAGTGGTGTTAGTCGTATCTTGATACCCGCTACTATTAAGATAACAGGGGGACATAGTGTATACCACTAGAGTTGGCGAGGCGGGTGATTGTAGGAAAAAACAGGAAAGATTGTTTGGGGTACTTTCATTATTAGCAATGTAGTACGACCGAAGTGCTTGAATTTGAGATGAGACCAATTTGATTGCCTGGGAACGTAATTGTGCTGCTTCAAGATTTCTGGTGCTTTTATTGAAAATTGAGTAACAGCTAATAAAAGCAGTGCTTAGTAGGGCAAGGCTTATCATTACTTCAACTATAGTGTCACCGTTTTGAGCCTTAAAATTATTCTTTGATTTATTCATAGACATGTCGTATCTTTAAACACCCTTAATGTATCATTTAACCCACCGTTTTCACCAATTTGAAGCGAAGCCGACTGAGTATTATTCGCAATACAGATAGTTACTTGAGCTGCATACGCAAAATGACTAAGATTAGTGACGTCAGAATTTAATGTACCAGCTGTAATGCCAACACCAGTAGTATATTGGGAGCCAGGGCTATTACTATCATAATATAGACTTGAAGGCTCTGATCCAGAGTTTAGCGATCCGCTAGCATTTGAGGTGTATAAATTGCCGACAGAATCACCGGATAATATCCCAATCGCTGTGGTTGAAATATGTGACCCGGTTGAACTAGTTTGTGCGTAGACCGATACAACTTTAAGCCCGTTCTCAACAGATAGTGTTTGGCTAGTGTTACTTACGGTTATCATAATTGGGTATGCTTGTGCTATGGTTTCTGATGGACTAGTGCCATCATATTGATTACCAGCTACAGGGTAAACACTATATTGGGCAGTATTAGATTTACCAGAAACATTTGGATTAAATTGAATGACATTGCCTAAGAATATACAGCCACTATTAGCACCCTGAGTGCCACTACCTGAGCTGACATTTGGAGGTGCCCCACCCCCATTTACAGGAATACACGTATAATTACCGCCCGTATATTGCCCATTAGTAGTTTGATTTATAATCTGTTCCATTGAAGTTTGAAAGTCACTCGTAGAGGTATGAAACCGACCGTTAGCAGGTTTACCAAAGACAGAGTTTATCGCATAAATAATCAAAAACCCAGACACGGCAAGAACAATCGAGATTTCAATTATAGTAAACCCGCGTTCGGCTTGCTTTATGTTTGTTCTCTTTATTATTAGATTTATCAAGTATGCCATAAGATAGAACTAATTTCTCTAACCAATAATACTTTCCCTATTAATATCATAAGTATTTTACCCCAAGAATATATACTATATATTTTAGCATAAACATCGTCACGAACCTTCAATAACGTAACTACTTACTACAAAAACTAAAGACTGGTTAGATTTAAACTAATTTAGACAGTTTTAGTTGGGTGTATCTCTCTGCTGCAAGACGTGCGAGTTCTGGATCTTCACCCTGATTTACAAATATCATAGCGTTACCTAGCAGTGGATGAACCTCTTTAAGCTTCTCGTGCATTTCTTGGACCAGCTTTCGATAGCCTGGGTGTCCTTGAGGGCTGGTCCTAAGCTCATGAAGATGGAAAGCTTCTCTTGCGTTATAGGTTACTTGCCATCTCATTTTGTGGCCAAGTAGAGTGGCATATTGTGCCTCTTCCACGTAACCTGCTTCTTGTAAAACACTGTATAGATCCAAACTGGTATCGAAACATTGCTGAAACTTATCAATTAAGCCACTATCTTCTATTAATTTTGGTATGTCATAACCATATCTCGGGGTCAGATCCTGCCAAACCAGGTTATCTACCATTCGGTGTCGCTGCAGATCTCTAAAAATACCGTAATCACAAACCAGATCCCAAGAGTAGTGTACCTTTTCTAAGGCGCGGCCTGGTCGATGCCTCCTATTTAGACGCTCACCCATATATGCTTCAAACACCTCGGTTTTTCGCTTCATTGGCCAAGCACTAACTTCTTCTTTTATCTCAGCCAGCGGTAAGCTGCTATTTTCATATAACATATCTGGCACAATATCTAGTTCATTCTTGGGATAATAATCAGTTAGTGTAACCGCTTCGCTGGTAACGCCGTAATTATCTTTCAAGAACTCATTGGCCAACTTCTTCACCTTACTTGCCGTATTAATACGATAAGCAATAATTGCACCACCTCGGTCAGGTTTATCAGCCCGTTCATAAAATACTGGTGAAGCTTTTCTAACGTTCACGAGCATGTCATTACCAGTATCTTTGGATTCAAGTAGATTATCACTCTGTAGGTGCATTATCAGACTCTCTATCGCCTGAGATGAACCATAAATTCCAACTGTAGATTTAGTAGCTACCGGTAGTACTGGACGAACTGCATCACAGGCTTGGGCTTTAGTAGCACTTCGCCAAGCACCGTCCTGTTCAGCCTCAGGAACTGACGAAGTAGCACGAACGTATTTTGTAAGCTCGTTCACCATCTCAGAATACAACTTAAATATCTCATTAAGCTTGGTTGTGTATATCTTCTTAACTTTTGAATTTAAGTTCTTAGGTATGAAGTACTTATAATGACCATCACCATCTTTCTTATCAAAGAAAATATACCTAGTTGACTGCTCCAGATAGGCCGCTAGTCGCCCCCATTCTAGCTTCTTAGTAAGTAGGTTACTGGCGCCTTCGACAACTACGTGTTGACCAGTTAACTGTTGGACTGAATCGTCACCAAAAGCCGTAATAACTCTCTGAAGTAATTTCTCGTCTTGCCCGGCCGCACCTGTAAATTCATCAAGTATAGTCACCCTTAAGTCATCCCCCCTTCGACTAAGCCTAGCCATTGCAGCTGAAATTGTAATTGGACTCATTTTCTCCGAAAAAGAATATACGTTTCCAGTAGTTGATGTGACTATATCTGACAGGTACTCATGCCCTGCTTTGGTAATGACTTTGTTGCCGTCAACTTCTTCCAAATAGTTACCCTCAGCTACCTTTTCAAGTTTATTAGTGTCAACAGTATTTAATTTTTCGTTAATTATTTCCTTAATTGAAGCTGGTTCAGCTGCAACTGCACTACTTAGTTCACGCTTGGCAATTACAGCGGTAACGAGATTCCAGATATCATCAGCCGTCTTTTCTAAGCTCGTAGTCGAGAATACTATTGGATATTTTCGCTCATTAGCCTCCCATAGATAACCCGCCCTAACTCGTTCCAAAAAATCTACATCTAATCTGTCAAATCGTTCACCACCATCACGCACATTGTGCCGTTCTCTAAGAACCTCTACCGGAGCATCCAATATCATAGTGAGATCTGGCTCAATTCCACCAACTGCGAAACTGATTATTTGATTAATGGTGTCATAATCCGGTACATCTCCTCTTCCATAATACTGAATAGCCAAAGTTGTTAGATAATTGCGATCACAAACACAATAAACACCAGCTTCACACGGCATTCTTAATAATTTCTAGCGATTGTGAGCGTGCCGCATTATACAAAAGCACTTCTGTTCTCGTATTCATTGGATAACGCGGATCCTGCGTCATTGATCCGAATATTTCTGGCGGTTAAGATCACTTTGGCTATCCGGTTCTCTAAATATCCTTGTAGGAAGGCCGGCAGCTTTTAATGTTCGGCAAGTAGGGCAATCTGAGTAGTTTTACCGACGCCTTCGGGCCTTCAAGTACGATATATTTACCCTCTACTCATATGAGATGCCCTCAATCTTAACTGGCAGCGTACGTTAGTCCAGGTGGGCTTTAGGCAGCATCATGTCTGGTGACCATGTCTTCATAATAATCTCGATATCAGTACCTTGCTGATATTTACCGCTGAAACCACCGTCTCGGCCTTTACCATAATTTCCTCGTACTTCATCCGTGTGATGAAAAACTGCTTGGGCTATTCGCTCTCCAACTGGATAGCAACTGTTTCTCGGTGATTAAGATTATATATTTCAAGAGTTAATCTATTTATATAGCCTGGATCAACAAAACCAGCATCAAAACATACCGCAATACCATTCCGTGCCCAACTTGATCTAGCCTTAAGTTCGCATGCTCCTGGCGGTTTTATGCCAAAGAACTCATGGGTATGAGCCAGTATTCGTTCACCAGGCTTTAGGGATATTACCGGATGGTCTAGCGGGATATTCTTTAAGCGGTTTACGCCGTTAAGGGTTACACCACTTGCCGTGTGGCATAGCTTTATATGGACCATCAAAATATCGCTCAACATCTTCTCTGTCAAATGGATTATAAATCAGTCGATCATTCATTTGTTCAATCCGATAAAAATAATAACCAAGAGTTACGTCGAGACTGGCTTGACTAATATGTTTAGGTTATTAAACGGAGTACATAATAATATGGCCATTGGATATTGCTTCTTCTATTTCTGTATTGCTATAATATTCCTGCGGATTAGTACCCTCCATGTACCCTCTCTTTAGTACCATAGTGTACGCAATGTCAAATGTGTGATGCAAGCATAATCACAAATCTACAACTATTTTCTTTATAAAACGAATATTAAATGACCTTAAATAACTTGTGCCTGCTATGATTAGTTCTTACAATAGTGATAAACCTTATGGTAGTTTATGAAACAAAGTGCAGAACAGAACAAAAGTGTTCGTTATTTTGGAGTTCAAATTGTAGCCTTTGGCGTGCTGATAAACGGTGTACTATTTAGTAATTAACACCCTTATTCAGCAATTTATTAAACACAATTTTCGATCTAACTGTATTTAGCGTTGAAATATATTTGTTGGTTGGTATTACGCTAATATACTTGTCCAACTTATTATGGCGTCGTAAGTATACGGCCTGGATATTTACTTTGTTGGTCTATGCTTTCTATTTAGTCTTTAGGCTGTATCATTTATCGGCATTTATGCACGCATCATAACGGCATACTTTTAATCTATTAGTATATTTCTTGCCGTTAGTTATTGTCTTAGCCTTAATGTTTAATCGTAAAGCATTTAACGTTAGAAGTGATGTCCGTAGCTTTGGTGTATCGCTTAGGATTAGTTTTGTAGTTATAGTAATCACGCTTTGCTATGGTATTGCTGGCTTTCAGTTTATGGATCACTCTGATTTTCATCATGGAGATCGGTATAAGTCAGTCCATACATAGAACTGTTGACCAATTCGGATTAACCACCAATACTCAACTTAGTCCCCTACACCAAGAGAGCCCGAATTTTTCTAGATTCACTAAATGTTATAAGCCTTGCTGCCATTGGCTATGTTTTATTATCTCTATTTCAACCAATAAGAGCGAGGTTTGAAGACCAAACCGAGAATAGAAATAAGACCACTAAACTTTTAAATTCCAGCCATAATAATAGTGAAGATTTCTTTAAAGTTTGGCCACACGATAAGTACTACTACTTCAATGCCAAGAGCAAGGCAGGAGTGGCCTTTATGGTCCACAGAGGCATCGCAATAGTCGTTGGAGATCCATTCGGGGCTGTTTCCGAGTTTAAGGCTTGATAATCAAGTTTTCAGAATTTTGTCGAATCAATGACTGGCTTCCGAGTTTCGTTCATACCGAAGGACACTTTAATCGGCCTGTATGAAGATCTGGGCTTTTATGTGTCAAAAAATAGGCGAGGAAGCCATAGTTGATTCAGGACATTTCATAAATTGGTGGCTAAAAATAAATACTTTAGAAATATTAATAATAAATTTAAAAAGAAAAATTATACGTGGGAGGTTTTAAAGCCACCACATAACGATGCGTCATTGATAGACTTAGAGAAATTTCCAATGACTGGTTAAAACAACCCGGCAGAAGCGAACGAACATTTATGATGGGTTATTTTACAAACGCCTACATTCAGCAATGTAACGTTTTAGTTATTAAGAGATGAAGCACTAACCATTCAAGCTTTTATTAATCAGATTCTTTCATTTGATGATGACGAAGCTAACTTTGATATGTTAAGGCACTCGACAAATGCCCTGGGCAACAGCAATGATTATGTTAATGATGAACTTTATTGAATATGCCATAAAATGGCTTTAAAAGAGTCAATTTAGGTCTTTGCCCACTAGTTGGCCTAGATAAAAAAGAAGAGAACAGAACAATTATTGATAATGCTCTTAGTTTCCTCTATTCAAATGGCGATAGATTTTACTCTTTTAGTGGACTTTATAATTTAAAGAAAAGTATGAACCTAACTGGAGTGACCGTTTCATAGTCTATAAAAATGGCGTAGGTGGATTGTCTAGAACCCTTAATGCTTTGAATATTGCGATGAAGATTCATAAATATACTAAGAAGTAGTTTGCTGGGCGTCCAGTCCGAGTTCCGAGCTATTGATGCCGATGGGTAAAGATTGTATAATATAATTATGAGTATCCGAGAATCTCTTGTACCAGATTATGAGCAAAAGAATACTGTTGGGGTAACGCCTTCGATCCGCCTTAATTTAACAGCCCCAAGTCCTCCTAAAACATATAATGACAGGGATAGAGCCGAATATATTGAGCAAGTAGAAAGAAGAACCCAGCAAATAGTTTTTTTGCCATGCTTCGTAGTAACTTACCATATATTCCATGGAGATCAAATAGATTCAGAGAGACCGGCATATGGTTTCCCGACAGTAAGAACGGCTATGGTATCCGGTAATAATTTTTATTTAACTATGCAGGTAAACTTTAATGCGCGAGATCGTGGTTCCGGAACTTCCACAATAATAAGTACGAAAGATGATATTGGCAGGCCCATACATATAGCTGCTCACGAAGGTAATGATAGACCCAGATTTTGCTGAATGGTTAACGGAAGGCGTTCTAGCTCCAGTTCAGGATGAATTAATGGCTATGCTAGCTAAAGAACTTATCCAACACAGTAAATATTAGTACTAAACAGCTTATGCTTGGCCGGGGATTAGGAATTCGATCTAAGCAAATAGTTACTTGCTGTTATGTGATAATCGCCCTGTATAGCTATATGTTTCTATCTACTGAGATTGATGGACCCATACTAGTAGTTAAGAACACGGAAACAACATAATTACCTTTAAGGCTGGTAGGTTTGTTAGCTTTAATGCTAGCTAAAACTACCTGTGCATTATCTACTAACTTATCAGCACCGAAGCTAACCTTACCAATTCCTAAATGAATTATTCCAGTGCTATCGATACGATACTCAACCTTACCGGCCTTAGCTTCTTTAACAGCTTTTGATATGTCAGTAGTAACGGTTCCGTTCTTAGGGTTTGGCATTAAGCCTTTGGTCCTAGAAAACGCGCATATTTACTCAACTTCTGCATTTGAGAGGGGGTAGTTATTAGAATATCAAAATCGGTAACTCCCTTTTCTAGTTGTTGCAGTAGTTCATCGCCTTGTGCAATCTCAGCGCCTGCTTTTTTAGCAGCCACAACCGAATCCTCTTCGCCATATACGGCAACTCTCAATGGATTTTCCGCTACCTGAAGGCAGTGTTACATTATCTCGTATATTTTGATCAGCCTGTCTTGGATCTACGCCTAGTCTTACGTGAAGCTCAACTGTCGAGTCAAACTTAGAAGGACTAGTCTTTACTGCTAGACCTAGCGCTTCTTTTAGCTGTACAGTTTATTTATCTATTTCAACTGCTAACTTCCTATATTTTTTGCCCTTTCGTTCTAGTATTGATTTCGCGGGTTTCTGTACAACTTTAGGTTTTTCCTTAACTTCTTCAGTTTCAGCGTTTTTCTTACGCTCTTCTTTAGCTTCCTTTTCCTCGGCAGCTTCTATTGCCTTCGCACTTCGTTTACCAGCCTTAGCTACTTTATCTTCCTTTCTTTGTCTCTTCGTCAGGTTGCTCGATAGCTTGTTCGGTCTCTTCTACTATTACTTCCTCTAACTACGTTAGCTTGTTCTTCTTTAGTCGCTTTAGTTTTCTTAGGCTTAGTTCGCCTTTTTCTTCTTTGCTTCTGCCATGTTATATCCTTTCGTGGTTCATACGGTTTATTAGACCTCCCACAAATTATTTATATAAAACTACCAATTAGGTATCAATGCGTCTATTAGACCTGGTGGTAGATCTGGTGCCTTTTTTACTATTGACCCCATAACAATTGCATGCCTGTTAAGCCCGCTAGCGGTAGCAGTATCAAGCATAGACATATCAACTAAATCAGCTAAATCCTCTGGGCTAGTCCTTGCAGTATGATCGATAATATGTGGGATCATACTTTCTGGCACGCCAACAAACCAAGGTTCGTGCATTGATGGTTCAGTTTCGCCAGCCATAATATTATCTTCTACTTCTACGCCCATACTACGAGCTGTACCGGCTACCATTTTCTTAACCGATTCAATATCATCAGTATTCATATCCCCAGCTTTAGTCTCAGCTATTTCAGTTAGTTGTGATTGGCTTAGCTTCTTAGATATTTTTTCGCTATTTGGTTTACCAGAACCTTTGTCGATGCCAAGTTCTTCTCGATTAAATCATCCGTTGGTACACCAACTACTCGCCAGTCCATTGTTCGGTCGTCATATACTGTTATATGGACTGTTAGATTTTGGCCCATTTTATCTTTAGTCGCTTCATTAAATGGATTAATAAAGTCCATCATATTTACACCATATTGACCCAAAATACTTCCAACAGGAGGAGCTGCACTGGCTTGACCGCCTTTAATCTTCATCTTCAAGTTTGCTTTGATTGTTTTAGCCATATATATCTCCTATTCTTTCTACATTCTCTTTACTTGTAGGCTATCAAGTTCAACTGGTGTTTCTCGGCCAAACATATTAACTAAAACTTTAAGCTTACCTTTAGTTGGGTCAATTTCATTGATTGCCCCATCGAAACCTTTAAACGGACCATCAGTAATACCAACTACTTCACCAATTCGATAATCTATCTTGTGCTTAGGCTCTTCACGACCCATTCGCTTCATGATCTTTTCAATTTCATCTGTTTCTATTGGAGTTGGTTCAGTTCCGCTGCCGACGAATCCAGTAACACTAGGCGTGTTTCTGACGATATACCAAGCATCTTCACTCATTTTCATCTGTACTAGTACGTAACCTTGGAAAATTCGTTTTTCAACTACTTTTCGTTTACCATTCTTAACTTCAATCATCTTTTCTTTAGGTACTAGAACCTGAAAAATTTTATCTTTCATATCTAAACTATCAGCTCTTTGTCTGATACTTTCAGCAACTTTTTCTTCATAACCACTATAAGTATGAATTGCGTACCATTGTCTAGTTGTGTTATATCTATCAACCATTTAAAAATACCTTCTTAAATATTTTGCCGAAACCGTAATCGACTAAACTTACTATTATTGCAAAATACTGTTGCGAATATAATTACTGCAGTTGTTAGCTTAAATGTAGTTCTGGCATCTGGCCAAGTAACTAACTTAATCTCTCAAAAGCTTCTCTTATAAATTTTGGAATAATGTGAAATCGTCGTGGTTTCTTTCTTTCTTAGAAGCTT
The DNA here is from genome assembly GCA_963699195.1 of uncultured bacterium. Lineage (GTDB taxonomy): Bacteria > Patescibacteriota > Saccharimonadia > Saccharimonadales > DATKHC01 > JBBQBA01. Next base: position 676,379 of record OY969420.1, on the reverse strand, counting down.
ATCGCTTTTTTAGTTTTCTAGGCGAGTTTTTTGCTTTCTAGTTTTCATCTCAGTGCTATCTAGTATCAGCTTACTTCTTCTTTGGCTTAGAAGCTTCTGAAATAGCTCTCTCAGCACGTTCCCGTACCGATTCGGTGGCTGTTTTTTATTCTTGTCTTTTTCTGAAGACGCCACAAATTACTCCTGAATTAAATAAATCTACCTATAATTGGTAGATCAATATGTCAATACTACCCCATATAAGTCTGATAGTCAACATGGTAACTAATATAACTTTTATTATTTTGCTTAATTAAAGGTGCTTATGACTGGCTTATACGTATTAACTTGTTTTTTAAGTGCTTTGGCATTTGGTAGATACTTGTTAAGCTCATCTCCAAAACGGTTTACCATGAGCTAAGACCTTTGTATGTGTAAGTTCATGTAGAATCACATAGTCTATTAATTCCCAAGGTAGCTGCATAAGATAAAAACTTAGGGTTATTTGATTTTTATTGTTGCAACTTCCCCACCGGGTTTTAAGTTGTTTAATCTTAATCTGGCTATAGCTAAAACCATACATGTCTGCCAATATATTTAATCTTTTTGGGAGTAGTTCTTCGGCTTCTTTTTTTAGTGTTCTAAGAGCCACTTTTTTAGCTGAGGCTTGGGCGGATGCAGATTCCGGAGACACTCCGATAGGCAGCAAGATTCTGGCTTCATTTTGAGTGATTCGTGTTGAGACTTTAGAAATACTTTTGTCAGTTATAAACACTATTTGGTGAGCCTTGCCTATGCGCATATTATTGCTAAAGTCTGGCATTTTAGGAGCTTTGTGGGCCTTAATCCAATCGAGATTATTCTTTATAAAAGCTACACCTGCTGAATATGGTGTCCAATTTGGCATGGATAATCGAATATTCCCATCATGACCAATACTTATACGCATTGACCTAACGCCTTTTCGTTTATATATACTAATCTCGCCTAGCTCGGCTATATTAACTTTTTTAACAGACATTAACGAATTGAGATATTGCGCCTCGCAGCATCAACTCTGCCACCTAAAAGATTTGGGACTCGATTAACAAGTCCTGGTTTAACGACTTTGGTTTCGGCTGTCGCTTGCGTGATTAAGCCTCGCTCAAATAACTTCTTCATAACTGCATTCTTATGAGTGGTATAGTTGTGCTTTCCAGAAATAACGACGTAACCCTCTACGGCTAAAGGGTTTTGCATTTTTGCAATTACGCCTTCAAACGAAGTTCGGTCTAGCTCCCGGTTATACCTATCATCAACCCTGCGCCTATCTCGCTTGTTTACTCTAGTAAAGGCACTTTCCGTGTCAATCTGTAACCAAACTACCAGAAATTCAGCCTTAGCCCGAAGAGCGATGTCTCGAAGTATCTTTCGCTCAGATCTTTTCGAGGAGCTTGCGTCGTAAACAACGCTCACACCAGTTTCTAAAAACTGTGTAGCCATAAACAGACTTAGATGATCTACGGTATCATTTTCGTCTTTATCATAAGTTGGTTCTACGAAAAATTCGTTTCGCAGTAAATCACCATTTATATTAGCTGCACTTATCTCACTCGCAAACTGCCTAGAAAAAAATGTTTTTCCAGACCCTGGAAACCCATACATCACAATTAACACAGGCCTCGTCAACACTTGTTTATGCATAGTATAAATTTATAACAATCTAGAAGTGTATGCAAATTGATTACGAACTTTTTATAGTATATTTTCAAATTATCATAAACTAAAGATTTGGTTTCAGTAAGTATTCTTATTGGAAAAAAGATATGAAATTAGCAGTATAGCTAGCACTCTGAGCCTTGAACGCGGCAGTAATTGAACTGGTAATCTTATTTGTTGTGTTTGCCGTGTCAGTGAAACTAGATAGTGTAGTACCTGGTGAGTATTGTCCGCACCCCACTTGTGTTCCCGCATCAGGCAATACTGTTGCATGAGTAAAGCTACTTATGGTTAGAGTGGTTGAAGAGCTACCGACTACATTGAATATCAAATCACCAGAGTTAGCGGTAGTAATAGAACCAGTAACAATAGTTGTTGCCGATGTAGTACCGTTAGTGCTTGCATTACTCGTTTCCAAATATGAAGTAGTCGCATTGCCGCTATATTCATATGCGGCATATTGAGTTCCAGCGCCAGCAGATGTTATTGCAACAGTAGTTTGACCGGACGATAGCCCATATAGCAAAGTTAAATAACCGCCTCCAGCATCGATTGTCTCTTGAATAGCAGTAAAGCCAGTCGCTGTTGCGTAAGCGCTCGGACCCTTAACGCCTATTATCAATAGATCGTTGGTAATAGTTGCGGAAGGGTAAGTAGCGGTGGGGTTAGCGCCAGTTCCACTATTATCCTGTGCAGATATTCGAGATATAGCCATCTAATATCCTAGAGACACTGCAATACAGTCCCAAGATGTAGTATTGGAGTTATAAACAAATCCGATGTAATCTGTTTTATTAGCAGCTGTAGAAAGAGTTGGAGTAGGAATCGTTGTACTAAAGTGATAAATTGTGTTCCACGAGACTAGCCTACTACCGACAGAGTCTTGTTTTATACGAATTAGCAACTTTTGTCCATCTTCAGCCGTACCTGCAGGAGCTGAAATTCCACGTGTAGTACCTATTGCTGATGTAGTCAGTAGTTCGCACTGATCAGAAATATCTGTATTTGGTTGTACTGCTATTGCATCAGTTAACGTCTGGATACGCGGCTGTTCTGGCGGGAAGGTGTTTAGGAGCCATTCCGAACTTGTAAGATATGTTAAAACCGCCCTAGCATATTGGCCCTTTAAGACCAAGTTACTGTTACCAAGTGTTCTTACGTTCCCAGAGATTGAATTAATCGTAACTGTAGCGGTGGAACTATAATTAACGATTTCAATTTGTTGACCAATATACATAAACGTTGTTTGATAAAACTCGGTTAATATAGGGTCGTTGAGAGTAATGGTTACATTTGAGCTCGCAGTACAGATGATTCTTTTCTCAAGTCCATTAATTGTATAAGCTGTAGCGCCCATAATTTGCGGAGAGCCATTTGGAATAGCCTGAGGAGGTTGAACGGTGGCGATATCGTACAACTGCAAACAAGCTGGTCCAAATATGCCTTCCATTGTCAGAATAGAAGGATGGACTCCATCGCATAGCTCCAACCCTGGGTATCGGCAGATACTCCTGATCCTCCTGTAATCGCGCCAAGAATTGCATAAATATCAATTAATGCAGCATTATGTGCCTGTGCAAAAGACGAGCCTGGGGTTGGATAACCGATGTACTAATGTTGCCTCGTCCCTGATACTGTAAGAATACTACTATTGAAGGTGCATAAGTAACGTTGCTATTTACAGTACTATACAGTGTCTCCATGTTTGATCGCCATAACGCAGGAGCGCTTTCATTAATTCCCAACGAGAATTGAACGGCATGAGGTTGAATTACGCTCATGTAATACCCAAAATCAGTAATAGCGTTTACGTAACTGCTCGTAGTAGCGCCCGTATGTGAAATATCCCAAATTTGAATGCCTGAGCTTCTATTGCCAAGATACCAATAAACCGCATCGGCTGTAACAGTGCCAGTACCGTTATTAACATAGCTTACTGTGTGATATCCTGCACCATTTGGAAATGCATAATAATACTGGCCGTTAATTGTCGTAGATGGAGCCACCGAACCATTAGTCGTAATTGTATTAACCGTTACTCCATCTACTTGAAGGGCCAGGCTTGTGCCGGTGTCGCTTAACCACATAAATAGAACTCCATCAGCATAAACGCTGCCACTTGTATTCACTTGTCCATTGGTCATTTGTACAGCAAAATAAGCGATTCCACGATTTGAAAGGTAAGTACCTTGTACAGTAGCCCAATCATGCGCACCGCCAGAAGTATTAGAAATATTATTCAAGCCTAAAGCCTGACTTATTGTTCTATTATATCTTTGTGACATTGCCAGATCAAAGAATTGCCATGAAGCTCGGTAATCACTTCCAAACGAATCACAAACTCTTACTAAAATAGCAGGACCGTTTGGACTAGCGGTTTTATTAGCCAGACCTAGTCCATTTAGCCATCTTGCCATAGTGGAGCCTGAGAAAGTATAAGAATTTGATCCGACAGTCTCGCGAATATTTGCCTGACCTGTTGCAGTATTGGTAAATGAACCTGCTATCCATGTTTGTGAACTTGTATCAATTACTACGGCCGCATTTGGAGCGTCAAGTATCCAGGTTGTATTAGCATAAAAACTTCCGCCCACCACAGAGATCGATCGACCATGAACCGTTAGCCCGGTCGCAAATTCAGTTGGCCTAGTCCATGTTCCGGTTACGCCTCCGCTCGTATATTAACCATAAACCATTCTGGGTAGCTGTACTTTGCCCTGCAAGCAAAATTATATCGCCTGAAAGTGGCGTATAACCGTCTATAGCTTGGGTTGAAAACGAGTATGCGCCACCCGTAAGTGTTGTGCCGGTGGTGACAGTAATACCAGTAGCTTGAATGGCAGTAACAAGAACTGTACCTGAGATCCCACCACCCGTAACAACTTGTCCTATCGTAATATTAGAGGGAGTTCCACCACTAAATGTCATCGAATTTGTAGAAACGCTTGTTGGAGTATTAGAGACCGAGGTAGTTATGGTGCCCGGACTGGCAGTATAAACAACCCCCATGTTAGTCGCAGCTACGGCGGCGGCAGGAGTAAGCGTTGGAACATGAAGGTTAGCTCTAGAAGTTCCCGAATTCGCGACATCACTTAAATTGTTTGCAGCTAATAACCCACCACCAGACCCTCCGGACGCATATTGGTAGTTAGTACCATCTGACCAAACAGATATACTCTGATTTTGTGAAAGTGTTAAACTACTTGAACTTCCATTTAAATTTAGTCCGTTGGGGCTGAGCGTTAGTGAACTTGAATTAGTATTTATTATTGGAACTTTCCATGGTTGAGCTGGGGCAGATGAAGGCAGCGTTGCAGTCAAGCTTGAGCCATTAAAAGTGAAAGCCTGGCCTAAATCAGATGCGGCTAGGTTATAGCTTGTGGTTTTAGCTATTACGTCGCTGATATAACGTACGTCTAAGCGAGCAACTGGAGTATTTGACGATATAAACCAAGTTGAAGCAGCAGAATCATAAACAAATGAAGCACTCTCATATGGAACTTTCAAGGTATAACTGGTAACTCCGGTCTTATTAATAACATCGCTGCCACCAGGAATAATAGTTACTGCCGTTGGTTCAGGTGAAGTAGTGTTGATAATTTTATAGCTAACCCAGGTATTGTTGGTAACACCACCACCGCTTGGCAGAGTCCGCGTGAATGTACCGCCAGAACTATCGAATGGGACAAAGTTAAACGCATTATCTGTGCCGGAAGTAACTTGAGTGGACACGTAAGTCCAGCTAATTGCGCCAGTCGGACCCGTTGCTCCAGTTGAGCCAGCACCAGTGGGACCGGTAGGGCCAGTTGCCCCAGTGAATCCCGCTCCGGTGGCCCCGGTTGCACCAGTGGCTCCTGCTCCAGTTGCTCCCGTAGCGCCTGAACCTGAGGGACCCGTTGCTCCAGTTGAGCCAGCACCAGTGGGACCGGTAGGGCCAGTTGCCCCAGTGAATCCCGCTCCGGTGGCCCCGGTTGCACCAGTGGCTCCTGCTCCAGTTGCTCCCGTAGCGCCTGAACCTGAGGGACCCGTTGCTCCAGTTGAGCCAGCACCAGTGGGACCGGCAGGGCCAGTTGCCCCAGCGAATCCCGCTCCGGTGGCCCCGGTTGCACCAGTGGCTCCTGAGCCTGATGGTCCAGATGGACCAGTTGCTCCAGATGCGCCTACACCAGTTGGGCCTGCTGGCCCTGTAGGGCCCTGTGCGCCAACAGCACCATCTAAATTGACAGTCCATGAGCTATAACTGCCAGAACCCGTGAAACTTGATACGGTAGCAGACAAACTCCCTGAAACACTATTGTAACTGTTGATAGTGGCTATCATGTAGTCACTTACATCGGCAGCAATAATAATACTTTGCCCAACAGTATAGGACAGGCCAGTTCCAATAGTAGGGCTTAGAACTGTAGTAGGAACCGAAATGGTCATGGTACTAGAGGAAGTTGTGGCATATTTGTCCCCAGCCGTACCGCTTGAACCAGTGGCACCAGTCGATCCTACTCCCGTAGGCCCAGTAGCACCAGTTGTACCAACACCAGTCGGACCAGTTGCTCCAGTTGAGCCTGAACCTGTAGGCCCAGTAGCTCCAGTAGCACCAGCGCCTGACGGTCCGGACGGTCCAGTGGCGCCAGTTGAGCCTGAACCTGAGGGACCCGTTGCTCCCGTAGCGCCTGAACCTGAGGGACCCGTTGCTCCAGTTGAACCTGCACCGGTTGGACCCGTGGCTCCAACTCCAGTTGGGCCAGTAGGACCAGTGGCTCCAGTTGTACCTGCACCAGTGGCTCCAGTTGAGCCAGTAGCACCAGCGCCTGACGGTCCGGACGGTCCAGTGGCGCCAGTTGAGCCCGCGCCTGTTGCGCCAGTTGCACCAGCTCCAGAAGGGCCTGTTGGGCCAGTAGCCCCTGTTGATCCTGAACCCGAGGCACCCGTGGCTCCAACTCCAGTTGGGCCAGTAGGACCAGTGGCTCCAGTTGTACCTGCACCAGTAGCACCTGTAGAGCCAGTGCTTCCGCTAGCACCAACACCAGTTGGTCCAGTGGCGCCAGTGGAACCGGTGGCACCACCCCCTGGCCCTGTTGGTCCCATCGATCCTGTGGCGCCAGTTGTACCTGCACCAGTAGCACCCTGTGGACCAGTTGGGCCTGTTGCGCCAACAGCACTACCCCTAAGAGAACCGTCTGAATTTAGAGAGACGCTAAGAAAGTCATTTAGGATATCTCCCCAATTACCATTATCTCCGCCTGGTGTAGGTAAACGAGCCATCTATATATGTACTAACTTCCCTCTATCAATTTCGTGTCATTAGGCTTAAGTATATCTTATGAAATTCTTGTAAACAAGAAAGTACCTGAATACATTGTTGTAAACTTTTACACAATCGTTATATATGAAGTGTAGATGTGGCAGGGGAGACAGGGATCGGACCTGCGACCTTTGGTTTTGGAGACCAACGCTCTACCAGCTGAGCTACTCCCCTAAATTTAGCTAACTCAAATATAATAATAACCTACGTTTGTGACTATTGTCATGAAAATATTTGCAAGGCATTATAATCTGTATTAAAATAAAAGTGCTAATCGTTAAATAAAGAACGAACGAAAAAAAATTAAAATGAGAATAACTCCGTGAAGATACTGATGCTAGGGTGGGAATTGCCCCCACATAACAGTGGCGGCCTAGGTGTGGCCTGCTACAAGCTCTGTAAGTCTCTCTCAAAAAAAGGTGCCGATATTGAATTCATTGTTCCCTACTCTGGAGAATATGATGAGTCATTTATGAAGGTCACAAACGTTCATGACGTTCATTATGACAGGGCTGAGAATAAGCTTTTCCCATATGACGGTATTAAAACTGAGTATAAAAATGGCCATATTAGTTATGACATAGCCGGTGAACTTAGTTTTTATGAGGACTTCATTACCAAACTTGTTGAGCTAAACGATTATGATGTCGTACACGCGCATGACTGGCTTACTTTCAGGGCTGGCCTTCGAGCTAAGGAAATCAGCAGCATACCTCTAGTGCTACATGTGCACTCTATAGAAAAAGATAGATCGGGTGGCCACGGCAATCCCTTTATTCGCGAAGTTGAAGAAACGACTATGTATCTGGCGGATAAAATTATAGCTATTAGTGGAAAAACCAAACAAGACATTATAGATGAATACGGCATTCCTGCTGAGAGAATAGAAGTTGTACATAACAGCATTGACCAGGAAGACTTCTATATGGATCATGTAAGCGGGAACTCTTACCAGGGTTTAATTAAACTTCAACGACTTGGTTATAGGATTGTTACTAACGTTGGTAGGATGACGATTCAAAAAGGCTTGCCTAACCTGCTCTACGCCGCCAAAGCAGTTATTGATCGCAGCCCCAAGACTCTGTTTGTATTCGTTGGTGATGGTGAAATGCACAATGAGCTAATTGAGCTGAGCGCAAAACTAGGTATATCCAAGAACGTACTATTTGCCGGATTCCAACGAGGTAAACGGTGGCGAGATGCTTATCAAGTATGTGATCTATTTGTAATGCCTTCTGTGTCTGAACCATTTGGATTAACGCCTCTAGAAGCTACCGGTTATCACAAACCTTCGCTTATAAGTAAACAGTCCGGTGTGTCTGAAGTGCTTAAGAATTGTCTTAAAGTTGATTATTGGGATGTTAAAGAAATGGCCAACCATATTGCAGGTGTCGTGCAGCATGACGGACTGGCTAAGGTGTTAGCTGCTAATGCTTATGAAGAGTATAAAAAAATGAGCTGGAATAATTCGGCTGAGAGCGTTATAAACGTATATAATGATAAAGTGGGTATTCATGTGGGGCAGACTATTTAATGGATGAGAAAGCGATAGTACTATATCTACACGCACATCAACCATTTCGTGTAAAACATTACACGATCTTTGATATCGGTGAGGATCCAAATTACTTTAATGCCGACTCTGACGATGACACCAACAACCAGAAAGTGCTAAAAAAAGTAGCTGAAAAAAGCTACATTCCAGCTAACAAACGTCTACTTAAAATGTTAAATGATAATCCTGGCTTTAAACTTAGCCTATCTATAACCGGGACTGTTATTGAACAACTTGAAAAATGGGCTCCAGCGGTTCTTGATTCGTTTAAAGAGTTGGCCGCGACTGGCCGGGTTGAGATAGTTGGCGAAACTTACTACCATTCATTGGCCTTTTTTTATGATAGAGAAGAATTTGAAGTACAAGTTGAGTCTCATAGGCAGAAAATTAAAGAAGTGTTTGGCCAAGAACCTAAAGTTTTTAGAAATACTGAGCTTGCCTACAATAATGATCTAGCAGAATGGGCAGATGAAGCAGGATATATAGGCATTTTATCTGAGGGCTGGGACCCAATACTTAATGGCGCAGCCCTAATTTTGTATATAAACCGGTTGGAACTGAAAACATTAAACTGCTGACGAAAAACTATAAGCTATCTGATGATATAGCTTTTAGATTTGGTGATCAGTGGCTGGGCTGATCACCCATTAACTAGCCGAGAAATTTGTTCACTGGATAAATGAAGCTGGAGATGCTACAAATATTAACCTTTTCATGGACTATGAGACCTTTGGTGAGCACCAATGGGATGACACAGGTATCTTTGACTTCTTCGAGCATTTACCTAAGGAATGGCTTAAATTCGAAGGTCATAGCTTTATGACAGTCTCGGAAGCGACCCTTCGTTTCGAGCCGAAAGACATCCTAGATATGCCACACACCGTTACATGGGCAGATACTGAACGTGATTTATCGGCTTGGCTAGGCAACGATATGCAGCAACAAGCAATTGGAGCAATCTATGAGCTACGGAAGATAATACTAGAAACCGGTGATATGGACTTGATTGTTGACTGGCGTCTACTGCAAACTTCTGATCATTTTTATTACATGTGTACTAAGTGGTTTAATGATGGCGACATTCACTCATATTTCAGCCCCTATGGGACTCCATATGAAGCCTTCATTAACTTTATGAATAGCTACCAGGATCTTAATCTCAGGCTGTTATCAAGTCACGGAGATAAATAATGGGTCGCCCAGTAATGTTAGGCAATGGCAGCCTAACAATTGGACTAAATGAGAAGGGGCTTGTTAATGATTTTTACTACCCTTACGTTGGCCTAGATAATCTGGCCACTGCTCGGCAAGTAAACCACAAAGTGGGAATATGGGTAGATAATGTATTTTCTTGGGTTGATGGCGATGGCTGGGAACAAGTTGTTGACTTTGAATCTGACGCACTGATCAGCAAAATATCTATGAAAAACTCCAACCTAAAGCTGGAGTTAGATTTTGAAGATTTTGTCGATAACGACCTTAATGTTTTTGGTAGGCGCGTGAAGATAACAAACAACGCTGATTCGAAGCGAGAGGTAAGGCTGTTTATGCATCAGGTCTTTCAGATTTCTCGAGCGGGTCGTGCTGATACCGCCCTGTATGAGCCTGAGGATAACTACATCCTCGACTATAAAGGCCGTTGTAGTCTGCTAATTTATGGACAAGACGAACAAAAGAATAGCTTTGACCAGTTTGCGATCGGTAACTATGGCATCGAGGGTAAACAAGGGACATTCATGGACGCACAGGATGGTGAGCTATCTAATAGTCCAGTTGAGCATGGTGGCGTAGATTCAGTTCTTAGATTCAAAGCAGAGATTAATGCGAGTTCTAGTACATTTGTAGATTATTGGATCATTGCGGCTGATTCTCAATTTACCTGTGAAAAGATACATACCAAAGTTCTAGCGGATTCTCTGTCAGGTAGGCTCGAGAAAACTAAAAAATACTGGGAAGACTGGTTTGAAGTTGGCTCAAAAACAATTAATAAGCTAGACGAAGCAGATAAAGTATCGGTTAAGAAGTCATTGCTTGTAATCCGGGCGCACATGGATAGGCGTGGTGGTATTATCGCGTCCTGCGACTCATCAATTTATAATTACGGTCGAGACTACTATAGTTATGTCTGGCCAAGAGATGGAGCATACGCTATCTGGCCATTGATTCGCTTAGGCTTTCGTGAAGAACCCAAGAAATTTTTCTACTTTTGTAGAGACATAATGACCGAAGATGGCTACTTAATGCACAAGTATCAACCTGACCGTGCCATCGGTAGTACCTGGCACCCACTTATTCATGGAAAACATAAAGAATTAGCTATTCAAGAAGACGAGACCGCAACAGTTATCTTCATGCTCAGCGAATACTTCAAATACTCAAATGATGAAGAGTTAATTAGAGAGTTGTACGACACATTTATAAAGCCGGGTTGCGATTTCATGAGCGAATTTATTGATTCAGACACTAATCTGCCTCACGCTTCATATGATTTATGGGAAGAAAAGTTCCTGACAAACACTTATACGGTAGCAATAGTATATAAGGCCCTGATGTCATCAATAGTTTTCGCAGAGATGTTTGAATATCCGGATGATGTAGTTAAGTGGAAAGAAGCAGCCGAGCGAATCGTTAAGGGCGCACCATTACTGTTTAATGAAGAGCGAAAATTACTAATAAAGGGTATCTTACTTCAAAAAGATGGTTCAATAACTAAAGATGAAACTCTAGATATATCCAGCTTGTATGGAGTGTTTACCTTCGATTTTCCAATTAATTTCATACAGATAAAAGATACTGTTTCGGCAGTAGAGAAATTATTACTAGACCAAAGCCCATCAGGCGGCTCTCCTAGATACGAACATGACAACTACTTCGCCTCAAACCCTCCATTTATGGGCAATCCGTGGTTTGTAACGACGCTTTGGATGTCACAGTACTATATGCGTAATGGTTCAGTAGACAAGGCTAAAGGCTATATCGACTGGACCAGAAAGCACAGCTATACAAGCGGCGTATTAGCAGAACAGGTAAATCCAACCAGCGGTGAATCAGTCGGCGTAGCGCCACTCGTATGGAGCCATGCAGAGCTAATAAACACTATTCTAGATATTGATCAGGTAGAGCACCAGCACCCTAACCCAAACTAGTGTTTCCGAGGTTTAACTTCGTTTCGTCCTAAGTTTTTCTTTGTTTCAGTAAATAGAACATGTTTTCTAAGAATTGGGTCATATTTCTTTAGGCTGATTTTATCAGGGGTATTCATAGTATTTTTAGGGGTATAGTAAATACGGTGGCCAGATTCTTCTGACACAAGTCCAACTATCTTTCGCTTGTCACCTTTTTTTGCCATTTGATTCCTAATTAAGCTTTAACTGTAAAAGCTTAACAGATTGAGGGGTAATTGTAAACAGATTATGGAGCCGAAGACGGGGGTTGAACCCGTGACCTCGTCATTACCACTGACGCGCTCTACCACTGAGCTACTTCGGCCTAGAATTAAATACTTATTTAATTCTATAAGATAACCGGTAGTTTTAAAACCGAATGTAACTGTTTAGAGTTTTCTGCCTAGTCTAATTGTTTCCTGATCTTTCGCATTCTACGTACTTGTAATTTTGCCGCCTTATCGTGCCAACGGTTGCTTATGTCAGTATAGAGGTCCTGAAAATTCAATTCGCTAACACCTACTGGTACACTGACAATTCTATTCTTTAGATTGCCTTGTTTTTCATAATCCATATACCTTGACATAACTCGCCTCCTTCACTAGTTAGCATATTCATAATACCTAACTAAATCAGCTAATTCTGTGATATATGTTACTGAATTTATGTGATTTTAAACCAAGCTTACTAAATACTAACGCTAACCCGTTCTTTAGCTTGGTCAATTACTTCTTCTAATGTGTCAATCTCTAAGGTCGTGAAGCCTAATCCATCCATAGTCAAGGCTTGTTCTGCAAACGTAATTTTCGACGCGGCGTTTCTATAGTCGCCACCTACTACACTCAAAACCGAGTTAAATAAAAACTTTTTCCATCTTAGTGTAGCCTCAACCGGAGGCCTTAACCATGCCAGTTCGGCAGTAGATGCAGCATTAATCTCAACCCACTGCCTGAAGCTCTTGCTATGATTTCCTCTTTCAAGTAATAGTTCCTGCCACCTTTCAATTGCTCCGTCCCCGTAAAATAGCACCCTACTAAGGCCACGTAAAGTTACATCCTGGCTGCGTAAATGCATCAAAGGAGTGGGTTCTATTTCTCTTACGCCCTCATGCTTGCCATCTCCTGGAAATATCACACCGTCACTAATTGGCAAGACAAGCTCTGTGTCTTCACGAACATTTATGCTCACTCCCGGTAGTATGCGGCCTACGTAACCAGCTGTTTCAGTTATAGAGAATAATGGTGCCGGCTCATCAATACCTCCAGCAAATCCATTAAAATCATCGATATCTGAATGTAGGCTAGTTAGTAGCTCACCTCCGGCTATTGAATAGTCATCAAGGGTTCCGTCGGGAGCTAATGCGTTTTGTGTAAACGGATAGAGAGTGTCTTCATGCATTTGGTCAACCACCCGGCCCCACACCGCTGCAGCAGATTCATGCCTCTTCTCAATAGACTCTATTCTGTCTTTAATACTTCTGTGTGTTTGAAGCAGTGGTTTCATTTGAGCATCAATAGCAGATAAATGGCTCTCCAGCCTTTCATGCTCCTGATCATATCCGCGCATCATTGCGGCAAGCTCAGGCATACTCTTTATCACATCAGTCATCGTTAACTCTCTTCTATAAGTGTTTATCTGGATTATTATAACATCGTAATGTGTATTTTACGAGAGTTATTGACAGCCATATCAATCAATCTCACATCAAACTTGTTAGTACCTCTTTTAGATACGGTTCAACGTTCATATTTTTGACTTCTTTTACACCTACCCATCGATAATCAGAGTGTTCATCACTAAGTTTGACTGTTTTAATATCGCAAATAACTCTATACGTAAGCCTAACTACATGCAAGTCTTTACTTTTAACAAATATATCCTGCGCAGCAATAAGTTGAGGATCGGGTATCTCTTTTAGACCAACCTCTTCACGTACCTCCCTTTTTAAAGCATCAATTAAAGCCTCGTTTGGCTCTATTCTGCCGCCAGGGATATCCCATGAGACAATTGTTTCACTTTCCATTGGCGTACTTCTCTGCAATAGCAAGTACTTACCCAAACTATTTTTGATTAGAGCTTTTACGCCAATTTGCAATAACATAGTTCGCATACAAGTATAATATCAAACTAAAAAAGACCACTTAACGTAGTCTATAGCTTACTGATACTGGCAGTTATTACTTTTTGGTGTTTATCTAATTGAGCTGTCATGAAAAAAACTTCTTTTTCGTCAATGATATCTTGCATGCAATAGTTAACATCGTCCACAATCTCATATTTCCCGGCCAGAATCTTGTCTTTTGGTAGCCAGATCAATTCACCGTCTTCGGTTTTTGTGCCAATCGGTATAGTTTTGCTCGGAACTTTAATCTTAAAAAAGCAGATAACCCAATCCTCACTATATCCACCTTCTAGCTTTACTATCCCAGATAGATGTACGTCATCCACGTTGACGCTATAGCCAGTTTCTTCTTCTGTCTCGCGAATAGCCGTGTCAAGATAGTTTTCCTTGGGCTCTAAGCGACCACCTACTCCATTTAGCTTACCCGGGTCAATGCGCTTAGACATATTCCGTTTTAGGAAAAGATAGTCATTACCGTGATATAGAAAGCAGGTGACTGAAGTTTGTACTAGCCTAATGTATTTATCGTCTTTCATAACAGTATTGTAACAAGCTTGGTGCAGGGGGAGGGATTCGAACCCCCGAACTCAGAGAGGCGACGTTTACAGCGTCGTGTGTTTAACCACTTCACTACCCCTGCATTATATTTTATAAATCTGATATAAAAGTGCTTCAACTTTTATAGCCGTTCTTGCTATCACCTTCTTCCACGGTATCAAATAGCATTCATTTTTAGCGCTATAGACAAACAATAAATCAAAGGCATCGTCTGAGTATTTTTTAGCCGTATAGAAAGACTGATTACCACCCATTACCCTTAAAGCGGCCGTACACGTTTTATCTCCGTTATAAAGACCAGCATATTTAACTTGGACCCTATACAGTTTGTTATTCTTCTCTACTATTAAGTCTACGTCCTTTGTGGCACCTAGAGGTATATAGACCCTATACTCATACTCAGTGAAATATAAGACTGCCTTTGCTTCTGCTATGTTTCCTTTTGTCTTCGAAAGCATCCGACATATTATCACAATATATATAAATGTAAAAGTACTGGAGCCACCTATCGGATTCGAACCGATGACCTTCACTTTACAAAAGTGTTGCTCTGGCCAGCTGAGCTAAGGTGGCATTTAAATTAATTACAAATCAAAGTGTAACAGATATAAACCCTAGATGACAACTCTTCTGGGCCTAAGAACCCGCTTTGGTTTAGAAACGGGTGCGTGTACCAATTTTTTCATTTTCTCAGCAATCTGATCAGCTTCCTGCGCCATGCCCAAATCTTCATAAGCCTTCTTAATTAGTGAGTAGCTTTCTTGATTTGGCTCAAGCTCTACGGCTTTTTCTAGTTCATCGATCATAAGCTTATGATTCCCGAGTTTTTCTTGGACTTTTGCATAGGCAATATGCCTTGTAGCTAGGTTATCTTCCAGTTTTAGTGCTTGTTCAAAAGCAATTGCTGCTTTTTCATAATTCTCAGTCTCATAATAAATAAGCCCCAAGTTATGCAAACTGGAGGCCGTTGGTTCAATACTTGAAGCTATTTCAAAACAATCAATGGCGTCCTTATATTCTTTTTGCTTAGCATACAAAATACCAAGACGATTGTAGGCCGGGGCATTTTTACTATCAATTTTAAGAATCGTTAGAAGCGCTTTCTCAGCTCTCAAGAACCTGTTTTCTCGCATTCCTTCATGAGCAATATCCCATAATTGCCCTAGCCGATTGCTAAGTTTTGTAGGTAATACCTTTATATCCTTATTTTTAAGATTGGCATTCAGGCTCCAGAAGACGAGTCCTGCAAATGCTAATATAAGAATGAGTTCCAACATGCGTACTTCTTAGTATACTACATATGCAAAAACAAATTAGTCATTAGTAATTTAGTGTTTGCACCTTTTGCTAGTTGATCTTCACTTTTTTGAATTGCACTTAATACCCTTAACCAATAATTAATAAGTTTTTCTTGATTTTTTGCTATAGATTGGTTTAGTGCTGTCTTTGCAATTTGTTTTAGGCAATAGAGCTTATAGGCGAGAGTTTCCTTGTCCTTAACTAAACTATCTACTGAAATCAGCTTTCCCAGCAGATTAGCACTCAGTATTGCTTTAGCCTGGCTCAGATAATTATCATAGTCAGACTGTTTCTCTGTATCCAGTAAACTACTAATTAGTCCAATTGACCCATTAGTGAACAGATAATTTTTATTAATTGAGTCCACATCTACGCCTTTATCGGAATAAAAGTCTACGACTTCTTCACTGCTCGGTTTAAGTAGTTTTATTTTCTGTGCACGGGACCGAACAGTTGGCTTGAGCAAGCTCTCGTTACTAACAGTTAAGATTATCACGCTGTCACTTGGTGGTTCTTCTAAGATCTTAAGGATTGCGTTCTGTGATTCATCATTCATGGTCTCAGCGTTTTCAATGATGACCACTCTTCTAATTTTATTTCTACCGGTAGTTTTAAGTTGGAAAAACTTCTTAAGATCACGTATTTTTTCTATGCTAATTAGATTATTCTCTGGTTCAACGACGTAGTAATATGGATTCAAATCAAGCCCATTTAATGTTTCAACTTGTAGTAGTTGACTTGCTACATATTCCGCTAGAGTACGTTTGCCATAGCCATACTTACCAACAAGTAGAATGGCATGACTTGGGCTTTCAATGAATCTATCTATCTCAGACTTATTTTTAGTAGAAAATAATATCTTATCCATCGTCCTGACCCAATTTCTTATTAAACTCTTTTGGAGCTTCAACTTCAAACTTATGAAGCTCATTATCGGGTAGTCTTATCTCTAATCTCTCAGCATGTAGATAGAGCCGATCAGCCGGTTTTCCATTATAAAAGGTATCACCAACTATAGGATGACCCAGATAGCCTAGATGCACTCTAAGTTGGTGGGTTCGACCGGTTTTAGGCATTAACTCAACCATATCAAAGTGGGCTGACGATTTAATGACCTTATACGAAGTTATGGCGGCCTTACCATTACTATTTACTCGAAATGTTGAAGGCGCCTTAGGATTTCGCTCAATAGGCAAATCAATAATTGCCTCAGCCTCGTTTAAGTGACCAGAAACTACTGCAACGTATTTCTTTTGTACTTTTCTAGTTGAGAATTGCTTTTGTAGCCAGACATAAGCTTCTGGATTCTTTGCGCAAATCATCACCCCACTAGTACCCCTGTCTAATCTGTGGACTATTCCAGCTCGATCGCCGTCAAAACCGCTGATTTTATCACTGATAAACGACTCGACCGTGCCTTCATCATTAAATCTACCCTTAGCGTGACTTAGAACACCAACTGGCTTATTAATAACTAGGCAATCTTCGTCTTCATAGATAATTGGGATATCGATTTTCTGAAAAATCCGCTTATATACAGTGTCAATATCTATATTTACCTTATCGCCCGACCTTAGCTTATAGCTGGCTCTCGAATCTTTGTTATTTACTAGTGGCTGCAGCTTTATAATAGCTTGAAGATGAGCCCGACTATAATCTGGTAATTTCTGAGTTAAGTAAACATCTAACCGTTTACCAACATCATCTTCATCTACTTTAAATATTGGCATACTACGACTTAGGTCTTAAACCAACAGCCTGTTGAACACGAAGTAATTTAGCATTGGCAATTTCATTAATCTTTTGCTCATCAGCCGTAAGTTTAGAAAGTATTTGCTCTTCAGATACACCAGCCAGTTTTGCCTGAAAGTCTCTCAAGAAGCTCGAAACCTGATCAGCTGCCATCTTTTTAAGATCAGCATAATTTGTCTTACCCTGCCACTCCCCAGCAACCTCCGAAGTTTTCTTGCCTTCTAGTAGCGCTATCATTTGCAGTAAGTTAGAAATACCAGGCTGTTTTTCCCAATCAAGATTAATTGATTGAAGTGAATCCGTAGTAGCTGACATTATTTTCTTGGCAGCATCCTCGGGACTATCACTTAATATAATGGTTCCAGCTGGGTCCTCAACGCTTTTACTCATTTTCTTCTCAGGATTTTTAAGACTTCTAATGCGAGCACCCTTATCCCGATTCATAAACTCAAGTTGAGTCTTCCAGTCGTTTGGAAGAATAAATAGATCAGCCTCGAATTTATTATTAAATCTGTTTGCAATGTCTCTAGCTAGTTCAATGTGTTGCTGTTGATCTTCGCCGACTGGAACCCACTTAGCGTCATATAGTAGTATGTCTGCAGCCATCAAGACTGGGTAGTTGAATAGGCCAGCCGACACGCTAGTGTCTTGTTTTGAGTCATCACCCTGAGCGGCTGACTTATCTTTAAACTGTGTCATTCGTCTCAGCTCACCGAAATATACGAAACAACTAAATATCCACGTAAGTTCTGAGTGAGCCGGCACATAGCTTTGCCTATATATAAAAGTATCGGGGTTATCTATATCAAGACCAGCCGCTACAAATAGTCTCAAGTTATCAATAGTGTTTTTATATAGCACGTCATGGTCAATTGGCGTGGTAAAACTATGCAGATCGGGGACAAACATATTAATTTGATATTCCCCGGCATGGCTTTTTTGAAGCTTTACCATAGGCTGAATCGCACCTAGATAATTACCTAAATGAAACTCACTATTTGACCTAATCCCGGTCAATATTACGTCTTTACTCATTTAGCTGTATTATATAACTTAAGCTATATTCTGAAATACTATTATCGCTTTGTAAACTGTCGCTGTTTTCGAGCACCCTTAAGACCAAATTTCTTTCGTTCTTTCTCTCGTGGATCACGGCCAAGAAGATCAGCTTTCTTAAGGTTGGCTTTAGTTTTCATTCATTACCGCAAGTGACTTTAGATATTCCAAGTATGATTGCATCAACTTGTCCATTTCACACCACCACCTGACACCTTAACTGATACATCAAATTTATTTTCAATTTCTAAAGTATCAAATGGTTTGTTAAGCTTGTTAATATAGTGTTTTACTTCCAGAAAAATATTCGCTAGCGGGTTTGTCATTAATAATAATTACCCTTTACCCTTTTGTAGTCTAACTTGAGCAGTTGAGCTCTTTCTTCGTCCTAGTGCGTAATAATAATTTTGAGCTGCCATTATTTTTTTCCTATCTTAATATACTTCAGGTTTCTGAGCTTCATGATTATGATTCTCGTCTTTGTAGACTTTCAATCGTTCTAGTCTTCCATCTCGTAAGCTTGTTAACTGGTAACATACCTCGAATTGATGTTCAACTACAGATTCTGAATCATCTTCCATTTTCTCTTTTAGTGATGTTAGTCTTAAGTCCACCTGGATAACCACTGTGACGATAGTATATTTTATCTTCTAGTTTATTGCCAGTAACGACTAATTGATCAGAGTTAATTACAATTACATAATCACCACGTCAATATGGTGAGTAAACGTTGGCTTACCTTTACCAAGTAGTAAAGTTCGCAGCTACTGTAGACAGTCGTCCTAGTGGTACATTTGCTGAGCATCAAGTACGTACCACTTTCGTTCTACTTCAGTTGGTTTTGCGCTATAAGTTTCATTATTTAGCTTCCTTAGTCTCCTTAGCTTTCTTAGGAGCAGGTTTTTTAGCTGAACGGTTTAGTAGAGGCTTAGGCTTTTTAGCTTCTTCAGTCTCAGCTGCTTTAGCTACAGGTGCAGCCTTAAGATCATCAACAAATTCAACTCTAGCTATTTGTGCATTATCACCACGTCTGAAACCTGGTCTTTTCAATTCTTAAATGTCCACTGTCTCGACCTATAAGCTTTGGTGCAATTTCATCAACTAGTTTGTGAGCAGATTCTAACAGTTTGAAGACTGCTGATAATTTGTCGACGGTTATGTAGATCATCCTTCTTAGCTTTAGTTATTAGTTTTTCAACGTAAGGAACAACCTCTTTGCCTTAGGTAAAGTAGTTTCAATCGATTCATAATTAATCAGAGATTCAGCTAAGACCTTCATAAGAGCTTCTCGTTGATCTCGTTTCTCGGTGAAATTTTCTACCTTTATATCCGTGACGATGCATTTTCTATAGTTCCAATTCTGCTAATTTCTCTTTAACTTCATCTAGTGCTTTGTTGCCAAAACCTTTTAGTTCACGTAAGTTCAGAATCACTTAGACTAAATAAATCTCTTAAGTGTATGAATTTCGTTATTAACTAGTGCGTTTGTAGTTCTGAGCTGATAGGTTTAAATCTTCAATTGGAGTCATTAAGTGTTGTAGATTCTTCATCTTCTTCATCGCTGTCTTCCTCGGCAGCATTGTAGATGCTACTAGACTGGTTTGCTCAACTCGAGTTTGACCAGCTAGAGCAGTGTATTGGTTAACCAAGATTGCTGCAGCTTCTTCAAATGCATCATGTGGTGTTATTGAACCATCAGTATCAATAGTAATAAGTAGCTTATCTAGGTCAGTTACTTGACCAACACGAGTATTTTCAACTTTGTATCGAACTCGCTGTACTGGGCTAAAGATTGCATCAATTGCGATCATGTCAGTCTAGGTTTGTGTGAAATACCTTCTTCAATAGTTTGGTAGCCTCGGCCAATTTCAACAACCAGTTCCATATTTAAATGTTAGCTTTGTCATCATCAATTGTTGCAATAACGTGGTCTGGATTAACAATTTCAACATCAGCATTAGTCTGAATGTCTTTAGCTGTAACTGCGACCTTTACCTTTTTTAGAAATACGAAGAGTTTGTGGACCTTCTCCGAATACTCGGAAACGTACATTCTTTAGATTTAGCATGATATCTACAACATCTTCTTTAACACCTGGTACGAGTTGTAAATTCGTGAGTAACTCCTTCAATTCTAAATGAAGTTATAGCAGCACCGGCAATGCTTGAAAGTAATACTCGTCGGATTGAGTTACCAAGAGTCATTCCGTAACCACTGTGCAGTGGTTCAACTGTAAAAGTTGCACTGTTGTCACTGTGGTCATCTACATTGACGATACTTGGTGTGTGAATTGTTTTTGACATATATTATGCCTCCTTAACGTGAGTAATATTCCACGATTAATTGTTCATTAATATCTGGTTCAGCATCTTCTCGAGATGGTAAACCAGTAACTGTTATTTTCAACTTCTTTCGATCAACCTTAAGCCAGCTAGGAATGTCGTTAGCGGCTGGGCTTAGTTCGTCTAAATTCTTGAAATAATTATTGTTCTTACTTGATGGTCCTAATGACGATTACATCACCAGGTTTTAATCTAATTGATGGAATATCTACTCGTCGGTCATTTAATATAAAGTGACCGTGGGTTACTAGTTGACGAGCAGCTCGTCGGCTAGTAGAAAACCAGCTCGTATAAACTACGTTATCTAGTCGTTGCTCTAGGAACTGTAGTAATAGTTCACCAGTTGGACCTTGCTTCGTTAGTGCTTCTTTCATTAAGTTTTAAAACTGTCTTTCTAGTAAGCCATATAGTCGCTTAACTTTCTGCTTTTCACGAAGTTGAATAGAGTACTGGCTCTTTTGAGCTGGTCGTCCACTATGCTATTCCACCTGGAGGAGCGGTTCGCTTAACTAAGGCTTTGTGAGCTTTAGGGTGAAGAGCATAGCCTTCACGTCGACTCATTTTTACAATTGATTGTAGTATCTCTTGCCATATTACTAAACTCTTCTAGCTTTCCTTGGTCGACAACCACCATGAGGTACACCAGTTACATCTTTAAGTACTTCAACATGAATATCTAAATTCTGTAGGGCTCGAACAGCTGCATCACGGCCAAGGCCTATTCCTTTAACATAATACATCTACTTTAGATAGTGCCATGAAGTTGCTTTAGCAATATTGCCAGCTTTTTCCATAGCAACTTGAGCAGCATAGGCTGTACCTTTTTTAGAGCCTCTGAAACCACAAGCACCAGCACTAGAAGTTAGTTAAGACGTCGCCTTTTGGATCGGTAAATGTAATAATAGTGTTATTAAAGGTAGACTGAATATGAACTTGTCCATAAGGAACAGCTCGCTTATTCTTCTTCTTTCTTAGGAGCGGTTAGTTTCAGGAGTTCGCTGTACTGGTGATTCTACTAGTGTGTTATTTTCATCTGCCATAATATATCCTTAAGTCTTTGCTGCTACCTTCTTAGCTGTTCCACCAACTGTTACTTTCTTACCACGTCTTGGTTCTAGCATTAGTTCGTAGTTCGTTGACCACGTACTGGTAAGCCTAGCTTTGTGCCGTAGTCCACGGTAACTATTAATGTCTCTAAGTCGCTTGATATTACCAGTTACAATTCGCTGTAAGTCACCTTCAACAATATAATTGTCATTAATAATGTCTTGAATTTTGAGATATTTCAGTATCAGTTAAATCTTTAACTCTAACTGTCGGTTCAATTTTAGCTGTCAGCTAAAATATCTTTAGCAAATTTTGGACCAATGCCATAAATATAAGTTAGAGCAATCTGAACCTGCTTATCATCTGGAATTGTTACACCAGAAATTCTTGCCATATATTAACCCTGCCTCTGCTTATGACGTGGTTTAATTTATTAATAACGTATAGACCCGTCCTTTGCGGCGGACTATCTTATCATCAGGACTAATTTTCTTAACACTTGCACGCACTTTCATGCGGATCATCTCCTTGTACAGTAATGACACACTGCTTATTAATATTATTATTTGCGATAGGTTATCCGACCCTTTGTAAGATCGTAAGGTGTCAACTCAACCGTAACGCTGTCACCAGGTACGAATCGGATGTAATGTTTTCGCATCTTACCGGCGACGTGAGCTATTATTTGATGGCCGTTCTCAAGTTCTACTTTGAACTGTGTACCAGGCAATGTCTCGACGATAGTTCCAGATAACTCGATAACTTCCTTATTTTTGACCATAAATATAACAGAGATTAATTATAGCAGAACCCCTGTTCATATGTCAAAGATTTTATGGTCTTATTTCTTTCTTTTAATTTTACTACGTCTTGGAATAAATCTCAAGCGCGATGCACCAGTAGCTGCTAGAGCGGCATTATCTGAATCGTAAAAGAAATCTGGTTGCTCGTATTGGTCATAAGTGACCATAAGTGCCCTAGACTCTATGGCTCTTAGAGTTTCAAGTGATACTGCCACAAGGATCAATAAGCTAGTTCCACCAATTGTAATATTGGTATTAACAAATCTTTGTAAGATCAATTGGTAGTAAGCGCCAGAAGACCTAAGGCTAATGCCACCGAATAAAGTTAAGCGATTAACTTTTTTACTTAAGATATTTCTCAGTTTGAGTTCCAGCTCTTACACCTTCTATAAACCACCTTGTTTTTGTAGGTTTTCAGCAATATCTTTGGCGTTGAATGTAATTCCTGTATAGAAGAAAGTAAATACAAACACTAAGAATGAAATAAACTGCCCGGATAAACATATGGAGCCCAACCACCTGCCGCAAATGTCGCATGAGTTGGACTTTGGAAATATTTAGTCAATATGTACCCAATATGTTGCAAATGAGTACTACCAGCGCCGCTATAGAGTTGTCCAAGAAAACTTGGCACACTTAAGAAAGCTACTGCAAAATAATCGGAATAACACCGGCAGCAATTAGTTTAATTGGCAGTGTTGTCGTGACTCCACCATAAGCTCGATTGCCCTTGACTCGTTTAGCATAATTAATCGTGACTTTTTCCGATGCTTCGTTAAGCTTTACAACAATAATCGTTAGTAACAACTACAACTGCAAGTACTATCAAGCATACCAAAATACAGCCTGCCGGACTATAAATGTTTTGTGTCCAAGATAATAACTTTAGAGTTGTTGGTTGTTAAGAGCAGCTAACAATTGAGCTAATTGACTGAGGCAATCGACTTACTATACCAACAGTAATAAGTAAGAGATATTCCATTACCAATACTTTGTTCTGTAATTAATTCACCTATCCACATAAGTAACATTGAACCACCAGTTAAGAGCCGACCATTATTACCCACTGAGTCATAGATGCGCTCCAGCAATAATACTCTTACTGCCAAGTTGATCGGCAGATTGATTCACAAGTATATAGCACCAACAGATTGGATTATTGCTAATGGGAAGGTAATAATCTTGTGTACTGATTAATCTTTTTTCGACCAAATTCACCTTCTTTATTTAAGAGCTTCAAGTTTAGGAATTGCCTTGTTAGAAGCTGCATAATAATAGATGCATTAATGTATGGTCCAAGACCAACTAACATTATTGAGAAATTAGCTAATGCTCCACCAGATAAAACATTCAAATAACTTAAGTAACTGGGGTGTATTTGTTGAAGTAAATAATTGATCAATTAATTGTTTTAAGGTATGCGAATTTGAAAGGGAATCGGGACATAGGTTAAGAGCACGGAAAATAATAACATTCCAAGAACAGCCAATATTCGCTTTCGCATATCTCACTCTTTAGTGATTTTGTTATTATCTTCCAGTTCATATATTTATGACTACCTTGTCGCTTATTTACCCTCTAAAATCTTATTTAGTATACAGAAATATTAATGATCTAGCTATTTGTAGGCTTAGTTTCTTTTCTCTCGCTAGTTTTAGGACGTCCGACTTGCTCGACTAATCTAAATTTCCGCCAGCCTTTTCAATCATTAATAGCACGCTTTACTAGCTGACTGTAATCTTAACATCTAAAGCTTTATTTAGTTCACCATTTACAATTAAGTTTAACTTTTAGATAAGGATTCTCATAATGCCAACTTAAAAAGTGCTTCATTATCGACATTTTAACTGTTAATTTTTCCAGTTGCCCAGTGTATACATCAGTTAACTTAGTTCGTTGTGAGATTTAAACCACGTAACTTTGGTAATCTTTGAATTAATGGGTTTGAACCACCTTCGAAATCCAGGTTTTCTAGCTACTTCCAGTTCGTGAATTTTGACCTTTTGTACCTCGACCAGCAGTTTTACCTTGACCAGCAGCAATACCACTACCAACACTATTTGGTGTTTATTTGTAGTTACTTGTAATTCATGGTACTTCATTTCTTGCCTTCTTTAGTCTTAGTATTAGCTTTTGCTTTAGGTTTTGCAGGCTCTTATAGCTGGTTTCTTTTGCTACTTTAGGTTTAGGCTCTACTTTTGCATCTCAGCTCACTATCATCTTCTTTAGCATCTTTATTTTGTCTTAGCTATTAGTTGAGTATCCTCGTCATACTTCGATCACCCAGTTTGTCTTGAGGTTCAATTAGTTTAAGTGCAGTTAGAGTTGCATAGGCTGCATTAATCTTGTTACTTGATCCTAGTGATTTAGATAAAACATTTCTGAACACCAGCCACTTCAAGTACGACTCGAACACACCTCCAGCTTTTAACCCAGTTCCAGGAGCAGCTGGCTTAATTAAAATATGTGCTCCACCAACTTTAGCTTCTGCTTCGTGAGGAATTGTTTCGTTATATAAGATTAATTTTAGTCATATTCTTTTTAGCAACGCCGACTGCCTTATTAACGGCCGAAGTAACATCAACACCTTTTGATACGCCAATCCCAATTTTTCCTTCATGATCACCAACCGCAACTAATGCTCTGAAATGAAATCTTCGGCCACCTTTAACAACTCTAGCAACACGGTCAATATGAACAACTTGCTCATCAAATTGTTTTTCATTCAGGCTCTAGGTCGTTATCTGTCTCGTCTTTTCTTGGTTTCTTCTGATTGATCTGCCATATTAAAACTCCAATCCACCTTCTCTAGCAGCATCTGCTAAGGCTTTTATTCTTCCGTGATATTGTCTACTTCCTCGGTCAAATACAACCTTTTAGATTTTCTTTGCTCTTAGCTTTTTTAGCTAATCTCGCTCCAATTTCTATAGCTTTTTCAGTCATAGTTCGTCTCATTCTTTTCTTACCAACAGTAGATAACATAAACTAGAGTTTTCATTGTTGTATCATCAATTATTTGAGCAATAATATGACGATTACTAATTGAAATACTAAGACGTGGTCGTTCTGGTAGTTCCAGTATATGAGCTCTTACTCTAGTTCTTTCTCTGCATTTTTTGTCTTGTAATTGTATTTAATCTACTCATAACTATTTCTCCTTTCCAGACTTACCGCTCTTACGGATAATTCTTTCATCTCTCATACTTAATGCCTTTACCTTTATATGGCTCAGGTTTCTTTAAGCGATCTTATCTCTGCCGCAACTTGGCCCACTTGTTGTTTGCTTATTCCACTAATTGTAATTACATTACCTTCAACTGTTAGCACTTACTCCTTGTGGAAGCTGCATATTTAACATCGTGAGAAAATCCAAGATTAAGCTTTAAGTCCATCGCGCTTCTTGTGCAACCCTATAACCAACACCATTAATTTCAAGTTTCTTGACTAAAGCCTGTACTTACGCCATCTACCATGTTATTGACTAAGACTTCGCATTAGTCCATGTCTAGCCCGTGAATATCAGCCTCATCAGACTCTCGTGTAACAATTAATTATGTCGCCATCTTGATCTACATTCAATACCTGGGAGTCTAAACTGTTATAAGCTGCCTTTTGATCCATTAACCGACAATGTCGTTTATCGTTAACTCAACAGTTACGCCACTTGGAACTTGTAATTGGTTGTTTTCCTATTCTACTCATAATTATCCTAATAAACCTTACAGATTAATTCACCGCCGATACCTTTTTTCTTAGCTTCAGCTACCTGTCATTAAGACCTTGGAGGTTGATACAACTACAAATCCTCGGCCATTTTTAACTTTAGGGATTTTATCTGCTCGTGCATATACTCGTCGACCAGGTGTACTTATTCTTTGAATTTCAGTAATTCTGAGGATTAGCTTCAGGTTTATTGATATCAATCTTTAAGGTTTTATAAACGTGTCTTTATATTTTGAATTACTTCAACGACTTTCAAGTAAGTTCTTAGATCTTTAAGAATTTTAGCAACTTGTTCCTTCAATTTTGAGTGAGGTAAATTAACTTCGTTTTTTTGTAACTGCAATTGCATTTCGAATTCGAGTTAACATGTCTGCTATTGGGTCTGTTGATATTGTTGTCATATTATTCTCCTACCAGCTACTCTTAGTTATACCTGGTATTTCTCCTTTGACTAGCGTGTTCTCGAAATGAAATTCTTGATAATCCAAATTGTCTCATATATGCTCCTGGTCGACCCGTTTCACTACATCGATTCTTCCATCGTGTTGGACTATAATTACGTGGTAGTTTAGCTAGTCCTTCTAGATCACCCATAGCCTTTAGCTCTGCTCGCTTAGCAGCATACTTTTTAATCATTTTCTTGTCTCTTTAAGTCTCTCGCTATCATTGATTTCTTAGCCATTACTTATTCTCCTTAATCTTTTCAAATGGCATTCCAAATTTCTCTAAGTAATAGTTTTGAATCTTCTGGGTTTAATGATTTCTAATAACAAACACTGCTTGAATGTCCATGTGCAGTGCGTTGTTTCTTCAAATGTTAATTCTGGAAAAACTGATTGTCTGTAATTCCAATACTGAAAAGTTGCCTGCTTATCAAAAGCTTTATTCTTAACTCCGTGAAAGTCTCTTAGTCTTGGTAATACTATATTTATTAATCTATCGATAAATTCATACATTTTTTCATCCCGTAGTGTAACTTTAAGACCAATTACATTCCTTCACGCATTTAAAACTAGCAATTGATTTCTTAGCAATAGTTTGAATTGGTTGTTGGCCAGTTATTTTTCGAAGCGTATTTGTAGCAACTTCAATTAGTTTCTTATCATCTTTAGCCTCTCCAAGACCAATATTAACAACTATCTTTTCTAGTTTTGGAACTTGATTAACATTCTTTAGTTTTAAGTCGTCTATCAATTCTTTAACAATCTTGAGTAATACAAGATTCTTAAGTCGGCTCTAGAGCTGTTAGTATTGTGTGTTGCTGGTTTTAGTTGCAGTAGCCATTATTTAATCTCCTTTCCAGTTTTAGCGTAAACACTAGCTTCTTCTTACCATCTTTATCTAACTTTATAAGCTAATTCTTGAAGGGCTTCTTAGTTGTTGGGTCATACAATGCCAACTTTAGACACATCAATTGGTTTAGTTAAATCAATAATTCCTCCCTGAGGTAGTGCTCTGTTTGGTTTAACGTGCTTTTTAACAATATTAATGCCTTCAACAGTAACTTTATTGGTCTTAGGATAAGTAGCTAATACTTTACCAGTTTACCTTTATATTTACCAGAACGAACAATCACTGTATCACCTTTTTTTAATTTAATCTTATAGGTTGTAGTCTTCAGTCATTATAGGACCTCCGGAGCTAGTGAAATTATCTTTGAATAGCCCATGTCACGTAGTTCTCTTGGAACTGGACCAAAAATACGAGTTCCTCGAGGTAATTTATCTTCACCAATTATTACAGCTGCATTATCATCAAATCTGATTGTTGAACCATCTCGTCGATTTATAATGTTCTTAGTTCTAACAACTACTGCTCGAACTACAGACTTCTTCTTAACATGTGCCAGTTGGGTTTGCTTGCTTTACAGTTGCAACAATTACGTCACCAACACCAGCATATCGACGACGGTCCACCAAGAACACGAATACAAAGAATTTCCTTTGCACCACTGTTATCACATACAATTAGTCTGTGATTCTTGCTGAATCATACTTCGAGCTCCTCTTCATCATGGTCAATTACCAGCCTTTCGTAACAATTTTGTCTAATTTAAACTGTTTGGTAGCACTAATTGGTCTTGTTTCAACGATTGAAACTTGGTCACCAATTTTAGCGTTCATTTTCTCATCATGAGCCTGATATTTCTTAGAAGTAACATATCGCTTCTTGTATATTGGGTGGATTTTTCTGGTCACAACAGTCACAACAATTGTTTTGTCGTTCTTGTCTGATGACACAAAACCAATTAATGTTTTACTCATTACATTTTCTCCTTGCTGAGTTGTTCGCCTAAGAACAGTTAACATTCGGGCTAAATCTTTTCTCTTATTACGTAATTATCTAACGTTTGTAACTTCACCTTGATGAATTTTTCGTCGTAGCTCAACAATTTCTTCTCGTAGCTTAGTAGTCTCAGTTGTTAGATCAGTAGTTGAATATGTTTCGTATTTCTGACATTTTCATAATCTTTGCACCTCCTCTTTAACTAAGAACCTAGTTTTAACTGGTAATTTATGAGCAGCAAGTCGCATTGCTTCTCGAGCAATTTCTTCACTTACGCCCTGCATTTCAAACATAATTGTTCCGGGTTTAACTTTAGCTACAAAAAATTCTGGATTACCTTTACCACTACCCATTTTTACGTCCTGAGGTTTTCGGGTAACTGGAGTGTGAGGAAATATTCTAATCCAAACCTTACCACCTCGTTTCATGTATCGTGTCATAGCTTGTCTGAGCAGCTTCAATTTGTCTAGAAGTGATTCGTTCACCATCTAAGCTCTGAAGAGCATACTGACCAAAAGCATATTGTGTTTCCACTAGTAGCAGGACCAGTAATTTACCTTTTCTAACTTTTCGATATTTAGTTCTGTTAGGGATTAACATGTTAGTCTACCTCGCCTTTGTATATCCATACTTTAACACCAATAATTCCAGAACCTGGGTATAGAGCTCTAGCACAGTAATAATCAATATCTGCTCGCATAGTGTGAAGTGGAACACTACCTTGAACTTCTTTTTCACGTCGTGACATTTCTGCACCACCAAGTCGTCCTGATAGTTCAATACGAACACCTTTAGCACCAGCTCGCATAGTTGCAGCTGCAGTAGATTTCATTGCTCGTCTAAATGAAATACGTCGCTCTAATTGGTGAGCAATGTTCTCAGCAACTAACTTAGCATATAGTTCTGGTTTTTTAAGTTCTTCGATGTTTAGTCTAACTTGGCATCCCATAAATTTTTTCAATAGCTAGTTTTAAGCTCTTGAGCACCAGTTCCGCCTCGACCAATAACTACACCAGCTTTAGCAGATGATATAGTAACAGTATACTAGATTAGGTGATCGTTCAATATCTACTTGATTAATAGAGCGCGACTACCTAAGTTTGTCTTGGATGAGTTTTCTAACTAGCAAGATCTTGAGTTAGATTGTGTGCATAGTCTTGTTTGTTAGCAAACCACTACTTCGCCAGTCTTTATTAAGCTGAAGACGCATACTTATTGGATTTACTTTTTGACCCATTACTTTGTCTCCTTTTCAGCTTTATCAGCTAGCTTTATCATCAGGTTTCTTAGCATTAGCTCTCTTTGTCGCCATCAACTACTACTCGAATATGAGCAAGTTCTCTTTAAGATATGGTAGAGCTCTGCCACGAGCAGCTGGATCGGTATCTCTTCAGACTTGGTCCGGAGCTAACTGATAATTTCAGAAATTCTAAGAGTTTCTGCTTTGTAGTTGTGATTGTAGTCTGCATTAGCTTTAGCACTCTCAATAACTTTTCTAACAGGTACAGCTGAAGCTCTTGGGGTGTGTTCTAGAATAATTAAAGCATCAGCTACAGTTCGACCTCGAACTAAGGCAGCAACTACACCAACTTTTCGTGGCTCATATCTACGCCTTTTGCATATGGCTTTAACAGCATCATTACTTACCTCCCTTTGCTATCTTACCGCCGTGGGAACGGAATTTACGAGTTGGTGAAAATTCACCAAGTTTGTGACCAACCATATTTTCAGTAATAAATACTGGAACGTGAACTTTACCATTATGTACAGCAATAGTTCTACCAACTAATTCTGGAGAAATAGTAGAAGCTCTTGCCCAAGTTTTAATGATAGTTCGATCATCAGTACCAAGAGCAGCAACTTTCTTAGCTAACTTTGGATCTATAAATGGACCTTTTTTAAGTGATCGACTCATATACTATCTCCTCTTTCTTTCATTTCGACCTTTTACTAATCATAGTTGAAACTTTCTTTCGTGACTAGTCTTATAACCAAGAGTTTTTTGACCCCATGGAGTTCTTGGATGCTTTACCTGTACCATGTCGTCCGCCATCACCACCACCATGAGGGTGATCATACGCATTCATAGCAACACCACGAACAGCTGGTCTAATACCTCGTGTCGATTTCGACCAGCTTTACCAATCTTAATGTTCTGGTGCTGTTCGTTTCCGACTACACCAATACTAGCCATACATTCTAATCTTAACTAGTCTAACTTCACCGCTAGGAAGTTTAAGTTGAGCATAGCCATTTTCTTTAGCCATTAACTGAACGCTAGTTCCAGCTGAGCGAGCAATTTGTGAACCACGCCTGGTTGAAGTTCAACTGAGTGAATATTACTACCTAAAGGTATATTCTTTAAGAGGTAATCTATTGCCAGTTTCAATTGGGGCTTCTTCACCAACATGAATTTTGGTACCAACTCTCATACCGTTAGCAGCCAAAATATAGTGATAAGTATTTGTTTGATCTTTAATTCGGGCAATTCGAGCACTTCGGTTTGGATCGTATTCAATTTGCTCAACTACTAGCTGTAGTTCCTACGGGCTAGTTTGAAGTTGACTAATTCGATAGAACTGTTTAGCACCACCACCTTTATGACGAGTTGTGATTCGTCCTTGGTTATTTCGACCATACCACGTTTTTTTAATAACAAGTAGTGACTTAACTGGTTTTTTAGTAGTGATAGCTACTAAAATCCTGAGTAGTCATGCCTCGTTGGCCGGGAGTAGTTGGGTTTAGTAGTTTGAATAGCCATTATTTCTTCCCCTTACTTATGCTTTAGCTAACTTATCTGTCGCTCTTTCTCAGCTTCTTCAGCAGCAAAAATTGGGATTGATTCACCTTCTTTTAGAGTGACATAAGCTTTCTTAACTGCGTGGTCTGATTCCTTTGATGTACTTTACGGCCACTGCTCGTTTAATACTTCGCTTGGTTTTGGCAGGTAAGATAGCCAATTCTAACGTCTACTAACAGTTAACATTAAACTGTGACTGCAACAGCTTTCTTTAACAGTTATTTGTTAGCATTCTTAGGTACTGTAAAAACATATACATTATCTTTTTGACTTAGACTGGTAGGCCTTTTCACTAAGTCTTGGTTTTAAGAAAATGAGTTTATCACATTACTTATCCTCTCCTAACCATAGTTAACAACTTTCAAGTGCAGCTTGAGTGATTACAATGCTATCTGCATTGATACTATCATAAACGTTTAAGTATTTAGCTGAACTAACTTTAACGTTTGCAAAATTATTGATTGATCGCTCAATTTCAGGCAGTCTTATTATCAACTACTAAGTAGAGTCTTTCTTGACTGCACCAATCTTTCTTAAGTAGAGCAACAGTCTTTAGTTTTGTTATCCGTAAATAGCTATATCTTCAATAATAATTACTTGTTTTCTTTAGCAGCAAGACTTAGACTTTGTCGTAATAGCTGCTCGCTTAGCAGCTCTTATTAGTTTTGTGAGAATAGTTTTCATTACCTGTTGGACCGAAATACAATACCACCACTTCGCCAAATAGGGTTTCTTGTTAGAACCAAATCGAGCTCGACCAGTACCTTTTTGTCGCCAAGGCTTTTTACCACCACCACGAACTAGACCACGAGTCTTAGTTACGGCTAAATTTTCTCGACCATTAGCTAGATAGGCTACATATTTATCTTTTAGTAATTCATGATTTTCTAGGTTCAATATCGAAAACTGACTTATCAAGCTTAACTGCTGTAGTTGATTTATTACCGGTCTTTGTAAAGCTAGATAAAGCCATTATTTGCTCCCTTGATAATAACTATTGATTTTCGTGGACCAGGTACTGCACCAGTTATACCAATTACTCCTAAGTTCTTGTCAACGATTGCAACTTTTAGATTCCTAACAGTAACTTGTTCATGTCCCATTCGTCCAGCCATCTTCTTACCTTTAAAAATCTTTTGAGGATACATTGAACCAATTGAACCAGGACGACGATAACTTCTGACCACCATGAGTTTTTCGACCACGATGGAAATTATGTCGCTTAATAGTTCCAGCAAAACCTTTACCTTTTGAAATGCCAGTAACATTAACTATGTCTCCAACTTGAAAAATATCGACTGATAATGTGTCGCCGATAGTTAATTCTTCTTGATTCGTCTTCTAATTTAAATTCTCGCACAATCTTTGGTAGTAACCTTAGAGCTTTAAAATGATTTACTTGTGGTCTTATTAGTCTTTTTAGCTGTTTCGCTACCAACTTGTATAGCGGTATATCCATCTTTTTCAATAGTTTTAATTTGAGTAATAGTATTGGGATCAACAGAAAAAGAGTAATAGGATTGAATACTCCGTTTTCAGAGATGGTGCTAGTCATGCCAATTTTTCTAGTATATTAATGCTTTCACTTTGTCCTTAACCGATCTGTTATGTTTTGATTTTGATAATAAAATCTTGGTGTCTGGTGGTTTCCATTTATTATAAATATCGGACCTACCAGTTCACCAAGTAAATATAATCGCCAAATTATAACAAGAGTAACACGATAGTTGTTACACTTGTCAATGTGTTGTTATATACACTACATTTTTATTTCAGCGTCACAGCCAGCAGGTAAGACTAAGATTCATTAGCGAATCAATTGTCTTTGGGGTTGGATCAAAAATTCGATTAAGACGCTTATGGACTCGCATTTCGAATTGTTCACGGCCTTTTTTGTAGACATGAGGGCTCTTTACTACTGTATGAATAGTGTTCGATTTGTAGGAAGTGGTATTGGGCCAGCTATAGTTGCACCAGTCCGAAGAGCAGTATCAACAATTTGCTTAGCAGACTGATCAATTACCCTATGATCATAAGCCTTTAAGACGAATTCTAATTCGTTGTTTGACTTCAGGTTTTTTTAGATTCAGTTGGCCATTTTATATACTTATTTTACGATCTTTGTAACAACACCAGCACCAACAGTTCGGCCACCTTCACGAATAGCGAAGCGTAGACCTTGTTCCATAGCGATTGGAGCTAGTAGTTTAACTTTAAAGGTTGTAGTGTCACCTGGCATAACCATTTCTTTGTCAGCAGGTAGTTCAACTTCACCAGTTACGTCAGTAGTTCGGAAGTAAAATTGTGGCTTGTATCCCTTGAAGAATGGAGTGTGACGACCACCTTCTTCTTTAGTTAGGATATATACTTCACTGTCAAATTCAGTGTGAGGAGTAATAGTACCTGGCTTTGCAAGAACTTGACCTCGTTCAATGTCTTCTCGTTCAATTCCTCGAAGTAAGATACCAACGTTATCACCAGCTTGACCTTGATCAAGGTTCTTCTTGAACATTTCAACACCAGTTACAACACTCTTTCTGAGTAGGCTTTAATACCAACGATTTCAACTTCTTCGTTAACCTTAACGATACCTTGTTCAATTCGACCAGTAGCAACTGTTCCACGACCTTTAATTGAGAAAACATCTTCAATTGGCATTAGGAAAGGCTTGTCTAGTTCTCGCTTTGGTTCTGGAATGTAGTCATCCATAGCCTTAACAAGTTCCATGATTGCATCTTCATCTTCTTTATCTACCAGCAAGAGCTTTAGTTGCAGAACCCTTAATAATAGGAGCGTTCTCATCAAAGTCGTTCTTCTTAAGTAGTTCACGGATTTCCATTTCAACTAGTTCAACTAGTTCTGGATCAGCAAGGTCCATCTTGTTCATGAATACAAGAATTGAAGGTACACCAACTTGACGAGCAAGTAGTACGTGCTCACGAGTTTGAGGCATAGGGCCATCAGCAGCAGATACAACTAAAATAGCACCATCAATTTGAGCAGCACCAGTAATCATGTTCTTTACGTAGTCGGCGTGTCCTGGCATATCAACGTGAGCGTAGTGTCGCTTTTCAGTTTCATATTCTTGGTGAGAAGTAGCAATGGTAATACCACGATGCTTTCTCTTCTGGAGCATTATCAATCTGTTCGTAAGCAATTGGTTTGTTGATTTCACTTGGTAGTCTCTTAGATAAGTACATGTAGTAATTGCTGCTGTTAGTGTTGTTTTACCATGGTCAACGTGACCCATTGTTCCAACGTTTACATGTGGTTTGTCGCGTTTAAATTCTGCCATAGTCTATTCTGACTCCTTATTAAATTATATTTAGCACGAGAATATTAAACTCATGTCGAGTTATATATCATATTGTATCTGATAGATTACCTTTTGTAAACAGTTATGATGTGAAGATTATCTTGTGCTTCGACTTACCTAGATGACCTACCTCTGGTTATTATGTAACCTTTTGTCGCACATCAAAACTACCACAGAGATAAAGAGCAGCGAATGACCGTATCATAAACCATAGTTAAGTAAGTCCATATTGCGGTATTGATAGCATTGATTTCAGAAGGTGTATACAAGTTATTTTTGATAAACTAAATGCTCTTTACTTTGGTAGGTAATATACTTGATTGGGACAGATGCTACGGTGGTAGTGTTACCAGTGTCAGCATTCGATATATACTGATCGTACTAGTCCTTAGTATTAAAATCTTGACTAAATTCGTTACTGCATGTAGGAGGTAAACTAGTTGCAGTTATAGCTTTGCATGCACTAATTTCTTTGCGCATGCTAGAACCAGCTGCATTAGATTTGTTGCTACCGCCTTAGAAAGAAAGTCAAAGCCAACATGGGTAGCAATCAAACGTACCAACTCACGAATGCTCCAGAGCATAAGTAGTCTGATGCGACTTTTTCATTTAATACCTCAGATCCTTAGGTTATAGAATATATCGCAATATTATACAATAATTATAGTTATGTTCAAGGTATACCAGGTTTAATCTAACTATTTTTGGTTTTTAGCAATGATTGCTTCTGCAACGTGATTTGGAACATCAGCATAATGATCTAGCTCCATACTTGAGCTTGCTCGACCTTGAGTAGCACTTCGAAGACTCGTTGTGTAGCCAAACATTTCACCTAGTGGCACAAAAGCAGTAATTTCTTTAATTCCAGGCGTTAGGTCTTCCATAGCTCTCAATTCGACCACGCTTAGAGTTAAGATCACCAATTACGTCACCCATGAAGTTCTCAGGAGTTACAACAACTATCTTCATGATTGGCTCTAGTATTACTGGATTAGCCTTCTTTAACGCCTTCTTGAACTGCCATTGATCCAGCAATACCGAAAGCAAGTTCAGATGAGTCAACATCGTGATAACTACCATCATATAGTTCAACTTTAATATCTACTACTGGGTATCCGGCAATAACTCCATTAGCTAGAGCTTCTTCAATACCTTTTCGAACAGGTGTTATATATTCACTTGGGACTACACCACCCTTAATACTGTTAATGAATTCAAAGCCTTTACCTGTTCATTCTGGAAAGTCTGTAACCATACGTGACCGTATTGACCACGACCACCAGTTTGACGAATAAATTTACCTTCAGCTTCAACGCCATCTTTTCGAATAGTTTCTCGGTAAGCAACTTGCGGTTGACCAATTGCAGCATCAACATTAAATTCTCGCTTCATTCGATCAACAATAATTTCTAGGTGAAGCTCACCCATTCCACTAATAATAGTTTGACCAGTTTCATGATCAACTTTAATTCTAAAAGTTGGGTCTTCTTCAGCAAGTCGTTGCATAGCTAAGACTCATTTTTTCTTGGTCAGCTTTAGTTTTAGGTTCAATTGCAATTGATACAGGAGGTTCTGGGAAAGTAATACTTTCTAAGATTATTGGGTTATTTAGATCAGATAGTGTATTACCGGTAGTTGTGCCTTTAAGACCAACAATAGCAGCAATATCTCCAGCTACTAACTTCATCAACATCTTCACGGTCATTTGCCTGCATTCTAACAATTCGTCCAACTCGTTCTTTTTCACCAGTAGAACTATTTAGTATGTAACTTCCAGCACTTAACTTTACCAGAATATACTCTAAAGAAAGCTAGCTTACCGACAAATGGGTCAGTCGCAATCTTAAATGCTAGAGCAGCAAATGGTTGGACTCTTCTGGCTTTCGCTCAATTTCGTCACCAGTTTTAGGGTGAGTGCCCCATGTTGAACCACGATCTATTGGACTTGGTAGATAATCATAAACTGCATCTAGTAGCTTCTCAACAATAACTCCACGACCATCACCACCAGTTACAGCATAGAACTTACCACTTAGTACTGCAGTTCTAATAGCTGTTTAATTTCATCTTCAGTTAGACCTTCTTCACCAACTTCAAAGTACTTCTCAAGCATATTTTCGTCTTCAGCTACAGCATTTTCAATTAGCAATGAGCGGTATTTTTTAGCTTGATCAAGCATGTCTTCTGGAATTTCACCCTCAACTAAGTTCATGATCAGTAAACTCTTTATATGTGTAAGATTTCATTTTAACTAGATCAACGACACCATTAACAGATTGTTCAAAGCCAATTGGCAAATGAATTGGGAAAGCTTGTTTAGTTAAGTCGTTGATGAATTGAGTCTAGAGATTTATAAAAGTCACCACCAGTTTGGTTAATCTTATTAATAAAGCAAATTCTAGGAACATTATATTTGTTAGCTTGTCGCCAAACAGTCTCAGATTGACTTTCAACACCCATCTTGCCGTCAAATACAGTAACTGCACCATCAAGAACTCGAAGTGATCGCTCAACTTCAACAGTGAAGTCGATGTGTCCTGGAGTATCGATAATATTAATTTTATGATCTTTCCAGAAACATGTAACAGCAGCACTAGTAATAGTAATACCGCGTTCACGCTCTTGCGCCATCCAGTCAGTAGTAGTTTCACCTTCATGAACTGCACCAATTTTGTGCTTTAGACCTGTTCGATATAGAATGCCTTCTGTTGTAGTAGTTTTTCCAGCATCAATATGGGCAATAATGCCAATATTTCGTAATTTATCTAGTGTGTATTTCTTTTCTGCCATATATTTCTTCCTTAATTCTTGATTGTTCGTTCAAATCGTAGTTCTTCAAGGTATCATTACGTCGCAGTAGACTATCTCGCATTAACCGATCAGCTGTCATCTAATAGTCAGTAGTTTGTTCACGATTTAATATACTACTGCTTGAGCTATAATTGCTGCTAAGTTGACGATTTCCTCAGCTCTTGCAGAATCTGAACGTCATCTATTCCATTATGATTAAATATCTGCGAAAAGTGATGCAAAGCTCGGTTTGAGCTTCTCAGCCATTTTATGAGTATCTTCTTTTTTCGTAACTGCAGTCCAGTGTTGTTGTAAGCATCAACTAAGTTCAGTTAGCAATTCGATCTTCCATAGTCATACCTTTTTTTGATCGAGCAGCTGCAACAAACCACATAGTAGTTAAGTGTTGCTGTCTTTGACCTTTTACTTCAAATGGAATTTGGTAGTTAGCCCCACCAACTCGTCGTGATCTAGTTTCCATGTGAGGTTGGATGTTTCTAATAGCTTTTTCAAATACCTCTAGTGGGTTTTGAACTTTTAGTTTATTAGCGGCTTTTTGCATACCGTTATAAACTGTCGTTCAGCAATTTGTTTCTTACCATCGAGCATTACTCGGTTAATAACTTTCTGTACGGCTACGCTATTATAAATTCGGTCAGGTGCTACGTCTCTAACTAGTGATTTGGTTTTTTTCCTAGGCATTATTTATATCCTTCTTTGTCCCGTATTTACTTCGACCATTTTTACGATCTATTAACACCTTGAAGATCAAGATGACCACGAACAATGTGATATCTAACACCAGGAAGATCTTTTACTCGTCCGCCACGGACTAGTACAACAGCGTGTTCCTGTAAGTTGTGACCTTCACCACCAATGTAGGCCCAAACTTCATAACCATTAGTTAAGTCTCACACGAGCTACTTTTCGTAAGGGCTGAGTTAGGTTTCTTTGGTGTTTTAGTAGTTACTTTAATACATACACCTCGCTTAAATGGTGCAGCTTTTTCATAGTTTCTTGTCTTTAAATTGTTAACCACACGGTGCATAGCAGGTGACTTAGATTTAGTAGTCACCTTCTTTCGTGGTTTTCTAACTAATTGATTGATTGTTGGCATAAGCTATAATTTAAACAGATTTACTCTTTTTCGTCAAACTCTGCTTATCTTCTCCTTCAGCTTCATGGATCATAGTATCCTGTTCCAACTGGGATTCGTCGACCAAGTATTACATTTTCCTTAAGACCATATAAGTGATCGACCTTACCACTTGTAGCAGCTGCAATTAGAACTCTTGTTGTGTCTTGGAAACTAGCTGAACTTAGGAATGAATCAGTAGTTAGGCTGGCTTTAGTGATTCCAAGTAGTAGCTGGTGAGTACTTAGCAGGATGTCTTACCTTCTTTAACTAAGTTCTTCGTTAGCTCAACAACACTTAGCTTACTTGCCATGTCACCAGTAACAAATTCACTGTCACCAGCTTCTTCAATTTGAACTCGGCTAAACATCTGGTGAACAATGATCTCAAGGTGCTTATCAGCAATATTTTGACCTTGGCTAGCAAAGATCCTAAGAATTTCATTCATTATGTATCTCTGAGTAGCTTCAACACCCTTTAAGCTCATTAATTCATGTAGGTTAATTGAACCATTAGTTAATCATTTGACCATTTTCAACTTGATCACCATCTGCTAACTAAGTATTTGCTTAAAGCCTGGGATTTCATATCTAACTACTGCTTTGACCAGTCAGGAATAATCATGACTTTCTTGTCTGTGTACTCAACACTTCCAGCGATTGGTAGCAGATAATAGGATCTTTGCCGCTTTTACCAGCAGCTATTACATCACCAATTGCGACTGTTTGACCACTTTGAAGACTTGGCTTTCGACCATCAAGTTAGTTCAAAACGACTTTTTTGTCTTGATTATCATTACTTGTTATCTGAACTACGTAGTGATCACCCTCTTCCCAGACATTAGCAACTCCAGTAATTTCAGATAAGTAATGCTTGACCCTTAGGAGTTCGAACTTCAAATAACTCTTCAACACGAGGTAGACCAGTTGTAATGTCCTCACCAGCAACACCACCAGCATGGAATGTTTTTAGAGTTAACTGAGTACCAGGTTCACCAATACTTTGAGCAGCAATAACACCAACTGGGTGATGAGATACAACTAATTTACCAGTTGCTGGATCAACTCCGTAAGATTTTTGTGGAACGCCACGAACGTTAGTTGAGCTTAGGACACTCATTATCTTAACGCCGTCTAGTTTTTCATCTTCTTCAATCTGCTCAGCGATTTCTTCTGTTATTAGTTCACCTTCTTTAACATATTTAGCAATGTTTTCAGCTGCAAATCGTCCGATATAGTCTTGATGCATAGCTAACACCAATTTCTTTAGCGTCAGATCGGTACATTGAGAAACCTGGGTCATGTGAGCTTCATCGTCAATTGTAAATACGTCCTGGGATACATCAACTAGTCGTCTAGTTAGGTAACCTGAGTCAGCAGTCTTAAGAGCAGTATCAATTAGACCTTTTCGAGCACCACGAGCAGCCGTAAAGTATTCAAGTGGAGTTAAGACCAGACTTATAGTTACTTCTAATTGGTAGCTCAATAGCTCGTCCAGTTGTATCAGCCTGAATACCAACAGTACCAACGGTCATTTTTACCTGACCAATGCTACCACGAGCACCAGAAAGCACAGCTATAGACATAGATGAATCTTGTTTAGAGAACTGGTTTACCAAGCATTTCCTGAATTTCATTGTCAGTTTCCATCCAATTTCAACTGTTAATCGATATCGTTCATCATCAGTTATTAAGACCTTCGTTATATTGATCACTAACTTCTTAGCTTTTGTCTTCAGCATGCATCAATTGCTTCATCCATTCCATCGATTGCAGTAAAGTCACCCATACCCATTGATATACCAGACATAGTAGCATAATTAAAACCAATGTCTTTAAGATCGTCAGCAATTTCAGCAGCTTTGTCTTGACCATAAGTTGCATAAACTAGAGCCATTGACAGCTTGAAGTCTTTTCTTAGCTCATTGCATCGTCCTGGAATGGAAAGTCTTCTGGGAAGATTTCATTAAATAAGAATCGACCTAGAGTTGAATCTCGTATTTCACCTCTGAAATGTAATGTTAATTCTAGTTTGAAGTTGAATTTCATCAGCATCATAAGCCATTAAAGCTTCATCTAGGCTTGAGTAGTGTCTTGATTCTTATCTTCAGTTAGCTAAATCGGTCATAAGTTAGGTAGTAACAACCAAGAACAATATCTTGTTCAATATGAAGAATTGGTGAACCATCAGCTGGCTTTAGTAAGTTTTTGTTACTTGCCATGATGTTTTTAGCTTCATCTTGAGCTTCATCACTATAGCGGTAAATGAACGGCCATTTGGTCACCATCAAAGTCGGCGTTGAAACCTTTACATACTAGTGGGTGAAGCTGAATAGCCTTACCTTCAATTAGTACTGGCTGGAAAGCCTGAATACTTAGTCGGTGAAGACTTGGTGCACGGTTTAGAAGTACATATTTACCCTTAATAACTTCGTCTAATGCATCCCAAACTGCAGTTTCGCCCATTTCAATCATTCGAGTTGCGCTTCTAATATTGTGAGCATATTCATTATAATAAGTTGACCAATAACAAATGGCTTAAATAGTTCTAAAGCCATCATTTTAGGTAGTCCACATTGATTCATCTTTAGTTCTGGTCCGGAAACAATAACTGAACGACCTGAATAATCGACTCTTTTACCAAGTAAGTTCTGTCGGAATCGTCCTTGCTTACCTTTAAGCATGTCGCTAAGTGATTTAAGTCTTCGGTGTTGACCAGTTGCAGCAACTGCACGTCCTGAACGAGTCGAGTTGTTATCAATTAATGCATCGACTGCTTCTTGAAGCATTCGCTGTTCATTTCTTCGAATAACTTCAGGAGCTTTTAGATCAATTAGTTTCTTAAGACGATTGTTTCGGTTAATAACTCGTCGATATAGATCGTTTAAGTCACTAGTTGCGAATCGTCCACCAGTTAGCTGAACCATTGGTCGAAGATCTGGAGGAATAACTGGAAGAACGCTGAAGCACATGCTAGCTGGCTTAATCCCAGCCTCATACATGTTCTCAAGTAGTCTTAATCGCTTAGTTATTTTCTTCTTTCTCTGACCTTTAAGTTCTTCAGATTCTATTGATAGATCTTCAATTAATTCACCAAGATCAATTTCTTCTAGTAGTTCTCTAATTGCAGTTCCACCCATACCAACTGTAATGAGCTTCTTGAACTTCTTCAGGTAGATTCTCGATAATCTTTTTCAGAGATTAAGTTTAACTTCTCTAGTAGCTAGTAGTTGATCTCTAAGTTCAGTGTCAAATTCTTTAGTAACTTCGCTCAATTTCTTTAGTTTGCATTTCAGCTAATGCTTTAACATTAGCGTCTTCGGCTTTTGATTCAGCTTCATATCGAATCTTAATAGCTTCTTTAGCAGCATTAAACTCAGCTTCTTTATCAGTCAAGCATCTTATCACGCTTTTCAGTGTCAACTGATCTTAATAATGTAAGCTAGCAAAGTAAACAACTCGCTCTAAGTTCTTAACAGTCATACCAAGAATTAGACCAATAGCTGATGGAGTTCCACGGAGGAACCAAATGTGAGCAACAGGTGCTAGCTAGAGTAATGTGGCCCATTCGTTCACGTCGAACAATAGACTTAGTTACAATCTCACCGTTCTTATCAACAGCTGCTTCACGGCTTCGCATACCCTTATATTTAGCGTCGTGTGGGTTTATGTCTTTAACTGGTCCAAAAATTCGCTCACAGAATAGACCATCTCGCTCAGGTTTCTGAGTTCGATAGTTAATAGTTTCAGGCTTTGTAACTTCACCGTAACTCCATTCAAGTATGTCTTCAGGGCTAGCAACTGCAAGTCTTACAGCATCAAAATCTGCAATATTTGTGCCGTGGTGTGTAGTTTCTCATTTATGCAGTCCTCCTTAATTTCGTCTTCTGAATAGTTATCATTCGAGTATTACTTCGTCAGTTACAATCAGTCGCTCACTTCACGGCTCGTGTAAGTTCATCGTCAAGATCAACTACCATGAACTCATTTAGCAGTGTTATCAGCTGATTCATCAACTCTGTGATGCCATTGGCTGTGGTACATCTACAGTTGGAATGTGCTTAGCTTCTTCTTTAATATTGCTTGCAAGAATCTTCTTCAGCATCAACTGTAACTTGCTTATCACTAGTATAAGATCAACCTTTAGACTTAGACCTTTAAGTTCTTTAACAAGAACGTTAAAGCTTTCTGGTACTTTAGGTCCTACAATTTCAGTACCCTTAATGATTGATTCGTAAGCTTTGCTTCGTCCGTAAACATCATCAGACTTAATAGTAAGCATTTCTTGTAGGGATACAGCTGCACCATAAGCTTCTAAGTGCCCAGACTTCCATCTCACCAAATCTCTGACCACCATTTTGAGCCTTACCACCAAGTGGTTGCTGAGTAACCATTGTGTATGGACCAGTTGATCGGGCGTGGATCTTGTCAGTAACCATGTGCTCTAGTTTAAGAATGTGCATGACACCAACTACAGTTCGTTCTTTGAATGCTTCACCAGTTCGACCATCGTAATAGTTGTTGCTTACCGTCTTCAGGTAATCCAGCTTCTTTTAGTAGTTCTTGGATCTTCTCAATTGTAACTCCATTAAATGGAGGAGTTGCAACTTTAATTCCAAGAGCTTGAGCAGCCATACCAAGGTGAGTTTCAAATAACTGTCCAATGTTCATTCGAGAAGGAACACCCATTGGGTTTAGGACAATATCAACTGGAGTTCCATCTGCTAAGAAATGGCATATCAGCAATTGGCAGAACTCGAGCAATAACACCTTTGTTTCCATGTCGTCCAGCTAATTTATCGCCAACTTGAATCTTTCGCATTTGAGCAACGAATACTTGAACTTGCTTAATAACACCAGATTTTAGTTCGTGACCATT
This sequence comes from uncultured bacterium, assembly GCA_963699195.1. GTDB lineage: Bacteria > Patescibacteriota > Saccharimonadia > Saccharimonadales > DATKHC01 > JBBQBA01. The sequence goes on along the minus strand of OY969420.1, from coordinate 632,777 downwards.
TTCTCGAGAGAAAACTTTAACACCAACAACTTTACCGTGTTTACCATTACTCATTCGCTCAGATGTATCTCGAACTTCCTTAGCTTTTTCACCAAAGATAGCTCGAAGTAGTCTCTCTTCACTGACTTAGTTCTTGCTCACCCTTTGGAGTAATTTTTCCAACTAGGATATCGCCTGGATGAACTTCAGCACCGATTCGAACAATACCATCGTCATCAAGATGTCTAAGAACTTCTTCAGATACATTTGGAATATCTCGAGTTAGAACTTCAGGCCCTAGCTTTGTTTCACGAACTTCAACCATGAAGTCCATAATATTAATAGATGTAAAGACATCTTCTTGAACTAGTCGTTCTGAAATAACAATGGCATCTTCAAAGTTGTAACCATGCCAAGGCATGAATGCGACTTTAACGTCACGGCCAAGGGCTAATTCACCGTCTTGAACGCTCATTCCTTCAATTATTGGTTGACCTTTTACTAACTTTGTCACCTGAATTAACTACGACTTTTTGGTTCATTGAAGTACCTTCGTTACTTCTTTGGAAGTGAAGAGGATGATAAGTCTTAGTAACTTTTGGATATTTAATTACTACTTCATCAGCAGTTGCTTTAACAACTTCACCTTTTTCTTCAGCAACAATTAGCTGGGAAGTATTAAGAGCAAGTGTTCGCTCATATCCAGTTCCAACAGTTGGAGCACATTGGACGAATTAGTGGTACAGCTTGTTTCTGTTGGTTAGCACCAACTAAGGCACGGTCAACTCGGTCTTTTTCAATAAATGGAATTAGTGTTGCATTTGCACCAATTGTTTGGTTAGTTGCAGCATCAATATGAGTAACTATGCTAGAATCTACTTCTCCAGTAACAAGTCGGTTTCTAGCACTAACTCGTTCATCAATAAAGAATCCTTCTTCATCAAATTTAGCATCAGCACTAGCAATAACTGCATTTTCTTCTTCAGCAGCGTCTAGATATACAATTTCATCAGTTACAAATGGCTTTATTGGCCAAGTAACCTGATTCTTTAACTTTACCAAGTGCAGCTAGCTTGAGCAGCAGTAATTTTAGTACCGGCTTTTACAATAACTTTGCCTTTTTCATCTTCTAGATCAAATCTAGCAATGTGTCCAGCTGCATCTTTAGCAGTAACTGAATTTATGACTTTTTTATAAGGAGTTTCAACAAAACCATAATCATTAATTCGAGCATATCTAGCAAGGTTAAGTACTAAACCAATGTTTGAGCCTTCTGGAGTTTCAACAGTACAAATTCGACCGTAGTGAGTTGCATGAGCATCTCGAACTTCAAATCCAGCTCGTTCTCGGCTTAGTCCACCAGGTCCCATAGAACTTAGACGTCGTTTGTGAGCAAGTTCACTTAATGGGTTAATCTGATCCATGAACTGTGATAGCTGTGAGATTGCAAAGAATTCTCGAACCGCAGCAACAATTGGTCGAGCATTAATTAGTTGAGCAGCCGTAACTGTCTCAATTTCATTCATACTCATTCGGTCTTTAGTATTTCGCTCCATTCGAAGAAGTCCAATTCTAAATTGTCTTTGAACTAGTTCACCAACTAACTTAACTCGTCGGTTTGCTAGTGAGTCGATGTCATCAGCTGGATCTTGAGTATTATTAAGTCGAATAATCTCAGCAACGATTGCAATTAGATCTTCAAGACGCATAATTCGGTTTTCAATAGTATTTGGAACATCTATATTAAGTCGCTTGTTAATCTTGTATCGTCCAACTCGAGAGAAATCAAATCGTTTGAAGTTATAGAACATGTTTTCAATTAGATGATCGAGCATTTTCAACAGTTGCTAGATCACCTGGTCGAAGTCGTCGATAGATTTCAATTAGGGCTTCGTTACTTCCACGAGATGGGTCTTTCTTAAGAGTTGCGTCTAAGATAATTAAGTGTTGCCTGTGATCAACGTGACCAAAAGCTTCTCGCATTTGAGCTTCGTCATTCCAAGAGCTTTTAGTAAGTGTAGTTACTGGAATTTTTCGCTTTCGGTCAATCTTTACATATATAACGCCGCTTTGATGCAGTTTCAAATTCAAGCCATGCACCACGGTTAGGGATAACTTTAGCGCCATATAGATTAGTAGAGCCTTGATGCTTCAGCAGTGAAGAAATACACCAGAGGATCTAATAAGTTGGCTAACAACTACACGCTCAGCACCATTAATAATGAAAGTTCCACGAGATGTCATCCATGGATAATCACCAAGATAGATTTCTTGTTCTTTAACTTCACCAGTAACTTTATTAGTAAGTTCAACTGTAGCTTTTAGTGGTGCTTCATAAGAAACATTATTAGTTCGTAGCTTCGTCTTCATGTTAATTTTGGTTCTTCAAATTGATAATCTTTAAAACTTAGTGATAATTTTGTGCCGGTATAATCATCAATTGGACTGATTTCAGCAAAAATCTCACCTAATCCTTCTTCAACGAACCATTGGAATGATCTATTTTGGTGATCTGACTAAATTTGGTACATCTAATATGTTATCTGTTTTTGTAAAATAAGTTCGATTTGTAAGGTCACTTTTAGTAGCGACGTTTTTTACCATACTCTAATTAACTCCCATCTATATTTAATTAATTAGTTATATTTAATAATTTGATTTGTTCTTTCGTGCACGAAGATCACTACATTGGGTATTTTTTGGTGCAATTTTGGTAAATTAAACACAGGCCGACGTATACTACTTCTTTAGATTATAGTGTGAGCAATCTTCACGCTAATGTCAAGACTTTTTTATTCTTAACTTAGCACTAGTTCTGGAACTGTTTGTGGAGCAAGACGGACAAGTTCTGGAATTTCTAATGGAGCTTTCTTTGCAACAATATAAGGTTCAGCTTGACTCGTATCATTAAGCTGATCCCTATAAGCATGGATGACACCCGCATCATCATGTCCTCGAAGAAAGTAACTAGTGGAAGTCAGAGAAGTAACGACAGCAGGTAACCAAAATAAATACCTTGCATCTCCGCTTATTACATTGGCGGCTAGCATATCAGCTCCGGCTAAAGCAGCGTAAACTAATCCACTTTTTATCCGGTACAATCTATCATGATTTAAATCATCGATGGACTCTAGAAGTTCCTTCTTATTCATTATCATATTATAACACTTTAGTGTTATGTTATCAACTCTTTGAGGTCTTACTTTTTAAGCTTTTATTGACTTAATGACTTTGTCAACTAGGCCGTATTTATTAGCTTCATCTGCACCCATATAATAATCTCGCTCCATATCTTGGTGAATCTTTGAAGCCTTTTGGCCAGTATTCTTTGCAAGTATTTCCTCGAGTTGTTTTTTAAGTTTAATGGACTCCTCTAGGTCAATTTCCATGTCGGTAACCTTACCCCTAGTTCCGCTTGAAGGCTGGTGAATCATAATCTTACTATGGGGTAGGGCAAATCTTTTACCTTTAGTCCCACTGCTTAGTAGAAATGCGGCAGCACTTGCGGCCATACCAACAGCTATAGTTGATACATCTGATTTTATGTAATTAATTGTGTCATAAATTGCGAATGCATCGTAAACGCTGCCACCGGGACTATTAATATAAATTGAAATATCTTTCTTAGTATCCTGGCTGTCTAGAAAAAGCAGTTGTGCAACTATTAAGTTAGCTGAGTGTTCGTCGATGGTTTCGCCAAGGAATATGATTCGGTCTTTTAAGAGCCTTGAATATATATCATAGGCTCGCTCCATCTGACCTTCTTGTTCGATAACTGTGGGTATAAGTAGAGAATTTGTTCGTTGTGTCATATATACATAATAGACAATTAGCACTCGTGAGTCAAGAGTGCTAATTTATTATGCTTAGTCTCTGTTACTTAGTGGATCTGGTTGCGTAATCGACTAGTTTTGCGATAGTTTTTTCAGCCAACAATCTACTAGCTACTTCACGTCTAGCTTCTGGTTTAGCTAGATCCGCCTGTGATCTTGCGTCTTGATACTGGGCATTCATTTGTTGGAGTCGAGCATCAACTTCTTCATTGGATAGGGGTATCTGCTCTATATCAGATATTTCAGATAGTACAATTGATGCTTTCAGTCTTTTTATTGAATCTGGTTTTACTACTTTTTCAATATATTCAGCTTCGGTTTGACCTTCACCCTTTAAAAATTCATCAAATGTTCGCCCCTGATAGCCTAATTCCGTCTTAAAGCTAGATAATCTATTCTCAACTTCGGCGTCAACTAGTAAGTCTGGAATCGTTACCTTACTTTTATCTGTGATTTGCTCTAGTAGCTTTGATTCATATTCTCTATTCTCAGTATTTTCTTTTTCTTCTGTTAGCTGGGCTTTAATGCTTTTCTTAAGCTCAGCCATTGTCTCAAAACTACCGACCTTCTTAGCAAATTCATCATCTAGCTTTGGGTCACTAACTTCTTGTACTTTTATTACCGTAACCGTAAATGTGACGTTTTTACTGGCCAATGCACTAACTAAGTAGTCTTTTGGGAATTTAAGCGTAAATGTCTTTTCAGCCCCGGGCTTAAGGCCAACTAAATTCTTTTCAAAACCAGGTATAAAACTATCACTGCCTAGAACTAATGGGAAATCTCTGCCTTCTGCCCCAGAAACAGCGTTGCCCTTATCGTCAACTCCTTTGAAGTCAATATATACTTGATCCTCATTCTTGGCCGCTCGATTAACGTCCTTTTTTTCTGCAAGCTGAATTTGCAATCTTTTCAGGACTTGATCAATTTCTTGTGGGGTAACTGGCTTGGGTAACGGTTTTGCTAGCTTAATTTTCTTGTAATCAGGAAGAGTAACTTTTCCAAGCACTGGAATAACTACTTCAAATTCAACCAAAGTATATGGCACAAATTTCTTAACTTCAACTTTAGGTTGATCAATTGCGCGTATCTTTTCTTGATCTATTGCTGCTCCATATAAGTTGTTTAGAGCTTCATCCAAGAATTTAGTCTGGAATTCCTGTTGATTTATGTTTTTTTCAACTAGATTTAGGGGAGCCTTACCTTGCCGAAAGCCTGGTAGTTTAACATCTTGAGCAAAGTGATCCTTTAGAATATGTTCCCTAAGTGGACCAAGCTCAACAAGGTCACCAGTAATTAAGAGGACAACTTCGTTGTCTGATTTATTAGTTCGTTTTACCTGCATAGGAGTTAACTTTAACAAAAACTAAATATAATTGCCACATCTACCAAAAATAGATCTATATCTCTGATATTATTAACTTCATGAAGAGACGTATCGCAGTAAGGGCGATAATAATGCACGAAGGTAAGCTACTTTGCTTAGTACATAAACCATACAATTCTTTCCATTCTACGCACAGAAACATATGGGCAGTACCTGGTGGCGGTCTTGAAGAACAAGAGTCATTAATCGACGGAGTTAAAAGAGAGATATTGGAAGAAACAGGTGTTGAGGGTGAGATTGGTGAGCTTCTATATATTCAGCAATACAGCCTAGAAGAAAGAAACACCGATCACTTAGAGTTCTTCTTTCATATTAAGAACGGAGAAGATTTCTTAAATATCGACATCTCCAGCACTACCCATGGCGAACAAGAGATAGAGAAAATAGAATTTGTTGACCCAACTACTATAGATCTATGGCCAAAGTTTTTAATGACTGAACCAATTACTGAAAAGATTAGTAACAAGTCACCCGTAACTATTTTTTCCTATTTATCAAAATAGTTGTTAGAATATAAGTATCTGATAAATACAAAATGGAAAAATGTACGGATTTACAAAACGACACCAAAAATTAACACTAATATTAGAAGGTTTAGCAATAGTTATAGTTGTTGGTTTAATTGGCAGACCAATGTCCAAGAAAAACGCCATAGTACAAACTCCGACTATCCAACAACCCGTTAGACAGACTATTTCGAAAGTTCCAGACCACACCGCAGTTCCTAACACTTCCGTTTCAACTACACCAGCACCAACAGCGCCAGTGAAAAAAACTACGGTTATTCCTAAAACGACCGTGGCTGTTACTCCTGCGCCACAAAGCAGCGTTAACACCCTTACACCAACTGGCTCAGGCTCTGGCGGTTCACAGTCTGGTGGCTCTGGAGGTCAATCTTCCAATGTTAGCTATAGTTCAACCAATTGGTCCGGCTATCTAGCAACGACTGGAAAGTTTACATCCATTTCTGGCTCATGGACAATCCCACATGTAACAGGCAACGGGTCTACAGAATCCGCCGATACAGCCTGGATCGGCATTGGCGGAGTAACGAGTGATGACCTTATTCAAATTGGTACTTTAGAAGACGTTAGTGCAGGTGGACAAGTAACTTATGAGCCATTCTTTGAAATGCTGCCAACTCAAGCCGAATTAGTTCCAGGCGTTAGTGTAAGTGCAGGTGATTCAATTAGTGCATCGATAAATGAAATTTCTACTAATATTTGGACATTTAGTATTGTTGATCATACTGATGGGCAAACTTGGACACATAATGTTAGCTATGCCTCAACTAATAGCTCTGCAGAATGGATAGAAGAAGATCCGAGTTTCGCAGGCGGTAGCCTAGCTCCGCTCGATAACTTTGGATCAGTTACGTTTAGTGGCGGATCTACCATAGACAACGGTAACTCCGTTAATATATTCAATGCTAGTTCGTCCAGCGTAACCATGGTAAATAACGCTGACCAGCCAATTGTTACACCATCTTCTATAACCGGCAATGGCAGCGGTTTTACGGTGACCCAAGGTTAATTTTTAATAATTCCCCTAAGGTATGCCGCTTGACCTGCGTGCTGAAGATCATCAGATATAACGCTTATTAACCTTACCGCCATAGTTACCGGCGGATCCCAGTGCTCATCAACTACTTTTTTATAGTCAGAATCTTTCAGCCCCTTAATGCACTTAATTGTAACTTCCGTTACCTCATCAAGATATCCTAGTAGTAACTTAGAGCCGACAATGACCTGCCTAGTCTCTTTTGATGTCTGGCTCCAGCCGGTTGCAAGCTTATCAAAAGGCAAATCAAATTTTTCGTACCAGCCTTTGCTTGTCCAAACTTGGTCAATATTAAATGCACCGGCAATATGATCATCTTGTATTCGAGTTAAATGCCAGGTAAGCCAGGCAATTGAATTTGGGACTTTATCCATAATAAATAGTAGATCATTGTCGCTTAGGCCTTTGAGCGTCTGATGAACAACCTTATTGATGCGATTAAATGCGTCTATTAATACTTCGTTTGTCATCATAAATTCTCCTATTATCTATTATCGCCTTTGCCCATAATAACTTTGCGTTTTTTACGATCTTTTAACTTAGCCACATTGAGTTGCATAACATCCTCAAGACGAACGCCCAGAGAATCTGCAAACACAGTTATATACCAAACTACATCGCCTAGTTCTTTGCTAAGGTCTAGCTTATCTTCTTCACTGACAGCCCCATCTTTATAGGCGACTATCTTCTTCCATTTCTCTATAACCTCTCCGGCTTCGCCGGCCACACCCATAGCCCATATGGTTTTATTCATAAGGGCGTCTTTATTGTCATACGCTGTAGTTAGTGCGTGTTTTTGATACTCATCAAATGTCATACTTTCCCTCCTAATACATACCATTGTACCAAGTGAAGGTGTCCATTGTTGGAGAAAAAAAGTATTGACATAAAGATATATCGTTAATATACTAAAGCCCGTAAAGATATATCGCGTTATATCGCACTAGAAAGGAATTTATATGTATAACAATGAGACTTGGGCTGATTTTGGAGGAATGAGAGGATGGCACGGCGGACATCGCGCTAGACGAGGTGATATGAAACCAATAATTCTACGTTTGCTTCAATCCAAGCCAATGCATGGCTATGAAATAATTAGCCAGCTAGAAGAAAAAAGTCACGGGATGTGGCGCCCTAGCGCTGGATCAGTTTATCCAACTCTTCAACTACTAGAGGAACAAGAGCTTGTTACCAGTAAAGAAATTAATGGTAAGAAGGTCTATAGCCTAACTGACAAAGGCAAAGAAGACGCCGCACAGGCAGAAGAATTTAAAGCACCCTGGGAAGAAAAGCCTAAGAATGCCAAGAATTTCAAAGAATTAAAAGTAACCTTTTTTGAATCTATGATTATACTGAGACAGATTGCTGCTCAAAATGATGATAAGAAAAATGAAGAAGTTAAGAAGATATTCAAAGAAACTAAAGATAAGCTATCTAAGCTAATTGATGAAAAATAACCCTAACGCTATAATATAAAATCCATGAAGAAAACAGGTAAAAACTAGATGGCTACCGCCGAAACTACGATGTCAGCCCAGGAACACGCTTCCTCATTCAGCCACAAACAACGAACCATCGCATTAATAATAGTATCCCTAGCTTTTATTATGGATCTTTTGGATTCAACTATTGTTAACATTGCAATTCCGTCAATCCGTATTAGCCTAGGTGCCAGTTATTCAGATATTCAATGGATTATCGCCGGGTATTCCCTGGCCTTTGCCGTGCTGCTTGTAACTGGCGGAAGAATGGGCGATGTTTTTGGTTACAAAAAGCTGTTCATGGTTGGAGTTGGCGGATTTACGATTGCGTCGCTACTTAGTGGCCTGGCCCAAGACCCGCAGATGTTGATAGCTTCCCGTATACTTCAAGGTTCAATGGCAGCCCTTATGGTGCCACAAGTTATGTCGTTAATGCAGGTTATGTATAAACCGGAAGAACGAGGCCCAATTAATGGGCTCTTCGGGGGATTGGCAGGCGTAGCTGCGACTCTGGGTCCAATCGTTGGCGGGCTACTTATTCAAGCCAATATTTGGGGATTGCATTGGCGACCAATTTTTCTAATTAATGTTCCCGTTGGTATTTTTGGACTTGTAATGGCGGTAAAGTACCTTCCAAACGGTAAGTCACCACATCCTCTTAAGCTAGATATTACTGGTACCATTTTAATAGTAATTGCCTTACTTCTGTTAATGTTTCCACTAATTGAAGGTAGGGAACTTGACTGGCCAATCTGGACATTTATCATGATGGCACTGTCTATACCTATGTTCGTTATATTTAACTGGTGGCAAAAAGTGAAAATGAAGAAAGACAGTTCACCGTTAATACTCCCTTCACTACTCAAAAAGCTAGCATTTAAACTGGGGCTGGGCATTAATACCATCTTTGAAATGGCTATGATAGGTTTCTTTCTGACGTTTGGGCTGTTCCTACAAATTGGTGCACTTTACAGCCCACTTCATGCAGCAATAACTGGTATACCACTTGCTATCGGTATCACAGTAGCCATGGCAGTATTTGGCAACAAAATATCTAAGATCGGTAAGAAAGCTACTATATTTGGGACAATTGTTATGTCTACTGGTATAGCTATTACCACCTACACCATTTACCACTACAGTCTCTACATTCATTCATGGCAACTAATACCTGGGCTCCTAATTATGGGCGTAGGCATGGGCTTTGTTTTCGGGTCACTATTTGCGATTGTATTAAACGGTGTTGACCCTACTCACGCCGGATCAGCTTCCGGTACATTAAATGCAGTCCAACAACTAGGCGGAGCTATCGGTGTTGCTGTTATTGGCGTAATATTTTTCGGACAACTCAGCCATGCCTCAACCGCAAGCTTTAGTAAAGTTAACCCAAATATTAGATCAACCCTAACTTCTCTTCATGTTCCCGCTGCGGCTCAGACTGACATAATTAATAATACTAGAGAATGTTTTGTTGACAGATCAACTGAGAAAGATTCCAGTGTAGTACCTCCAAGCTGTAATGAGGTTTCTAGCACTAAGGTTAACAACGCAATAACCCAGGCTGTATCCAAGGATGCCCTGCAAGCCAACGCTGATAACTTCGCCAATGCATTTAGGTGGTCGTCTATATATGGAGTCTTCCTACTGGCGCTCACTCTGGTGCTAACACTATTCTTACCGAAAAAAACCGGTATAGCTCAACCGGTTGAAAAATAGTTTGTTTTTCGTAATCTTGGTGGGCGAGAAAGGACTTGAACCTTCACGCCTTGCGGCACATGCTCCTAAGGCATGCGTGTCTACCAATTCCACCACTCGCCCGATATAAGCTATTTTACAGATTATTTTTATAAAAACACTAGCTTACTATCACCATAATTCTTTTCTGATATCTTTTCTAGATTTTTAAACTCAGGTAATTCTGAATCTGGCGGTAGAGACAGTATAATAATTCCGTCATGCTCAAGCTTTGTCTCTAAAAACCCAATCTGATAGACCTGAGGATCATTATATGGAGGATCGACTACTACAATATCAAATTTATCGTAGTTATATTGCTGCCAAGAATAAAAATTAGCGCTCACCAGCTTAACTGAATCACCTAAGCCCAACTTTTTTATGTTCAGGGCAATATCCTCTTGAGCTCGCTTATTAGACTCTACCGCAACAGCACTAATCGCACCTCTACTGATAGCCTCAAACGAAATTGCACCGGTCCCGGAGCAAACGTCTAAGATAGTAATCCTTCGATATCTCCTAACGCACTAAATATAGCACCACGCATTTTCTCGCTCATTGGATGAGTAGCTTTGGCTGTAGTATCAAAATTTCTACCACCCAAGTTTGCCAGCTATTATTCTCATTTTTTTACTTTTACTATATCCGCATCAATTAATGCGCTATACCAAGCAAGAGCTACCGTTTTAACTAGTGCTGGGTATAGCTTTTGCCTGACCTGATACGCACTTCGAGGCGTCCAGCCACGCCTAATATAATCATGGTAAATATCCAATACGGCAATTTCCCTAGCAGTATTTTTAAATACTTCGATAATCCCAATTTTTAGCATGTTATCAATCTCAGCTTTTGTTATGTCAGCAGCTTCAACCGAGAGCGGAGCAAGTAATATTGCAACTCCAAATTCAAAATAACTATGAGTACTAATTAATCCCTTTGGCCCCCACATCTTCCAAGTATTTTTAACCGTCCCTCGTGCGGTTGGCCCCTTGGGTAACCATTTCTTTCTTATTGACGTTCGGTTCTCAATGCTTTCACCATCACCTATCTCGTTTAGTTTCTGCTTCATACGGATAATGATGGGCCGGCGTCAAGCCATCAACAATTGCATGAGCTAGCCAGGCTGCTTCAAATGAAATTCTCTCACTATTATTAGCCTGTAATTCTTTAACTAGGTTTTTATAATGCTCTTTGATAAGCTCGATTAAGCCTAGAATCATCTTCATCAAAAGGGCTATAAAAATGCCATGGTTCATCTCTTAGCCGGGCTTTTTCGTTTAATCGCATCAGGTCCGTTCTTACCTTCAAAAACAAGAATTTTAGTTGCACTTGGGAAAATATTGCGATTTTTAACTAAGGTCGCTAGCTGTTTTCTAGCAACTCGATCAACTTTCTGGTGAGTACCAATGACTCTGCCAGAAAAGCGAGTTAAGGTTGTTCCGGAGTACATTTTTAGTTTGAATAATAAACGAGGCTTAGTTCAAATTTGTCACTGATCTAATTCGTTCGACTCGCTTATTAAGCTGTACATATTGTAACAAATTTTCGCCTCTATCTGATAAACTCTCTGGCCGCTCTTCGAGCCTCGATTATTAAATCTTGATCAGTTAATCTAGCTACTTTTAAATCCAATCCATCATGACCATGTTGCATAGTTCCATAAATAACTCCTGGACCACGTATCTTTAAGTCAAGCTCAGCCAGCTTAAAGCCATCAGTTGTAGTTTCAAGTGCTCTTAACCTAGCGCTTGGCTGATTGTTATCATCAAGCAGTAAATAGCAGTAGCCTTGTTCGTGATTTCGTCCAACCCTACCCCTTAGTTGATGTGTCTGAGCCAAACCAAATCTCTCAGCACTTTCTATCACCATTACGCTGGCATTTGGGATGTTTACGCCAACCTCAATAATCGTCGTGGCCACCAGCACATCAATTTTATGGTCAACGAAATCTTTCATAATTTTTTCTTTTTCTTCTGTCTTTAGCTTGCTATGAAGAAGTCCTACGCTAAAGTCTTTATATACTCCTTTACTGAAAGTTCTTCATATACTTTTTCTGCTGATCTAAAGGCAAACTATCTGAGTCGGAGATAAGCGGACAGACCACAAATATCTGTTTTTTGTTTTTTATCACTTGGAATTAACTGATTTATATAAATCAGTATCTTTTATTTAGAGAAATTATTTTAGTTTTTACTGGCTAAATCAGTGTATGGTTTTTTTCTAATTACTGATACATCAAATCACCATATAGTGTTAGCTGAAGACTCCTTGGTATCGGTGTTGCAGTCATTGATAGTAAATGTGGCATATGACCAGCTTTAAGCATTAAAGCCTGCCTTTGTTTAACGCCGAAACGATGCTGTTCGTCAACAATTATTAATCCAAGTTTTTTTAGGCTAACTTTTTCTTGAATTAAGACTATGCGTGCCAATAATAAAACCAATTTCGTCCACTATTTAGTTCTTTCAATCACCTGAGTCTTTTGTGCAGATTTATGACTACCTATTAATAGCCCAACTTTGTTGATCATAGTTTAAACGGTTTTAATATTTCTGTAAATCGTGTCTGCATGCTGTCGTGCTAATAGCTCGGTTGGTGCCATAAGAGCTACTTGAAATCCCTCGTTCATAGTCATATATGCCGCCATAGTCGCAACAACCGTTTTACCAGTACCAACGTCGCCTTCTAGTAATCGATTCATTGGTACAGTTTTTTCAATATCTTGTAGGATTTGCCAAGCAACTGTTCTTTGCTCAGTCAGTTAATTTAAACGGCAAATTCGCTACAAATTCTTTTGCTAATTTGTTATTAAATTTTATACTTAGTGCTTTTTCACTTAATAATTCATTTTTATTCAATAAGAGCCGCAAGACTAAGATCAAATACTTCTTCAAATGCTATTCGATGTTTAGCCTTTGATAGTTCTTCGTTTGATATCAGGAAAATGCATGATCTCAATTGCTTGAGTATCGGGCATTAATGATATTCTTTTAGCATCCACTCAGGCAAGCTCTCTTTAACTAGTTTTAAGTATGCCAGAGCAGGTTTTATTGCTCTTCTAATCTGTATTGAGCTTAATCCCTTTGTTTCTTTATAAACGGGTACAATCCTGAGCTGTGTTTATAGGAAAGCTACTAACCATGTTCAACTGATGGATTTATCATGCTCATCCGTTGTCGATGAAGCCCAAACTCACCCGAAATATAATATTCGGCATCATCTTTAATGCCGCTGCTCGATAGGGTTGATTGAACCACACCAGATATATACTACCAGTATCATCACTGGCTATCGCCTCGGTTATATGAAGCCCATGTCTAGCTCGTCTGGCTTTGCATTGGTAATTTTGCTTTAATTGTTACCGCACCAGGTTTTGTTTTGTTAATTGGGACTACCTGAGAAAAATCATTATATTTTCGAGGATAGTATGTTAGTAATTCTTCTACGCTATTAATCCCTAGGGACGTAAATTTACGCGCAACAACATCACCAACTCCACTCAGTACCGTCAATTTATCTGATAACTCCATTTCTATTATTATAGATCAAGAACGTTTTAAGAGTTACTATTCGTAACAATCAACACTTGCAGAAATAATCAAATCGAGTTCTGAATGTATGTTTGTGATAGTAAAATAATTATATGCTTAGAAATCGTACTTACGCCTTAAGAAAAGTACCAGAAATCACATTAATATTCTGGATAGCAAAATTACTAACTACTGCGATGGGTGAGGCAACCTCAGATTTCCTTGTTTTTAGGATTAATTCATACCTTGCTGTCTTCTTAGGTGGCGTAGCTCTTTTAGTTGCTTTAACTATCCAATTTAGGGCAAACAAATATAGACCATGGATATATTGGCTAGCTGTTGCAATGGTGGCTGTATTTGGCACTATGGCAGCTGATGCAATGCATATCCAGTTGAGCATACCTTACGTAGAATCAAGTATATTCTTTGCAATCGTTCTAGCCATAGTTTTTATTTTCTGGAATAAGGTTGAAGGTACTCTATCTATACACAGTATTAATACGCGCAGGCGTGAAATGTTCTATTGGGCAACAGTCCTCGCAACCTTTGCGCTTGGAACAGCTGCAGGAGATCTAACCGCAACAACACTAGGGCTAGGTTATTTTACTTCGGCGTTACTATTTATTGGTCTGATTGCCATTCCTATAATCGGCTACTATTTTTTTGGATTAAACGAAATTATAGCTTTTTGGGCCGCCTACATTCTAACAAGGCCAATTGGTGCATCGTTTGCTGACTGGCTTGGTAAGCCAAAAAGCGCAGGTGGCCTCGGTTATGGCGACGGTCACGTAAGTCTAGTATTAACAGTTTTGATTATTTTTATTGTTGCCTACATGACATTTAGCCTCAAAGAGCATAAAAGCGAGGTATCATAGGCTCTTTTATAATTGGAAGGGTTAATTTATTAATTAAGATACGCATACGTAAACTCAACTCCAACCCGTAGTAGTCTGATGACGCTTGGGTTAAAATATAAACCATTAGTATTTAACTAATGTTCTATGCAAAAAAGACATTTCCGAAAAATGAAAAACAATAAGGGTTTTACGATATTAGAAATCATGATAGTTATTGCTATTGCAGGATTAATTCTAATAATCGTATTTCTAGCTGTACCAGCCCTAAAAGTAAGTCAGCGCAACAGTGAGAGGCTTCATGATGCAACAATTATAGATGCCGCAATACAAGAGTGTTTAGGTAACTCTGGAGATAACCAGAACTATTGTTCCACACCCACAAATCTAGATATAACACCGTCGGAATTAAGTATATTTTCCGCTACAGACCCTGCTGCTCAAGCAAAATGTGACCCTGGATTTCAGTGTGTTGGGGTGGGTGTTCATTATGGTACAAATTGCATTGATTATGCACTTAACCCTTGTGGGACCAACATAGCCGATAATCTACAAGCAGCCTATATATTTGGGCAAGATTGTGCTGGCAACAAAAATTCTTCTGATTTCGAGGTAGTTTGGTGGATTGCACAGCTTAGTTCTCCAGGAGTTAATGCACGTTGTTTAGATGGTTAGTGGGCTTTTTTAATGAGGAAAAAGATACTTGGGCCAAAATAACTTTTAGCCATAGTCGGCTGCATTATATTTTCTGACTTTTAACATCAAGGACTCTGGGACTATTTTCTTAAGACCCGGACTTCTTAAATTAGATACTGACAATACTTTTCTCAACTTTAAGATTTACGTGAGACTAACTGTTTTAATAACAGTTCTTGGGATTGTGATTAACAAATGCGATTTCGTCTGCTCTTTATTCTTTTGTGATCTAATATCAACTGGTTCAACTGGAAATTTTTTATCCTTGGATATGTGCTTTAATCCGATTTTCAAAATGGGTATAGTTCGCAATTTCGAAAATTAAATAACCATCATCAGATAAAACTCTGGCAAGCTCTTTAAATTCTGGCATAGGATCTGGTAAATGATGCATTACTCTGACCATTGACAATAAATCAATTGAATCATCTGGGATAATCCTAAGTTTGACAGCCTGAATTTGTCTTCGTTCAATTTCCGGATTGATCTTTTAAATAATCTGCAGCCAATTCTAGTTGTTGGTCAGATGGTTCGGCCAAAGTAACTTTATCGGCATAATCTTCTAACACGAACGCAAAGCCGTCCATAACCACCACCAATATCAACAGCATGTTTAAAATGTTTGCCTTTTAGAAATCTTCTAATTGCAATTTCCTCTGCAGCATTCTCATATTCCCTACCATTCCAATAATCTAGGTAATTATGGTTTGGATCATTATACTGGTCGGCTTTTCGATTTGGTTCTTAGTTTTGGCCATAAATTCTAAAAACTAGTATATCAGACTAGTCTTCAAGCTCAATTAAAACTGAGTCTTTTAGATTGCCTTTCCTCGTACTCAGGATAAATTTTCCATCTTTAAAATCTTCATCTATCAATAATTTCTTTTGTAAATCTGATTATCATTTACATATACACCGTTACCCCAATTAATCGCCGTGCATCACTTTTTGAACTAACATAGACCAACTTAACCAATAAATCTACAAGTTGTACTAGGTAGAGTAGTTTTATGTTATGTATTCAGACTACTATCATCTGCAATTCCCCCGCTAACTAAGGCTGCAGTGGCTTGCTTAGCCTTCTCAAGTTCCATCTTCACCATGAACAAGTTTAGTAACTTCATCAGCTAATACTGTTTGAGCATGTCTGCTTGATGGATTTTTTCTATGTTTATCTATTACATTCATCTATCTCGTCTTTACTCAGGTTCGTATATATCTTTAAGATAATCTTCTACTCCATCGTCATCTAATTTTATCCAAAATTGATAAAAATCTAAAACTGAAGTCTTATTAGGGTCTAGCCAGACTGCGCCCCTCTTCACTTTTACCAAATTTTTTACCAGTTGTCTTATTAATTACAAGAGGCAAGTCATTGCATGAACTGTTCATTCTTTTTTCTCTTAATTAATTGAACGCCTGATAGTCATATTGCCCCATTGATCACTACCACCAATCTGCATATTACGCACTTCATGATTCTATATAAATGATAGAAAATCATATCCTTGGAGTAAGTGAGTAACTAAACTCTGTATAACTAATTCCAGCTACCACCTTCACCCATTCGCTTAGCAATGTAATCTCTCTGAATAAGACTCGTCATGCTGAAAAGTATTTACCAACATCTCGTAAAAATTCTAGATACGTTCATATCTTTAAACCAATCGAGTTGTCTACTAAGGTAAATTCTTCTTGCCTAAATAATTTTTTAACTTGCAGCTTCAATACCTTCAACATTTTTCTCAACTTGTTCACGGCTCATTAGTTGTCGCTCTTCTGTCTTTTCCTCCTGGATCACCGATTATACTGGTTGCTCCACCAGCCACAGTAATACGCTTTGCCAGCCATGCTTTAATAAAGTCTTTGTGCCATCATAGACTGCTGCAAGATTACCAATTGTTAACTGATCGGAACGATGCATCGTAACCATGATAAAAGCTTTAGGTGTATCTAGCCATTTATATCTTCTAGTTTAGATAGGTGTTGTCTTTTACAAAGTCCACGCCATTTTAACTCTTCTGAAATGTGTCATATTACTCATATATTAACAGTATAACTTAATTTTCTTATAAGTTTACATTTGTTTAACAGGATTTTTGCAGCTAATTACCAAACTATTTGCTATAATTAATCTACAATAATGAATACGTTTATTCGAGAGGTATTAATTTTTAAATGGCAAAACCAAAACAATCCTGGGTCTGGTTCGAACGCTGGTACTAGTACTGGAAGAAGAAGTCGAAATACTTATATAACCAAAAGTGGTCAAACTATAAAGTTAAACCGAAATATGTCACAAAGAATGAAAGGACTGAAAGACACGTGGAAACAACATAAGGCAGCTCAGACTTGCCGGCATGCCTAAGACTCATCTTAAACGATTCTTATATCGCTTAAAACCTTCAAACCTATATCACTACTGGTTTAGTCGAGAAGGTGCAATTATGGCCCTTAAAGTTTTGGGTATGCATATAGTTGTTCTATTCATAATGCTAGTTGGTGCTTTTGCCTTTCTTACGTAAAGATCTACCTTCTATTAATAATATATATGGCCAAAATCTTGGTGGAAGTATTACTTATTACGACAGCACTGGACAACAGTTCTATTGGCAAGATTATAACGCCGTAAAACGTGTACCGGTTTCTGGCTATCGAATATTTCTCCATATATGAAAGAAGCTACAGTTGCTATTGAGGATAAGAACTTTTACCATGAAGGTGCCTTTAGTATATCTGGAATTGTTAGAGCTGGTATTACATGACGTATTTGGTGGTGGCGGCAGCCTTCAAGGAGCATCAACTATTACCGAACAATTAGTTAAATTAAACGCCGGGTATAACGGTAGTAGAACAATTGCCACAAAGTAAAAGAAATTATTTTGGCTAGTGAAGTTGAAAGAGATTATTCCAAGGACTGATATTCTAACGGGTATCTTAATATTGCCCCATATGGGGGGTGGATTATGGCGTACAGTCTGCAGCAGAAGATTACTTCAGAGAACCCGCCAGTCAACTAACGCTTGCCCAATCAGCAATGCTAGCCGCTATTCCCCAAGCACCCACCTATTATTCTCCGTATAGTAGCCCAGTTTATAACTCTGCTGCAAGTGACTAACTTATTTGGCGAACAGGCATTAACAGATCGAGCACAATATATTCTTGATCAAATGGCTAAACAAGGTTATATATACACAAGCTCAAGCTACTGCCGCTAAACAAGTTAATGTTCTGGCCCAAATTCAACCTCTAGCAAACTAAATATAATGGAATTACTAGATCCATATTTTGTTTATCCGCCAAACAACAACTTGAAAATACTTATGGTGCTGCTACAGTAAATCGAGGTGGCTGGAAAGTTATTACTACACTAAATATGCCTCTTCAAAATTTAGCTAACAGATTAGTTGCAAAAGAACCTACCCAATGTAAAAGCGCCCATGGTGACGAAGAAGCTATGGTGGCTGAAGAGTACGCAAACGGGCAAGTCGATGCCTTGTCGGTGGAGTTAACTTTAATAATCCAACGTATGGACAAATTAATTATGCTGAGACTCACAATCCCTCCAGGATCGAGTTTTAAACCATATGATTATTCAACTTTAATAAATGATACTAACAATGTAGGAGCAGGTTCACTTCTATATGATGTCAGACAACCATTACCTGGGTATCCTTGTACTACTGGTAACCTTACACCTCTTCAAGGTGGTAACTGTCTTGAAGACTATGACTTTAAATTTCCTGGGCGCAGAAGAGCTACGCTATGCCTTTGCTGGATCTAGAAATGTCCCAGCAGTTAAAGCAATGCTTTCCGTTATACCTAATAAGCAATGCGATGCAGGTAATCCTATCCGGTTGTGTTCCTTCGATTAATAAAGTTATTTCAACACGCCGATGCAATGATGGACTGCCAAAATGCATATCAGTGTTACGCCGATGCTGCCTTACTGAAACCACCCAATGTTATTCTTCTTCAGCTATTGGAGATGGTGCTTACTTAACTCTTAACTAATCATGTAAATGGACTAGCTACATTGGGCAGATTAGGTGTAGCTATTCCTCAAACTTTATATTATAAAAATTACTGATTCATCATGGTAAGGTTATATATAACTGGACACAACCGAAAGGTACCAAGTTATTCAAGCCAGATACTGCCTACATAATTGATAATATGCTTAGCGATCCAAATGCTTCATATCTTACCAGCTCTCAAAAATTCCAAACATTATAATGGATGGGATATTGCTGTAAAAACTGGAACAACTAACGATGAATATGACGCATTAATGACAGCTTGGACTACAAAATATGCAGTTCTAAGTTGGGTTGGCTATCACACTAGAAATGTTGCACTTACTGCCGGACTATCTGAAGCAGTAACTGAGCCAATACAAGAAGATTTATTGAAGATGCTCTGAAGATGTCTTAAGAAAACCTGTAAACTGGGTTCAGCCAGCTGACATAAAAGTCCTTACCGGCATTTGAACAAACAACCCATATTGATTATGGCGATGTAGAGCCTGGACCAAGTCTGATCTGTATCCTTCTTGGTATGTGGAACCTAACAGTATTAAGAGCGTTTCTCAGGTAATAGATAAGGTATCAGGTGACCTTGCTACAAGCTGTACGCCAGCACTTGCTAAAGAAACAGTTGGAAGTCAAAACGAGAATAGATACTCTATCGATTTATTCTGGCCGATTGGGACCAAGACTTCGGGAGCACAAGCTACCATAACGACAAATGACACAATTCATCAGTGTGGCGACCAACTACCGACAATTAGCTTACAGTCATCAAACATATCTTGTAATGGTACGAGCTGTAGTATTGGTGTTAATGTGGCTCAAGGAACTCACCCACTATATTCTTCAGCTTTCCTACCCAAATTAATGCAATCGTTGGCGGGAAATCAATTGCAGCAACCTGTAACTTCTCACCAGCCATTAATAGCTCACCTAGTGCCGCAACCGGTGAATGTAGATTCCCTTACGGAGGCGGCTCAACAAGTGTCCAGATGCAAGTAGTTGATAGTGTCTTGTATTCAGCAACATCAGCAACTGTTACCGTAAATGCCCCGTCTTAACTTCGGGACAAACCTAGGTCCAAATCCAACAATTACTTGGTCAGGCGGTACAGGGCCTTATACAGTGACAGCTAATGGCCAAACTTATTGTTCTTCTGGCGTTGGCGTAGGAAGTTGTAGCGGAAATTCCCTGACAACTCCTGGCAACTATGTGATAAGAGTTGAAGATACTCGGACGGTAACTTTAGTTCTAGCGAGACAGTTACAATTAGCTAGTTATTCTTAGCAGCAACGCCGCGATGTCTTAAATTGGTTCTAAATTTGGTTTCTTGGTTAGCTGTGCGAATAGCATTTTACCTGCAACTGTTTGAAATGATCTCTCAATTTCAACTTCAACAGTTTTACCATAAGTTTTGCACCATTCTCAACTACTATCATAGTTCCGTCATCTAAATAACCAACGCCTTGTGATGGATTACTACCCTTTTGTAGTATCTTAATATTTCTTTGCTCTCCTGGTAAAACTGCGGTCTTAATTGTTGAGCTAATTCATTAACATTTAATACTTTTACACCTTTAATATCAGCGACTTTATTTAGGTTAAAGTCAGTTGTATAAAGTGGGCAATTTAGTTTTAGGCTAGAGCAACTAATTTATCATCTGTTAGGCATTTTTTCTCTTACAAATGATTTATCTACTATTACTTAACAATACTTACTGTTTTGTAAGTTCTTTAACTACATCGAGACCAAATCTAGCTCGTTCACGTTTATGTGAATCGTTGCCATCTGCCAACATTTGAAGCTCACTAATTATAAACTCAGGCACTATTAGCTGGTCAGGCACAAATCCTGTATTACTAAGATCGACAATTCTACCGTCAATTAATGCACATGTATCTAATATTACTTTTCTTGAATGATTTATTTTGTTAATTTTTTGGTTTTTGTTTTATTAGTAGTATACGATTATCCTACCAATAAAATAATTTCTATTATTTGCATATTTATTCCTTTTCTAAAAATGAATTTAGTGCAGTTCTTATATCTTTAACTCCATGATGTTTAACTTTTCTTTTAATTGTTTTTGAATTTGGTCCAATTGTACTATTAAAGCCTAGTTTATTAGCTTCAGCTAGTCGTTTTTCAATAAATGGGACATGTCTGACTTCTCCTGATAATCCAACCTCACCAAATACTACCGCATCTGTTTTTAAGTTGCATATTCTTAGTGGCTGAAGCAATTGCCATACATACAGCCAAATCAGCAGCCGGTTCATTTATCTTTATTCCACCAACAATATTTATATAAATATCACTATTCGATAGATTAAGTTTGGTTCGTCTCTCCAGCATTGCTACTAATAAATTTAGTCGATTTAAATCAAAGCCACTGGCAGTCCGTTTTGGATAGCCATAACTAGTTTTATTTACTAATGCTTGAACTTCTACTAATATTGGCCGACTACCTTCCATTGTTGCAAGCACGACCGAACCATCACTTACTTGTCGCTCAGACAGTAAGGCCGCTGATGGATTTTCTACGACCTTAAAACCCTTATCCACCATTTCAAATATTCCGGCTTCTTCAATTGAGCCATAACGATTTTTACTTGCTCTAAGAACCTTAAAGCCACCATATCTATCGCCTTCAATCTGCAACACAACATCTACCATATGCTCCAGTAGCTTTGGTCCAGCAATATTTCCTTCTTTAGTAACATGACCAACTAATATTAACTGCAGTGTTTGTTTGTTTGGCGGCCGCACTTAATAGATATGTCGAGTTAGTTATTTGATTAACACTACCGGCAGCCGAGGTAACACCATTACAAGTAACTGTCTGAATTGAATCAACAATGACCAATTTGATATTCATCTTCATTAATTGTTTGCAACAATATCGTCGGTTGAGTTTGAGTTAGCAATTTCTAGTTTTTTTGAGTTAGCACCTAATCTTGATGCTCTCATACTAATTTGATGAGCTGATTCTTCACCACTAACATATAGAACTTTATTCTTTTAGCCATTGCATTAGCTATCTGCATTAAAATAGTACTTTTACCAATTCCCGGTTGGCCAGCTAGTAAAATAACACTACCAGCCACAATGCCTCCACCAAATGACATTATCAACTTCTTTCATGCCAGATATCATTCTTGGTAAATCTTGTTTTAAGCCTGTCTAACTGTTTCAGCATTATAGTTTTCTTGCCTTTGGTTGCATCGTTACTGCCAAGCAATGTTTGTTCCTGAAGAGTATTCCATTCACCACAATTATAGCAACGTCCACTCCAGCTACTGCTAGTTGCACCACAATTACTACATACATATTGAACACTCGGTTTTTTTGCCATAATTCCTCTTCTTATCTATATTCTATCAGCTACTGAGTAGTAATGTACTTGGTAGACTACTGATTGATTGGATTAAGTTATCTTCTTGAACAGCCATGCATTTCGTGAAGCTACTAAGTTGGTTATATTGGTCTATTAATTGCTTTTGTTTGATTACCAAGGTTATTATAATTGTTGACTAATTGATTATAGCTATCTACTTCACTATTATATGCACTAATATCTGCCCAGAGCTTTTAACTGATTTAGTTGAGCTACTGAGCCTGAATTTGTTGATTTCGGTCTTGTAAGTGTCTGCTTCATTAGTAGTTTATTTGTTGCTGCCAAGTTGCTTAGCTGCTGATCATCTGGTTCACGAACATGTTTGCTGTTGCTGTAAATGACGCCTTCATATTGATTCGCATAATTAACTATCGCCTGTCTATTAGTAAAATACTGTTTGTAATAATTTTCTAAAGCTGGTGGTAAATTGGCTACTTCAGTTCCAAGAACTGAATGCATTTCGTTTAGTAA
Source organism: uncultured bacterium (assembly GCA_963699195.1). Classification (GTDB taxonomy): domain Bacteria; phylum Patescibacteriota; class Saccharimonadia; order Saccharimonadales; family DATKHC01; genus JBBQBA01. Next base: position 609,829 of record OY969420.1, on the reverse strand, counting down.
CCGCCCCTTGGCCTTCGGTTTTTAAATATGATTGATATTCAGTTTTAAGTAGTGGATCATGTTGGGGCAAGATTATTGTAAGTCGTCATAACCAGATTATTTATATATTTAAGCTCTGATGCGACTTAATCTTGAGTATGCAACATGTAGCATTTCATGAGCTGCTGTTACTTGTTCTACACCATTTAGCTGATGGGTCTGTACGTTATATAAGCCAAATTCCTTTATTAATAGCCGTACAGCCGAGCACAATTGCTGCTTCGGTTACATTACAATCTTGATTAAATGCTGCGCTATCCTTCTATTGTTGGATGATATACATAAAATAGTTTTCGCGCATAGGGAGTCATTGTGTTTGATTAGCCAAGTGTGACTATTGCTGAGGCGGGGTGTAGTTATAAAGCCGATATTCGTCATATATATTATAACGATTAACCAACCAAAAGACAATAGCTATAACAGCTAGCAGACTATATTAACCAGCCTATACGCCTTATATTATTATAATTATTCAGTTACTGTTTTATAAGTTAGCTTATCTTTTTGTGCAGCTAACTTGAATTATACTGCCTTTTGGAAGTTTATCGTCTAATATACTTGATGCAATGTCATCTTCAATGGTATCCTGAATTAGTCGACGCATTGGTCTTACACCATTATGGGCATCATAGCCTTTTTCAAGTAAGATACTTCTTAGCAGAATCAGTCAACTTCACTGATATCCCGTGTTTTATTAATCGCTGTTTTAGTTCATCAATTTGAAGATCTAGAATCTTTAAAATATCAGCTTTTGTTAAGAGCTCTAAAAACTATTATCTTATCAATTCGATTTAGTAATTCAGGCCGCATCATCTTCTTAAGCTCTTCTTGAACTTTATCTTTATTGGCAGCGTGTAGTTTATCTAAGTCCTTTAAGCTCATCAGGTGCAGTTGCTTGAAAGCCAAGTGAAGCTTCTTTTTGAAGTTTTTCCGCACCAATATTACTAGTCATAATAACTATCGTATTAGTAAAATCTATCTGTCTGACCTTTAGCATCAGTTAGAACTCCATCTTCTAGAATTTGAAGCAACATATTAAATACTTCTGGATGAGCTTTTTCAATTTCATCAAATAAAACTAAACTGTATGGTTGCTTCGAATCTTATCAGTTAATTGACCACCTTCGTCATAGCCAACATAACCAGCTGGAGCACCAACTAGTCGTGCAACTGTGTGTCGTTCACCAAATTCACTCATATCAATCTTTAATAAGTGCAGATTCGCTACCAAAGAATTCTTTTGCAAGTACTCTAGCTAGTTCTGTTTTACCAACTCCAGTTGGGCCAAGAAAATAAATGAACCAATTGGTCGTTTTCCACTACCAACACCTACTCGATTTCGTCTAATAGCTTTTGCTACTGCTTCAACTGCCTCAGATTGGCCAATTACATGCTTACCAATAGTTTTTTCTAGATTTAAGTAGATACTTAGCCTCAGATCGAATAACTTTCTTAACAGGTACACCAGTCATCCTGGCTACAACTTCAGCAATATCATCGCTTGTTAGAGCGTAGCTTACTTCGCCCTTTTCCGCCGGCTTGTAGCTTTTTAAGTTCTTCATTAATTTGACTAGCTCGTTGTCTTATACTTAGCGGCATTTTCATAATTTTCAGCATCAACCGCTTCATCAATTCGAGTATTAACTAGTTTTAGCTCTTTTTGTAATCGTCTAACCTCAGGTGGAGTCTTACCTTTATCAATTCTAAGATAGGCCGAAGTTTCATCTAGTAGATCAATAGCTTTATCTGGCATATATCGATCATTTACATATCGATTTGCAAAGTTAACTGTATCTTCAATAACTTCATCACTAATCTTTACTCCGTGAAAGGCTTCATAGTGCTTACGTAAGTCCCTTTAGTATTGCAACTGTTTCAGGGATGTTGCCTCAGGCACTTGAATTGGCTGAAAACGTCGCTCAAGTGCTGCATCTTTTTCAATATGTTTAGTATATTCATCAGTTGTAGTTGCACCAATTACTTGGATTTTACCTCGAGCTAATGCTGGCTTTAGAATATTTCCAGCATCCATTGCACCCTCAGCTGCACCAGCACCAACAATTAAATGTAAGCTCATCAATAAATAATATTGTGTTGTTATCGTTTTCAAGTTCAGTCATGACTTTTTTAAGTCGCTCTTCAAATTCACCTCGATACTTAGTACCAGCAATCATTCCAGCTAAATCAAGCATTACGATTCTCTTTTCAAGTAATGAATCTGGTACATCTTCAGTAATTATTCGCTGAGCCAGTCCTTCTACAATAGCAGTTTTTCCAACACCAGGCTCACCAATTAGAACTGGGTTATTTTTAGTTCTTCGATTTAATATTGTTACTACTCGTCTAATTTGTGCTTCTCGACCAACGACCGGGTCTAATTTACCAGCTCGGGCTTGTGAGTCATATCTACTCCATAAAAATCTAAGTGTAGTTTTTCGCTGTCTTTTAGTGTGTCTTCGACCTTCAGTGGCATATTCACTACTATCATCATAGTTTTGTCTATTTAAGAACTCTCAACTTCACTAGTTAGGTTATCTACATCTACGTTCATGTCTCTAAGTAATATCGTTGCTCGTAGCATTTTTTTGGCTTAAAATGCTGAAAATAATATGCTCTGTGCCAGTAAATTCTTGGTTATAATCTTGAGCAAATTCTTGAGCCATTTTAAGAGTTAACTTAGCTGTCTCACTTAAGATTTTTAGTAGCCGGGTTAATAACTAATGTTTTTGGGGTTATATTAAGCGCTAGTCTTGCACGATCTAGTGTTACGCCTGCTCCTTCTAATATCTTAGCTCCCATTGACTTATCTTGAGCTAATACACCCAATAATAAGTGCTCTGTACCAATATATGCACTACCAAAACCTCTAGCAATAGCATCGGCATGCTTTAAGCTTTGAAGCGCATTGTCAGTTAAATGATTAATAAAGTCTTGAAAATCTGGAGAATTTGGAATCATAATTTTTCTTTACCACCTTATCTAGCGAATTATTTTATTATTTATCGCTATATCCATAATACCATTTAGCACTCGTGAGTCAAGAGTGCTAATTTACAGATAGTTTAGGTATTAATTTTAAGATAATTTCATGAATCTGACAGCCTAAGTGCAGCTAAATCAATATAATAGGCTTAAGGATAGTTTATAATGGTTCAATATTAGAGATGGAAAATAAACAAAATCAGACCCCAAAATATATTTACAATAACTATTATCGAGGTGTTAATAGGCAACCATATCAATTACAGCCCAAACCTAAAAAATCTAAAAAGCTTAAAGTATTTATTACCTTTTTGGTTTTGATATTAATTGGTTTTGGAAGCTGGCACTATCTACATACTCCAAAAAAAGATATAGACGATATAAAGAAGGCCATTGTTAAACCAAAACCAGAATCTGAGAATCAACCTCATGTTTCCGCGGCCGATCAAGCAGCTTTAGCAAGCATGAAAAGCCAAGTAAATGCGATAATTCAACAAAATTCTAATATAACTTTTGAAGTAGCAATAAATAATATAAACAACGGGGATCAATATAATTTTGGTCAGTCTGGGCCAATGACTGCAGCAAGTGTAGCCAAGATACTAACTGCGACCGATTACTTTGATCAGGTTGAAGATGGTAATTTGACTATGGACGAAACGTTAGACGATGGAAATACCGCTGATGTAGACATGCAGTCAATGATTGTAGTAAGCAGTGATACTGCATGGCAAGCGCTAGAAGATCAGCTTACACCAAATCAAATTCAAGATTATGCAAATAACTTAGGTATAACTAGTTTTAACTATGGAGATAATACTTTGAGTGCACGAGACACGGCTGACTTAATGACGTCACTTTATCAAGGTAGTTTGATTAATAGTTCGGATACGCAATTACTACTAGGTTACCTAAAACAAGCAAACTACCGTAATTTCATACTACCAGCTATACCTTCAACAGATACTGTTTACCATAAAGTTGGCTTCTACACTGATAATGTTAATGACGCAACCATTATTACAAATGGAAAGCAGACTATAAGTCTCGTTATATTTACAAATGGCAATGGTGCCTACGACTGGACAAATAGAGCCATCTTGATGCAGGAAATTACCAAACCAATACTAGAGTATTTCAAACTTAATTAGATTTAAGAACGACGTTTCCTTAGTGAATGCTGATTGACGTGGTAACACCTGCGGCATTTGCCACCATAGATAGAGGGTCTTTGATGCCTGTAGCCTTATCACAAGTCGGAACCACTCCAGGAGCAGGAAGTTGCATTTCATAAGTTCCAATGAATCGTCCACCAAGGAATGTATATAAACTATTTGCAGCAGCTGGGTCCGGTGAGGCGGCTGCGGTAAATGCAACTCTATTTGCCTGAAGCCATGATGGGAAAACTTTTGCCAAATTGGTGCAGAAATATTTTTCATCAGCATTTATATCAGCCGGCTGATCAACTCCAGTTCGATAAAGATTGGTTTTGGACATTGACGTTGTTGTGCCGTCATTATCATTTGCTTTGCCTGGAGCTACTAGAGTCATTTCATCAGTTAGTTCTACGTATGCTGCTGGAGCAGGTTGTTCTTTTGCGGCCTGTAGTTGATCAAGTGCTAATGATGGTGAAACTGCCCCTGGATTCTCTTGAACAGGTGCTAGCCAAGGAGTACAGCCGATCGCTGGGTCAACATGAAGTGATAGTAGCGCATTGTCAGATGGATTGGCTAGAACAGCGTCCCCTTTTAGTTGGGCGGCGTTGGCTGCACTATTCTGGGCAATAGCATTTGTACCTAAGTTTGCTAGGTAAGATGTCTGGACATTGTCATTAGGGTCCTGATCGACAATTTCAAAACTATTAACTGTTGGGCAGGTTTGACCAATATTAGAAGTGCCAAGAGGAGGTACTACGAGCTTTCCGCTGGATACATCAGCATTAGCTGCTGCGAACCAAGCAGGAGCATTACATTCAACATACTGCCCAAAGTCACTGTTTGGTAGTCCATTTGTACATGAGCCTGCTCCTGCGCCTATCAGGTGTAGATAAATATTATTAAATCCAAACCATATTGCTACAGTAGATCCCGCAGGGACAGATGGCGTCGCAGGGGGAATCGCCGGGCTTTGGCCGGCATTAACTATCAACGGATCATATATAGAAACAGAGCCATTCGGGGCAAGTATTACGGCTTGAATAAACGCACTGTCATCAATATTTGACTGTTGACAGTCCGCTAAATCACCAGACATCACATAAGGCGTTGCTAGGCCTGCTGCGGTCAGTGGATTTGCCGGCACGCTTAGATTACATGTTCCAGGTTCCGCGGATGATGCAACCGGTCCGCCATAAAAACAAGTTGCATGAATATCAACAAGGGGCGAAATACAAGCTGTACCGAATTGTACTGCTAAATCTCCTGAGGCGCCTGGATTAGGAACTTTGACCGCCGGTGCCGTAAGACTACCCGACTCCGCTTCGACCGAAGCTGCTGGGGGCTGTGCATGACTAAGGGTAAGTATCCTGACCCCTATAATAGCCAAAACAAAAATTATAATAATTTGTGGCTTCTTATTGACTCTTTTTAAGTCTCGCTGTTTCTTCTTTGTCATATAAGTAACTTATGGCTATATTTTAGATTATTTTTATGGTTTTTCCAAACTACTCTAATAACAATTAACATTTAATAGGGTAGATTTTTAATTAAATACCATTGAATTAGTCTTATTAATATGGTTACATAGCTCATCATAACACTGAGGTTTTATATGGCAGAAATACCAGAGCCAACCAAATATTGGGCCGTCGGGAATATAAAAGGCAGCGTAGTTGATTCAAGCATTAACCAAGCTGAACTGCAAAACGTAGTCAACGAGGCTACAGATTTACTTGCACATCCCAATCCACTCGAACATCATAGAATGAAAGAAAGAGTACACTCTCTTGGCATGGCTATATGTATGGGCACTTTCTTAACCTTGGATGCTTGGATGTTCACTAGGGGTCATAACAGCATTTACGATCAAGTCGTAGCAGGTTTTAAGCAAATGGGTCAGTAAGTTTAGTTATTTTTCTTCTGGGGCTTCTTTGGCATCTGATTCTTCGCCATGTTCGTTTATGGCATCAAGTAAGCTACTCTCAAGTTGCTCTTTTTTCTTCAATTTTTGAGTTACTTGTTTAGCTTCCGGTTTTGTCTCAATGTCTGATTCGGTACTTTTATACTTCCGCTGTTTCAGCAGGAGCATTGGACTGTTCATCCGAGATTATATCTATATCATAGCCGGTTAGTTTACTAGCAAGTCGAACATTCTGTCCGTTTTTACCGATTGCGACACTTAGTTGATCCTCTGGCACATACACTTCAGCTTTCTTATTAGCTTCATTCAGTACTACTTTTGTACTTTGGTTGGGCTTAGTGCGTTAGTTATATAAGGAATTGGTTGTTCATCCCAAACTACAATATCGATTTTTTCTTGGTCACCAATCTCACTCATAACAGCATTTACTCGTGTACCATGTCCGCCCACAAATGTACCAACTGGGTCCACTCCAGGGACTGTACTAATGAACTGCTATTTTGGTTCTAATACCCGCTTCTCTGGCAATACCTTTTATTTCTACTGCTCCACTCTCCATTTCAGGAACTTCTGCGCTAAATAGCCATTCAATAAATTGAGTGCTTCCACGAGACACGACTAAGTTGAGGGCCTCTAAAACCACGTTCTACATCTTTTAAGAAAACTTTGACTCTTTGTCCTGGATAATATCGCTCATTTTGGATTTGCTCACTTTGAGGCATAATGCCTTGAGCTTTTCCTAGATCCACTCGAACAATTCGTCCTTCAACTCGAGCAACTATACCATTTATTACTGTACCAATCTTATCTTCATACTCGTTCATGATTATTTCACGCTCAGCTTCACGTAAGTCTTTGAAGAATAACTTGTTTAGCAGTTTGAGCAGCTACACGACCAAATTGAGTGATATTTTCGTGTACTTCAACCGTCTCTCCAATCTTCACATCAGGATTAATTTTCTTAGCATCAGCCAAAGCTAATTTGAACTATCGGGATCATCTACTTTGTCAACAACTGTTTTCAGTAACAAATGCATCAACTTGGCCAGTATTTAGATTCATAGTGACGCGAACTTCTTGTTCACGCTCACCATAATCACGTCGATATGCAGCAGCTAGAGCTTGCTCAACTGCTTCTTGGACTACATCTTCAGGTAAGTTTTTCTCTTCAGCAATAGACTTTATAGCCACGGCTAACTGTTTCATATCAAGTTCCATAATTTATTTCCTTTCACGATGTTTTTATGAAAAAAGTCGACCTGATTGGCCGACCTGAACAACCTAATTATACCCCAGTGTAGTGTTTATTGCAACTCGCACTTCTGCGGAAGCCATGCTAGAATTAATTAAATGAAGACTTCTGTAAAACAGTTATATGACCAATTTAAGCCAAAACACTACCTATTAAGCATTCAGCCGGACAAATTAAAAAAAACTTTTAAAGGTAAGGTTACTATTGAGGGCATCAAAGTCGGTCCGACCAGTCAACGTATAGTGTTTCATCAATCATCGCTAAAAGTGACTAAAGCCACCTTGAGTTACAACGACAAGAAAACCACATATGATATTAAAGTAACTAGTATTAACACCCATGAAAAATTACAAGAACTTAGACTACATACCGCAGACAAACTTAGACCCGGAAAATACACAATTGAGCTCAGCTTTAACGGTAAAATAACCCGTCAAATGAATGGTATATATCCTTGCTTTTATAAAGAAGGTAAAAAAGACAAGGAGCTAATTGCCACACAGTTTGAAAGTCACCACGCCCGTGAAGTTTTCCCATGCATTGATGAACCAGCAGCAAAAGCAACATTTGAGTTAATACTACATACCCCAAAAGAAGACGTAGTGATTGGCAACACTAAAGTTGCAACAGAGGTTGTTCAAAATAATATGAAAACTACTACTTTTGAAACCACACCAAAAATGAGCACATACCTTTTGGCATTTGTTACAGGAGATCTTAAATTTAAAGAAGCCAAAACAAAACAGGGTGTGACCGTTAGAACCTATGCTACTTCGGATAAAATAGAACACGTTGATTTTGCGCTTGAGATGGCTGTTAAGTGTTTGGATTTTTATAATTCTTATTTCGGGATAGACTATCCACTGGAAAAATGTGACCTTATTGCGCTCCCAGATTTTGCTGCCGGTGCTATGGAAAATTGGGGGTGTATCACCTTCCGTGAGCAAGCACTATTAGTTGATACCAAGAACACTTCTCTAGCCAATAAACAGTATGTAGCATTAGTTGTTGCTCACGAGCTTGCACATCAATGGTTTGGCAACTTAGTAACGATGCGATGGTGGACTGATTTATGGCTGAACGAAGGCTTTGCCAGTTGGATGGAATACTTAGCCATTGACAAAATTTTTCCAGAATGGCAGCTTTGGATACAGTTTGCGGTTGACGAGCAGCATCAAGCACTTGCCTAGATGCCCTTGAAAACACACACCCAATCGAAGTACCTGTTAAACATCCCGACGAAATTAGGACAATTTTCGATGCAATTAGTTATTCTAAAGGGGCCAGTGTTATTAACATGCTTCACCAGTTTGTTGGAGCCGAAAATTTTAAAATGGGTTTGCGCTATTACCTAGAAAAAAATGCGTATTCAAATACTGACACAGTTGATCTTTGGAAAGCGCTTGAAGACGTTTCAAAAAAACCTGTAAAAAACTTCATGCATAAATGGACAACGTCTTCGGGTTTTCCGATGGTTGAATGTAATGTTGATGAAAAGCATGTCACACTTGCCCAGGAAAGATTCTTTATTAACCCTAAAAACAAACTCAAGGATTCATACTGTCTGGCCAATTGCTCTATTTCCTAATAGCGCTAAAATTGAAGATGATTTTGACAAGAAACATCAAAGTCCTCAATGAAACTTATGCAGATTTGAAACTTAATATGGGACAGACTGGTTTTTATAGGACTACTTATAATCCAAGTCACTTAGAAAGACTAGGTGAATTAATAAGCCGTGGTAAATTTAAACCTATTGATCGCCTTGGTATTCTCAGTGACGTTTTTGAAACTGCAAAAGCTGGAAAATTTGATACCGCTGAAGCCCTCCATTTTCTAAGTTTCTTCAAACAAGAGAATAATTTCGCTGTTTGGGACATTATCTCATCTTCGGTTGGGAGTGTGAGGGCAGTTATGGACGATGATGAGCTAAGAGAAGACATGAAGCCATACGTGCGTGAACTAGTTAAAATAGAGTTAGCGCGACTTGGTGTCAAAAGAAAAGACAATGATAGTCATTTTGACAGATTACTACGACCAATAATTCTTAGTATGGCTGCAGCTGCTGATGAGCCAAAAATTGTTGCTTACTGCAAAGATGTATTTAAAAAAATTGACGAGGTGAATGACGTAAGTGCAGACCTGCGTTCCATGCCTAGTCCAAGAAAGTAAAACGTGGCCTCCTAGACCCAGATCTTAGAGGCACAGTTTTTGGAACCGTTGCACGACTCGGTGGTGAAAAGGAGTATGACAAGCTCTTGAAACTACATAATAACTCGACAATGAGTGAAGAACGAACAACCCTTGTAGGTGCTCTTACTGGGTTTAAGCAACCAAGTTTAATAAAACGATCGTTAGAGCAAATAACGTCTGATAACGTCCGATTACAAGATGTTACGTATTGGATTGCTTTTAGTTTTATGAATAGGCACTCGAAGCACTTGACCTGGGAATGGCTTAAAGATAATTGGGGTTGGCTAGAAAAAAACCTAGGAAATGATTTAGCTTTTTACAGGCTGCCGATATACGCAGCTAGATCATTTAGCGAAGCAAAGTTTATTGATAAATACAAAAAATTCTTTGTGCCACGATTAAACCCAGCAATGGATAGGTCCTTTAAGCAAGGTTTAGAAATAATGGAATTTCAAAGTGCTTGGCGTAACCGATCGCTAGAAGAAGTTAAGACATTTTTTGGTCAAACTAAAAATTAGCTATGTATTTTGCTAAGGGTTTATAAAACATTCTGTGCTGTTTACATGGCCCATGTTTTTCAATCATCTCCATATGAAATTTCGTTCCATATCCAGCATTTTTATCAAAACCATATTCTGGGTATTCAATCGACAAGTCTGACATCCATTTGTCTCTGTACACCTTGGCAATAATACTTGCAGCGCTCACTTCGGGGATTAGATTATCGGCTTTAACTATAAGTTCCACATTAGTAAGTTCGGGTAGGAAATTATAATTTCCATCAATTATTACTTTGCCAACATTGAGTTTTAACGCATAAACAGCCTTTCTCATTGCATTTGAAACCGAGTAAGTTAAACCGTGTTTATTAATATCAGCGATTTCCGTCCAACCTATTCCAAAAGCTACGGCTTTAGCCTTAATGATCTTATCAAGCTCCTGTCTGCGACGTTTAGATAGTTTTTTCGAATCCATTAGGCCTTCTATCGGCTTTTCAAGCACAACCGCAGCTGCAACTAGTGGCCCTGCCAAACATCCTCTACCAACCTCATCCACCCCAACTATAAAAAAATTACCTGCCATTTGAGGTAATAATAGTTTAAACAAGCGATTTTATCTATTCTTTGTCTGATTTTTCTTCAGTCGGTTCGGCTTCAGCTTCAGCTTCAACTTTCTCTTCTTTTTTAGGCTCTTCAGATACTGCCTCTTTGACTTCCACTACTTCTTCTGTAGACTCTTCTGCTTTTTCAACTTCTGGCTCTAAAACTTCTGGTTCAGGGATAGTATTAACCGCGGCACTATCAAATCCAATTGCACTTAGTCTTGTGGCCTTACCTGTTCTCTCACGCATGTATGAAAGATAGTTTCGGCGAACCTTGCTTCTTTTTACTAACTTCAACTTTTAGAATTAGCGGACTGTGAAGTAAGAAACTTTTCTCAACACCTATATCACTAGAGATTCTTCGAACCGTGATTCGGCTAGTGTGACTATTTTTGCGGTCAACTCTAATAACCAAACCTTGGAATATCTGAGTTCGTTCTTTGTTTCCCTCGCGAATTTTTTGGTGGACTTTAACGGTATCACCACTGTGTACATCGACAACTTGTGGCTTCATATATTTTTTATTAATCTGATCAATTGCAGTGTTAGACACCAATAAATCCTGCCCAATATTTAACTTATTTTGTAAAGTATAACATATGTTGAGTAGTTTTGGAATATCTATAGTGGGTGATTATCCCATCACTGGAAGTAACTCAGCCCTTGGTTCGAATCCCATATACCCAGCCAAGCATAAGCGGTTTGACATATAGACATAATCTTTTCATAATATTAAATATTATTTGTCAATAATATGATATTGCTAGTTTTTATGGTGCATGCTACAATAATATAGTCTTTTAGTTCACCTTTCGAACTGAAAGGGAATCACATCTAAGGACGACCCTCTTTGCGGAGGGTCGTTTTAATTACTGTGTTTTCCCCTGACTTCTATATTTAAGCTCATTTCCCCATATATCATCTTCTACCATTAATATATCAGTGTAGCCATCCGCACCAGTGCGCAATTCAGATGATACATTGTTGCGCGATGAAAAAATGTGAACTTTTTTGTGCCTAGCCCTAATGTACTTAACCAAACCCAGAAAATCTGAGTCACCAGTAAACAGAATCGCACATGCATATTTATTAACCAGATGAACTGCATCAATAGTCATCTCAACGTCCATGTTTCCTTTTTCTTCCATCGCTAAACCGTCATCAGTATCTACTTTGATTTGCTTTAATTCTTTTTTTCTAACTTCAAAGCCTAAGCCTTTTTTTAGATATGTATAGAATTTGTGTTTGCCATCTAGGCTGTAATCTCTAGTACCCTCAGCGGGATAGGCTGTATAATAAAATACTTTTATTTCAGTGGCATTATAACGATTTTTTAAATACTTTGTCAGTTTCGCAAAATCTAAAAACTTTCCTTTAGCTTTTTGAGCCTGCCAAAGGTTAGATGCGTCAATGAAAACATAAACAATCCTACTCATCATTAATATTATAGCCTGTATTGGACACGGCCATAACCTAATATTGAACTATAGTCTAGAAAATTCGAAACTCAGACAGGACGCATTACGCTTATGCTTTAAAATGTAGTTTATAAATCCGCTAATTTGTGATTAAATAAAAGTACTTTTAATAATTCTCGGGGTGGTGAATATAAAAGCACTTTGGGAGGAAGGAATTAGAATGGCGTTAATAAGCCCATATCACACAAGCGTCCCAGAATATGGTGGCGAACGGAATGTCTACCACGACAGAAGCAAATGCCCTGCCGGTAGACGAATAAAGCCCGAACACCGTACACAAGGTACTGCAGGTCGCCCAAAATGCGATGATTGCAAGAAGCTTAGTTAGAGAAACCAACTTAATAAGGACAAGTTCGGACTGGATTCCACACCTAATCGGTATATTCTGATAGCAAGCTTTACAAATACTGCTTTAAATGGTATTATTTAGTTATGAATAAAGACCCAGGTAGATGGCATAAAGCACCAGAAACCGAAAGAGAATTTTTAGGTCTACTAAGATCTACGCTAGGAGCAATGTCTCTTAATCCAGAAGGTAGTAGCAATAGTCAGGTTATCCAAGAAGTTGCTGAATCAACTGAAACCCCAGTTATTGCAGTAGCAAATATGCTTGTATCAATGCATGATATGGGTCTAACCCAACCCTTACCCACTAATCCACTAGGTAACTCAACGCTTACAGAAAAGGGTGTAGCACTTCACGAAGGTTTTGACGAAATAATACCCGAATTGTTAAAAAAAGCTAGCCGTTCTAGATAGCTCTGAACTCGGACTGGATGCCCAGCCAAGCATAAGCGTTTTCGAAATATATTATCTAGTTAGATCCGGCTTAAGATCTCTAAAAACGTCCGCTAGCGCCGAATCCCAGTCATCAATACATGTTTCGCTGAACATAGCCTGCTGAAGAACATTTGCTGTAAATGGAACAAGGATACCGTATGTATCGTGAACTACGGGCGAAAGCTCCCTGTAACCCACGGGGATAGTAAACTCAGGATCTTCAGCAATCTGAACAGCTCGGGTCTGATTTATAGCCTGCTGAGCTCGGGCAATTCCTTCGCCACGATCATACTTAAAGACAGTTGCAAGCATGGCTTTTCCGGTTCGTGATGCAATTGTGGTGACTATTGCTTGATCAATGGTGCCTATTAACGGTGATGCCTCCGGAGCTATTACTTCATATACTGCCTCAACGAGCTGCGGGAAGCCGGCATGTCCTGGCCTAGCACCTCGGCCATCTTTCCTACATTGTTACGTGCTGATGCGGAGAGATCAGCAACCGGTTCTAGCCAGTGATCCTCCATAATCCTTGAACCAATAAACCCAATGAGCAACTTGTCATCTTCAACCATTGCCGTTCTAATTTCATTTAGATTTCGGTAGGGAATGTGCCGGTTATCGTGAAACTTTCGGACACGAGGTCCAAGTGGATTTGGCTCTTTACCAACAACGTTACTTTTCATATCTATTTTATACCATATATACGTTTTAGTCTATTAATCAAAGCGTTCGGAACTCGGACTGGATGCCCAGCCAAGTATAAGCGGATTTGGATTCTTGCTAGTAGTGATAACGGCAAGCCGCAATACGGATTTCTTGATCAGTAACAATATATATTAACCGATGTTCATCATTTATTCTCCGTGACCAGGAACCTGCAAGTTCGTTCCTTAGCGGTTCAGGCTTCCCAACACCAACAAAAGGGTCACGTTGACAGTCTTTTATTAGCTGATTGATCTTTTTAAGTATTTGTTTATCGGTGGACTGCCAGTATAAATAGTCTTCCCAGGCCTCAGATGTAAAGGTTAATGCACGGCTCATTATTATTTTGTTATAAGATCGTGCTTTTCAACTTGACCTTCTTGAGCTTTCTTAACAGATCGTTTTAGCCGTTCAGCGTTTGCAGGACTACGTAGTAGATATTCGGTTTCTGAGTAAGAGTTATAAGTGTTTAAAGGTATAATCACCACCGAAACGTTATCTGAGCGAGTTACGACCAATGGTTCTTGGTCTTTGTCGACTTCGTCAACATATCTTTTAATTTCTTTTCTGAAATTTGATATTGATGCAATTTTCATATGTACTTCTCCTTGTACATATTATTGTACTATTAAACGTACTAATCTGTCAATGATTTACATTGGTTCGGAATTCGGACTGGATACCAACCATAAGCGGTTTTAATCAATCTCAATTTCCCTTTTTATTTTGAAACTTAAGAAATGAGCAGCCGGCAAGCGTAAGTGCTAAAGATAATGTAGTGACTGTGAAAATACTGAAATAATTACTTTGAGCTGGTTCTCCAAAACCAGTGTCAGGAGCACTTACTTTAATAGAGCTTGTAGTGGTTTGGGTTGCCGGGGTAGTGCTTGGGACAACCACTAGTGCGGGGTTATACCCTACGAATAGGTCTCCACCCACTTCGGCTCCAAAAAGTCTACTGCCATCTGCCGATGATCCCAACGCCCACCAGCTTTGCGAAGTTAAGTTTGCATTACCAGTCGAATCATCGGTCCAGGTAGTACCACCATCATATGAAGTCCATAAGTCACCACTGACTGCACCTACAGTTACAACTTGCCCGTTAGCCGATGAGGTTACGGGATAATAAATTTGGCTGGTACCACTAATACTGCTTGTGTCATTATGCCAGCTGGTACCGCCATTTATTGAAGTCCATACCTGGTTGTTTGCTGCCACGGCAGTTATATGAGTAGCGTCTGAAGATGAAGTTACGCCCACCCACTGTTGACCTTGCATAGCAGTAGTTATCAGAGATGTGTCAGTCCAAGAAGATCCGCCATTTGTTGATGTCCAAACGTCACCGTTATAAACTACAGCGGCTAAATCTTGGCCGTTAGATGACGAGCTAATAGAAGCCCATGCTTTTCCGGTCATAGAAACATTGGAGCTTGTATCGTTGTTCCATGTATTTCCGCCATTTGTTGATGTCCATATGTCTCCAGGATTATTAATTGCGGCTAAATCTTGGCCGTTAGATGACGAAGCTACACCCACCCAAGCTTGGCTGCCAGTACTGACATCGGTAAGTGATATGTCTGTCCACGTAACTCCACCATCAGTCGATGTCCATATGTCATTATATTGTGCTACGGCAACTAAATCCTGTCCGTTTGCCGAGGATGCAACAGAGACCCAATTTTGGCCACTCATGCTAGGATTATTTATTACGTCATCGGTCCATGTAACTCCACCATCTATCGATGTCCATACATCACCACCACCCGCCGCAACTGCTGTAACATCCTGTCCGTTTGCTGAGGATGCAATGCCATACCAAGAAAGACCACTCATTGGTGTCCCTGATGTCGAATTAAGCCAGGTATATCCTCCTACAGCAAGAGCTTCCGGTGCTGTCACTGTTAAAAGCAACAGCAATAAAATAAAAATACCAAAAAACTTTTTATTGAATTTTATACGTTCCTTTGATTTA
Source organism: uncultured bacterium (assembly GCA_963699195.1). GTDB lineage: Bacteria > Patescibacteriota > Saccharimonadia > Saccharimonadales > DATKHC01 > JBBQBA01. Next base: position 594,251 of record OY969420.1, on the reverse strand, counting down.
TTTATATACACAACCTTAATAGTATATGGGATTATGCTTATAACTAGAATCTTAAAACCAATTAAACGCTTAGAGTGTTCTGAACCTGTACCATAGCCTATATGAAATAGTCCAAACGGTTTATTTTCGTTCAGTTCGCCCCTGTTAATTACGCATAAAATTGGGTTCGAAAACTCAAATTGCCATTTTCCGATAAATAATACATTCTAACTTAATTTCCCCATTACCACCCCAGTTTATTAGACAATTATGCAAGAGTTCGAAAATAAATCAAATTTAGTCTGAATTTTTGATATAATTCAGTTATGTTAATAAAAATGGCGCAAATAGTAGTTAGTCATGGCGTTGAAGAAAATAAACAAAAAATACTTTCTGCCTTAAATAGCGCTAACCCAGAAGAATGGGTAGTATTTCCAGAATGTGCATTAACCGGCTACTTTCCAGAAGAAGAAGGATTTCTAAAAGACGTAGATCCTAATCAAATAGATCAAATAATAAATGAGATTGTTCAAAAAGTGAAAGAAAAGAAATGTTACTGCTTACTTGGTACAGCTTTATATATAGATGATGTCTGGCACAACTCTGTCGTGATGTTTAGCCATGACAAGGATAGACAAGTATATAAGAAAATAGAGTTATCAGACATAGACAAGAACCACTTCAACAAAGGTGATGAATTACCAATCTATGAAATGGGTGGGATAACGTTTGGAGTACAAATATGTCGAGAGCTACTTTTCCCATTAGCTTGGGCTAAGCTTAAAGATCAAGGAGCTCAAGTAATCTTTCATATCAATAATGCAATTAAGCCTTACGATAATATATGGGAACATATAGTTATAGCTAGAGCAGTTGAAAACTCAGTATTTGTATGTAGTGTTAATAATGCCGCTGAGCCTCAAGAGTTAATGTCGTATTTAGTTGATCCTTCTGGGAAAGAGCTACTAAAAGCTGAAAAACAGCAAGACCAAATACTTACTGGGACTATCAAACCAGATTTAGTACTAAGTCCCTATTGAAATAAAGTCTACAGCATAAACACTTTGATATCTGTTATTAAACATACTTTTTTGCTATATTGAAGCCAATATGCACCTTTTCTATCTGATTATATATAGCGCAGTTTGGCTAGTAGTAATCTATGCATTTAATCGTTGGTTCGCTGGCAAGCCCTTAAAGATTCAGCCAGTTAAAGCATTACTCTACATAACAACGATGGCTGCACTAGGAGTACTTGGCGAAGTAGTCTTTGATACCGTATATAACCGTCTATTTCGACACCCGCTCTGGCTTTACCAGATTTATCCTATTCATCAGGGCTATACCTCAGTCTATTCATTGTACTTATGGGGATCTGTAGGCTTCTATCTCTATATGTTGCACGGTACTCTTAAGAAGAAACGCGTCACTTCAGGGCTAGTTTTAGCGACAATATTCTGTGTTGACGCCATTATTTTTGAGGCCTTAGCTAACTTGTCATACCTAGCCTTCTTCAATAGCTTTATCTTCTACTATATTCCGGGTGATTTATGGCATATAACTTCGGTTCAAGTGCTTCCACTCTATCTATTTGCTGGCATTATTACTGTTCATACTTTTGAATATGAAAAAACTAGACAAAAAGCTGCAATTATAGGGAGTACTGCTATTGCAGTATGTATAGTTGGTGCTGGAATTCTACTAAATTAATGATTCGAAAGAAGTTAAAAAGTTCTAAAATCGGACTGTAGCCTATGGCCTAACTATATACTTGCCGTTATGGTAAAGACGTGCCTTAAGCATTATTGACTAAAATTTAAATTAATGTTATACTATAACTCTAAAATAACTATTCTATGGGAGTTTTTGTGTAATGTCTGAAAGAAGAAGGTCATCCAAAGGAATTAAAGCAGGCGTTACTAGTCTAGTCGCAGCTGCTGCATTACTAGCAGGTTGTTCATCTAACACCTCGAGCGAGCCAGTACCCAACGCTATAGTTCAGATCCCTACAGCTACTCCAGAAACTAACCCTCAACAAGCCGCGCTTAATTATGAAAAGAGTGCTAGGCGTAATCATACAATAGCCGCGGCGGTTATGGGTTTTGGACAAAAAGTGCTTGAAGCATCCAAAAATAGTGAAAATACATGGGCGCCTTTTGATGCCTATTGTTACCAGACTTCGACAGGTCAACAAGGCTGGAAATCTCAAGGTTACGTCCCGAAACCTGGTGATACTTGCAACGTGCAACATAACCCTCAATATGGAGGCGAAGATATGCAGGTCGGCGCCGACACATTAGTGGACAACGAAGGACAGTATACAGACAACTTCAGTGGAGTTTTTATAGATAAAAATGGTTGTGATGGTTTCGCTCAAGCAAACTATTACGTGAGTACACACGAATGGTCAACAACTTATAGTGCTGAAGGAGGAGAAATGGTCAGCTCGGATACCGCCAAGACTCCATCAGCAATACAGCAAGTTGATAACTTTGTATTAAATTGTTTAAACCAAGCCACTTATAAGTAAAGAATTCAGACCTCTGTCCGAATGCGCACTACCTGTAAATTTCCTTGACTTTACCCTGTTACTCCTGGATAATTTTAAGCATAATATTTAAAACAAAAAATAAGGTAAATCCAAATACTATGAAATTTAAAAAACCAAAACTAAACTCTAAAGGCTTTAGCCATGTAGAGATGATAATAGCACTAGTAGTAATAGTAGCTATTGCTGGAGTAGGTGTATTTGTCTACAAACACCATCAAGACAATAAATCTATGAGTTCTATGGGAACCGACACTGCAAAACCCATATTAGGTAGCTCGGTTAATGGAGAATCAATTAATATCGCAGGTAAATCACTAGGTAGTATAGTGCCTTCAGCAAGCGCAATGAACCTTTCACATATTACCGGTGGTCCCACACCAAGTTGGAACATTTATGGTTGTAAGACTGCGGTTACTACAAGTAAGGGCGTATATTGGCAAATAACAGGCTTTTTCTGGAAACCTGCAAATTCTTATGGATTTTCGGAGTTAATGGACATCACTTGGAATCCAACTAAGAAAAAGACAGTACTGACTCCAGACATTGCCAGTGACACTTATTTGTATGGGCTAGTTTCCGAGATACAAATAAATGTTCCAGCATTAGAATTAGCAACAAATATTATACTTTTTGACGAACGAAATAATGTTGGTAAAGTTGTTCCTACGGTAGATATAACTAACGCATTTTCGATAGCTGAATTAAAATATATTGTTGATTGTTAGCAAGGGTTAAATTAGTATTCAAGAAAAGAATATGACATATCCTGCGGCGACTTAACTCAATGATCAATTTCGTATAAATTGTTCTGAACCTGTACCATAGCCTATCCGAAGCATAAGCATTATTTATTTCTCTTTACTTTGCCGAGATGTGTAGACGATCTCCTTGGAAACTCTGTGCTCTGGAAGTAGTGAGCTAGAGGACGACGTCCTTGGTGTCTAAATATAACTGTAGAATCTTTCTTTACTGGGGCAAGATGGTCAATCGGTATAAGGACATTTGGATCAACTTGCCCAGCCTCAAAAAGCTCTTGAGTTCCTTCAGGAAGTTTTTTGGTTCTGTTAGCAAGCCACTCATCTGTTGGGACAAAAAAGTGAGCATTATGGCCACCCCTAGAAGTATTGTGAATGTATATGTGGTCTAGGATGTTATCGGTAGGTAATGTATCGACATGCATGGGTTTGTCATAGGCGATGCTGATATGTGGATATTGCCAATCATCTTTCCGTCTTTCTGTGTGTGGGCCAATTATACTTAAGTATGCTGCATCGCTACGAACATCAAAGCCATTTTCAGTTATGCTGCTAAGGACGTCAGACAAGTCAGTAGAGTGAATAACGAACGCTGGTAACCCGTCTGTTTGCATACGTTGAAGAAAATCAGCCACTTCCTCTGGATCATAAATTTCAGGAACTGTTTCGATTTCAAATGGCACTGACATATGAACATATTATACAACCTAAAATGTTCTGAACCTGTACCATAGCCTATGCCAGTTGGGACATTAAATATTACTGATATAACTATGAATGCAATAGCATTAACGGCAATGCCAACTGTACTTATACCAAGTGACTTTAGGAATAATTTCTCTATGCCATACCAGAAGACAAAACCCGTAAGAAAGTTGGCTATATAGAGCTTCTTTATGTTATCTATTTTCATTAACTTATGTTAACAGAAATGAAAAGTATCTATGTAGAGATAGGTTTAGCCACTAACAGATTAGGCTATTGACATTAGCATTATTATTTGCTATAATAGTGTTCACTAAGTTATTTTCTCTTGATAAATGAACCACTTCAACCCTTTTGGAGTCCCAATCAGTACCTTTCTATAACTAAGTCTTAACAAGAAATTTCAATTCTTTTTAGCTATATGGCGATTAAGTCATGGGCTAATCAAAATTTTAATAATTTAACTAAAAAATAATAAAAGGAAATATATGAATCAAAATCATAAACCAAATCCGGCTAATGTTAACTCAATAGCCAATACAAAGCCGTCTAAGAAGACACGTGGAGCTGCTATTAGAGCACAGAGACGCACAACTGATGATGCTGAAAAGATTGTCAGCAAATATAGTGACTCTACAATTAATAAAAGTCAGAAATCCAACGTCATTACGGATAAATTTAATAAACTAAAGATCACTTTCTTGGGTGGTCTTGAAGACGTAGGCGAGAAGAACATGGCAATTATTGAATATCAAAACCAGGCTTTAGTGCTTGATTGCGGTATTGACCTGAGCATAGACTTGCCGGGCATTAACTACGCCATAAACGATACCGCCTACCTTGACACTATTAAGCACAAAATTAAAGCTTATGTAATCACACATGGGCATTTAGATCATATTGGTGGACTAAAACATACCGTACACAAGTATCCAGCACCTATATACGGTTCTAGATATACTATTGGAGTAATTGAGAGGAACTTTGAAGATATTCTTAGCTCAGACGCTAATTTTAAACCAGCGCTTAATATAGTAAACATCGATAATCACGAAAGATTGAAGATTGGCGAATTCTTTATTGAGTTCATTCGGGTTACTCATTCTATTCCCGATCCAACAGCTATTTGTATAGATACACCGGTTGGTCGAATAATTGCTACTGGTGATTTTCGTCTTGATCCAGAACCATTAGATAATCAAACCAGTGATAAGACTCGCTTGAAACAACTCGGTGATGAAGGAGTGCTGCTACTAATGAGTGACAGTAGTTATGCTGATTCAGAAGGAAGAACACCAACAGAACATACACTTCAAAAGAGTTTTCATGACATTATAACTAATTCACCAGGACGGATAATGGTAGCCAGTTTTTCTAGTAACATTAACCGTATTCAAATGATAATTGACGCTGCAGTAGCATCAGGACGCAAAGTCAGCTTAGATGGACGAAGCATGCTTGGCTACATTGAGATTGCTGTTCGCCAAGGGGTTTTAAAAGTACCTAAAGGCTCTATTATACCAATGCAAGAAACCGCCAATATAGACGAGAATAAACTACTTGTTATGTGTACTGGTGGTCAAGGCGAACCCAATGCCGCACTTCAGCGTATGAGTCAAGGTGAACATAAGTACATAAACCTAAAACAGGGTGACACAGTAGTAATCAGTTCATCCCCTATACCCGGAAACGAAATATCTTATGATCAAATTAGTAACAGATTGAGTAGTAAGGGTGTGTTTCTTTTTCGTCATCCCACCCATGAATTAGATGGTTGTGGACCCCTACACGTATCAGGGCATGCTAGGAGAGATGAGCTGAGGGAAATGTTGCAACTAACAAGACCTGAGTTCTTCATACCAGTTCACGCCGGTACACTTAAACGTAGATATCACGCTGAGCTTGGCATAGAAGAAGGTGTAGCCAGAAATAAGGTACTTCTGCCAGACAATGGAGACAGTTTTTATTTCACTAAGCATTCCGTAGAACCTGGTGAGAAGATCTCAGATGGAAGTCTACTAGTAGATCAAACTGGATCAATCGTAAATGGAGTTGTCCTTAAAGACCGTTTAATGCTTAGCGAAGAAGGAATATTAGCGTTAGTTCTAACTATAGATAGTAAGTCCGGCAAATTACTCAGTAGTCCAGACATTATAAGTCGAGGATTTATTGCCATGCGTGATTCAACAGAACTCATGAAGCTGTTTCGCTCAGAACTAGCAAGAGCGGTTCAGCAAAGATTTAAACGTATAGACAATGACAGGTTTAAGATAGAAATTAGAGATTTTGCTACCCACTTCCTTTTTGATAATACTGGTCATAGTCCAATAGTTATTCCAGTTGTTAATGTAATAAATAAGAAGCCTAAAGACACTATGCCTAATAATAAAGCCGAAGTTGACAAACAAAGATTTAAAGAAATGAGAGAAAACCTACTAGCTAAAAGTAAGTAGGGGTTCGTTTGGTATTATTAGACAATGGTAATTTTCATAAGCGGGAGTATAAACTCCGGTAAAACAACAACAGGCAGAGCTTTAGCTAAAAAATTGAATGCTAAGTTTATGGATATTGATGACGTAAACGACAGAATTCCGAACTTTGATTTATCAAAAGACATATCAAAAGGTATTGCGTTAGCAGTTGAAGACATAAATAAATTAACTGAGAGTGGACATTCCGTGGTTGTTAGCTATGTGATTGGAAAAGAAGATTATTATCAGATAATAGATAGCCTAAAAGATAAAAATACTATTTTTGTAACCCTAGCACCAAGAATTGATGTGGCTCAATCAAACAGAGGAAACAGAGAGTTAACTGAATGGGAAGTTAACAGGGTCAAACATCATTACGATACAGGAATTGCCAATCCTGATTTCGGTAAAGTAATAAACAATTCCGCGATAAGCCTAGAAGAAACTGTTGAGAAGATCTTATTAACTATTAAGGAGAGTTCATTAGATCAAGTAGTTAAAGCTGTTACGAATTCTAACCTAGAGAATAAGCCAGTACTGATAGGCATAGAAGGATATGGCGGTTCAGGTAAAACAACTTTCGCTAATGAACTAAATAATAGACTGGTTAATGCCTACGTTATTAGCATTGATGACTTTATAGTTAAAGAAAAGATAAATGAAGATTCTTGGGATAAAGGCGGTTTTGATCGTAATAGGCTAGAAAAACAAGTACTTATCCCTGCCACCATTAATAAACCAATTAGTTATCAGAAACTTATATGGCAAACCAATACACTAAGCGAACCAATAACTGTATCAAAGGTAGACTATCTGATTATTGAGGGCATTTCTTGTTACCATCCGGATATTGCCAAATATTATGATTTCAAGATATGGATAGATACACCTATGGCAATAGCTAAAGAACGAGGTCATGCAAGAGACGGAAGTAATGAAAATGCAAAGATGTGGGATCTTTGGGCAGAGAACGATTTAAAATACCAGGAAAAATATCACCCCGAAAAATTTGCTGACTTTGTTATCATTAGTAAATGAAGAAAATAGGAATACTAGGGGGTGTAGGACCACAGGCTACAGCTTTTATATATCAAAAGATTATAGCGTCAGCCCAACGTAACCATAATGCCAAGAATAATGATGATTATCCAGATCTAGTCATAGCTTCTGTTCCCGTACCTGATTTCATATCAAGTAAAGAGCATCTAGAAGAAGCAAAGCAAATGCTAATAGAATCTGCAAAGGGCTTAGAGAAAGCTGGTTGTTTAGCTTTATGTATTGGAAGTAATACCGTTCACGTACTATTAAATGATATTAAAGATGAGGTTAGTATCCCATTTATATCTATGGTTGAGCTTGTTGGTGACAAATGTAAGGAATTTGGTTACTCAAAGATAGCATTACTTGGTACGCCTGTTCTACTTAGCTCCGGATTGTATGATGAATCACTCAAACAGAAGAACATTGAACTAATTAAACCATCTGAAGAACAGATTGAGATATGTGACAACGTTATCCGTAGTGTTATAGCAGGAAGTAGCGAGATCCCAAATCGTTCAGGATATGTTGAAGTTCTATCGTCAATGTTAGATCAGGGTGCTGATGCCATTATTCTTGGTTGCACTGAATTACCCCTTGTTTTAGACTATGAGGCTCTTGGAAAGCGCATATTAAGCTCCGATGAGATATTGGCTGACGGTATTACCGAATTCTGTTACAGCTAAGGAGTTAAATTGTTCTGAAGTTGTGACATAGCCTATACCCAGCCAAGCATAAGCAGGTTAAGGGCTGCTAAATCAAACCTTTTATGCTATAGTTTAGGCGTTTAAATATAGGAGTTAAGCTCAAGCAAAGCTTATGATAGAATACACTATGAATAACTAGAACATGAATGATATGCCCAAAGACAATAACCCACCAAATTATACAGAAGTTCTACTAGAAGGTATGAGGGGCAAAATTGACGGATTGGTTGAAGCAGTGTCAGTAGTAAATGATAATGTGATAGATATAAAGGGTAGAGTTGAAAGAATAGAGACAAAAACTGACTTGATTCCAGCGATGCAGGCGGCAATTATTGAGCAAACAGCCCAACATAACAAACTCGAACAACGGGTTACTCATCTAGAAGCAGCATAGAAAACTAACAACTCACGAATTATACAAAGCGGTTCGTAACTCGGATTGGATGCCCAGATAAATTTTAAATATTTGTCGCGTGATTATTTAACTTAACGCAAAAAATTCATTACAGTTCTAGCAACGCTTAAACCTGCGCTTGCTCGACTAGTATGAGCTTGTGCCTCGGCAAAAGCTTCAGATGCACTAATGGCAGTACTGCTACTAGTAAGACCTCTAGCAGCTCGATCGGCTTCTATACGTTCGCGTATAGCTGGTAGTTCATGTTGTCTTGCCCATTCTATACGTTCCATTAGAGCGGGCCTGTCTGCCTCTATCCTAGCTCTTATAGCTGGTAGTTCATGTTGTCTGGCGTGTTCAAGGCGAGCCATTAAGGCTGGTCTATCAGCCTCTACTCTTGCATGTATAGCGGCAATTGATAAATCGTTAGGGTCTGGCAGTCTATCCATATTCATATTATACAATTATTCCTAAATTCTAGCAAAATATACGAGAAGTCTGAACTATAGAGTTTGGAACTCGGACTGGATGTTCTCGCTATTTACTTGCTGTAATGGCATTGTCGCTCTATGGTGCTAGTATATTTATTGAGTATTGACCCAATCTAGCACATATTATTTACTTGCTTGCAAGAACCTAACCATAGGCATAACATAATAGAATGAGTGATACAGACGATAACAAATCTAGTGATGACGACAACCTAGTCACAGCCAGTATAGATGGCATTAATAAATTTGTTAAAGATGAACTACCGGCCATGAAAAAAGAATTTAATACTGCCAAAGATGACATAACCACTCTCGCTACGGATTTAAAAAAAGAAGTAATTGATACTAAAGAAGAGCTTAGTTCTTTTGTTGATGACTTTAAGGAAGTTAAATCCGCTTTTAAGGATATGTTCAAGCTCTTTTAGCTTGCAATTTCTCCATCAACATATCTCTTGCCTCTAAGCCAAGATGCTGCCGCCGCAATTAAACAAGCAAAGATAGCAAAAGCAAACGCTTCATGAAGCCCTGCTCTAAATGAGTAACTTATAAGATTAGGGAAGAATCCGTGGCCTACAACAATGGCCCTATTTTGCGCACTCATAGAATTTAAGACTGCAGGCTTAAGAAGCTCTTGAATGGGGTTGTATCCTAAAAAGGCCGCAAATAGAACCGATACTGGTGGCAAATGCGCAACTCCCGCAGCCGCTGCAGCCGAGACTCCGTGAGCAGTAAGCCCAGCATATAATCTTCCAGGCAATGAAGCCGCTAAACCGACGATCATTAATGTAAAGAATATACCGATTGATAGAACTTGGGCGGAATTCTGAAATGTTGCATTCATTCCACCGCCAGCTCCTCTGTCTTTAGCCGGCAAACTATTCATAACTCCAGCACGATTTGGTGCAGCAAAAAAGCCCATAGATAAACCATTCAAAAGTAAGATTGCTCCAAAGGCCATATAATTAAAATTGATTGGCATAAGATCTAGAAGAATAAAAGATATTGCGGACCCAATCATTCCTGCCGTAGCAAATGGCCGTGCTCCATATTTATCAGATAAAATACCGGATATTGGCCCTGCTATTAGAAATCCAGCCGTTAGTGGTAGCATAAATATTCCCGCCCAAAGTGGGGTTCTCTCAAAACTATATCCATGTTGAGGCAACCATATACCTTGTAGCCAAATAATTAACATAAACATAAGCCCGCCACGAGCAATTGCCGCAAGAAAACTTGAAAACACACCAGCCGTAAAAGCTCTAATTTTAAACAAATGCAACCTAAACATTGGTTCTTTAACGTTTAACTCAATAAAGGCGAATGCAATTAAGAACGCAATACCGGCAGACAACTCAGTAATGACGGCCGGGCCTGTCCAGCCCATAGTATGACCAGCGTGCGGTTCAATTCCATAAGTAATACCTATCATTACAAGTATTAAACCAATGGCAAAAGTAATGTTACCTGGCCAGTCAATACCGCCCCCAGACTTTGTGTCATGTTTATCAACGAGTTTGTAATGGGACCATAGTGTTCCTGCTATGCCAAATGGCACTGATACAAGGAATATTAATCGCCAATCAATTGGGCCAAGAATACCACCTAGTATCAAGCCAATAAACACACCACTGATTGCAGCCACATTATTAATTCCAAGTGCCAGTCCTCGCTGGTTTGGCGGGAATGCATCAGTTAAAATAGCTCCAGAATTTGCAAGTAAAAAGGCCGCACCAACTCCTTGGAATACTCTCATAATTACAAGATAAAGGGCAGCGTGCGTTCCGTCCATCCATGTTATGGTCAACATAATCGAGGAGAGTGTGTATATAGCAAATCCTAACGTATACATTTTTACCCTACCGTACATATCTCCTAGACGTCCGAAGCTGACTACTAATACGCTACTGACAATCAGGAAACTTAGAATTAACCAAAGTAAATAAAAACTGTTGCCGGGCAATAACGGGTTTAATTTGATACCTCTAAATATATTTGGCAATGCAATTAGCATTATCGAGGAATCAATGGTAGCCATAATAACGCCCATTGTCGTGTTAGCAAGAGCGGTCCATTTGTAATTATCTTTTGGTACTATGTTTGGCTTTGACATATTTTAAGTTAACTATTTGTCGTCTTCTGCTTCCTCTAATTTTTGTTGAAGTTTTTTAGACCTTTCAATTATATGATCGGCCTTTTCGCTCATTTGCTGAGCAATCTTTTTTATATCTGCTTCCTTCATCAGAAGTATCCCGTCACCTCTTTTGCTGGGAAGGACTACTAACTTATCTCCAGCAGCCAGAGCTAGTGCATCACGTGCTTCCTTGGGTATTACCACTTGCCCACGTTCTGCAACCGTAGTGATACCAAAGAAATCTGGTTTGATTGAGTCAGTTTTATCCATTACATACTTATCATACTATACATACTGATCATATGCAAGTACGCGGTGATTATAAGCTTAATCAACTACTCTAAATACTTCCTCAAATGTAGTCTCTCCAGCTACAACCTTCAATATTCCATCCTGAAGCATAGTAAGCATCCCGCTATTTATTGCCGCTTGCTCTATTTGTTGGGTCGTTGAGACTTTTGTAGTTTGAAGTAGTTTTAGAATTTCGCCAGTCATTAAGAATTGTTCACGTATAGCAAGTTGACCTGTAAAACCATATGGGTTCTCAGTTGAGTGTCCCTCTTTAAATATTTGAAGATTATCTAAACTCGGTTTAGGAACGTTTACGGGAAGACTCTCAATTACTTCCTTAATTTTAGCCATTTGAATTTCATCAGGGACATAAGGGGTCTTTATTTTGTCATCAAGTCGCCGGATCAGTCGTTGTGCCATAACTAATCTTATTGATGAGATAAATAATGGATTTTCACCAATAATATCCAGCAGCCTAGTTAAGGCTGCTGAGGCTGAGGATGCGTGGAAAGTTGAAAGCACTAAATGACCGGTCAAGGCTGCTTGCAAAGCGGTTTTAGCGGTATCGTTATCCCTAATCTCACCAACCATAACTATATCTGGGTCCAGCCTTAGAACCGCCCTAAGACCATTTGCGAAGTTTGTTTCCTGTGCGGTCGATGACGTCACCGATATTTGGGTAACTCCTGGGAACTGAAACTCAACTGGGTCTTCAATAGTAATAATCTTACGTTCTGGATTGGATAAAGTATTGAGTATTGAATACAGCGTAGTCGTTTTACCAGATCCAGTTGGGCCAACAACCAAAACAAGCCCACTTGGTTTTTTAATAATATCGTCAACAACTGCCCGCTGACCCGGAGACAAGCCTAATCGATCAAGAGTAAACATCTTTGAGTCCATATTAAACAGTCGCATAACGACATCCATGCCATTGATTGTTGGGGTGCTCTCTAGACGTATGTTTATGTTAACTAGTGCGTTGTTAGCCATTCTTACCTGCTGAGAAATATGCCCCTGTTGTGCTTCGCTTGAAGACGTAGAGATATTTCCAGCGCTGGCTATTGATTGAATTAGTGTTCGGTACTTATCGATAGTTAGTTCTGCCACCGGATGAAGAACGCCATCAATTCTAAATCTAACCCTCGCAGATGATAGCTGAGTCTCAATATGAATATCTGAAGCATTTAATCTATGCGCCTGTTCTACTAGATAAGCAAGGATGTCGTCCGCCTTAACTTGTTCAAGAATAGATGAAATTGAACTGACTTGCTCTACAGCATTTGTTTTATTAATTTCAATGTTATGGTAAACGACTTGTTTGGGTGGGTCGTACAATCTCATGTAATCGTCATAGCCCTGGTCAGAGATCAAGGCAAAGGTAACGTTAAAGTCCGGGAATCTATTCCTTAGATCAACTAGAGTACGTGGAGAGGTGGTATTAGTGATTCCAAAGGTTATATTGTGCGCATCAAAAATAATCGGGACAACTTTTAAACTGTATAGTTCTTGGTTGGTTAAAAAATCCTTATTAATTTTTTTATCAACGATACTAGATGTATCTATATATTGAAGTCCAAGTATTCTGGCGCGCTTTAAAGTATTCGCCTCGTCGGTCTGCCGGAGATTTTCTGTCATACATCTATTAAACCATAAGCAGTGCCATCTCTAAAAGAGAAGTAGGCCTGTTATCATATATTTAAGATGGATAGAAAAATAGTTTTAATTGCTCATAATTTACGGAGTTGTAACAACATTGGCTCACTTCTTCGAACTGCTGATGGATTAGCCGTAAATGGAGTTTACCTTACGGGGTACACACCCTATCCAATATTGAAAGATGACAAACGCTTGCCACACATAAGAAATAGAGTGAGCCGTAAGATTGAAAAAACATCTCTCGGTGCTGAATCTTCAGTAGACTGGCAACAAAACTCTGATATAAATGACGTGTTAGCAAAATTACGTCATGAAGGTTATAGAATTACAGCTCTGGAGCAATCAAATAAATCAGTGAGTTTAGAAAAATATAAATCACCAACAAAAATCGCCTTGATAGTTGGAAGAGAGGTCGAAGGGATCGAAGATGATGTACTTGGTGAGGTGGATGACATAATTTCAATTCCTATGCTCGGTAGTAAAGAGTCTTTTAATGTAGTTCAAGCAGCGGCAATAGCCACCTATAGATTTCGTTATTTTTGATCATTTATAGTATAATTTCTATAGTTTAAGAAACAAAAATATGGCACATAAAAAGAAACCTGGATCATTACAGACCAGATACAAAAAACAGCATGGACTTCACCATAAACACAGCGACCGCTATTTAAAGGTCTACTGGCCATATCTCCCTGTTCTCGCTATCGTGATACTCGGCGTAATTGCAAGTATAACTATACTTTTATATAAACCAGTAAACTCAGTGGCATCAGCCACTATCTCAGCTCCTACCCTAATAGACCAAACAAATGCACTGCGTAAATCGGTTGGTGCGAAGCCATTAAACGAAACAACAGCCTTATCGGAGGCTGCTCAAGCTAAGGCTAATGATATGGTTACTAAAAACTACTGGTCACCAATAAGCCCCACCGGGCAATCGCCTTGGCAGGTTATTCAGTCAAACGGATACAATTTCGACACAGCTGGAGAAAACCTGGCGTATGGTTTCTCTGATAGCTCGCAACTGTTTTCTGCCTGGGTTAGTAGCGAGAGTCATAAAGCCAATATGGTTAATAAGGACTACGATGATGTAGGTTTTGGCATCGCTAAATCTGATAACTATCTCGGCAAGGGTCCCGAGACGGTAGTAGTTGCATTATATGCGGCCGATCAGAAACTTGGACCGTTATCACTCCCTAGCCATTCGGAAAATCAGCCTTATACCAGTGCATCTGTGTCACAGCCTAATGGTCAAACAATAACTAGAATTGAGGCCATCACCAAAACTAATAATAAATTAGTTGTATTTATTGGTGGTTTAGCGGTTGGTATACTTGCCTGTTTCTTAATAGTCAGACACGGATTAATGCTTAAAAAATTCGCATTTCAAAGTGAAGAATTAATTGTTAAGCACCCATTTTTGGATGTAGGTATAGCATTTGTAATTGTCGGGCTAGCAAGCCTAACCCAAACTATAGGCTTTATACGTTAGTGTAACCTTATATTATCAGCACCGACTAGCTCTGTTAGTTTAGATTTACTTTTCTCGTCATAATTAATTTTCATAGGCAATTTAATTACTTGTTTTTCGTCGTCCGCACCTAAAACGAGTAATACATCGGTGGGGCCACCATTATCATCTATTGTTTGTTTTAGCGTTTTAAGTAAATCCTGGTTTTGACTATTTTCCAACCTAATAAAAAGTCTTTTTTCGGCTATTGAGTCGCTTGTATTCGATTTCGCTGCAACGGTTTTTACTTTTGGTTTTCTAATCTTTTTTGGCTTAAAACCTGCAACCTCATCTGAATTAATTTCGAGAAGTGTTTCAACTAACATTTTGGGCTCTGTAACATTGCCACTTCGATCTTGAGTTGTAAGCTTACCAGTAGCTATGAACACTTTATCTTGAACTAATATTGGGCTGTAAGTTTGATAAACTGACGGAAAAAAGACTAACTCCATGTCCCCAAAATGATCTTCAATTTGCACAAAAGCCATTTTCTGCCCATTCTTCGTATTTATGCTTCTAATAGTTTTTATAGCCCCGCCAACTGTAGCGATTTTGTTGTGGTGTTCAGGCTCAATTTTATCTATTGGCACAGATTTTTCAGCTAATATATCTCTGTATTCGTCTAGTGGGTGTTCGCTAATATAAATTCCCAAAAGCTCCCTCTCCCAAGTAAGTTTTTCCTGTTGGGATGCCGGACTTGCGCCATCAACCAATTTTAATTCAACTACTGGCAGACTAGACTCACCATCTAAGTTCGCGAACAGATCCGTCTGACCAGAGAGCCTATCCTTACTAATCTTAGATGAGTAAGCAAGAAGTAGTTCGAGATTAGCAAGTAGATAGTTTCTCTCACCAAATCCGTCAAACGCACCAGATTTTATTAGACTTTCCAAAGTTTTTCGATTAACTACTCTAGAATTTACTCTGCTAAAGAAATTCTCCAGACTGGTAAACTTTCCATCCTCACGAGCTAGCAGAATATCATCAACCGCAGTAGAGCCAACATTCTTTATAGCAATTAAACCAAAGCGAATCTGATTAGTATTGGGAACAACAGCGAATTCGTAAAAAGATTCATTAATATCTGGAGACATAACCTCTAGTCCCATTCTTTGACATTCAGAAATCTCAATAGATAATCGATCAGTATTATCATAATCACTCGTCATGACCGCCGCCATAAAAGCAGATGGAAAATGGGCCTTTAAATAAGCTGTTTGATAAGCAATGTAGGCATAGCATGCAGCGTGAGACTTAGGGAAACAATATGCAGCAAAATCTTCTAGCTGAACCCAGAACTTCTCCATCAAAGCCCTATCTGCTTGCACGGTTTTGACAGCTCCCTCTATAAAGTCAGAGCGAATTTTAGCCAGTTCATCTGGCTTCTTTTTGGCAATTGCTTTTCTAAGCTTGTCCGCTTGCGCGCCAGTGAAACCACACATATCTTTTGATATCTGCATAACTTCCTCTTGGTAGACAATGACCCCATATGTCTTTTTGATGGCATTTTCCATGGCTGGGTGTAGATATTCAATTTTCTTCCTACCAGTCTTCCTAGCAATAAAATCATCAATCCACTGCATTGGGCCAGGTCTATATAGAGCGTTCATAGCTACTAAATCTTCAAAGACTGTAGGCTTAAGTTCCTTCAGATAGCGCTTCATGCCAGCAGATTCAAACTGAAAGATACCAGTTGTGTCGCCTTTCTGGAAAAGTTCGAAAGTTTTCGGATCATTAAGAGGGAATTTATCCGAATCCAAATCTTTCCCATAAACCTTTTTAACAATTCTAAGTGCATTATTAATGATTGTTAGGTTACTAAGCCCAAGGAAATCCATCTTAAGTAAACCGAGCTCTTCTATAGGTCCAAGAGGATATTGAGTGGCAACCACTCCTTTTTGGGCCATTTCAAGTGGCACATACTCTACTATATTTTCAGGAGCAATAACAACACCGGCCGCATGAACCCCATGGCTTCTCACAGTTCCTTCAAGCTTGTCGGCAAGGTCCAGTACTCGTTTGCTCGTCGAATTAGACTCATACTCTTTTTTTAGATCTGGCTCATCTTCAATGGATCGTTTAAGCGGTATATGTCTGCCCTGAATAGGCTGAGGTAACATTTTAGCAAGTCTATCCGCTTCAGCATACGGGACCTCTAAAACCCTAGAGACGTCCCTAACGGCATTTCTGGCAAACATTCTTCCAAAAGTAACAATATTAGCAACTTTTTCTTTTCCGTACTTATCAATGCAGTATTGAATAACTTCCCCACGACGTGAGTCCTGAATATCTATGTCAACATCGGGCATACTAATACGATCTGGATTTAAGAATCTTTCAAACTGCAAATCGTATAAGAGCGGATCAAGAGCGGTAATACCAAGAGCGTATGCAATAATTGATCCAGCCGCACTGCCTCTTCCAGGTCCAAATACAATTCCCTGAGCCTTACCCCAATTCATAAAATCAGCAATAATTAAGAAGTAACTACTAAAACCCATGCTATTAATAACACTAAGCTCATAGTCTGTTCGATCGATGACTTCTTTACTAAGCTTTTTTTTGATTGCAGCCTCAGTCATTTTCTTTGCTTTATTAGGTGGAATGCCGCCGTAGAGCCAAGCCAAACCTTGAGTTACTTGCTCGGTCAATTGTGAAGTTTCGGTCTTACCTTTAGTTACATCAAATTTAGGAAGTAATATTTTATTAAACTCAATTTCGACATTTACTCTGTCGGCAATCTTCTTGGTATTAGTAATTACTTCAGGGTTTGATTTTCCCCATCTCTCAATTAACTCAGCTGGAGGGATAACATGAAGTGGAAAGTCTTTAAGTGACATTCTATTTTCTTGAGACAAAAAACTTGCCGTTCCGACACACAGCAGCACTTCGTGAGCTTCTTGATCCTCGTGTTTTAAATAGTGAGCATCACAAGTAAGAACAACAGGAATATTTAGGTCCTTGCCTAACTTAAGAACCTTCTCGTTAATTTCACCCTGTTGTTTGCTGTGCATAGGATTTTTAGGGTGGCCACTGTCTTGAATCTCTAAGTAGTATCGATCACCGAAAATCTTTTTATACTTTTTGGCTATTTCAATTGCCTGCTGTGTTTGACCTTCCGTAAAAGCATTGCCGATTTCACCACCCAAACAGCCGCTAAGGCAGATGATACCTTCGTTATACTTTTCTAGAAGTTCATGGTCAACCCTGGGGTAATAGTAAAAACCGTCAAGATTTGCAATTGTTGAGAGCTTAATCAAGTTCTGATAACCCTTATTATTCATGGCCAGCAGTATCAGATGGAATCTGTTCTTGTCTTTAGTTGGATCTTTATCGGTATGCTTTTGAGCAGCAACATACGTTTCAATACCAATGATTGGTTTGATCGAGTTGGCATTGGCAGACTTGTAAAAATCAATTGCGCCAGATAACGTACCATGATCGGTAATAGCAATCGCTTCCATTTTTTGACCGCTTACAAACTCCATCAATGGATTAACTTTGGTAAGACCATCCAATAAGCTGTACTCTGTATGATTATGCAAATGAACGTAATCACTGGCACTAAGACTAGACTTGCTAGGCACTATTAATTTACCCTCCAATTCATACTTATTGTACCGTATTAATCGGTATTTTAATTAAGTTTTAAGGATTAAATTCTAGGATTTTTTTAGATAAGTCTTAAGATGTTCGATTGCGTCATTAGCTTCAGAAATTGCTTTATCTAGATCTTTATCGTCAGCATCACCTTCATGAATGGCGCTTAATACTTCCCTTGTGCTCTCTTGAGCCTTCTTAGCATTTTCAAGTGCTTTAGCGAAGCCCTCTTTAGCACTAGACTTTGTATCTTTTAGTAGTGCGTTACCTTCTTTTAGCATTTCAACTAATGTAGTGTGAAGAGCTTTAATCTTACTCTCGGCCTTTTTCTTAGCCTTGATAGTAGCATTAGCGATGTCTTGTCGAGTTTCTTTTCCAGGTTTTTTAGCAGTTAATATACCAGCCATGTAACCTATGGCTGCCCCAGCAACACCTGCTGCAGCACCAACTGCGATATTTCGTTCTTTCTTTCCCATAATATTACTCCTCGTCTTTCTTATGCTTATGATTCTTATCTGCCTTAAATACCGCTTCACTCATATTGGACAATAATTTAACGACCGAGATTATAGGTCTAGTGCTCTGAAAAAATGAGTTTATTGATCCTTCTGTCTCTCGAGCCAGTTCTTCGGCTCGTTTAATGATTTTTTTTAATTCACTGAGAATTTGTAGTATCCACACTAAGGCAATAATACTTAGAAGTAAGAACATAGCTAAGAATACACACAATATAATCAATAATGCCTGGTCTGTGTTGGATACTGTGACTACTGTCATAATAGCTTAATTATACACCAGACAGGGATTAACCAAAGCATCAGCACTAAGAGGGATTATCTGTAGCTCTTCTTTGAAATTGACGATGGGGTTCAGGCAGGTGAATGGATTGCTGCAATACTCTCATTGCAAGTTCCGACATATGAATATAGTTGACACTACTTTTCTCAGTTGGAGGTTGTGTGCTCATGTCCTTTGGCGGACGTTCTCCAACAAATATATACTCTGCAATTCTCTTTATCGCATCCGGTGCTCCGTTTGGATCTGTTTCAGAAATAGGGCTATAAGGCCTAGTGTTATCACCATCAAAGAATTTTGCATTTATAATACTGGCTGCAACATTTCCTAATCTAACAATTGTATTAGTTGCATTAGCGTCAGCAAGTGATGATAGTACATCCATACTGGCCTTTAGCTCGCTCGCATGCTGCCATCCAGCTACTGCAGCTTGGTTAACTATTTCACTTACAATGGCAGCTGATCCATCTCTCATTCGTTTTGCGTCTTGAACAAAGGGCGCATCAAAGAATGCCCCCTCAAAGCCATATTTATCTATATTCTTTTTCAGATTAACTAGAAATGTTGTATCCGTATTTTCAATAAATACACCTTCGGCAAAAACAAATCTTTGCATTTGTTCTTGTGCGGGCTGTGGAAGTGCTGATTCTCTATAAATAGGGAGCCAAAAGTCATTCTTAGTATTAATTACATAACGGCCGTCTCTAGGAATATCATATTCTTTTGGCCGCCATTCAGTAGAATGCCCCGCCAACATTCTTAACCTACTCATCCAGTCCATGTATCCATTAGTGTCAGGGTCGTTTTTATCTGCCCCAAACTGAGCTCTTAAATCTGTGCCATAATGTATTAATTCTTGCCTAACCCTAGTTAGCTCCTCGATAGGACTTGTCTGGAGTAAGCGAGTAAAACCAAAGAATACGGTTTCCGCAAATTCAGCAGGCGGCACAGCATGAACTACAGCTTCGGGGAAACTATGCTCGGTTTCCTGATACCTAGTGACTACACCTAGGTATTCTGTTGCAGTCATTCCTGGTTTTAGAGTCAAAGCCTCGTGTAATAAGTAAACTTTCGGCCCAGCCTCAGCACTTGAAACATTCATTTAAATATTTTAACATCTTTCGATGTTAAATTCAAATAATCCTGGGCGTTTTTACTTTATGTTTTCTCTTATTAGTTTTTGGCTTACTGCTGGGTTAGCTTGCCCTTTTGATAATCTCATAACTTGACCGACTAGGAATCCTATAGCTTTTTCTTGGCCATTTTTAAGATCTTCAACCGCTTTTGGATTTTCTGCTAGTACTTGTTTAACTATTTCGTTTAACCCCGACTCGTCCGACATTTGAAGCAAATTCTTTGATTCAGCTATTTTTAACGGGTCCCCACCATCTACTACAATTTCTAACAAAATGGTTTTGGCATTAGTTGAGCTTATTTTATTTTCAAGCGTAATGTCTGCAAGGCTTGCTAAAGCACCCTCATCCAATATTGCCGTTTCCCATGTCAGTTTGCCCTCAGCTATCAGCGCTTGAACATCAGAAGTTAACCAATTGGCGATTCGCTTTGCAACATTGTTACCGTGAGTCTCGAGAATTCTAAGCGTAAACTTTCCAGCTTTAATTTCCTCGACCAACGTTTCAACCGTAGAATCATCAAGCCCTAAGCCGCCTAGCTTCTCTCTGAGTGCACCTGGTAATATTGGCATGTCTTTTGTTGCTTCATCAATAAATTCTTTACTTAAATCAAGTGGCGGAATATCTGGATCAGGGAAGTATCTATAGTCATGAGCATCTTCCTTGCTTCTTTGCGAGAAAGTTTTTTGTCTTGTATCATCCCAGCCTCTAGTTTCTTGGACTATTCGTGTACCTTTCTCTAGCAGCTCAATCTGCCTTTTAACTTCGTAATCAACCGCCTTTTCAACACTTCTAAACGAGTTAAGATTTTTTGTTTCGGTCCTAGTGCCTAGCTCACCCTCATTTTTACTAACGCTTACGTTAACGTCAAAGCGCATGTTGCCTTGATATAAATCGGCTTCTGATACTTCGGCGTAACGCATTAGTAAATATAGTTCGTGAGCAAATGCTCTAGCCTCTTCTGCAGAGTGCATATCTGGTTCAGATACAATTTCTAACAGCGGAGTACCGGCTCGGTTTAGATCAACCAAGCTGTAATCAGACCCCGAAGGGTGCATAGTTTTACCAGCATCTTCTTCTAGGTGCGCACGAGTTATATTGACCCGCTTTGGACCGCTAGATATTTTTATATCTACATGACCACCTAAAATAATTGGCTCTTCAAACTGACTAATCTGATAGCCCTTTGGTAAATCTGGGTAGAAATAATGTTTCCGATCAAACTTAGAAAATGCTTGTGGGTATGTGTTTAGAGTAACTGCAGCACGTGCGGCTAGCTCAACTGCCTTTTCATTTAGTACAGGCAGTGCACCTGGCATACCCAGACATATCCATGAAATTAAGGTGTTGGGCTCTGCATTTAAATCTGAAATATCTACAGCAGCAAATAGTTTCGTCTTAGTCTTCAATTGGACATGACATTCAATTCCTATAGTTGGTGTGTAGCCGTTAAGCTGTTTTTGATCCATCTTTTGGCAAAGCCCCTAAATCTCTTAACCCTTGTCTATACCCGACCAAAGCGTCCTTAACTTCAGACTCTCTTAATCGTTTCTTACTATCTTTCGCTATTACTTTCTTATATAAGTTATGCGCATACCAAAGCGAGTCATTATCGGTAAATAATCGCTGTGCTGCTACCATTTTCTCGCCCATGCTTTTGCCTTTAAATTTCTTCTTTTTTAGAGCCGATTTCAATAACTTATCAGCCTCCTCTAAAGCCTTAGGCCAAGTCGCTTTATCTCTACAATACTTTTGTGCGGCTTTCCAGCCTCTGATATAACGAGACTGCCTTAACTTTCTTGGTGCATATCTATATACAAATATAATTACGGCGATTAAAAACAGGACAGCAATTGCTAGGGCAATATTTGCACTCATACTAAATACCCTTCAATCATCTTAGAGACACTTAGCAGTTCACGGTCGTGTCTTTGTGGGGCCATTATCTGAAGCCCAACAGGCAAGTTGTCGCTTTCCCCCGCTGGTATGCTGATGGCTGGTATACCAACCATACTGGCTCCAACGGTCATAATGTCCGACATGTACATTGCAAGTGGATCACCTACTTTCTTGCCAATTTCGAAAGCAACAGTAGGTGAGGTTGGACCAACTAGAAAGTCACACTTAGTGAATGCTTCATTAAATTCTTCAATTAATTTTGTTCTGAGTTTTTGAGCCTGTTTGTAATATGCGTCATAGTAACCGCTACTTAGCACATAAGTGCCCAGCATAATTCGTCGCTTTGCTTCTTTACCAAAGCCCTCACTACGCGACATAAAATAACTCTCATCTAAGCTCTTGGCGTCTTTTTCAGAAAAACCATAACGCTGACCATCATATCTACTAAGATTGCTACTGACTTCAGCCGGGCAAATAATGTAATAACATGCTAGGGCAAGCGGAAGTGATGGAATGCTAACTTCTATCGTCTTTATACCATTGCCCTCAATGGCCTTAATTGCACTGTCTATACTTGCCTGTACTCCAGAATCAACACCTTCCCCACGATATTCTTTAATTATTCCGACTGTCATCTCCTTATTTGAGCCATCAATATCCGTATATGGTGTTTCGTCCCGTTCAATAGTTGTACCGTCGTAACGATCCCTGCCCGCGATAATATCTAATATATATGCTGAATCATCAACAGAAGTAGTTATTGGCCCAATAACATCAGTGCTACTTGCCATCGCCACTGCGCCATTTCTTGAGACTAAACCATATGTAGGCTTGTAGCCAACAGCGCCACAAAATGAAGCTGGCTGTCGGATTGACCCACCAGTATCTGTGCCTAGGGCAAAAGGAGCTAGCTCCAAAATCACTGCTGCAGCTGGCCCGCCACTACTACCACCAGGAACTCTAGATTGATCTTTTGGGTTTTTAGTAACACCAAAATCACTGTTTTCAGTACTTGCTCCATGGGCAAATGCATCAAGATTTGCCTTGGCTACACAAATACCACCTTCTGCTTCAATGAGCTCAATAACGGTTGCTTGATATGGCGCTTTAAAACCTTTCAATATATTACTTGCCGCAGTGGTTTCCGAGCCAAAAGTAAGTAAGTTGTCTTTTGCTATGAATGGGACACCAGCAAGCTTGCCTAGCGGTTTCCCGTTTATAACGTCCTCATCAATCTGCTTAGCACGTTCCTTCGCTCGCTCTTCAATTTTTGCAATAACTGCATTGAATTCATTTTTGTCTTCTATCGTCTTAAGTGCTTGGTCTACCAGTTGAGTAGCCGTTGTTTTACCGGCTTTAACTTGCTGAGCAAGCTCAGCCACGCTTGGCCAGGCGCTCATTCTAGTACCCGTCTAACTTTTATGTACCCATCTTGGGTAGCGGGTGCGTTCTTCAAAAGTTCTTTTGGACTTACACTATAATCAAACGGTTCGTCAGCACGCATTACATTTTTAAGCCCAGTTACTTGGTAAGTCGGCTTGTAATCCTTTAGGTCCACAGAATGTAGTTGGGCGACATAACCTAAGATCGCTTCAATTTCTTTTGCGATATCCCTAAACTCGTCGTCTGTAAACTGCAAACGAGAAAGTTTAGCCAATACTAATACTTCATCCTCTGTTATTTTCGCCATTCGTATGTAAAATTATAACACTTTGAGATGCGAAAAACTATGCATGTTTAATCTAAATTTAAGGTTGAGCTTTTCCTGCCGAGTTAAATGATTCAAGTTTACTATTTATAACTTCTTGGACTGCAGGTACGACATACTTATCAACGAGCTTAGCAACAGAATATTCGCCCGGGTTCTCGGCTAAGGCTTTTTCAAGCGATTGACGATAGGCAACACGCATATCTGAGTTTATGTTAATCTTGGTCACGCCAATCTTTACGGCATCTTCAAAATAATGACCCGGGGTATCACTTCCTCCATGCAAACTAATATTGCATGTAACGGCATCACGAATACGCTGTAGTAGTTCAAGGTCTAATACTTTTGGAACCGGATACTTGCCATGCAGGTTACCAATTGCGGCCGCAAAGGTATCTATACCAGTCGCATCAACAAAAGCTTTTGCACCCTCAGGAGTACTAAATGTCTTTTTAATTTCTTCATAGTCAATAGTCTCAGTATGTAAATTAGAGCTTCCTCCAAAATAGTGAGGCTCAGATTCAACTAAAGCACCTGTTTTCTTTGCATACTCAACAATTTCTTTGGTAGCGGCTATAATTTCCTCATCAGTTGCATCGTGATTAGCCTGAGAAACATCAATGTGAATAAACTCAAACCCGGCATCGATACCTTTTTTAGCATCTTCAATACTAGGTGAGTGATCAAGATTAACATACATCTCAAGCCCATAGTAAGCTTTGAAATTGTCTACTATATCTCTAATATTTTCTAACCCAAGCGTGTCAACTTCACCCTGACTTGCTTCTACTAAAACTGGTGCATTTTTAGCTTTTGCAGCTAATGCAACAGATTTTAGGGTTGCCTCATCATCTAAATTAAACGCCCCAAATGCGTAGTGTCCATCCCGAGCACGCTTCATACTCTCACGAGCTTTTGCGCAGTTTTTTTGCATTTCTTCTAGCGTTATTCTCATTAGGCCAAGTATAAATGTTTCCGCTTATGATTGCAATTTACAAACACCTATAGCTTGGACTTGATGTCAGCAATAATATCTCGCAGCTCAGCCGCTTGTTCAAATTGAAGATTTGCAGCAGCCAGCTCCATCTGGCTATTTAGGTCTTTGATAAGTTGGCCGTATTCATCCTTAGGAATTTTATTGAGATTTAGCTTTGCCGTTTTTGCTTCTTCAGGAAGATCTGGCCGCATCCCTTTATCTATCAGCTTAGATATACCCACAGGAGTAATGCCATGTTTTAGGTTGTAATCTTCTTGTATTTTACGTCGGCGATCGGTTTCACTTATAGCCCGATCCATGCTTCCTGTTCTGTTATCGGCATACATTATAACTCGCCCTTCAACATGCCTAGCAGCCCGACCAATTGTTTGGATTAAGGCTTGTTCTGACCTTAGAAATCCTTCTTTATCTGCGTCAATAATGGCGACTAGACTTACTTCCGGAAGATCCAAACCCTCTCGCAACAAGTTGATTCCAACTACTACGTCGTAAACTCCTAGCCTAAGATCTCGAAGGATATCGGATCGATCTAGCGTGTCAACATCACTGTGTAGATATGTGACCTTAATGTTTATTTCTTTAAGATACTCTGTCAGGTCTTCTGCCATACGTTTAGTAAGTGTAGTTACTAATACTCTCTGATGTTTTTTGGTAGTCTCTTTTATTTCGTTAATGAGATCATCAACCTGATTTTCGGTTGGCCTAATATCAATGGTTGGGTCAGTAAGGCCAGTTGGACGTATTACCTGCTGGACTGGTTCTGGACTATGGCTCAGTTCATATTCAGCCGGAGTAGCGCTAAGATAGACAACTTTATTAATGTGTTTTTCAAATTCGGTAAAAGTCAGTGGGCGATTATCTAGTGCGCTTGGCAAACGAAAACCATATTCAACCAATGATTCTTTTCTGGCGCGGTCACCATTGTACATTCCCCTAATTTGCGGCATGGTCATATGCGACTCATCAACAACCATCAAGTAATCATCTGGAAAATAATCAAGCAATGTTGCAGGTTGTTCACCCGGCTCACGGTTAGTCAGATAGCGAGAATAGTTTTCAATGCCCTTAACAAAGCCTGTTTCTTCTAGCATTTCCAAGTCAAACTTAGTTCTTTGTTCTAGGCGTTGGGCCTCAAGTAGCTTGCCTTCCTTTTTAAAGAAATTTAGTCTATCGCCTAGCTCAATTTGAATTTCGCCAAGCGCAGCTTTCAATTTATCAAATGGTGTAACATAGTGACTGCCCGGGAAGATTGTCAACTCATCCATATTGCCAATAATCTCACCAGTCAAAGGGTTAATCTTTGTTATTCGCTCAATCTCGTCACCAAAAAACTCGATTCGATAGGCAACTTCTTCACCGGCTGGAAAAACGTCAACTACGTCACCGCGCGCCCTAAAAGTGCTTCGATGAAAATCTATATCATTGCGCTGATACTGAATATCAGTCAGTTGCCTGAGCATCTTGTCTCGAACTTTACGCTCTTTAACTTTTACCCTAACTGCTAGGTCGTTATAGTCCTGGACCGATCCAATACCATAAATACAGCTAACACTTGCAACAATTATCACATCTCTTCGAGTCAGCAGAGCATCGGTAGCGGCGTGACGAAGTCGGTCAATCTCTTCATTAATTTGGGAGTCTTTCTCAATATATGTGTCAGAACGAGCGATGTAGGCTTCGGGTTGATAATAATCAAAATAGCTAACAAAATAATGGACCGCATTGTCTGGAAAGAAAGTTTTGAATTCATTATAAAGTTGAGCGGCCAGAGTTTTGTTATGACTTAAAACTAGAGTTGGCTTTTGAACGTTTTGAATCACATTGGCCAGTGAGAAAGTTTTCCCAGTACCAGTAGCGCCTAATAGTACTTGCTCTTTAACGCCATCTTCTAGACCTTTAGTAATATCATAGATAGCATTTGGCTGATCACCAGCCGGTTGATAGTCTGACTTTAGTTGAAACTTACTCACCTACCCATGATACAGGATTTAATTAACCCTTGTGGGTTGGACCAGTATCTTCTCGTAAAAACCAGAATTCATCATAATCTCTAATTTGTCGCTGAAGATCCTTAGTTGATTCCTTTAAATGATCGACAATTTTTTTAACTAAGGACTCAGGGTTGTCATCATAGTAAACTAGGTCGCGCCTCGGAGGATCAAGTTTTTGCATAAGTTCAGGAATAATATCGGCCGTTCCACCACTGCCAAGTAATACACCACACGGTTTATTGTCCTCAAGCGCTGAAGTAAACTCATGTAATGATCCGAATCTGCCACCTATTGTTATCACAGCATCACTTGATTGGACTAAATATAAATCACGACCCACATAATTCATGCCCGTGAAGTTTATAAAATCAAAACAATTGAAAGGAAGTCGATACTTTCTGATGTGCTCTCTAAGAGATACTGCTGGAGAAAAACCAATGCTAGTTCCACCAGCTGCTGTTGCAGCAATTGCCGCATAGTAAGGCAGCCCGACAGTGGCACCAGTTATTAAAGTGTTGCCAGACTTAGCAACTGCGGTGCCAAGACGTTTGGCGAGTGGAGCTGAAGTCGTTACTGAAACTCCTTCTGCCGCACCCGAAACACAAATTGAGAAATTAATCTCCTTATCGTGAAGAACTTTCATCAGGCAATTCCAAGACTTGAGACTTGCTCATCAAATTCACTTGATGAATCCTGATTATCGAGTTGCTGAAGAACTTGATCGTGTAGAGGCTCTTTATCTAGATATCGAGTAAGTAGCTCATCCCACAAACTCTCAGATAAGTACTTTGTGCTGTTCAACCCAAAGCTGAGATTGTTTACAAGATTAGTGACAACATCCAATAAATTAAATGAGACTACCCCTTTATCATATGCAAGCCCCAAGCAATTATTGCCATACCAAAAATGTAGAGCAGGCTCAAGTTTAAATAAACTTTCCTCAATAGATTTCTTTTCTAGGTCGGCGGCTTGAATGTGTGGCCCAAATACTTCACTCATCCCAGTTTCGTCTAATTTACCGAAGTGCTCTCTGACTATACCCCAACTTACATCAAGCCCAGCCATATTTACGTTTGACAAAGGTTTGTCTTGTAAAGTATCACTTAATATCTTGCCAAATTCGTGTTGAACTTGTTCAAATTTGATGAAGCTAGAATAGACTTGAATATTATTTAGATTATGCAGAATTATCGGTAAAAGAGTTATGGTCGTACCATTCAGTTTTTGAATTGGCATATTCATTACGACGACCGTACCAAGTTCCTTAAGCTCAATTAGATTATTTCGAGTTTGCAAAACATAATCCTGAGTAAATTTATCCCACTTTTTATTTAACTGTCTGACGGACATTTTTCTTGACTCAAAATCACCTGGTTTAAGTTTAGAGAAGCTATTGAAAAACTTAGTCATATATTCTTGATCTTCAATTACCCTAACCCCGGCAAATAAATCATCTATATTTTCTCGTTTTAGCATAGAATCAACTGATCTATAGCCCAGTTTCTTCATTAGGACCTTTGGGGGTAAACTTTTAATCTGTTTCTTTGCCACAGCGTGCTTAATGCCCCAAACCGTTTTTTTGCTGGCTAAACCGTTTGTATACTTAGTTATCCTCGGCAACATATCTGTTATATCGGATGGATCCTTCCCGCCAAGGGCTTTGGCCAGAAATCCATCGTGAAGCTTTGCTAGGTCAATTAATGCAACGTAGGCCTCCTCTGGTGCAGTATCGTCAGCATCAAGTCCAAGTTGTTTAAGCTTAGACTTAGACTTAATGACGATCTCGGAAAGCATTTTCGAATCAATTGAAGTTTCACCACTTGCCTCTTCGAGATTCGCCAGGGCCGTTTTAATTGCTGTTTTTTCTTTTGCCAACAAGGCTGACATAAACCTAGACATATCTACCTCTAAGCATAACATGTTTAAGGGTTTAATTTAAGCTCATCAAAGTACTGAATTATTGCTGAACTCTACAATAAAATAGAGTTTCTGATAGTCAAAATTGGGGTTATAATAACCTCCATGATTATCATGAAAAGACCCCTTGCAATAACAATACTTTCAGGCGTAACTTTAATTGCATTATCGGGTACTACGGCTATGGCAGCCTCAACGACAACTGGTAAAACTAAATCATCCACCTTAACACAAGTTCAGCAAACTGACTTGGATAACCTAAAAACAAAAGGTAATGCTGAGATTAGCCGCCGATTAACCGACCTAAACTCAGCTGATAAATCAATTACTGACACAACCAAATTATCCTCAAGCGATCAAACATATCTTGAGAACGAAGTGACAAGTGAGGTCACTGGATTATCTAATCTTCAAACTACACTAGCTGGAGAAACTACGTTATCAGCAGCAAGAACAGATGTTCAAAGTATATTTAGTGAATATAGAGTTTACGCATTAGTTCTTCCTAAGGTACGCCTAGTTTCGGGTGCAGACGCTGAGCTCAGTACCGACTCAAAACTGAGCACCCTTCAAAGCCAGATACAAACTCAAATTACTGCAGACCAAAATGCTGGTAAAAATGTTAGTGCAGTTCAAGCAGACTTAACAACAATGGAGAGTAAAACTTCTGCCGCCCAATCAACTGCTAGTTCGTTAGAAACAAATGTTCTTCCACTGCAACCAACAAACTATGACTCAGATCACACTATACTAAGCGGCGATCTGGCACAACTTGAAACAGCTCATAGTGACAATGTCGCAGCCGCCCAAGAGGGTAAGACAATAGTTAATGCCCTGAAAAGCTTGTAGTTATAAAAAATTACTACTTAGAACGGGTCTGTGTGATACCACTCAGGTGCTTTTGAAAGATATTCTTCAAGCTCTTTTTCGTCCAATAGTCCGGCCTGTGCGCCAGTTTTCTGGACCACACTCATAGAATTTATCGGTCCCCACTGCAGAGCAACTGCAAGGTCTTTACCCTTAATCAATGCGGCCACAAGAGCTGATGAGAATGAATCGCCCGCGCCGGTTCTCTCAAACGGTGGTTTAGGATCTGGATATGGAGGCATTTTCAGCCTCTTTGTGCCATCACTTGCGTAAGCGCCTTTAGGTCCATCAGTTATAATTACTGTTTTTGGACCTAGTGCGTGTAATTTATCTAGTAGATCATGAACATTATCGTGATCACCGCCAGACACTAGTGCAGCTTCTTCACGGTTTAATAAAAGCACTTCAGTTCGCCTATAAAGTCGTTTTAACCGCTCAACACCAAATCCCATTTGGAATGTGCCCGGTTGAAAAGCTAGTTTAATATCAGGGTGAACAGCTAGCCAATCAGCGATCTGGTCATGATACTCTAATGTATCCTTGCTAACCGAACTGAAATATACCCACTTTGGTAGTTCTTTTGGAATAATGTGTGGCCAGTGGTAATCATAAACCTCATGTTTAATCAGAATTGTTCGCTCTTCTTTATACCAAAGAACGTAGTGGTAGTTACTAATCTTACTAGGATTTACTCTGATGAAACGAGTATCAACTTTATTGCCGTGAAGTGCGTGGATAATCTCAATACCAGCTGCGTCACCACCTACGTTTGCAACCAAAGCTGACTTTAGCCCTAGTCTTGCGAAACTGACTGAAGCGTTAGGTGCATTACCAACTCCAGCTATAACTTCAGCGTGATCAAATGGTACTTTTGAGCCAAACGGCATAGCCAACCACTTACCTTCTTCGTTTGAATAAGTGTGAGCATTCTCGTCAATCAACTTAATAAAAGCGTCGGTAACTACATCACCAATGCTAATCACATCGAACTCGTCCATCCTGTTTCTTTCCTGTTATGTTTATCTACCAAGTATTGTGCCATGTATGTTAAGCTCAAGCAATATTATTTATATTGCAACTGTAGTCGCTAAGGTGTACCCTTTACCCATAGTTTTACAAACATGAACAGAAAAATAAACATGAAAATATTTAGAAAATCTAGGTTAAACTCTATGGGTTTTGGCCATCACATAATTTTACCTATTATTGTCGTACTAGTTATAGGAATAGTGGGCGTCAGAGTTCTAGAAAATAGTCATGCCGCAACCACCGTGGCAATGAGCGGAAAAGTTGCACTCGGATTAAGTACTTCCGCAACACCTTTTACCTCTAGCAGTTTTTGGAATGTTCCACTACCCGCCAACACACCAGTTAATGTAAACAATGCGGCTTATCAAAACGTTATAGAGGATAACTTTTGTAATATACAAACAGCTGTGCCGAGCACAAAGAAGACTTGCCCCACCTCAACCTTCTCTGGTGGTTTAAATGTCTCTCAATTTAGCGCTCCTCTATACGTAGTACCAGCTGGTCAAGCAAAGGTTGCCGTAACACTTAGCTGTCCAGGCGCACCAGGGCATACTCCTTCTGCGGCCTTAAAAGCCGCCGTGGCCGGAGGTGTACCAGTACCAACCAACGCCCACGCGGCAGCAGGAACTGATCAAGAAATTCAGATTTATCAACCATCCTCCAATAAATATTGGGAATTCTGGCGTTTTGAAAATACCGGGACTAATAAGTGGATTGCTTGCTGGGGCGGACAGATTGCTAACGTATCAGGAAGCACCGGAAACTTTCCGAATGATTTAGGGGCAACTGCTACAAGTATTCCACTACTAGGTGGCATAGTACAAATTAGTCAAATGCAATCCGGACAGATTAACCATGTAATAGGTCTAACTATAGGCGACGCATCGTCTGGCGATCTCAGCACTTCTGTAAAACCAGCAAATGTTGCAGGTGCTACGTCAGGCGTATCTTTCCCTGCCACCCATGGAGATGGTGGCAGCAAAAATCCTTTGGCTGTTCCACCGGGTACTCGCTTTAGATTGCCTGCATCACTAAATCTGAACAACTTAAATCTAACTCCAGTTGGTAAAGAAATCGCTGTAGCAGCTCAAAAGTATGGACTTGTGGTGTATGATTCAAGCCCTCAGGCAAGTTTAAACTTTCGTTTAGGTGACCCGATAGGTTATACCACCGCCGGTTTGGCAAACCCTTATACTAGTGGCCCCGGCGTAGGAGGTGTTGGCACAAAGGGATTATTTGCAGGTGTGACTCAAGGTGCTGTGTTAAAAAACTTCCCCTGGCAACAACTTCAGGCATTACCATATAACTACAACAAGTAAGTCCGCAAATTGTTGATTTAAACTTTCGTTTATTATTCGACTTGTTAAGAGTTATTCACCGCGTTCAATGTCAGAACGATTAGCCGAGTCTAAAACATCTTGTTCAATTGCAGCCTCAATATTTCCAAAAGGTGTCTCAAATCTTTCTAGCTCCTCATGAAATCTATTCATTATTCTAAGCTGTTGCTCAGCAATATACATTTTTTCGGCTATAGGACGAAATTGTTCGGCATTTGCACACATAATATAATCCATTGCTGCAATACCAATTTTAGATATAGTCCGAGTTCCTGCGGGTAAACTTTCTGCTCTTTGACTGGCATCTTGCCAGCATTCACTCATCGACTTGTAGTATGACATATTAAATTATTTATAACATATTGTTAATATATTAGCAAACGTAATAATATACTTACTCTTTTTTAATTACCGGCCAGGATGAAGAACGTAATGTTCATCCATTACTTGTTGTTCATTCAAGATTCCTTTAGTTGCAGCAGATGCAAAATTAAGCAATCTTAAAAATATACTTTGTGGAGTTTGTATGTCACTGCGGTTGACTGCCCAAGCTTTCAAAACCGGGTTCTGGAAAGCTCCAGCAAACGCAAAGGTTATTCCCCACGGATGCGGACCTAGCCTAGTAATTCTATTAAGGTTTACGAAGGCATCGCTTGGAGGTTGATTGCCTGTTACAAAAACAACTCCGCCCAAATCATGTGGCACGTGCTGATGTAACATTTTAACTGTTCGCTTTGAAACGTTATCATGGTTCATTTTAATGCCACTGTCTTTACCAGGGAGTACCATATTAGTTTTCAAAACAGCTCCTGGCAAATGTACTCGCAGCGCCTTCATTGCTTGAAACAGGTGACTATACGCATGGCTAAGTACTAGCTCACAGTTTTCACTTGTGTATTTCCCTTCACGACTGACTTCAAGTTCTACTACTGGCACAATACCCACGTCTTGTGAAATTCTTGCAAAACGAGCTAATACAAAACCATTTGCAATCATTGCCTCAGTCGTAGGCAGATCTTTATCAATAATAATTTGACAGCGCCACTTGGCATACTTTGCGCCAGATGGAGCAAAATCCGCCATTCGCTCGGGTAGACCGTCTAAGCCCTGTGAGATTGTTTCTTTCTCAAAACCTGGCAGGTCGATCAAGCCCTTATCAACTTTAATACCGGGATAGATGCCTCTGCTCCCAATAAAATCTCTAAATAACTGACCCTGATTAGTCAATTGGTTGTATGTCTCTTCAAAAAAAGTTACTCCACTCAGAATATTTTCAATACCCGGTGCTGTTATTAGTAACTGACGATATTCTTGACGTGAGAATTCTGTGCACTCAACGTTTACTGCTGCAAACTTTGCCTCACTTACTTTATTACTCTCATCAATCGACAAGATCCCTTTCCCCGGAGCTGTTAAGCCCTGAACAAGCTTCTCTAATTGTTCGTTCATCTTAGATAAACTCTTTTACAACCTTCGTAATTGCTCTGGCGTCTAAACCGAAGTGCCCCATTAGTTCTTCTGGAGTCCCAGACTCGCCAAATCTATCCTGCATACCTATACGACGCATTGGTGTAGGTAGTTTTTCGCCAAGTAATTCGGCAATCGCTCCACCAAGCCCACCAGCTACCTGCCCCTCTTCAATAGTTATAACTTTGCCTGTTTTTTTAACACTGGTTAGAATTGTCTCTTGATCCAAGGGCTTTATGGTTCCTACGTGCACTACTTCAACGTTTATACCATCTTTTTGCAGCTCCTTTGCAGCTAGTATAGCTTGA
Source organism: uncultured bacterium (assembly GCA_963699195.1). GTDB lineage: Bacteria > Patescibacteriota > Saccharimonadia > Saccharimonadales > DATKHC01 > JBBQBA01. The sequence continues at coordinate 560,521 of OY969420.1, read as the reverse complement.
GCGGTCATTTGCCCAGTGGCAATTAGTGATACATCATTACCTTCCCAAAAAACATAGCTTTTGCCTATTTCAAATGGAGTTTTCTCCGTGGTAAGTATTGGTGACGCCTCACGAGCCAACCTTATATAGTTTGGCCGGCCATCCTGTGCCATGGCGATCGTTGCCTTCTCGGCCTCTACTGAATCACAAGGGCATATCACCACCATATTAGGTAGTACACGCATTAGTGCAATATCTTCTAAAACCTGATGAGTTGCTCCATCCGGTCCCACACTAATACCAGCATGCGATCCAACAATTTTCACTCTTCGATCGTTTAAACATATAGTTGTTCTAATTTGCTCCCAGTTTCTACCTGGGCTAAAAGCCGCATAGCTACTTACAAATGGAATCTTGCCCATAGCAGCTAACCCAGACCCAGTAGTAACCAAGTTTTGCTCAGCTATTCCAATTTCAACAAATCTCTCAGGAAAAGCTTCAGCGAATAAACTAATTTGGGTTGAGTCGGTTAAATCGGCACACGCAGCAACAACATTATCAAATCTTTTACCAGCTTCAAGTAGTCCTCGACCAAAGCCTTTTCGGATTGGTTCAGTTTTCATTTCTTTTTTAAAGTCCACTAGATTTAGATCAGTCATAGGCCTCACTCTTAATCTTTCCGCCAAGTGTACGCAGTTCCTTAAGGGCCTTCTTAGCCTGTTCGTGATCCGGTGCGGCACCATGCCAATGGAAATCATTCTCCATAAAATCAACACCCTTGCCCGGAATAGTGTGAGCAATGATCATAACCGGCGAATTCTCTACGGCTTTTGCGAACTTACAAGTTTCAATAACAGACTCTATGCTGTTGCCGTCAATTTCTAGAACGAACCAACCAAAAGCTTCCCACTTTGCCCTAAGGTCTTCGAGGGGCATAACGAAATCGGTTGTTCCATCAATCTGTATATTGTTACGATCGATAAAGGCCGTAACGTTACTCAGCTTGTATTTTGCAGTAAGCATAGCTGCCTCCCAGATATTTCCTTCGTCTAACTCACCATCACCCATAATCACATAAACTTGTCTGGTCTTATTCCCATCCATTCTAAGAGCTAGCGCCATACCGTTAGCCTGTGATAACCCGCAACCAAGAGGACCGCTGGTATTCTCGAGCCCCGGTAATCGTGTTCTCTCAGGGTGGCCTTGCAATCGGCTACCATATTTCCTCAGGGTCAATAACTCTTCTCGATCAAAATAGCCTGCATTAGCCATAGTTGCATATCTAACTGGCACGCAGTGACCATTGGATAGTAAAAGAATATCTCTCTCATCCCAATCTGGATTTTTCGGATCATGCTTCAACACTTCAAAATAGAGCGCCGTAAATATATCTGCCATACCAAGTGAACCAGCCGAATGTCCACTACCAGCTGCTTCAAGCATCTTAATAATATCCTCACGGATAGTATCGGCTTTTAATTCTAAGTCTTTTAAATTCAAGATTGCTCACCCATTAATGCTAAGTTTAGTTTAACATAAGCATCTACTGAACTAGAAGACTGTTGGATATATCCGCCCACATTTAATATGTCAACCCCGCCCTCAGCTAAACGCTCAATATTTTCATCATTAATTCCGCCATCCCAACCGACTTCAACTCCTTTATCCAAGGATTTTATGGTTTTTACTTTTTCGAGCAAGCTAAGATCAACTTTACCGCCAAAATGACCTAGATTACCAGAGAACACAAGAACATGATCAATCGACGCTATTTCAGGAAGTATTGCTTCGACTGGCGTAGGTGCCAATAATGCCACACCCACTTTAATCTGGGAATCCCTGAGTTTGCTAGCAATAATCTTGAAATCACCGTCAGCCTCTGCGTGGACAATAACTAGACGTGGTTTAAAGGCAATAATTTGATCAATAATTTCCATTGGATTCTGAAACATCAAGTGAAAATCAATTACTTTACCCTCTGGTAGCCAAATATTTCCTACGTCTAATAACTTACTAGTAAATTTACCGTCTGCCAAGTCTACATGCAGTTGTTGAGCAAACGATTCAACACGTTCCATTTGAGTTCGATAAGTATGGGGGTCAGCCGCAGTAATAGTCGGACAGATAACTGACATCTCAGTTAAGCTCGTCCATTTCTTTTATTCGTCTAACAAACCTTGGAGAACGAGCATATGGAGTATTTAGCCATGTCTCAATAATAAGAAAAGATGCCTCATCTGCAAGTACTCGGGCTGGTATACAAATAATATTACTGTCGTCATCATTTCTTGAAGCCCGAGCTGATTCAACATCCCATGCTAGGCATGCTCTAATGCCTTTAAATCGATTAGCCGTCATTGACATGCCTTGCCCGCTTCCACAGATAAGTATGCCTCTAGGGTCATCATCTTTACTCGATAGAACTGAATTTACTACTTTACCAGCGAATACTGGGAAATCATCGTCTGTATCAAGCTTTTCATCACCATCATCTTCAACATTAAAATACTTAGCCTTTAAGAACTTCTTTATTTCCTTTTTAAGGCGGAAACCATTATGATCGCTTCCAATATAGATAATCATATTTTATCCAATTATGGTTTGAGAAGGCTGAGTTGGGCTAGAAGAATTCGTGGATGTATCTGTTGGAGCTACAGTATTTGTAGGGCTTGGGCTTGCTGCGACAGAACTACCACCATCTGGTATAGATGGCGCGCTTGAAATGTGATTGAATCCAGGCGAGGGTGAAACTATAGCTGGCTTACCGTTTTGCGGAGGTGTAACTACTGGATTTCCTACTGTTGCGGGTGCGGGAGTAGGCACAGCCGCAGGTGCAGGTGCGACTGGAATTGGGTTAGGGGCACTTACAGGCGAAGAATTGGGGGCAGATACAGTTGCAGCGGGTGCTGGAGGAGGAGTATCTGAGATTTGTTTTGGCATTGACATGACCGGGGTGTTTTCCACTTTAACTTCAACGGCTTTTTTCGGAGGTGCTGATGAATCTGCTGCAGGAGACGGTGGTGGCGGTGGAGTGGCTGAAGTTGGTGCTGACTTGTTAAGAAGTTTGCCAACATCAGATACAACTTCAACTAATCGATTACTATAACCCCATTCATTGTCATACCAAGCTACAACTTTTAGCATATTGTCGCCGATGACAGCTGTCAGCTTTAAGTCAACAATTGCTGAATGGCTATTGCCAATGTAGTCGCTACTTACAAGTTCTTCATCAGAAACGGCTAATATACCCTGATAAAATGGTTCGGCGGCAGCTTTTTTAAATACGTCATTAACAGTTTCAACCGAAACTGGTTTCTTTGTAATAATAACGAAGTCACTAAGTGAAACGACTGGGGTGGGGACCCGAATTGACATGCCACCGAAGATTCCCTCTAGAGCAGGGAGTGCCTTAGCGGCAGCTTTTGAAGCTCCGGTAGTTGTTGGAACAATGTTCTCGGCTGCATTCCTAGCTTCTCTAAGATCTTTTGCAGGAGCATCCTGGAGCTTTTGGCTAGCTGTGTAGCTGTGAATGGTAGTCATCATTGCCTTATCTATACCAAAGGCTGATTCGATCACTGCGGCAACTGGAGTTATACAGTTAGTTGTACAAGATGCGTTTGAAATAATATCAGCCGCTGTCGCCAGCTTATCTTCGTTTACTCCTAGCACTACCGTTGTAGCGCCATCGCCTTTAGCAGGTGCAGATAATACTACCTTTTTTGCACCGGCAGTAATATGACCTTTGGCTTTTTCAGGATCATTAAAAAGCCCAGTCGATTCAATTACGACGTCTATCTTTTGCTCTTCCCAAGGTAGGGCTGACGGATCTTTAACAGCCAATATTGTGATGTGTTTTCCATTTACGATAATACCGGTATCATCATGTCCAACGTCGTATTTGTAAGCACCATAATTACTATCATGTTTTAGTAGATGAGCTAATGTTTTTGTGTCTGTAATATCATTTATTGATACGATTTCTAAGTCTTCTCGGTCAAATGCTACTTTAAATGCATTTCTGCCAATTCTGCCAAATCCGTTAATTGCCACCCTTGTTTTCATAGATATTTTATCCTGTTGAAGCTTTATTTAGTGAATATATGTTCCTATTGTAGTTAAGCTTTAGAGGCATGGCAAGGATTATGTGATTATGTTTCACGGCGCACGCATCTGAACTACCCTGTAAATTTGCTTGACTTTTACTGATCTCACTAGGATAATCTTAAGCATCACGCTTTAATTACAATTACAAAAATAAGGTAATCAATAATAATGAAAACTAGCAAAGCTAAACTAAACTCTAAGGGTTTCAGCCACGTAGAACTGATACTTGTATTAGGTGTAATGATATTTGTTGGAGCAGTTGCTATCTATGTCTTTAGGCAAAATCAAAAAACCAACACCGCAATGAACGAAATGGGTATTACTACTTCAAATTCAGTAATAGGATCGGCGGTCAAAGGCAGTTCAGTATTAGTAGATGGTAAATCATTAGGGAGCATTGTCCCCAAAGCAAGTGCAGTCAATTTATCTCATGTTATGGCCGGTCCCTCTGGCTGGAATATTTATGCTTGTAGAACATACGTGGCCGCTTATGCTGGGATTTATGCAATTCAGGGCTATTTCTGGAAACCCTCAAATGTAGCAGGTAGCGCTGAATTGGCAGAGTCCAAGCCAGGCGGTGGTGTTGGTTCCAGTGTCTTCGGAATCATTAACAATCAAGTAGTTCAACGTCAACAAACAAGCACCTATTCATATGGGCTTGTATCTGAGCTAACCATGAACGTGAGTGCTTTAAATACAAACCATACTATTTGGTTTGATGAACAAGCCAATAATGGTAGTGTTCAACTAATTAATACATTTACTATTCCTAATCTCGGTAAATATATAGTTAACTGTTAGCAAGTAAAACGGGTAATAAAAATTAGACTCAATAATTTTTTCAGTCGCAAACCCAAGCCACTAAAATATGCAGTGATAGGATCGACTGAAGTCAAAAGAAATCATAGGGCACTTCATTATATTAAGTATGTAGCTGTAATTCTTCTCGTCTTGTGGGTTGTGTTGACCTACGTCATTAGCCCAATAGCAGTAAGTGGATCATCAATGTTCCCTACGCTTCAAAATGGGAATATACTTTTGGACTGGAAAGTTCCTAAGACTTGGGCAGAACTATCAGGTGGCCAGTACATCCCCAAACGGTCAAATATTGTGATAGTATATAACCCCTCTTCTGGTATAGATATAGTGAAACGAGTAATAGCATTGCCAAATGAGCAGATAAGTATTAGCAATAATAAAGTTACTGTTTACAATGCAAATATCCCCGGTGGTTTCGATCCAGACCTAGCACCATATGGTAAGATTCTTCTTCCTACTGGTGGCATGTTTAATGGCAGTACGAGTAACGGACAAATTTTTGTCATGGGAGATAATCGAGAACTTGGTGGCTCTGTAGATTCAAGAACTGGTATCGGGGATATACCGGCTAAAAACATTAAAGGTCACATAATAATTAGGATATACCCGTTCAACGAGATAACGGTATTTTAGCCAATGTGCATCTGAGGCCCAGGATTATCATCTGGGTTAATGTCTTTTATCTTTTTTAGATTCTCCTTGGTAAGCCCGTGTTCTTCCTTAAATTTGTGAAGTTTATAGATATATCTAACAAGAGCTAGTGCTAATACAACTACCAATACTATTGCGCCTACGAATACAAAAAAGGCAACTTTATTTTTTGTACGATTAAAGGTGCTTTTTAAAATTAGTGAACCAGTCCAATCAGTACCCATGTTAATTGACTGGTTAGTACTGAACGTCTCGCCATGAGCAAAGTTAACCTGTATTTGTACTGAATGCATACCTCCGTCCAAGTAGTCACGTCTAACTGGCATAAGTTTCTTGGAAGAGTATATAAACGTTCCATCCGCATAATAATTAACATTTGTAATAGCTACTCCTTTTAAGGGGAGGGCTACATACATTGCTATTTGGCTTGTATTTGGCGAAATTAAGTTTGGCTGTAATACTCCGTTATAGCCCTTATATGAAGTTTGACATAAATTACCTGTAGCCACACATGGGTTTGAGTCTGGTATGTATAGCAAATCAAGATCAGCAGTATATGGCTCTGCCTCTAGGTTATTACCAGTGGCAATTATTGTACTGACTTTAGCGGTATTATTTACTTGCGCTATATACGTCCATTTATTTGGGCTAACTGTTGCTGACCCCATAGTTGTACAGGAATCAGCAAAAATACGCTGACTATACAAATTAACTGTCATGGCACTTTCGGTTGTGGGCAGCTTTGCATATAGCTTTCCAGTTAAAGCAGTAGGGACTAAAAGATTATTAGATAGTAGCGCTGGGTCACCACAGGATATGGAGGAATCCAAAGTAGGCGTTGGAGGTATATAACCAGGCGGCACAATTGGGATAGAGGTTGATGCAGCATTTGCGTGATTTTGCATCAACAAAAAGGAAAACACTATCAATAATGTTAACGAAAGTTTATATATTAGTTTCTCAATCGAATTCATCTATTGTTTAGCTTCTCGGTTTAGATAATAGTTTAGGTTATTCTCTACCTTGTCATGTTAGCACAAGCTTAAGGGGTTAAACCACTAGATAATGTCTTTAATCAGATTGAGCTAGCTTAAACATATTCCTTGGCATCTAATAGTTCAGAAATTGAATGTGTATCTTTCAATACTCTCGGCTTTTTATAGCCAGACTTGTTAAATATTTCGTTAAATACCTCGTCAACTGAGCCATTTTTAACCTTAATTTTCTCACCAGGACCCGGAGCCGGATTACCTGATGCTTCAGGATCATAATCCCAAGCTAAATAAAACGATATGAACCATTCTATCTTTGTTTCCATTTGCCAGACATCAATCATTCTCCAGCTTTTAAAACTGAGACCGGTTTCTTCCATCATCTCTCGCCTAGCAGCAGTTTGCCAGTTTTCGCCTGGTTCAACACGACCTCCAGGGAATCTAGTTCTAAATATGGCCGGGGGTTGCTCGTCTTCAACATATATTAATTGGTCATCTTTTATGCCTAATATAATTACAGTATCTGGACGCCTGAGCATCTCAAAAGTAGCACTGGACCCGTCATATAATTTCTGTTGCCATTGATAAACATCAAATATTTTACCCCTGAAAACACGCTCAGCCGATTCTGGAATTAAGTTAGCGTTTTTAGGGAGGATACGATCCATCACTAACCCTTTGATTGGTTGTAGCGATTTATGCAGTCTTGTATAACTGCCCATGCCGCTTTTGCATCACCAAAGCCTTGAACTTCGGTTGTGTCTGGGCGCTTTAGGTCTTTGTAGTGCGCAAAATGGTGTTCAATTTGTTTCTTAAGTTGCTCGTTAACATCACCAATATCATTGATTGTGCCGCCTTCTTGACGATCATCTTCTGGAACACAGAGAATTTTGTGATCATTCTCGCCACCATCGACAAAATTTAGCACCCCGACTACTTTGGCCTTAACAACGACTCCATGTGGAATTGGCTCATCTGTAAGAATTAATGTATCGAGCGGGTCATTATCTTCATCGGTTGTTTGAGGAATAAAACCGTAGTTAGTAGGTTTTGCGAAGATTTGCGGTTCTACCCTATCTAGCTCAAATAACTTTTTATCTCTAATAAACTCAATTTTAAGAGTAGAGCCTTTTGGAATTTCACAAACTGTATAGATGAAGTTACCGGTTTCCCCAAAATTATATAGTTTTTCGTAATCTTGCATTATTTTCTCCGAATTACAGATATATTATCTTAGATTATTGTACACTAGAACTTAGATACTTATGAAAATTATTAGCCATCGCGGCGGTTCCAAACTAGCCCCTGAAAATAGTATTGAGGCGATTAAACTCTCAAGATCTCTTGGAGTTGATTCAGCCGAAATTGATATACACATAACCAAAGATAATAAGTTAGTGGTTTTTCATGATTATAGCTTGAAGCGAATGGCTGGAATTGATAAGCCAATTAACACGCTTACTCTGAAAGAAATTAACGCTATTACACTTTTAAATGGAGCAACTATTCCAACACTTTCTGAAATTATCGATGCAGCTGGTGATATGAAGTTAACTATAGAAGGGAAAGGCGGTTCTTGGGCGAGACTGCTTACAAAAGAGCTTTCCAGACACCACTTTAAAAACAAGCCTAACTTTATATCTTTTAATGATGCGGAGCTTAAGAAGTTTAAGAACCTAAACGAAGACGCCGAGTGTTATACGATAGATATATTCAAGGCCCTAAAGTCGATTAAAACTGCTAGGAAGAATGGTTTTAGCGGAATTGACATTCATTATCTTGCACTGAATAGGTTTGTCTATAAAACTGCCAAGAAAAATAATATGAAGATTATTGTGTGGACTCTAAACTCAACTAGCCGAGCAAAGAAACTGGCCAAACGATACCCGGACATATCTATAACCACAGATATTCCTGACAAGATGATTAAAGAATTGTAGCGTTGTCAGCGGCTGCTTAGCTGTTTTGGCGTTTTCGCTTGTTAGGATCAAGTTCTTTTTTTCGAAGCCTTAGTGACTTAGGCGTTACTTCAAGTAATTCATCTTTTTCAATGAAGTCGATATTCTCTTCCAAACTAAATACCGTCGGAGGGGTAAGCTGAACGGTTCCGTCACTTGAGCTACTTCGCATGTTTGTTAGGTGCTTTGCTTTACAGACATTTATTTCCATATCTTCCTGGCGGCTATTCAAGCCAACTATTTGCCCAGCGTAGACCTCTGCGGCTGGCCCAACAAAGATAACTCCTCGTTTCTCAGCATTTTCTAGTGCATATGGCGTTGTAATGCCACGCTCAAAAGCTATTAACACACCGTTTCGAAGCTGTTTTAATGGCGCACCAATTTCTTCATATCCAGTAATCAGTGAGTTCATAATTACCGTACCCTTAGTCGCAGTCATAAGTATATTTCGGAGACCCAAGAGAGCTCGTGTTGGGATCATATAAACAAGCTTTGTAACGCCCCTGGAATTGGTAAATTGTTCTTGTAGATTAGCTCTTCGAGCCCCAAGCTCCATTTGGACGGCACCAACATGTTCGGGTGTAACTTCAATAATCAACTCTTCGATTGGCTCCATCGTTTTGCCATTTTCTTCTCTGGTAACCACCTGAGGACGCCCCACTTCAAACTCATAGCCTTCACGCCGCATAGTTTCAATTAGCACACTAAGGTGAAGTTCACCTCTACCTGAAACTAAGAAACCAATACCTTCATCTTCTACCCTAAGGCCAACATTTGTCTCGAGCTCCTTATGAAGTCGCTCACCAATTTGACGACTTGTAGTCATGTCACCTTCTCTACCCTTAAATGGAGAAGTATTTGGACCTAAGAAAATCTTAAGAGTTGGTGCTTCAATTTCGATTACAGGCAGGGCTTCAGGAGACTCTGCGTCAGCAATGGTTTCACCAATCTTTGCCTCAGCTATTCCGGTAAGTTGAACAATATCTCCAGCAACACCTTCTTCGATTTCAAATCTAGCTAGACCGTGGCTCATATAAACCATATCTACTTTAGCCTTTGCGATTGTGCCATCTTTTTTACATAGCGACACTTGATCTCCTGGCTTTATCCGGCCACGGTTAATTCGCCCAATAGCGTATTTGCCTTTAAAACTATCCCAAGCGAGAGCTGTAACTAACATTTGAAATGGTTTCTCTAACTCAACTTCTGGAGCTGGGATCTTCTCAATTATGGCATTAAATATAACTTCGAGGTTACCTTCCTCATCGGGATTAGTTGGTGGCTTCTCCCAGGCTTTACCACTTCGTCCAACCGCATAATAAACTGGGTAATGTAGTTGGTCTTCATGTACGGCAAGCTCCAAAAATAAATCAGCCAATTCGTCTTCTACCTCAGCGATTCGGCTAGCTGCCTTATCTACCTTATTGATAATGACGATTGGTTTAAGGTTGTTTGCTAGAGCTTTAGTAAGCACAAATTTAGTTTGTGGCATCGGACCTTCTTGGGCATCAACAACTAATATGCAACCATCAGCCATATTTAGAGTTCTCTCAACCTCTCCAGAAAAGTCGGCATGTCCTGGCGTATCAATAATGTTTATTCGATAATCGCCGTGTTGAACGGCAGTAACCTTGGCAGTAATTGTGATACCACGTTCTTTTTCCTGATCACCACTGTCCATAATCAACTCTTGGCTCATTTCAGTTTGATTATCCCTGAAAGTTTGGGACTGTTTTAATAGACCATCTACAAGAGTTGTCTTGCCGTGGTCTACGTGAGCAATTATTGCTATATTTCTGATCTTACTTGGATCTTGTACTTCTCTTGCCATAATGAAATTAAAAAAGCGCCATAAAAACAAGCGCATACTTATTTATTAGTTAAATTATAACATAAGAGTTGTTATTATTCAAAGTTTTCAGATACTAAGACTATTTATTCAACAGATGCCCAGCTATGAGCATACCCAACTCTTCACGCAAGTCTATAAGTTCCGTGAAGTCTGGATATTCCTTTTTGAGCCTATTAGACTTAATGGTTGAATATTTAAAGAGACCTTTTCTGTCTGTGTGGCTTCTAAGTGTTTTGCCTCCTTCTACTAGATGCATATACGCAGGCATACACTTATCCAAGACCCTAACAAAACGCGCCTCAGGAGAATTCTGAGCCTCATATTGCTTAACAAGATCAGCAAAAGCAGGTATATCTGAATAATCTTTAATTAGCTTTTTAAGCCCAGTCGCTTCAAGTTTATCTTTAACGACTAGCTCTGCCGCATCAATATCATAAGTTGGGGTATCACCTACATATGCTTCAATCACATCGTGAATTGTCGCAAACCTTGCAACTAGATTTGCGTCAAGTTCTGGATATAGCTTCTCTGAGATAATCGGCGAAATAAAAGCCAGCATTAGTGAGTGTTCTGCAACATTCTCTGCACGACCAGTATGGTGATTTACAAGGGTACGATCTTCTAGAGAAAGTCTATCTGCAATTGATGCTAATTTTAACCCCAAATAAGCAGCATCCGACATCGATTTCAGTCGCTTTGGTGGCTTAAATAAAAACTGACCTTCGCTCATAGATTAAGCATTAACTAGGTCTTAAATTATTGCAAGCATAACTATCCGAAATGATTTAAGCAGCGGCTACTTTTACTTCGGTTTTAGTTTTTTCAGGGTAACTATCTTTGTGTGAGTCTAAGTACTCTCTTATCTTCATAGCTGCATGAGCACCTTCACCAACTGCGCTCGCAATTTGTAGGGTAGCTCCATCACGAACATCGCCAGCACAGAAAATACCGGGTATATTAGTTTCCAGGTTCGGATTTGTGATAACAGCGTTGATTGGACTTAGTGCGACACCGCTTCCTTCCAAGAATTGGGTATTAGGGAGTAGTCCAATAAGAACGAATACTCCATCGGTCGGAAAGTCCACTTTTTTACCAGTAGTCTGGTCTGTGCCTACAACTTTTACGACTTTATTATTTTCTCCAACGATCTCGTCAGTAGTTGTATTGTAGTGAACAGTTATTTTCTTATTCTCTGCTAATTTTTTTTGCAATACAGGTGAAGCCCTTAGTTTGTCTTTTCTAACTAACATATCTATATGAGTTGCAAACTTAGTTAAGAACATACCGTCTTGTACGGCCGAGTTTCCACCACCAACAACTACTAGTCTTTTGTCTCGGTAAAATGCACCATCACAAGTTGCACAGGAATGAACGCCTCTAGCATAGAATTCAGACTCGCCTGGTATGCCAAGTTTCTTATAATCACTTCCGGTAGCTATAAGCACTGTCTTTGCATATATATCCCCGTCAGTTGTAACAAGGTGCTTATATAGCCCCTCGTCTTTAACAGAACTAACTTCACCTAGCCTAATGTCTGCGCCAAATCGTTCTGCATGTAGCCTTAGGTCTTCAGATAAATCAAGGCCGGTCACACCTTTATTAAACCCAGGGTAATTATCAATAAGGTCAGTGATGGCAGCAAGTCCACCAATTGCACCTTTCTCAAATAACACAGTATCGATGTCTTCACGGGTTGTATAGACTGCTGCAGACAGTGCTGCTGGGCCTGCCCCAATAATTACTAGATCGTGAGTCTCTCCGCTCGGAACATCGTTCATATTAAATAAGTGCTGGTGCTAGTTTTTGCAAATTGTAGCCAACTACAACTTCACGAGAATCGTCAACTCTAGTAACGACAGTAACAGGAACAGCCAATTGTCCGCTTAATTCAAAAGCTTCTGCTTGACGACCAGGATTTTCGTCCAAGTTAACCTCTTCGTAATTGACTCCCTTTACCTTCAGGTATTTTTTAACCATGCCGCAATAAGCGCAAGTGTTAGTAGTAAATATTGTTATGTTTTTGACCATTTTTTTGGCTCCGATTTATGTTATTTGTTGCTTTGTGCTCTAAGTATATGTGGTGTGCGCGATATATGCAATACCACCAGATGTTGTGGTTTTTCCCACTAAATTACACTATTTTTATTGTACGCTTAAGAGAGCAATATTGAAGACTAAATTAGCATTTGGCGGTATGCCTGAGCCGGCTGGTGGAGTAGCTCCATAAGCCATTGCAGCAGGTATCAAAACTTGTCTAATACCGCCGACTTTCATGCCAATAATACCAGTTTTAAATCCAGGAATTACACCACTAAGTGGGAATACGACTGGTTGAGTTGTAGTGTCTAGTGAGCTTTGGAAAACTTTACCGGTACTTGCTACTGCACCGGTATATTGAACACCAACAGTAGAACTCGCAGTTGCGGTTTTTCCGGTACCAATTTTTACATCCGTGATAGTTAGCGTAGGCACGCTGGATACTGGTGTAAACCCAGCAAGTGGCTTGCCTGCTAAACAATTAGTCTTACAGACCTGACTAGTTGAAGTTGAACTGCTAGTACTAGCCTTCTTGGCTGCTTTATTACTAGAAACAATCGAAAGAATAACAGCAACAGTAGTTGCAAGTGCAGTGAACGCAAATAGCACTGCAAAGGTTAATGCAAAAGCTCTATGAGAAAGTTTAGTATCTGCCATATAAGTCCTAATAGTATAGCTTGGTCTAACCTGTATTACAAAAAACCTAAGCTACATATCCATTTAATCTTCAGCTATATTATCTCAGCACCAAACTTGTCTTTGGCGACTTTGCCTAGCGAGGCGATAAGGTCATTGACTTCGCCTGATTTTAGGGTTCGCTCATAAGAGCTAATGTGTAGTCTAAAAGTTATGTGCTTATTGGTCTGATCTTCTTCCTTTTGGAAAACATCCAACGGAGTTAATACAACATGACTATTTTGAGTTAATTTCTCTAGTTCGGAGCTAATTAAATCATATAATTCTTGATAGGAAACACTAGCGGGTAGCTTAAAGGTGACATCCTGTTCTGAGAAAGGATAATTCGATAGCTTTGAGTAATTTACGGTCTTTGCTCGGCTTAGAAGTTTAAGCAAATCAAGTTCTATCATTGAACTATGCTTGGGTAATTTAAGGCTATTTCTGACCGTTACACTAGGTTCACCAATTACACCAACCAATTCATTGTCAATATACACAAACCCAGTTCGGATTTGTTCAAACGGCTTAACCATCTGCCTGTCTACATCGTTGTCAGGCTCGCTAAATACTTTAATTTCATACTTGATTCCAAGCGTATACATTAGATAATCCAAATAATACCTAGCTTGATAGTATGGTGCGCCAGAATAACCCGTCTTTGCTAGTTTTTCATCTGCGGCTAGCACTACTCCTAATCGATAAGGTTCGGCAGGTAACTCTGGCTCATCCTTATCTTGATTATTTTTGAGGTGAACTTTATTCATCTCAAACAAACCAAACTCTTGATAACCAGCTTTGATATTGGGATGAACTTTTTCAAGGAGGCTTGGCAGTAAGCTCATTCTGTAATACCCGAGCTCGGGGCTAAGTGGGTTTGACAGTTTATATGCTAAGTTTTTATCTTGCCCAACTTTTTCAAAAAGTTGCTCTGAGGTGAAATTGTAAGTCAGCAGTTCATTGAGCCCGGCTCTAGCTAAGATATCTCTAAGCTCTGATTTAAAATTAAATACATCATCTTGAGCTGCTGGCTTAATAGACTTAGTAGGAAGCTCTAGCCTTAGGTTGTCATAACCAAAAAGCCTACCAACTTCTTCTACAACGTCTTCGGAAATTGCTATATCGGTACGCCAGAATGGAACTTTGATTTTAAGTTCGTCTCCACTAACCTCAACATCAAATTCAACATTTCGAAGCAGCTCAGCCATTTTCTCGGGATCAATTTCAATTCCTAGGTGACCATTGATAAAACTTGGGCTGACTTTTAGTTCTACTTGTTTTGGAAGGGTTGATTGAATATCAATTGGCGCTTCAGCTTCTCCGCCAGCATCTTCAATGATTGAGCCAACTATTGCGGCCAGAATCTTATCATTTTGGAGGGGGCTTTGACCCTTATTGAATCTAGTTACTGCATCAGAGAAGACTCCGTGAGCCATAGCAGTTCGCCGGATTGTGTACATATCAAAATTAGCGCACTCAACGGCTATGTTCTTGGTATTACCATCAACCTCAACATCAGCTCCGCCCATAACACCACCAAGACCAATTGGGTGGTTTCTTGAAGCTATTAAAATGTCTGAATCCAACAACTTAACTGTCTTACCGTTTAATAGTGTCAGTTCTTCGTTCTCTTTGGGTTTTCTAACTATTAGTGCTGCTTTATCGCTACCATCTAGCTTCTTTAGTTTATCTAGATCATAGGCATGAAGTGGTTGAGCAGTAAGCATCATATAGTAATTAGTAAAATCAACTATGTTATTAATTGGCCGTAATCCTACTCTATTTAGGTATGATTGAATCTTTGGCGAACTAGGCTTAACAGTTACACCATTAATAACCTGAGCCATAAATCGGTTAACACTGTCAGGTATCTCATTTTTGGCCTCCAAACTAGTACTACCCTTAGTTAGGTTCAGCTCTTTAGGTTTTAAATACCAATCAGGTGACTTAAATTTCCGACCAGTAATACCAGCGACCTCACGGGCCAGACCCAACTCACCAAATAAATCAGGACGATGAGTCAGCATTTTATTTTCAATATCAATAATCGTGTCGTTTAACTCAAAAAAGTCTGCAAATAGTTGACCGATTTGTGCCGAGTCTTGAATTTCAAGAATTCCATCATGACTCTCGGAGATTCCGAGCTCTTTCGGGCTAGCTAACATGCCATTGCTTACTTGACCACGAATCTCTTTTTGTTCAAGTATTAGTGGATCTTTCCCGTAAGTTGCCGGTACGGTTGTGCCTGGTGGTAGCCAAACGGCCAACATGCCGGACTTAACATTAGGCGCGCCGCATACAACTTGCACCATTCCATTATTATCTCTGCTCACATCAGGCGCCTTGCCACCATCGTCTATCTTGCAAAGCGATAATTTATCAGCTTTTGGATGCTGCACACAATCTACAACCTTAACGATATATATATTCTTGTAAAGGCTACTAAGGTCAACGGCTTCTTCAACTTCGCCAAGCTGTGAGCCAATTTTTTTAACAAGATCTTCATTTGAGAGATCAACAGTTGTATATTCTTTAATCCAATTTACACTTAACTTCATAGAAATTGCCTCAAGAAATCTAGCCTGCCCGACTCGAAGTAGCGTACATCTTCAATATCATTTTTCAGCATTACAAGTCGATCAATTCCACCGCCCCAAGCAAAGCCGCTATAAACAGTTGGGTCGATACCAGCCATTTTTAAAACGTTAGGGTGAATCATGCCACAACCAAGTAGCTCAATCCAGCCACTGTGACTACAAATCGCACAACCCTCACCGCTACAAAATGGACACGATGCAGCAAATTCAAAACTAGGTTCAGTAAATGGAAAATAGAAAGGTTGGGTTTTGACTTTAAGTTCCTGACCGAAATATTCTTGAAGGAAGGTCTTTAGGGTAGCAATAAGATTACCAACATTAATATCCTTACCTACGTATATGCCTTCAAACTGATAGAAAGTATGTTCATGCCTGGGATCGACATCTTCGTTACGAAATACCCGACTTGGAATAACATATGCGATTGGCTCACCCTGCTCTAGCAAATGAGCGTTTGCCTTAAGTACTCGGTTTTGCATGGTTGAAGTATGGGCTGGGGCAATTAAACCTTCCTCGGTTATGAAAGTATCATAATCGTCCCGAGCCGGGTGTCCCACCGGAAAGTTCAAACTACTAAACATATGATAGTCATCATCAATTTGCCTAGATTCAATTGCACTAAAGCCCATTCGGCTAAAAATGCCTATAATCTTATCTATCTCGGACATTAGGGGGTGGTGACTACCATATAAACTACTAAGTAGTTTTGGATGCTTAGCCGATTCTTGATTTATATCAAACGGTGCAGTCACATCAATTGGAGTTGGTTTATCATCCTCTGCTCGACTATCCCTAATCATTTGCTCAAGATCAGATCGCACTTTATTTACGGCTTGGCCAAATACCGCTCTTTCCTCTGGCGGTATCGTACTAATCTGTTGGTAAAGTTCTCGAAGTTCAGGCGCCTTTAATATTTCAACCTTGTTATCCAAGCTTGGAAATCTCTTCTTCAGCACCTCTCCAACATCTAATGCTTTTTGATAATCACTATTCATAACTATAAGTAGCAGTATAACATCTTAGAAAGCAAGTTTAACAGGAAGCTGCAAAACGTAAGCATTACTACTCTTTGTTGTATACTTTTAGTGATGGATAAGCATAATGAATTGGTCGAAAAAGCAAAACAAGTGCTTGATGAAAATGACGAAGGAAACTACACTGTTCCATCAAGAAAACTATATCCGCATCAATGGTTATGGGATAGCTGTTTCATTGCGATCGGTATTAGTAATTACGACTTAGACCGGGCACAAACAGAGATTTTAAGCCTACTTCGTGGCCAATGGTTCAATGGAATGTTGCCTCACATTATTTTTAATTCACATGAGAGTTTTAGAAATGATTCAGACGCATGGAGAAGCAAGTCTAACCCAAACTCTCCCGATAGAGTCCATACTAGTGGCATTACTCAGCCACCGATGCTAGCAGAAGCTATCGTACAAATTGGTCAAAAAATGACAAACGAAGAGAGACGTAGTTGGTATAGAAAGGTTCTGCATCCCCTAATTAATTATCATAATTGGCTTTATGCTGATCGAGACCCCCATGGTGAAGGACTTGTACTACTTATACATCCTTGGGAGTGCGGTATGGATAATTCACCGCCTTGGATGGCTGAACTTCATGATCATCAAATGCCTACCTGGATAAGGGTGACAGATAAAACTAAGTTAACCAGAATTATTGAATTTTTTAGGCGAGACACTAAAAACGTACCAGTCGAGGAAAGACCAACAACGGAAGAAATATTGGGTCTTTATTCGGTTCTTAGACGTCTACGACGAAAATCCTATAATATAGATAAAATATTGCCTCATGGCATGTTCGCTATTGAAGATCTGGCTTTTAACTGCATGTTTATTCGAGCCAATCAGCATTTAGTCGATATTGCTAAATTTTTGCACTTTGATTTGCCAGATAAATTGGTTGAAAACATGGCTAAAACCGAGCTTGCGTTAGAACAATTATGGGATCCCGCAACAAATCAGTATTACTCAAGGAACTTTATTACCCATGAACCAATTAAGGAACCAAGTATTGCAACGATGATGCCACTCTACTCAGGCATAATAAAAAAAGACCGATCTAAGATTCTTATAAAAATGTTAGAAAACAAACACCTATACGGCCCTATGTATCCCGTTCCGACTGCGCCAATTAATTCTCCATGGTTTATTGATAAAAACTATTGGCAAGGAGCCACATGGGTCAACACAAATTGGCTAATTATAGATGGACTAACTAGACTTGGCTTCGATACACACGCAGAAGCACTCCGCGAGGCAACCATAGAGCTTGTTGGCAAATCTAATATGGACGAATATTTTAGCCCACTAACAGGTGATCCCGCTGGCATCGATAATTTTTCTTGGACTGCAGCATTAACTATTGATCTTATTGCCAAAAGTAAATAAGTCTATTCTTCTGCTTCGTCGGGTTTTTCTAAAATCATTGGCTCAACCAGAGCTTTGGAGCCGGATATTTTAATTACATCTTTATCGACTTTTTTAAGTTCTTTATGGGCCCGGTTAAAGTGATTAACTGTTGCCCCCAAGCTTGATCCTAGCCTTTGCATATGTTGCTCGAAACCACCAATGTGCTTACCTAGCTCGCCTACTCTTATGGTTATATCCTTGGCTTGCTCCTCTATTTGAAGGGATCTAAGACCTTGAAGAACAGTTTGAAGATAAGCTAGGAAGCTAGTTGGGCTAACAATTATTACGTGTTTATCCCTGAAAGCGTAGTCAATTAGATCGCGAGAATTTGTGCCAGTATTCCCGACCTTTGTGCTTAGCAGTTCATAATATATTGCCTCACTCGGAATGAACATAAATGCAAAATCCATTGTCCCCTCGTTTGGCCTAATATATTTAGCAGTCTCATCAATTCGGCCTTTTAAATCCAACTTAAAAGTCTTCATTAATGCAACCTTACTTTCTTTACCAGTTTCCTCAACCAAACGGTTGTAGTTTTCAAGCGAAAACTTAGAATCAACTGGCAACAGTTTTCCTTTATCAAGAACTATAACTGCATCAACAATTTCGCCGTCTTTAAATTTATGTTGCATCTTAAAGCCATCAGGTGGCAGCACGTTTTGAAGTAAGCTCTCCAAATAATATTCACCTAGCACCCCGCGCTGCTTCGGGTTCTGCAGTACGTTTTGTAAAGTCTTAAGTTCAGTAGCAACATCAACAACTCGCTTGTTAGTCTCATCCAACTTAACTAGTTTTTCAGTGACTTCAGTTATAAGTTTTGAGCTTTGAGAGAATTGCTTAACCATAGAGTCTCGCATGCTGCGTTCATTCTTATCTAGTCTCTCGGTAATTTGACCTTGAAGCCCCTCTTTTAGATTTTGAACAGAATTGTTTAGTTGTGTAAGATCTTCCTTAATAAGTAAGGCATTGCCAGTCCCATCAGATGATTTTCGGGTAAGAATTATAACCAGCAACAATGCTGCAATAATAACCCCTACGACAATAATTGCGATCTCCATGAGTAGAAGTATTATATCAAGCTTAACAAGTAACTTGATAGCCAGAACTTAAAGACCCCGATTATTCACCGAGGTCTGGGGAAGCCTCACACTTCCTACTTTTAGCTTATGCTTATGAATATAATTGTCAACATCGATTATTGCTAACGCTTGCCTTGGGCTCATTTAAGTTACAAACTATTAGAATGTCGAAAGGTAAAGAAACAGGCTCCGGTCTTAAACGTCTTGAACCATCAGCGGGAGATATTAGATATTTGTTTGCTGGTAAAAATAGTCCAAGAGGTGCGGTAAATGTAAGTGTGCAACCTTTTCGTCAAAGCCTTGCATGGACCGCCGAACCATCTACTACTGAAGAAAAAGTTGAATTACTTAGACCGTTCCTTGAACTAGAAGCTAAAAGTAAAGTGCCAGCGGCTTATGTTGAATTTACGCTTTGGCAAGGTGGTCTTATGGTTGGAGAGCGAAATATAGATGATGCTCGTGAAAAATTAAATACGATCGCTAAACTTGGAGATAACGTTATACACTTTAGTTTAGAAGTGGGAGATCACTATTACAACCCTATAACCCTAAGACATACTTATGCAGTGCCCGGATCCGATTTAGTAGCAGTCAATGGCACTCATATTGATCCAGAATATATCCATGATTTATTCTTGGCATCAGCAACTTTACCATTACGGCCTTTGTTTGATGAGGTAGTTCAAGATTTACGTCAGCATAATATTGCTGAACCACCACAATAAAAAAATTAACTTATCTTATTGAAGGGTCATCATCACCAAGCTCGTAGAGCATTGAGATTAGTTCAGGTGTCGGAATTGGGTTTGGGTCAATTCTCTTTTGCAGGGCAATAATATAACCTTGTATTATTCGTTTAAGTTTTAGTACATCCTTACGATGAAATGGGCCAATATGGTATGGACTACCGGGACTAGTGAACTTAGTAGAAATATCGACATATCCTGAAACTGGTCCAACACCGCCATTGATATTTAACACGTCTTCAATGCGTACACTCATAACTGATACATTGCTTAAACCAGCTCGCTCCTCACCGAAAAGTTTAGAACGACTTAAGGTTAATGTGCTTCTGTGAATCGGGCCAATCGTAGATGCTGTAACTAATATCTCATTGGAATCTTTTATGGCTTTTGCTAGGTCATGTTCTGATTTTGCTTTTCTTATATCTTCCTCATCCATAAGCACTATCCTTTGTTTTTTGTTACTTCAACAAGCGGTACCTCTGTATTAATCCAAATATCATCGTTTTCGCAATGATAGGTAGTAAAATCATATTCTACTAGATCTTTGCCAGTCTTATGGTTGCTGGTAATCGCCCATCTGACCTTATTCATTTCTCTACCACATTTAATACACTTCATGATTCATATTATAATCCCATAACCTTAAAATGTTCGGTACTTGCGAAATAGCCTATGCCCGGCCAATCGAAATAATGATAAGACCAGCCTTCATCTCTTATTTGATTTTAAAGTATTTAAATTTATTGCCTCTATAACGAGTTCTTTTAAAGCAGGTCCATTTACAGTATCTCCTTCGTGAAACTCGATTGCCCGATCTGTGCTGCTATTAAGACGCGCATTGAAAAGTTTTTTCGGATCTTTTATATAGATGCCCTTAGTAAATACAAGCTTTATATCATTTTTGAAGGTTTCAGCTAAGCACATTATCCCGTCGTGATACCAAACCGGTAGGCCCTCAGGTCTTGTGGCCATTTTCCATTTTACCTCTTCGATAACATCCGGGTCTGCATCTTTGATAATGGTGCGTATTCGTGACAAAATTTTACCTTTCCACCCACCATATAGTTTGATTATGTCGTCGATTTGTTGAGAGCTAGACCTATCTTTCATATATAACAATATTACGACAGTCGGACAAGATGTGAAAAATTAGTTTATAAAAGTTCTGAACCTGTACATAGCCTATGACCAGCCATAGGCACGAGAGTGAATTAAAGTATACATTTTCATATAACTCGATAGACTACCGTTCTAGAATAAATAATTACAACTTTAACAAGATAGCCTGCGTAAGAGTACAATAAGAGTAGGGTATAATTAATTAGAGAGGAGGGTAAACGATGCTAGGACCAATAGATTACGTTGTAGTTGGCTTTACGGAAAATAAATTTGATGGAAGTATCTTATCTGAGCTTTCTAAGGCTATCGATAGCGGTGTGATTCGTTTAGTTGATCTCGTATTCGTAATGAAAGATGCTAATGGTAAGGTGCTAGGCGCAGAGATAGAGGGTCAACCAAAAGAGATTCAAGATGCATTAAATTTTAAAGGAGACTTACCTCTACTTACAGAAAAAGATGTAGAGAAAATTGGTGCCGATCTGGATAATAATACTTCAGCCGGGGTGCTAGTAATTGAACATCTTTGGGCAAAAGGCCTTAAAAAAGCATTAATTGATGCAGGCGGAGTTTTAATTGCAGATGGCCGGATACACTCTGACGTAGTAACCGCAGCCGTTGAAGATCTTGAGAAAGTTAAAAGTTAATAAGGAGAAAAAATTATGATAGGAAGACCATTATCACCAGTATCAGTTATGGGCGTAAGGCGTCGCCAACGACGTCGCGGGCTATTATAGAAAGGCAACTCAGATCTTGAGTTAATTCAATTCTAATAAGTTCGGAACTCGGTCTTGATGCCAACCATAAGTATTTTGAATTTTGTTACTATATAGTAATGGACTATAAAACTTTACTTGGCGTAATAGCTATAGTCATTGGTTTTATTGGTTATATTCCTTACTTTCGTAATATTTTCAGTGGAAAAACTAAACCACATGCTTTTTCTTGGTTGGTTTGGGGAGTACTAACTGCAATCGCTTTTGGTGGTCAAATCCAAGGTAAAGCTGGTGCAGGTGCTTGGGCGACGGGCTTCACAGCATTTATTTGTTTTACAATATTTGCGTTAGCATTGATTAAAGGAAAGCGAGACTTCCCAGTAGTGGATTGGCTTTGCTTAGCAGGTGCTATTGTTGCATTGGCTCTTTGGGCTATTACCAAAGACCCCCTAACTGCAATTATATTGGTTACGGGTATAGATATGTTGGCATTTATTCCAACTTTCCGAAAAACCTATATAAAACCAGATAGTGAAACCGCATTTACATATACTATGAGTGGATTTAAGTTTCTTGTTAGTATATTTGCTCTACAAAACTTCTCAGTAGTAACCGTACTTTATCCAGCAAGCCTTGTGGTGACCAATCTAGGATTTGTAGTCATGCTGATATTTCGACGTAGACTATTAGCTAACGGATCATAGTTGTACGTTAAATTGTTCTGAAGTTGTGACATAGCCTATGCCCAGCCATAGGTATTTTTAATAATAGTTACGTATTCTTTTTTAACCAATGATTTAATAAATATAGTGCTGTCATACTTTGGCCATCATCGAGGCTACCTGAATCTATCATTTTGTCTAGCTCTTTTAAACTAACGAATTTAGCATCAGTTATTAATTCATCGGAATTTTCTTTGTTGCCAGTAAAAGATAGATCTTGAGCTAGATATGTCGCCATTTTTTCAGTCATTAATCCATTAGAAACACTAGTGAGTCCAAGCTTTGTCCATCTCTTTGCTATTATTCCAGTTTCTTCTTCGAGCTCACGTTTTGAGGCCTCTAGTAGGTCTTCTTTATCTCCACCGCCTCCAGGCAGTTCCCATTTCCAAGCTTGCGCTGGATACCTGAAGTTTCTGGTAATATACACTTCGTTTTTGTCATTTAAAACCACGATGATTACGGAGTCGTCGGACTCCATAAAGCCATATATACCTTCCGAACCTTGGGGCGTTATTACACTATCTTCCCTAACTTTTATCCACTTATTTTCATAGACAACCTTAGACGACAGTATTTTCCAAGGATTTGGTTCATTCATATTTTTATTGTAGCAAAGCACGACCTCCTGGCTAAAACACAAAGTTTTAGAACTCAGTATGGATACATAGTAATCTGCATATTTACAAATTATGGTATAGTAACCTCCATGACAGAGAGAAAAATTGGTATTGGAGAGACTGGTTCATTTAGGTATATCGCTGTTGAGCCTCCTTTGAACGACATAGATGCAGCCTACATATTGAAGGGCTTAAGACTTCCGAGCTGGATATTATTAGGAACTGGTTATACCCAAAATAAACCGGCAGATGAATTACCCTATACTGAATTTTGGTTTGATGTAGGTAGAGGACTGGATGTATTCGGCAAAGGAGTTGTTGACGAAGCGGCAGTTGATATAGCTGGTCAAATCGGGCAACACCTCGAAAATAATGGAAATACTGTAAACATGCTTGATGGCATTGTTATTACTGATTCTCAAACGCCAATATTTGGAGCAGAAGCAGACAAATCACGTGCGTATTTAAATTCAATTCAATAGTTCGAATAAATATCAACGCTTAAATAATCAAATTTTGTTTGGGCAAGTAATATTAGAAGATTTGATATGATAAATAAATGAAGGCATTTATTTTCGATCCTCTATGGGATGAATTAGTAACACAAGATCTACTAGATTCTTTAAAAAAAGCTGATGTAGGCATAGTCGTTAAAAAAGATACTGCACCTCTAAGCGATTGCAAAGAATTATTTGAAGGAAATGAAGATAGGGTACTTTGCCTAAATCCTGATTATGTAAACTGGAAAGTAAAGAATTCGGACTATGAAAATATTCCTAATTTAAAAGCTATTTTTACAGAATCAACAGGTTTTGAGTGGGTTGAAACAGAAGCTGCCAATAAACTCAATATCCCAATATGCAATATTGTGAAGTTTAATACTCAATCCATTGCAGAATGGGCGATCATGATGATGTTCAACTTAGCTAGACAAACACCCAGACTGATAAAGGACGGTTTCCCGCTAGATTTTGATAAAGATTTTATGAAGTATCGTGGGATTCAACTTGTCGGAAAAACAGCTGGAATTATAGGACTAGGTAACATTGGTTCAGCCATTGCTGAGCGTTGTGAAGGTCTTGGGATGAACGTCGTTTATTGGTCACGATCTTCGACAAATGACAAATACAAGAAAATATCGCTAGAAGAACTTTTATCTACGGCCGACGTTATTCTCCCTGCCACCGCTAAGAATGACGAAACAATGTCCCTAGTAAGTGATGATATGATTCGCACGATGAAAAAAGAAGCGATGGTTGTCGATATAGTTCATTGTATGTTTAACCATCAACTACTGTTAGACATGGTGGCAAGTGGAGACTTGTATGGATACGGGTATGAGGCAGAACCCAAAGAATTTAATAAGTTTGTCGGTAATGTCTGGGCCTCTCCAGCATATGCATGGGCAACTTATGAGTCGATGTATAACAGTTTAGTGAAGCTGGTTGAGAATATAGTAAGTGCAACTAAAGGTGAATACCCAAATCGAGTTAACTGATTAGATCTTTATAGCCTGTTTAGTAAAGTCATTTATTCACTACTAAAGATGGCATTAGTAGTCTTATGGTCAACCCCTACCAACAGTCTGATATAATTATCCAATAGCATGATTCGGGCAATTTATTTTGATTTTTATAGTGTATGGGCTCCTGACAGGTTCGAGGAATACTTGAATTATGCGCAGGCTCTTGGAGAGCAAGAACATGCTCTTCTAGCGGACTTAGTTCAGAAGTACTATCTCGGCGAAGTTGAGCTTAACTATTTAGTAGAAGTTTTTAAAAATAAACTGGGCAGAGCTGATATTGATATGGCTTCACTTACACTGACTGTATCGGATATTTCACCTAAAATAGTTATTCTTATGCAAGACTTACACGGGCATTTTCTTAAATTGGGTATACTGGCTAATTTGGGAAAGATGGAACTAGGATTACTGCAACAATTCAACGCCTCTCAACCATTATTCGAAGTTATCTTATCTCCATATGCAATGGGACTTAAAAAACCACTTATAAATAAACAGGTTTTTAATAAAGCCATACATGCTATTGGCGAACAACCATCTCAATGTCTAGTAGTAAGCGGGCATGAAGATTATTTAAAATTTGCGTCAAGAAATGGCATGCAAACAATTAAGTACGTCGGCTTTGAACAATTACTGCAAAGCCTTCAGGATTTGCTTAGTAAAGAAATGCCGTCATTCGTGCTACCCATGCAGTAGTTCAACGCAGATACATTCTTTTAATCGTCATCCTAAATATAAATCTAGAAGAACGCGAGTAGCTTAGAGCAACTACTTGCCCTTATAAGAACCCCCGTCGTGCGACTCTGGTGAAAAGTCAGCTCCAAGTATTTTTTCAGTTGGGTCTTCCGTGCCACTATCTGTTGGGTCTCCACCGGTTGAATTGTCATTGCCAGACCAGCTTGACTTGTGGTCTCCCTGTGAAGTGTGTGTACCGCTGCCAGACGAAGTATTTGTGCCTGAGCCTGATGAGGTTGAGGTGCTGCTTCCAGATGAAGTTGAAGTACCAGAACCGCCAGATGAGTTACCTCCTCCTCCGCCGCCGCCATATGAATCATGCTCGTGGTCTCCGTGCGAAGTGTGAGTACCGCTACCGGTCGATGTACCACTACCAGAAGAGGTGCTGGTACCTGAGCCAGACGAGGTTGATGTACCACTACCAGAGGAGGTGCTGGTACCTGAGCCTGATGATGTAGATGTGCCTGAGCCTGATGAGGTTGAGGTGCCGCTTCCAGATGAAGTTGAAGTACCAGAACCAGATGAAGTGCTGGTGCCTGAGCCTGATGAGGTTGAGGTGCCGCTTCCAGATGAAGTTGAAGTACCAGAACCGCCAGATGAGTTACCTCCTCCTCCGCCGCCACCGCCATAGTTATTCCTATTACTTTCTCGAGATGAAGTAACAGTTCCAGAACCAGTTGACGTACCGCTACCAGCTGAAGTGCTGGTTCCAGAACCGGATGAGGTGCTGGTACCTGAGCCTGATGATGTAGATGTGCCTGAGCCAGACGACGTCGAGGTGCCGCTTCCAGATGAAGTTGACGTTCCACTTCCAGCTGAGGAAGCAGGAGAATAATTCCCATTTTGATCATAATTATCTTGCTTGTTTTGGTCGTCCATACACCTACCCCTAATCTAGATTTACTGACTTTATATTTATAATTTTGCATAAGTGCTACTAGTCTGTCAAATTAATAAGCAGAATCTCACGGATTGGTACTAAATTATAAAAGACCTAGTTGGTATTACAACTTATCTGCTTTTTGAAGCTTGTACATGTATTTCTCAGCACCACCAAATTTTTCAACATTGACGAGATTTCCACCATCCAACACATATACATTGTCCATCAAATTTAAAAGTGATAAACGGTGTGTCACCAACATTACAGTCTTGTTTACAATCATTGATCTTATAGAATCATGTATCAATTTTTCTGATTTAAAGTCCAGTGAAGAAGTCGGCTCATCCATGCAAATGATTGGTGCGTTCTTAAGTAATGCCCGCGCAATAGCAATTCGTTGCTTCTGCCCACCACTTATTGATGAACCACCTTCGCCAACGATTGAATTCATACCCATTGGCAGCTTCGTAACAAACTCATTTACGTTGGCGGCTTGTGCGGCCCAGGCAATTTCCTCATTACTTATAACTCGACTGATATCCCCATCACGTAAGTTATTTTCAATAGAGGTACCAAAAAGCTGAGGCGTCTGGCTTATCCAGGCTATGGTTTTTCTAAGATCTGCCAAGCTTATACTCTGGATGTCTAACCCATCAATTAAGATACGACCTGTAGTTGGTACAAGATATAAATCAAGGAGCTTTACAAGTGTACTTTTACCTGCACCACTTGGTCCGATAATTCCAACTTTCTCTCCGGGATGAACTGTCAAATTTATATCGTTAAGTATCAGAGTGTCACCATGCTTGAAATACACATGCTGAAAATCAATTCGGCCGACTACATGTGGTAATGGTTTATTTTCGCGTAGATTTTCTATACCTTCATGGTCAGTTATTACTTCATATACTCGGTGCACATTAACTAGCTTTTGACGCCTGATAGTTAATTGCGAGGTTATTTCTTGTATTGGATTAATAAGATAACCAATGTAGGTCATGAATACAATAAGTAGCCCAATCGAGAACTGACCATGTAAGGCCTCAGTGCCGCCCAAGTATATGACCAATGCCGTAGCTAAGCTGACAATAAATCCGTCAGTAATACTGAACGCCTTGCTCCACATGAGTGCATGCCTAGCAACATCATAGGTTTGGACCCACAGATCTTTCATGCGTCTTACTTGTCTGTCTTCTAAACTAAATGCTTGGACTGATTCTGTATTGTCAATTGATTCAGCTATCAATGTCGAACTCGCGCTGTTAAGTTTAAAAAAAGCTTGTCCCCACTTACTCAATTTTGGTCTGTAATATCGGATCGATATAATCAAAAATGGGATGGCCACCAGCGTGATAATTGCCAATTTCGCATTTAAAAATAACATTATTATTACAATGCCGACAATTAGTATAATTGAACCTATAATTTCACTGGTTGCAGTTAGTACCAGATCAGACAAGCTATTGGTAACTTGATTCTGGCGATAGATATAATCCCCTTTTGTCAGGCGGCCCTCATGGTAAAGGGGCAAATGTAGTATATGTCTAAATGATTCCTCTTTTATGTGCCTGTTTAGCCAGTAGCCAATTTTCAGTAGCATAAATGCTTGCAATGTACCAAAGACACTTGATAGAAAGAATATGCCAAGCGTCATTAGCGATACAAAAATTATGAGCTCAGGTGTATGAGTATAAGGTTTTAAAGGGCCTGGGGCAGGAATATGGCCAAATACTGAATCAGCCATAATTTTAATTGGCCAAGGATTCAACAGCGTTATCGACATGGCGATAACATTTAGTACTACTACTAAGGCTATAGACTTCGTTGATTGCTTGTAATACGACTTGAGCCATACTTTAAAGTCTGTTGTCTTCTGAACACGCCCATTTTCTTCTCGCCACTGGTCAATTGCATCCTGTACCATTTGCTTTGGCCAGCCAGCCCGATTGAGGCTGTATGCAATAAAATCCAATGGTACACCTTTAGCAACACCTTCACCAATCGCTGATTTTAGTCTATTTTCTTCCATAATTCACTTATAACTGTATATAAGCATAACAGAATTCTCATCGCTATATATTCTTAGCAATACATGTTTAAATGTTTTGATTTTATATATTCAAGGGTATCTAGAAATTCAGATGTTTTGGTAGAACATTTTCCGCAACGTAAACTGGGACCTTGGCTTTGACCGCGGACCTAGCCATATTCATGTCTACGCCTGGATATCTCCATTCAACTAGACCATCTTTGAGAGCCTGATCAATAACTTTTCTAGGAATGTAGGTAAAGCAAAATGTAAACCAGCGGACATTCTTGGTCTCAAATTTTTGACTTCCCTCAAACGACCAATGTCCCCATATCCAATCTTTTCTTTTAGTACTTTTCGGCCAAATACGGGTAGGAGCAATCACTACCTGATCACTACGCGTGTGTATTGCAGCAAGCATATTTTTATGATCTGTCGGTTCAATGATTACGTCTCCATTAAGTATTAGCATGCCCGTATAATCATCTTTACTTAGCTGCCTCCAAGCATTTGCTAGTACCCTACCTTTTTCCCCGAATGGATACTCTATGGTAGGTCTAATATCAACGTTGAAGAAGCTTCCAGGAATAGGAATATCTAGTGCGGTATCATTCCAGTTATCTCGAATACAAAGAATTGTTGGCATAAATATCCCCCTTCTGGCTAACTATATTACATTCTACTAAATACACGTACCGCAAATGATAATGAATGTCCCTGCATTATCTACCTTTTGATAATTTATTGTAACGCATAAATACAATATTATGTTTACTTAGTCTTTCTAATATATATTTAACCTATGAAGCCATTCAATAACATAGCTAGAAAAAACTATCTTACAAAAGATAGACTGCCCGGGATTAGTTTTATTGTTCGCTGTAGAAATGAACAGAAGTACATAGAAAAATGTATAACTTCTCTCAAAAAAGTAAGTGTTGACCATGAAATAGTTGTAATACTACATAGATGTACTGACAATTCACGACTAATCGTTGAAAAATTAAAGTCCGAAGGCTATCCGATTAGAATATACAAATACGACGTAAAGACTTCTAAAGCAGGTATTGAAACGTTAATAACGCCCATGAATCATCCAAATTCGCTTATGACTTACTATAATTTTTGCTTTTCTAAAGCAAAATATAACTGGGTGATCAAGTGGGATGCTGATTTTAAAAGCACAAAGTCGTTAATAAATTTTTTAAACAATGATTTGAATTTGAGTAGTAAAGATCCTGTTAGGTACCACATTAGATGTAAGCTTGGTTATAACAGGAAGGTCCACAGAGAGCCCTATTTAACAAACGCACTAGCAGAGTACTACAAGTATTACTTTTGGGAAGTTCCAGCCTATTCAAAAAAATTCAAAGAAATTTACCTTGATAGGGTAGTTATTAAATCTATTTCAATTAAAAGAATAAAACAGTACTGGCACTCCAAACCATGGTTTATGGAAAAGGAAAATTATGATGCTGAACTAACTAAAAAATATAACCAAGCAATTAAAATACTAAAGCCCGAACCACTCGCTATGGCTCGGACAAGCAATAAAGGGTTGAATGAAATTTTTTATATGGTCAGAGATAATGAGAAAAAACTAAATCAAATGAATATTTTCCTGACTAAGTAGTCTTTGCTTTATTTCGAGAAAATTATTGAATCTTACTTCAATTTGTTTATTGCCTGAACCCTGACTTTTATTATTTTTTTGATTAGGTTTTCAGGAATTGGCTTGTCTAGAGTAAATTGTATTGTCCCTCTAGATAACTTAAAGTTCTTCAACTCAACTCTCAATACATCTATTGGTTCAGATGTCGGAAATAAACTTAAATGATCTTTGAAACTATTAATACCGATTAAATATTTACCTTTGTACTTAAAAGCTGGCATGCCATAGCTTATAACTTGTTCAGCATCCCCAACTGTCCTATGAACAATGGCTCTAATTCTTTCGAACTCAGCTTTTTCGGAATTATTAAGTTTATTTAAATAATCGTCAATTACCGTCATAAGCTCATTTTAGCAGTTACAACACTCGGCCTTTACGTTATTTGTTTTCTATTTATAATTTCACTAGTATACTAGTATAATAGTAATATGATTACTTTCCGTCTTAATACTCACTCTGGAGTACCGCCATATCTGCAAATCGTTCAGCAGGTAAAGCAAGCACTTCAGGTTGGGATACTTCAGCCCGGTGACCAGTTGCCAACAGTTAAGGAAGTTGTTGGACATATTGCAATTAACCCTAATACGGTTTTTAAGGCTTACCGTGAGCTAGAGAGTCTTGGGCTTGCAGAAGGCCGAACCGGTATAGGTACTTTTGTTAAACAACGACCTGCTGGGCCATCACCGGAGATACAAGAAGCAATTAGAAAGATCTGGAGGGCTGGATAGAAATAGCCCATAAAGCCGGGTTAGATGATGAATCAATAGAAGCATTAGTTCGCATAACATTACATAAGAAATAATAGGAGGGGCATATGGGGAAAACAGCAATACAAACTAAAGGGCTTGGAAAACGATACGGATCGTTTTGGGCGCTAGAAAACTGTAACGTTAACGTTCCAGAGGGCAGCGTTTGCGCGCTTGTTGGTCCAAATGGAGCGGGTAAATCTACGCTACTTAAATTACTCACAGGACTGAGTAATAAGAGTGATGGCGATAGTAGTGTGCTTGGAAAAACCCCAAAACAGAGTTCAGATTTTCTGGAAGATATTGGCTATCTTGCACAGGAAATACCTTTATATAAATCTATGGACTCAAATGACCATATAAAAATGGGTAAGCATTTAAATAGCAGGTGGGATGAAAAGTTTATCAGGGGTCGTCTAAAAGAATTAGGCATACCACTGGACCAACAGGTAGGTAAGCTATCTGGGGGTCAGCGTGCTCAAGTTGCTCTTGCTCTAGCTCTAGCGAAAAAACCCAAGCTTCTACTACTAGACGAACCAGTTGCTGGACTCGATCCTCTTGCTCGACATGATTTTCTAGCATCACTATCTCAAGCTGTTGCAGACGGAGGATTAACGGTGATTATGTCATCTCATCTTCTAGCTGATCTAGAACGAGTTAGTGACCATGTAATAGTTCTGGCGGCAGGTAAGACTCAACTATGTGACAATATTGAAGACGTAATTGATGGTCACAAGATATTAGTTGGACCTAGAAAAGAAAAAGCAAATGACGAGGAAGGCTTTAGTGTTATTCACGAAACGCACACATCCAAGCAAACCACCCTGCTAGTTAGACTCGATGGTAAGACTAAGATTTCCTCTCACTGGCGCCAAGAAGAGCCAAATATTGAGGAGATTATCCTCGCGTACATGGGTCAAACAAAAGAAGGGAGTACAAAGTGAACTGGTTTGTATGGCGACAACACCGCAAGCAATTTATGGTATTTGGGATAATTTTAGCTGTATTTGCAGTTTTTGCTGTCTTACAGGGAATCATTTCTGGCATATATACCAAAATATTCTAGCATCCTGTAAGGCCAACCCTTTAACTCCAAATTGTAGTGATATTGAAGGCAGTCTTCCAACGAGTTATGGAGCAATTATACGGTTAGTCTTCGTCACGGCAATTGGTGTACCTTTATTATTTGGATTATTTGTTGGTTCACCACTGTTTTCGAGAGAATATGAAGAAGGAACTAACAAACTTGTCTGGACTCAAGGAGTTTCAAGAAGAAAATGGCTTACAGTTAAGTTACTTTGGATCCTGGTTTTTGCAGCTGTTTATGGACTTGCGATTAGCTTGCTTACAAGTTGGTGGGCTAGAATTCCTAACTCAATTGATCAATCACGATTCTTCGCTGGACAGTTTGATACACAAGGGATAATGCCTCTTGCTTATACGATCTTCTTTACCAGTCTTGGATTTATGATGAGTGGTGGTTCAGAAAAAACAATGGTAGCTCTCGGGGTAACCTTAGCCCTATTTATTGCTTTTCAGGCTTCATTTGCAGAATGGATTAGACCGCACTATATGACACCGGTAACAATTTCGGCAAAGATGGGACCAAATATAGATAATGGTTTAATACCATCTGGTGCTTGGGCATTATCTAGGAATATTGTAGATAAGAACGGTAACGTAATTGGTGATATATTTCCCGCTGCGCCTAGCCAGTGTCAAAATCATCCAACAAGCAAATCTGGGCTCAAGTGGGGAAGGAATTAAAGTTAAAGTAGTGCCAGGTGGTGGTGGAGACCCAATAGATACATGCCTAAATCAAGCTGGCTTCCATCAAGAGGCTTCATTCCAACCAAGCTACCGATATTGGGACTTTCAACGAATTGAAGCCGGAATATTCTTGGGCTTAACAGCAATAAGCATAGCTGGTACATACTGGCTAATACTTAAAAGAGACGCGTAGAAATGCTTTTACTGACTGATATAATATAAATATGAAAAAGTTACTTTATATTGTATTAATTCTAGGTTTTCTTTTCGTCGATATGTTGTTCTTCCACGACATCTTTAAACCTGGTGAAACAACTTCCGTAGCTCAGTATCTTACTGGGGCCTTAATATCCCAGTGATTATCTTGTTCTTTCTAGCTCTAATGCATAGTGATAAGCATACTAAAAAGAGCTAAATTTTAAATTTAATTAGTTCTAATCTCGATTAAATATTCTAAAACAATATATTGGACTAGTTGTTAAACTATTAGCATGGATAATAAACCGCTGGCGGAGAAAATGCGTCCAACTAAACTGAGTGACGTCTATGGTCAATCCCACTTAACTTCTGAGGGAAAAATTATTAGTGAGATGATTGAAAATAAACAACCGACTAGTTTAATACTATGGGGGCCACCTGGATCAGGTAAAACAACGCTGGCTCGAATTATAGCCAGTCAGGTTGGTGCTGAGTTTGTAGAGATTAGCGCAGTTACATCAGGTAAAGCTGATGTATTAAAAGTTATTGAATTTGCTAAACAAAATCAACGACTTAAACTATGCAAACTATTCTATTTGTTGATGAGATTCATAGATTTAATAAAGCCCAACAAGATGCTTTTCTACCGCACGTTGAAGACGGCACAATTATCTTAATTGGAGCTACAACCGAGAATCCTAGTTTTGAAGTTATTAATCCACTACTTGTCGTAGTCGAGTATTAATCCTAGAACCTCTTAACAAAAGATGACATTGTATCAGATCATTAAACGAGCCGCTAAAGAGCAGAAGATTACTGCTAAAAGACTACCCTCTAAATCAGTATTGATTTCTAGCTGAGATTATCTGGAGGTGATGCCAGAATTGCTCTTAGCAATCTAGAACTAGCTCTGCAGCTAACTAACAATAGAGATTACCACAGACGTAATTAAGACGGCCGCTCAAAAAAGACTACCTGGATATGATAAAAACGGTGAATATCATTATGACGTTATTAGTGCTTTTATTAAATCCATGAGAGGTAGTGATGCTAATGCTGCACTTTATTACATGGCAAGAATGCTTCAAGCCGGTGAAGATCCTAAGTTTATAGCTAGACGAATGGTGATCTTTGCTCAGTGAAGATGTTGGTATTGCTGTCATCCCCTGCTCTTAATCTAGCTGTTTCAACTTCTTGAAGCCGTTGAGCGAATTGGCATGCCAGAATGCCAATACAATCTTGTTTCACTGCGCATTAGTTCTAGCCAAATGTCATAAATCTAGGGTGGTTGCGAGAGCAATGCAAAAAGCATTAAATGCAGCTAGAGAATATCCAGATTTACCAGTTCCGCTTCATTTAGTAATGCACCGACTAAACTTATGAAAGATTTAGGATATAACAAAGGCTATAAATGGGAAGCTGATTTTAAACACAAAGAAGGATTTTTACCACAAGAAATTAGTGATTTAGATTTATTTAAATAATCTAGATGGGCTATTTAGGTGTAGTTTAGTATAATTTCGATCTGTATTGGGGATTGGCCAAGTGGTAAGGCACCGGGTTCTGGTCCCGCGATCGGGGGTTCGAATCCCTCATCCCCAGCCAAGCATAAGCAATTTACTTCACCAGTATTTCTTATATAATAACGCCCATGGAACAAGATAATTTTGCAAAATTTGAAACAGACACCGAAGAACACAGACAAAGGGTTCAAAAAGTTGGTGAGATTACACTCTCCCCAGAAGCAAACAGAAGAGAATATATATTAGCTAGTGTTGATGCCCTACAAACTCATTTGGGACGCCCAGCTACTTATCCTGAACTAGATACTGTCATGAAAGACGTAGTCAAGTATAGGTTATGGGATGCCGACAATAATGGGACACGATCAGAACCTATAATAAAAAGTGTAGGTAGTGTACGAACGGAAGTTATTCACACGATAGGTCATTTATCTCAAAACGGCTGGGTCAATTCAGACGGACCAATAATAATTACAGAATCTGGTCGAGAAATGCTTGATCGTTTTATTCCAGTAGTTGAGCCTACTGCTTAGTGGCTTAAAGTTCGGAACTCGGTCTGAATGCCCAGCCAAGCATAAGCGTTTTAACGCTCATCTACGTGCCTATTCATCATGTACCTATTGACAGGTACTGTGATAAAGAAAGCAATTGTTAAAGACACAGCTAAACCCCACCAAAATCTTGGAGATGCGGCGGTCACTAATAGCGCGTTTGGGATAATAAATTCAATTGTGTTATCGACTAATTCCATTGAAGTAATCGATACAGTGTCTGTTGCCAGTGTTACCTTTAGAGCCTCCTTTGATGTTTTAGTTTCTTTTCTAACACCCCTATAAGTTATTAGATAACCAAATAAGAAGGATAAAGCGATTGCTAAAGGAAGTCTTCCTATTCTATGCCATCCAAGGAAAGAAGCTATAAGCATACCCAGTATTTCTCCAATTCCGCAACCAATTAAACAATGTATAGTGTGCTTTATGGCATGTTTGGTTTTGATATCAATAGTCATCAAGCTCATTGTACAGCCTTAAAGATTTAATAAGTTCGAAACTTGGACTGGATGCCCAGCCATAAGCATAGTTTTTTAATACTAGATAGTTTGTCTAGTCATTATGTATCTATTTACAGGTACAGTAATAAAGAAAGCTATTGTTAAAGATAGGGCCAATCCCCACCAAAATCTTGGAGATGCGGCAGACACTAGCAGTGCATTTGGGATAATAAATTCAATCGTATTATCAACTAACTCCATAGAAGTGATAGAAACTGTATCTGTGGCCAACGTTATCTTTAAGGCTTCCTTAGAGGTCTTAGTTTCTTTTCTAACACCATTGTAAGTTATTAGATAACCAAAAAAGAAAGATAAAGCGATCGCTAAAGGAAGTCTACCTATTCTGTGCCATCCAAGGAAAGAAGCTATAAGCATACCTAGAATCTCCCCGATGCCACAACCAATTAAACAGTGTACGGTATGTTTTATAGCATGTCTGGTTTTTATATCAATAGTCATTTAATATATTGTACAGTCTTAATGACTTAATATATGTTCAGAACTCAGTCAAGATACCCAGTCAAACATAAAAAAATTTTATTCTTGGCTATCAGAGTAATCATGATATTTAACATTAATAGGAGTAACTCTGATTACCACAAAAGATCCAGCATCTAACTTCTTAATTGGTGGTACTTGACCTTGATCAACGTAAACTCTAGGTTTTCCTAATTCATCAAAGACATATTTTTGGATTGACTCTTGGATCTCAACTTCGGCAATTCCTTGCATTTGTACAGTTTGGGCTGTGCCGGGTTCGTAAAAAGTCAACGCAACTTGTCCGTTTGCAATAATATTTCTACCTTTATTAGTTTCAGACTTAGTTAGAATGTATATGTATTTATTCTCGTACACTAAATAGTAGACTACCGCGCCATGAACATTGCCGGTGCGATCAACAGTAGAAAGCACGGTCGTTTCATTTCGTCTTAGGAAGTTAAGTGCTTCTTCTTTAATTTCATCTATTAAAACTGTTTTTTGTGCACTTTGTTTATTTGTCCCCAGCTTAAAGTGATCGGTTGCTAAGTTATACTCACCACCTTCAAGGCGCCTGTTTTCTACAAAGGAAACAAATTTAGTAGCAGCTTCAGGCCGGATGAAACGTATTGAGTAATTATTTACTCTAGTGTGAAGAATTATCCCGTCAACAAGCCCTGTCGTAGTTCTTCTTACCCCTATAACAGCATCATATGTCATTTCGTCAGTAGTCTGAAAGAAAGGTTTATGATCCATAAATAGAATCCGACTGTTTGTTGCAACTAGCCATGCAAGTCCATCACTGTAGGCCCCATATACCGCTCCACCTATATGCTCATTCTCGTGTAGGATACTTGCAAGATGTTTGCTTTCGGGAGTATGCATACCAATAGCGCCCACACCAACAGATTTTAATTCGTCATGCACTTTCTTCACACGATCTTCGTTCATAGAGCAATAATAAACTAGAAGTAAGGTGACAGCTAATTGCTTAATATAATCTATAGACCTATGCTAAGGTTAGTATCTAAATTTTTATGAATATAATGTACGTATATAGCTAGGGGAGTAATTATGAAATCAATTAAAGAACTTATGGATTTGTCTAACAAATCTGCAATTGTTACGGGTGGGGCTAAAGGAATCGGCTATGGTATCGCATATCGTTTAGCCGAAGCCGGAGCTAAAGTTCTAGTAGCCGACTTAGATGGAGAAACTGCTGATAAATCTGCTCAAGAATTAAAAGCGAAAGGCTGGCAAGTTGAGGCTATTAAAATTGATGTTTCTGATGAGCAAGATGTTAAAAAAATGGTTGACACATGTAAAGCAATGTTTGGTTCAGTCGATATTCTCGTAAACAATGCTGGCATATACCCTTCTACTTCATTAGCCCAAACATCAGCTAATGAGTTTGAAAAAGTAATGCATGTAAATCTTAGGAGCGTATTTCTGACTACCAAATGTGCTTCTGAAATTATGAAGCAACAAGGTGGAGGAAAAATAATTAACATTTCTTCAATTGATGCCTTGCACCCTTCAATGGTAGGTCTTGCCTCCTATGATGCATCAAAACATGGGGTATGGGGTTTTACTAAAAACTCAGCACTAGAGCTTGCTGAACATAAGATATGGATAAATGCTATAGCCCCTGGTGGTATCGCTACACCCGGTGTGTCTGCTAGTAGTCAAGGTGCTACGGCTGAACAAATGGAGGCAATTTCCAAAGTATTTCTAGAGAAAATACCTATGCATAGAATGGGTGAGCCAGATGATATTGGTATGGTGGCATTATTCTTGGCGAGCGATATGTCAAGTTACATGACCGGAGAACAGATCGTGGTTGATGGTGGCGTACTTTTGAGTTAATGCAATACCGATAATCCGGTTATGTTATAGTGCAAGGATAATGAAGAACGATCAACAACTGCGGATCTCGTTATGCTAATTGCAATTGTTGGTGCTAGTGGATTTGTTGGACAAAACTTGTTGCGCTACATATTAGCAAATACAGATTACGATGTTCGTGCTATATGCCGAAGTCCGGAAAGTATCCAGTTTAATAAACAGTATGCTAATCGTGTGCAAATCGTACCAGCTGACGTTTTTGACTACGAGATAATAAAGAAAGGCCTTGAAAATGCCAATGCGGGTATTTACCTGATTCATATGATGGCCGCCAAAGGTGATTATTATGATTTGGAGACTAAAGCAGCTGAGACGTTTGGCAAAGCAGCCCAAGTGGCAAATCTACCAAGAGTGATTTACATGGGTGGCCTCGGTAATGATGCTGATAAACTATCAAGGCATTTGCAAAGCCGCCATCACACGGGAGCTATACTTAAGAATTACATACCACTGGTTATCGAATTTAGAGCATCGATGATCGTTGGTGACGGAAGTATTGCATACGATATTATGAAAAGTCTTGTTAAGAATTTGCCGGTTCAAACCATGCCCGCATGGGCAATTACCAAAACCCAGCCAATTGCCCTACAGGATGCCTTACATTATCTGGTGGCTGGCATAACTGTGCATAGCCAGCATAGTGAAATCGTGGAAATTGGTGGTCCTGAACAGCTATCATATAAAGATCTTGTGGCTCGCTACGCGTCTTATAAGGGCAAGAAGCCTATATTAATTATGATACCTGTCGTACCGCTTTGGCTTGGAGCTTGGTGGCTCAATTTGTTCACTCCTGCCCGTCATGCTAAAGTTGGTCGACAGATGGCTGAAAGTCTACGTAACCCTATGATTGTCACTAATAACCGAGCAGCTGAATTGTTCCCGCACATACACCCAGAATCAATTGAAAAGGCTTTTAGCCAGTAACCTAATATGAAAACGATTACCTCAACCAGTCTCCGAAAACTTAACCTGATTGCTGCAGGATTACACTTTGTTCAAGGTGTAGCAGTACTATTGATTAGTAAGAGTTTCTTAGTGCCAATAACTGGCACTTATCTAAAGTTTGACAATGCTACTCAACATTTAAATCCTGCTACAAAAACACTATTTAATGTCCAGTTATCCTGGTTGATTGTGGCTTTCTTTTTCCTATCAGCCTTTTTCCATCTATTTATCGCTACAGTCTATAACAAACGTTATAACCGCAATTTGAAGTTGGGTATTAATAAAGCTCGTTGGATTGAGTATACCCTGTCAGCCAGCATTATGATGGTTGCCATAGGGTTACTTGTTGGTATTTATGACGCCAGTAGCCTTCTTATGATCTTTGCCCTTATATCTATCATGAATCTAATGGGTCTGGTTATGGAAGTTCATAATCAAACTACTAAGAAAACTAATTGGTTAAGTTATTTTATTGGTTGCTGGGCCGGATTGGTGCCTTGGCTTGTTGTGGCTGGTTACTTGGCTCTAGGTGCAAATATGGGAAGTAAGGCTCCAACTTTTGTGTATTGGATATTTGTATCTATATTCATATTCTTCAGTTGTTTTGCTGTGAATATGGTACTGCAATACAAAAAGATTGGTCCATGGAAAAATTATCTCTACGGTGAGAGGGTCTACATTATCTTGAGCTTAGTAGCAAAGTCACTACTTGCATGGCAAGTGTTTGCGGGAACTCTTAGGCCTTAAGACAGTAATGTTCGAAATTTGCCCCTTATGCCCAGCCAATGCATTAGTATATATTCCCTAGAGGTTTAATTGTAATTGACTATAGTTACTTGACGATTACAGATCTTCGGCTGTAATATCATAAGCAGTACGACAAATTCTAAGCAATAGATAAGTGAGGCAAAAATAAAATACTTACGACTTTTTTTGGTCATGCCACTGGTTATGATACTTGCTTTAAGCAATATGACTGCATTTGCGTATAGCGGCGTGGGCAGCGGCACTCAAGCAAGCCCTTATCGAATTACAGACTGCTCACAACTGAACGAAATGGCAAATAACCTTTCAGGATACTTTGTGCTCAACAACAATATCGACTGTACGGGCACTACATATAACCCAGCTGGTACCTCTAGTAGCTATCCGTTTACCGGCACACTTGATGGGCAGAACCATACAATCAAGAACTTGTCGCTAACCGTATGCGGAATGTTTTGCTATACCTCTGGTGGCTCAATAGAGAATTTAAACTTATCCGGTGGTAGCTTAGTTGATAATAGCGCAAGTTATATAGCTGGTTCCTTTGTTGGTCAGAGCATTGGGACGACTCTATATAATCTCCACTCTAATCTTTCGATCACAGAATCCGGATCACCTATTTATACCGGAGGAGTGGTTGGTATTTTCAACTATAGTGGAGACGGAACTCTAAACAATAGTTCATACTCTGGTTCGATTTCTGTAAGTGCCACCGATGGTTATACGGGGGGGATTGCTGGAATCATGTTCAACTATGGTAATGGAGCAGTTATGAGCATGGCAAATGATTATACAGACGCGAACATCAGTACAGGTTCTTCGGCAAGCTATCAATCAGTCGGCGGAATTGTCGGAGAACAGACCACTGGCACAATAACTAATGTTTATGCAACCGGGACAGTTGATGTGGCTTCAAACTCGAGTACAGCTGCAGGTGGTATAGCTGGGCGTATTGGAGGTGGAACGACCACCAATGCATTTAGTGCAGTTGCTATTACCGGTAGTGCCACAAGCCAAGGAGCCGTTTATGGAACATCCGGCGGGGCCAGTACCAATACATATTTTGATGAGTACTTAGCGGGTCTTAGTGCTTGTAGCGGTGATGCTGGTATCTCGTGCACTGCCGAGAACGTTTCAAATTCTAACCCAAGTTATTTCTATAGTAGTCGAAACAATGGCCCCTTCGGCCCCTGGGACTTTAACGGTACATGGTCAACTACCTCAACCTATCCGGTGCTGCAAGATCAAGCATCTTTCACCACTCCCTCAACTATTCCCAATAACGGAGACGCTAACAACGACGGCTCAGCTGATTCATATGAGCCAAACGTACTTGATATCGCTGACACTTCTGGGATCTGGGCCAATGTTTCTATCCCTAGTAGCGATGGTTGTGTGCTAGATGGTGGTCAATCTATCAGCTCGCAAAGCTTAACAACAGAAGGCGGCTACGAAGCCCTAACCAATCCTGTGGACTTCTCGATTTACTGCCCAAGCGTAGGAATGACCGTACCAGTGACTATTATTTATGATAAGGCCTATCCTAACTCTCAGCTTAGATTCTATAATTCCAGGACCGGTAAGTATTCGATAGTTAGCGGGGCTACGTTTAATACGATTAGTATAGGCGGAGTTTCAAAAACAGAAGTAACGTATAACGCTACTGACGGCGGAGCCAATGACAGTAACGCTACTGCCAGCGGTGTGATCGATGACCCAGTTGGTTTAGTTAGTGTCGTAATCACAGCGCCAAATACTGGCTTCGGTCGCCCAACACAGTATAACGAAGTGGATATTTTTCTTCTTATACAGAGCGTTGTTTTTGTAATAGGTGGCTTGGGCTACTTGAGACATCGTTTTAATACTATCCAGTAAGTCAAGACTTAAAACAGTTTACCGAACGATGATTATGGGGAAAAGTTTGAAAAGTACGGAACTCAACCTCGATTCCCAGCCAAGTATAAGCGTTTTCAGACTTTATTTATCTTTTATTGGTTTCCATATAGCATAGTAAATATGATCGGGGTTGTATTCATAACTGTGATTTTTATAGAATTTATCTAACTCTGGTTTGGTTGTATCAATAAATCCCCAAATTTCTTTAACTCCACGTTCTTCTAATCTAGTTGTCATTTCTTTTAGAAGTTGTGAGGCAATACCTTTTCTTCTAT
The DNA here is from genome assembly GCA_963699195.1 of uncultured bacterium. GTDB lineage: Bacteria > Patescibacteriota > Saccharimonadia > Saccharimonadales > DATKHC01 > JBBQBA01. The sequence continues at coordinate 519,031 of OY969420.1, read as the reverse complement.
GTTCTTCTAAAACAGCTAGTCGCCAGATTAAACCTACGTTTATTCCAAATGGGGTTGTGTAAATACTACCTATAACTTCTCCATCAAGCTCAGCTACTAAAACTGCATCCGGATTTTGGTCAATCATTGATTGCAAGTTTTCTTGTGTGTCGGCTGTGTAGTCCCACATATCAGCCGCTTCAAGATTCTTTTTTACTCCTTCGTAATCTTCTGGGGTATACGATCGTACTTCTACATTCATAAACTAATCATATCAAATTGTTCAGAATGTCCAGCCAAGCACAAGCACTTTTAGCAACTGATATAATTAGCGTATGACAGAAAAATATCGAGTATTGGAAGAAGACGGTTCTATATCATAATTACCTGACGATTCAGTAATAGAAGATTATCCACCTAAAGGACGCGTAATAATAGTGGAAGGAATTGATCAAGGTCCAAGAATAAATACTGGACTAATGGGTCAATCAGAAACTGGAATAGTAGATTTAACATCCGCTCAGACAGTTTTAGATATGCTGGACTCAATTCGGTCTGGTAATTCTCCTGAACCTAAATAAATTACTCTAAATAGTTCTAAACTCGGACTGGATGCCCACCCACGTATTGTTGATCTGTTAAAATTATCCTAATGAATCAAGTATTACAGACTTATATTAATCCAAAGTTCCAATATGTGTTTACTCGAGGTCCTGACGAGGTAAAGAGCACAGAAGCCGCTCTACTTAATGGGATAAATTGTATTTCTTTAGCTCACTTAGTTATTAAAGATCTATTTGACTACAAATTACCAAGTGATTTAAAAAGCTCAGAACTATCAAAAGATACTCTTCATTTTAACTTAGTTAATTCACTAGATGATATGGAGATCGGTGATCTTGTCTGGTTTGGCGTATCAAATCCAATAGTTGAATTAAAAGATTTTAAACCTAAGTATAGAGACAAACAATTGTTGAACTGGCGAGATTTCCCAATTAAGCATGTAGCTATATATACAGGCGAGAAAACAGAAGGAGATTATCTTATGCTGCATTCTACTTCAGTTGACGGTACAAATGTTATTTGGTCTCTTAATAAATTCAAAAACTATGATAAGTATCAAAAGATTTACTTTATAAAGAGGTTTAAGTATAGCCTAAGACAGCCAAATAGTTAAGTAGTTCGGAACTCGCACTGGATGCCCAGCCAAAGTTGTTATGCTTATTTGATTATGAGATTTCTATTACCTTCAGCAATATCATGTATAGCAGCACTAAGTAATGTCTGATATGGAATATTGTTTCTTTTAGCCTTAGCTTTTATCTTTATCAGATCAACTTGCTTGACCCTAAGAGTAATTGGCTTAGTTGTGTTGAGGTGTTTATATTGTTTTGCTGCTTCCTCAATATGTTTTTTGCTGTTCTCGAAGTCTGACGTACTTACGTATTCTTCTAGAGAATCCTCAATAGCCTGCTCTTCTTCATCTAATATTAGTCCATCAAATGGATCTTTTGGAACTTTTATCATAACTTTTCTCCTTTCTTAATATATAGTTTTGTATATTTTCTACTTGGGTAAATTGTTTTTAGGAATATTTCTTTCTTTTCTTGGTTTTTAACGTAAGGTACGACGTAAGCGTATTCTTCAACCCTTACAACGTATAAACGCTGATGTTTTCTTAGTGGGTTGGGATGCTCTTTGTCATCTAACAAGTCCCCGCTCTTTATCAAGTGAAGAACTTCATCAAAACCAATCCCTCTTGTGGCTTTGAGCAGTTGATTCTTCTCTTCGTTGAAAACTACTTGGAAAACCATACTAATATAGTATAAAGCTGTGCATTCATTGTCAATACATATTATATTGTTCGGAACTCGGTCTGGATGCCTACGCGGTTATTTTAAGATCTAAGAAACTCTTACCTCTATATGTTCTTCAACATCCTCGTTGATGTCTGTGGACGAATCCTGTATTTTCTTACGATTGCTTTGCGTATGATTGCTTTTAATTTTTAGTAACATGTCTTGTTTCTCTAGTATAACGAGTTGTAGGGCTATGAGTATTTCTTCAACCGAAAAGCCAATACCTGTGTCTTGTTTTAGGGTTCTTCTTAACATTTTTGCTATATCTTCAGAATAAAGCGCTTTCGAAAGCGATTCTGGTGAAAGCGCCGTACTTCTTTTCCAGTACTGCTCTAGCTCGCCCTTTAGAATCGAATGCTTTGTCAAGAAAACTAATTGTTTTGCAGCTGCCGGAATTTGTTTAATATCATCTAACTCGAAACTGAAAAGCTTTACTTTACTAATAGGTTTTTTGAAAATGATTCTATATAAAACTATCTGTCTACCATTGGTTAGTACAGCCCAGTCAATTCCCTCATTTGCTGCATAGTCGACCGTTTGGCGAATATGGCCGTCGTTCAAGTTGATAGCAATGGATTTTACTTCAACAACAAACCGCTGATTACGATTAAGTTGAACTACATAATCTGCATACGCCCCTTTAATTTCATATTCGGTTTTAATTTCTTCAATTTCTTCATACCCCAACACGTTTGTTAAGAAATGATTGATAAGTATTCTCGTGGCAGACTCGTCTAGGTCTTTGGTATCTTTCAATAGGTAACGATGACGATACTCTTTAAGATCTTTAATTAGGGCTTTGATTTGTAGATCAGTTGCCATGAAACACCTTAGATTATTACCCTTAAGATATCACTTACTTCTGATTTACTCAATTATTCAAATGATACATTACTAGGATGTTCGGGACTTGGTCTTAACACCCAATCTATTTAAAATAAATATTAGTATTAAACAGCAGTTATCGTTTGATCACCAACCAATATTTGGTTATTTATATTACCCCAAAGCCATCTAGCAGCATACTTTTCATCATCAGAAGCTTCACTAGACAACATTCTTCGAAAGTTTTTAAACATTTCGTTTTTTGATCTAGTGTTTGCTTCATTCGCAGAATGGCCTTTCATTAAAGTAGTCGCAACTAAATTAGATGGTTCAAGAAAATTTTTCGCAATAGGATCTTTTAACGGTTTAGTCGAAAATTCTGCAAGATAACAAAGTGTAAACTTTCTTTTATATCCTATAAATGCACCTACACCATTTCGCACCAATTTAGGCCCTAATATAAGAGCCGCATCACAGCTGCGAGCATATATAACTTTAGAAGTAACTTTTGAATTTATATCAATTATTGACTGATTATCGTGCCCTGTTAAGGTTGAATTATTCCCGTGCCCGTTAACAAAAATCAAAGTAGGGCTATGTTTTCTAGTATAGCTCTCAAGATTTGCCTTATTCGCATCAGTATTCTTTAAATCAAAATATAGAATATTTTTATCTTTTGCCATATCTACTACTAACCCTGACCAAAAATACATATAGCTATTTATTTGATCGTGTCTACATCTGGTAACTAATAACGAACAAGCCATTTATGCGTAAATACCACCTGAAGATAGAGCGCGCAAATATTCGAGTTCCATTTCCATCATTTGAATTCCAATTTCATCTTCAGATTCCACTCGCTGTGCAATTTCATCAGAAGCAAACTCTTCATCACCAATTGCAATCTTCATCCCACTTGGCATAACATTAATTCTCTCTATCACTAGTACTTTTAAGTAATTTCTGAGCTCTTCATCAGAAATTATATCTTCTATTGATTTAACATCACTCATTGCAGCAAACCCAACCTCTCTAAGTGTTCTAGTATAATACTAGCAATTTTAGTATCATTTTCCACTTCAATTCGCGCCGATCTCCATGTATAAGGTTCTCCTTCTACTACAGCAATTACTTCATCTCTTGCTGCAGATGGAAGATTAGCGTAAACTTTATTAAATTTTTGTTTTCTATCGTTCATTTTTGAGTATCAGTTAACATGTACTTTACTAATAACGATCTTGTCACAAACTTAGTATACATGAAATACAATTTCCTCTAATATTAAAATAAAGTGTTAGCTTATTATATAACCTTTTCTATGATATAACAATTTTTAGGTATACCTTTGCGTCGCAAAATGATGATTGTCCGAAGTACCCTAACTCCTATTAGGTCAAAGAGGCAAAATAGAATTGTTTTTTAAATAAGTGTGTCTTTAGTCACAAGAGGTACTTCTTCAGTGAAAGCATCCCAAGCTTCTTGGTTTTCTAAAGCTCGGTTTAAGGCAGCACCCGAAGACGAACCTACTAAAATAACGTCGCCTTCCCACACTTGAGTAGCGCCGACAGGGGCCGCGTCATAATCCCAAGGCTGTACAGTTTTTCTTTCCTGTTGTCTTGGCATGTCCCAATCTTGTACTGGCAATCTTGTAATATTGCTAGTTGTCTCAAAACTTCTGTTCACATATAATACTATATCATATTTATTAAAATATGTCTATACCTAAGTATTAAGTGTTTACTATATCAACCCCAGGGTCCATTCAATTAATGCCATACGGACATACATTCCGTTACCAGCTTGTCTAAAATAAGCAGCTCTAGGGTCTTTATCCACTTCTATATCAATTTCATCAATCCTTGGTAGTGGTGACATTAATACTGTAGTTGGTTTTAGTAGCTTCATCTCATTTAAACCGATAATCATCGGTTTTTGATTGTCTGAATTTTCAAAGCGTTCTTTTTGAATTCTAGGCCAATAGACTATGTCTGCGTTTTTAAAGCCCTTTTTTAGATCTTCCGTTTCTTCAAATGGCACGTTATTCCTTTTTAGATAATTTTTTATATCTGACGCCATTCTCAATTCCTTGGGCGAAACAAAAGTAATCTTATTGTCAGAATATTTTCCTAAAAGGTAGCAAAGTGATCTAGAGGTTCGCGCATGAAGAAGATCACCACCTATAACAATATTTAAGTTACTGAGTCTTCCAGTTTCTTTTTGGATCGTATAAAGATCAAGTAAGGCTTGTGTCGGATGTTGACCGGCTCCGTCACCCGCATTAATTATCGGAACTGAGCTGACCATGGCTGCCCTTTTTGCGGACTTTTTCTCGAAGTGTCTTAATACAATCACGTCAGGTTTATATTCACAAAGAACCCTTATTGTGTCCTCTAGTGACTCTCCTTTTGTCGAAGAAGATGATTCGAGAGCATTCTCAGTCGTCACCACCTGAATACCCATATGTTGGCCTGCCGCCGCAAAAGATATACGAGTTCTTGTTGATGGCTCATAAAACACCAGAAACATCATGCGGTCATCCAATAACTGGCCAATTTTCTGATGTCGTCTCTTGTCACTAACTAGGGTTTGAAGTTCATCCGCTCGATTAAAAAGAGTTTCAATGAGTTTTACATTAAATTGTTGGGCTTCAAGCACATGTCGCATTAAATACACATTATACAGCACCACATAAAACTTGAAGTTTGGGAATGGGACACTAGCAATATGCCAATATATAAGTAATTTGAATTAATTCAAATTTATGTTATGGTAATTATTCTATGGCGAGAAAAAATGAATGGGGTGATTCCCTAGAAAAAACGATTATTAAATCGAGGGCCCAAGGAGGCCTACTTGTCTACTCTATGGTTGAAGGCGAAATAGTTGAAGTGGGCATTAACGGCAGTTCCCCTGAAGGAGTAAATCTGGATGAAAGTCGAATTATCACCGCCCGTTTCCTTGGATCAAATAATGGGGCGCTGGAAGTAGTTGAAGATACTTCTATTAGAGATAGCTGGGTTGAACGCAAGATTTGCTTAGGTTCTTATATTTTCAAATTCTCAAGTGTCGAATCTCGACGTCCTGCTTTATTGAGGGGTTACATTGCTCATAATGCTGGAGTAGTAGTTGATATGAACGCGGATCATTTTGAGGGCAATACAAGACCCGATCAATTAATGGCAGAATACTCTACTCTTTCACTTGAACACGAACGAATATTTTAGCTTAAATAGACAAATATAAGCATATAAATTATTAGGCCCCGAGAAGGGGCCTAATAATTTATATGCTAGTAACTTAGATCTCTCATCCTCTTAGCGTGACGTCTAATTCTTTGTTTCATTTCGTAACTATCATCCAGCATTTCAAACTCAAGACTGTCCGACATCCGGTAGCCACTAGTGTCTTGAGGTTCTCCTGAATTATATAAATATTGTTCTGTCTGAACTTTAGGGTGTTTTTGGTGTTTGTTCATTTTTGCATTTGTTGAATGAGACATTTTATATCCTTTTCATTAATTGCTATTTTGAACAATGCCTAGCAGTTTCGGAAACATCTTCACTATTAATGTGCGTAATAATGTTAGCTTGTCTAGACACTATAAAGCTAATGATTTGGGCAGTATTTGCGGTAGAACACGTTATCTAATTCATTAGGGGTATATACTTAAGCATATGGTTAGACATGCATCATTATTGATACCCACTGCAAGGACTAGGGATAAGAGTATTATCTCTCACTTTAGTGATGGTCGAGTAATGCATTTCGAGAAAGAGGAAACCATTATAAATGGCCTAGAAGACCCGGACGGCGTCTACCTTATTAAAAGGGGGTTTGTTAAAGCATATTCTGTATCAAAGGAAGGTAATGGAAACCTGTTATTAATACACGATACCGGAGAATTCATTCCACTCCCCTGGGCACTAGATGGTACAAACTTTACTGGCCTGAGCTACGTAGCAATGTCAGATGTAACTGTAATCAAGGCATCAAAAGATACCCTCCGCAAAGCAATGGGTGATAATCAATGGTTGTCTCAAGAAATATTAAGCCAAACCGTCAATATAATTGCACTATATACACAGAGAATTCAGACCCTAGAGTTTAGGTCAGCAAGAGAGAGAATTATTGCAGAGTTAATATATTTGGCAAAAAGATTTGGGAAGCATCAGGGAGCAGATATTATTATCGATGCCCCAATAACACACCAAGATATTGGTGACTCTATAAGCATGAACAGAGAAACAGCCAGCAGGGCGCTAGAGTTATTGTTTAAAGAAGGGCTACTAAAACAAGTAGATCATTACTTTAGGATCGTTGATATAGCCAAGTTACAGTCAGTACTGGATGAACTTTCTTAGTCAACTGTTTTCTAAAAACTAAACCGCTTTTCCTATCATAATTAAATATATAATCAAACGTTTCTGTTTATTTATAAATATTCTTTCATACTTCTTTCTTTACTTTTATAAGGTTGCGGCACCTGACCAAACAAGTTAAATGCCTATGCTTTGGATAAGTTATCAAGCTATATATAATAAATTTCCAATGAGTATGGAGAATCCCTCGATTGCAATACTAGCTTCAGGAGACCGTCAAAGCGGTGGCGGAGGCAGTACGGCCGAGCGAGTTGTCCGTGACACACTTGAGGGCAAAGTAGCTTTTGGAGTTGGCGTAGTAATCTGCAACAATTCCCGCGATAGCGTACCTGGGCTTTATGAGCGATTTGACAAAATTAACCGAGATTTTGCTCGTCGCGGTGATAATAGAATAGAAGTTGTAAATATAAGTGGATTTACTCACCCAGGTGTAGTTATAGATGGTGGCTTAACAGATGCTGCATCGGCCGCCATGTGCCAGGAACTTGAAGAGCGTGAAATAGATTTTGCCTCAATGGAAGGCTTTCTTAAAAAAGTCACAGGACCATTAGCAGATAAATGGGCATGGCATCCTGAGTATGCATTGGATGAAAGATACAGCTTACGCAATGGGCTACTTCACCCAGATGCTAAAATACTAAATAATCACCCGGCTATACTACCTGCAACCGCTGGTTTACACGGCCTAGAGGCTCACCAATATGCTATTTATCTAAAAGATGAGGGTAAGATCAGACACACCGCGATGACTTGGCATTTGGCTGATCCTGAATTCGATACAGGTCCAAAAGTCGACGAACAGCCTGTTGAAATTGAACCTGGTGATACAGCTGAAAGTCTTGCTTTTAGGGTGCAGACAGTAGAAAGAGATCTGACCGCGAGAGTTATTCAAGCACACTTAACAAATCGGGCGGAGTATCTACGTGGCCGTACATGAAGTCCGAGTATATGAACAGTTTGATGATCCCCGAGCGCACGAAGTTACAAGGGAAGCAAAAACTGAAAGTTTAGGGGTTAAACTTAGAACCAGTAGGGTTTTTTATCTACAAGGGGTTAGCGATGAAGATGCTGCCACGCTTGCAACTGGCCTACTTAGTGACCCAGTTACACAACACGCTGAAGTAAAGAGGAGAGATGATCAAGATTGGGAAGACCCATACCATGTAGAAATAGCTCCATTGCCAGGAGTAACTAATCGTGAAAAAGGTTCAATACATTTTGGCGCGCAACTACTAGGTATAACGCCAGTTGAAGCAGAGTCTGGCACTGAGTACCATTTCGCACACAAGACGCCACCAAACACCCGCGATCAAGTTGTCCTTAGACTACTTATGAATAAGATGGTCGAGCAGGTGCGCGATCACGCCCCTGAAGATCTAGTTATCAGTGGCGAGACTGGCGGAATAGAAACTATTGAAGTCCGTGATCTTACAGATGAAGGATTAGCAGAGCTTTCTAAGGCATACAAAACTGCTCTGAGCCTAGATGAAATGCAAAGAATTCAGGCAAAAGCACGAGCTATGGGTCGACCGTGGAAAGATGGGGAGCTCAAATATATGGGCGGTCGTTGGAGTGATCACTGTTGCCACAAAACAACAAATGCAGAAGTACAAACAAGTTTCGGAATAAAGCCATCAGTATTCCAAAGAATTAAGGATTGTTCTATCCCTTATTTTGAAGAGCGCGGCGTGTTGTCTGCTTACAGCGATAATTCGGGAGTTGTTCTATTCTACGATGGCACAGCATTTAATATAAAACTTGAAACGCATAATAGCCCTTTTAATATTGAGCCTTTTGGAGGATCAGCAACTGGGACAGGTGGGGTTCTTAGGGATGTAAATGAAACTGGGACAGGTGCAAGGGTTATTAGTTCAATGCACATGGAGTTCACTGCGGCCCCCGATTTAGCAAATTCGGAAGTACTACCAGGCACCCTTCATCCTAGACAATTACTTAATGGAAGTGTAAAAGGTGTGGGCGGTTATGGTAACCCAATGGGTGTCCCAACAAATAATGGTTCGTACCGTACCCATCCAAACTATCGAGGTAAAGCCTCAATTCTGGTTGGTAGTATGGGCATCATGAACGAAGCTAATGCTCAGCAAGGAGTACCGCAATTCGGAGATTTAGTTGTCGCAGTTGGTGGGAAAACTGGGCGAGACGGAATTGATGGCGCCACATTTAGTTCATTATAGAGCCGACGGGTCAACTGCTGAAGTACATGCTGGCGCTGTTCAAATTGGTGATCCTATAACTGAGAAAATAATGTTTGATGCAATTAATGAAGCAAGTCGCCGAGGACTAATTAGGGCGATGACGGATTGTGGTGCGGCAGGATTTGCTTCAGCGATTGGTGAATTAGGTGAAGATATTGGAGTACAATTGATTTGTAGACGCACCATTAAAATACTACTGGCCTAAACCATGGGAAATCTGGATAAGTGAGTCACAAGAACGCGCAGTTCTTGCAATTGACCCTGCAAATATTGAGGAAATTAAGGCAATATTTACCGAATATGGATCAGATGCCACCGTACTTGGGGCTTCTGGCACAGACGATGGCGAACCAAGACTTCAAGTTAATTATGGCGAAGAATCTCTAGTTGATCTTGGTTATGACTTTATCAAAATGGTCTTGGTACATTAGTTCTTGAGGCAAATGGACCCCGCCATGATGGTTGAGAGAAGAACCACAGAGTATTATACTGGTAAATACGATGGATAAAAGTGTTGTCTGATTGGAATGTGTGTTCAAAGGACTCGATTGTCCGGCGATACGACCAAGAAGTTCAAGGTATGAGTGCAATTAAATCATACGATGGAGTTCATGGAGACGGACCAAATAATGCCGCTATTTATGAGACCAATATTTGGTGAACCATGGGGTATTGTACAAGCTCATGGTTGTAACCCATCGCTAACTGAACTTGACCCTGAAAGGGCAGTATTTGGGCTTATGTAGAAGGAATGAGTAATTTTGTTGCTGTTGGCGGTAATCCCGATGATGCAGTAATAGTTAATAATTATATTTCCGCACCCAAAAAAAGAATTATGGGTGCACTATATGAGTCTGTTCATGCTTTAGCGAAATGTGTACATGAATTTAAGAGTCCAATTATATCTGGGAAAGATGTCCTATCTTCAACGTATACCATGCCAGATGGAAGCTGCTTTAGAAAGTCCATATAATCTTATTATTACTGTTGCTGGTAAAATTCCTGACGTAGAAAAGACTGTTAGTACTGATGTTAAAAAGCATGGTTCTACTTTAGTAATGATCGGTAAACAAGATCTAAATGGTTTTGGCGGTTCAGTCTATTACGACCACTTAGATGGTCAATAGTCGTCAGTTCCAAAAATAGATTTGCCCACATTCCATTCAACAGCAACTGCCCTACATTCAGCAATCCAAGAAGGACGGTTTTATCTGCGCACGATGTTAGTGAGGGTGGTTTGCGGTCACACTTTCAGAAATGTTATTTGGGGGTGATTGCGGAGCAGTAATAACATTGAGCTATCTGATGAAAAGCACACTGTAGAACAACTATTCTTTAATGAAACTGCAGGATGTTTTGTTGTTGAAGTTGATAGATCGACAAACAGCTCGAGAATTATTTGGAAATATTCCTCATAAAATTATTGGGAAAACAATTAAAGACAAGATTAGTAAGAATTAAAAAAGACCAAGAAGATTACCAGACACTTGACGTAGATAGGCTTAAAGCACGTTTGGAAAGATCCATTGAATGAGGTGTTGGCATGAGCATTGCACCACATGCATTTGTTTTAGCCGCTCCAGGTACAAATTGTGAGCAAGAGACAAAATATGCCTTTGAATTTGTGGTGGTGAAGCGGACATATTCAAATTGAGTCATGGCGTAGAGGAGATGTGTAGTCTAGATGATATCCAAATATTGATTCTACCAGGTGGCTTTGCTCATGGAGACGATATATCTTCTGGAAGATTAGTTGGGCTTGAAATGAGAACTCGTTTCGCGGAAGAATTAAATCGTTTTGCTGCTGCAGGTAAAGCTGTTATTGGTATATGCAATGGTTTTCAAATTTTAATTGAAAGTGGTATTCTGCCAGATGGTCAAATATACCCATCTCGAAATAAATCAATTAGTTTCGTTAATAATTCTAACAACAAATTTTCGAGTGGGCTTGGGGGAATACTAAAAATAAATGATTCAGTCTGTAAATTTATCGGAGAAGAATTAGTTGGATCAATTATAGAATTGCCTTACGCTCATCAGAAGGTCGATTAGCAACAAATGATAGCTATTTGAATTGATGATCTGAAGAATCTTCGGTCAAATAGTATTTAACTTCGTCGACGAAAATGGCGAACCTACTGAAGCTTATCCAGATAATCCGAATGGGTCACCAGATGGAATTACAGGAATTTGTGATGAAAATGGTATATCCTTGGTTTAATGCCACATCCCGGAGGGCGCATTCAACTTACTCAACTATGTAATTGGCGTAGACTTGGAGATGAAGTACCATTTGGAGAAACATTCTTTAAATCAATAGTCGAGTATGCAAAAGCAGCTTAAGATGAGGTGTTATTTTAGTTCTGGACGAATAATCACTAGCGAAATAATATGCTAAACTAATTTCAATGAATAGAGATAAAAAACTACTGTTGGGCCTAGGTATAGTAGTGCTGGCAATTATATGTTCAGTAACCTCTCTCTTATACTTGGGTAAGTTTACTACTTCAGGTGTTAATGCATTAGTAGCGGATAGCTACTCATTTAATTCTGCGAATGTACATACTGTTAATGATCTAAACTTTTATATTTCTAAAGGTAAGCTATCTGGACTTAGCTTTAATCGAGCACCCATAAGCTCTCCTACTATATCTTGTTCGGCTTCGGCCACAATACCAAGTCAGGTTGGCATAATTTCCAGGGGTTGGCCAATGCGATACGCCTATGAAGTACCATCTATTTTTTGTTCTAGCGGCAATTACTGGACTTACCTTCCCATTGCATTTGCGCTCAATACTCTTATATATATACTCATATTTTTAGGAATAATTTTTATTCGAAACAAAACCACGAAAAAGAAGAAAAAACTAAAAGTTAAAAAATAAATCTTCCGGCTCTAATGAGAGTAAATTTTTCAATCTTGTCTGTTATCATTTAACTATGAAAGTAATTGGGAAATCTAATGTAGTAGCGTTTTCTAATAGTCCGACTTGCTCTGGATTTGAGTTTGCATTTGGAGATAAAGACTTAAACGCAGCAATAGTCACTGTGGACGGGAGATATCCTGAGCAGGGTCACTTGATTAATGAAGTCTGTAAAGAAATTGCGTATGTAATTAGTGGCGAAGGAAAAGTTGGCGTGGACGACGAAGTCCATCAGCTAAACCCAGGTGATGCTGTAATGATCAAACCCGGAGAAAGATTCTTTTGGCATGGAAATAAGCTTAAAATGCTCATGCCATGTAGCCCGGCCTTTTATCCTGAACAACACAAAGAAGTTAGTTGAGCTTATTTAACGACAAGGTGCACGTTGAGTGTTGAGATTGACATTGAATAATACACCATTTAGGTTGAGGTTATTGTCTGATGCACAGAATTTTGCCTGAGTGGTGCCATCTGATGTGTACTCGGCATTGCCTATCCACTTTTTAGCATTCAAGAACGGTGTTAGAAGATTACAACTAGCATTGACGTTACACTCCTCGGATATCATGCCCTGGGATAATGGCTGCATATCGCTAACAAATGAGGCGCTTCCTTCGTCATCTAAGTTTTTGGAAATCCAACCTAGATTATTGGCGTGCATAAAGTTAGCTAGGGTAGTTAAGTATGCTTCTTCATTAGCTTGTGTAAGAGTTGCCGCTGGTGAGAATTGAGGAGTTCCCTCTTCTCCACCCCATGTTTCGTCTAGGTCTGTTTCAACTCCGTCAAAACCTTTGTTCGCACATTGCTGCTTAATCATGCTTTCTATGATGGATACGGCTGCAGGATTAGTATAGTTAATAAACTTTTCAGGAAAACCAGATAAACTATTACTCGAGAAAACACCAGCGTTTTGAAGCTGTTGATAATAAGTTGTAGCTATCCCTTCATCGGCTGCTGAATAATAATTACCGGCCGTTCCAACCTCGATATAACATATAACGTGATCGCCCATTGCGTGAAGTGCGGCGACAGTACTTGCTGGGTTTTGGATTGCGTCAATATCATATATTTTAGGGTTATCACCTGGAGCAGTGTCGCCATTAAATGCCGTTACCCCCGTACCCATTAAGCTAGTATTGCTAGTTACGAGTGGCGTACCAATTTCCCATTGCCAGTCAGTATCTTCTGCCGGTTGCCAAACTGAAGTCGGGGTTGTAACTGGAGTTGTTGGAGTTGTTGGGGTTGTCGAGGTACCCGAGTTAAATACTACTGCGGCGCCGCCACTGTCTAAAGTGCTATTAGTTCTAGTAGCCCCACCTGATAGCACGCCAGATTCTGCTTCAACAGCCACATATGGTGATGCTGCATGAGTATTAATGAGAAGTGACACTCCTAAAATAGCTAGAACCGCGATAATAACAATGCCAACAATCTTCTGGGCTTCTAGGTCAAATATATTTTGTTTCTTCTTTTTTTGAGTCGCCGATTTTTTATGAGCCATCAGTGCAATTTTAACCTATATATTTTTTTTGACAATAACCATTAGTTATATAATAAAACAAACCAATCTGAAATAACATAGATTTTCTAAATTTACATTGACAGTTTTAGATGTCCAGATATAATTATGCATAAGTACGATTAACACAGGAATGAGAACCGAGGAAATTTCTGCAAAAATCAAATTCATATGAATAAAAAAATGAAAAAAAGCCTATCGATGTTCAACCTTATGTCTCTTATAGTTGTATTGGTAGTCAGTTTATTCATTTTTAACTTTGCCTCTGGTAAAGACAAGTTGTACGCTGCTGACTCCTGTACTCCACCCGCTACAACATTTGGTACTGACGTTATGACCGCATCTGTTCCAGCAACCTCTAATTATGATCTATGGGTTAGAATGGAAGTTCCCCAAACGTCTGTCAATGGCATTAGACCTACTATACTTCTTAATGTAGATGGCAAAAGTTGTTTTAGCGTAGGTGGTGCAATAGCAGCCGCAAATACCTGGACGTGGGTAAATTACTCAGACGGAAACACAAAACAACTAAATGCTATCAACCTAACTCAAGGAACACACACATTTACACTCACCGGGACTAGTGCTGGTGTGAGCGTTGACCGAGTTTTAGCATTAGTGCCAGGTGATAGTTGTCTTCCACCTACTGGCACGGGTTCAAACTGTACTCCGGCTTTGGCAAATAATGCAACCGTCTCAATAAATACACCTACAAATGGGGGGACGGTGTCAGGTAATACCAATGTTACTGCTACAGCTTCTGAAAGTGGTGGCACAATCGTAAAAGTCCAGTTCGAACTCGACGGCCAAGCACTAGGGGCTGCCGACACAACTAATCCGTATTCCACTACCTGGAATACAGCTACCACCACTAATGGCTCGCATGCTCTTACAGCTGTCGCTACGGATGGCTCTGGCAACACTGTTACAAGTAGTACGGTCACTGTCACAGTAAATAATGGACCAGGAGGTGGAACAATTAAACCGACTACCCCAGGAGTCCCGACGGTCATAGCAAACGCAAGTACATTTGCTACATTTAACTCGATACCAATAACCTGGACTGCAAGTACAGATAATGGAGGTCCAGGAGTTGCAGGCTACAATATTCTTAGAAATGGAATAAAAGTTGGTACATCAACTACGAATAGCTTTACCGATACAGGACTTAGCCCTGGAACCACCTACACTTATACAGTTGAAGCCTTCGATAGCGCTACAAACCCACAAGTATCAGCCCAATCGACAGGTTTGGCCGCTAGGACAAATATTATAGGTGATATAGATGGTGATGGAACAGTAACAGCACACGATTTAAGTGTCTTCATTTCGCACTTCAATACGAATTACCCACCAGCTGAATATGATGGAACTAATACTGTCGAAGCACATGATTTAAGTATATTTATAACGAATTTCGGAAAATAGATTATGAAACGTAAGGTACAATTAATAGCATGAATACAAAAATTAAAAAGAAGTTGAACAAGTTTCACCCAAATAGGGATTCTATTCCATTTTTGGTAGGCGTAGTCCTAGTATTCTTCATAGCAAGCATAGGAGTTGATTTCTTATATGGTACTAATGCTGCTTCAAGTACCAGCCTTTCAATATCTCCCAATAGTGCAAGCGTAGCCAGTGGAAATAATATTACATTTTCAGTAGCCATAAACCCATCCGGATCATCTGTTAACGTAGTTCAGTCAGTTCTTACATATAATCCAAGCAACTTTACTTTAGTTAGCGCAACTGCAGGATCTGCATTTAATACTTCCACAACCCCAGTGGAATCACCTGGTTCAGTTGGCTTTATTGTAACGACAACCGGTGCACCAGTTACAACCGACACTATAGCTGAAAACGTAACTCTTAGAGCAACTGGCGCAGGTACTTCTAGTTTGAGTCTGTCAGCTGTTTGTCCGGCCGGAAATTTTGCAACAACTTGTTCGGCTGCATATGATAGTGTTACCAATAACAATGATTTAGGTAGTGTGAGTGGAGCCAGCTATAACGTAACTGGTACTTCGTCACCTGCTCCAACCCCAACCCCAACCCCGACTCCTACTCCTGCCCCAAAACCAACACCAACTAAATCTACTTCTTCGTCTAATAATTCAATGATGGATACGGGTTCTGACACGAGTATGACTGGCGGAAGCACTACTTCGGACGGAAGCACTACATCTGGATCTGATACAGCAATGATGGGTTCAAATACTTCAACAACTACTAAGTCCGGTCAAACATATGCAATCACTATAAATGTAGTCGATTCAAAGCAAAAACCCGTTAAGGGTGCCAAGGTGACTCTAAATGGCAAAACAGTCACAACTAACTCTGCCGGAGTGGCAAGCATAAGTGCTCCAGCGGGCACATATACTTATAAAGTTACTGGTTCTGGTATTCAACCATACAGTAACTCTATTGATATTCTGCCCACAAACAACCAACAGTTTGAAGCTGAAGTAAAAACTTCTAAGAGCTCAAGCGCAGCGGCAGTAATACTTATTATCGTATTATTATTCGTACTACTTATTGTTCTCTATATATGGATTAGACGAAGAGGCAACGGTGGTTCATCAGATGATTACTCATCAGATGATCAAAACTTATCGGACTCGTACGACCCGACACCAACTGACACAGGCGTTCCGCCAAATATTATTACTCCGAGTAGATTTTCACCGGGACAGGAACGGTCAGCGCCCCCGCTAGAGCGCATATATAACACTCCACCGCCACAACAACAACAGGTACAGCAACAACCATCAGCGCCAGTCTATGGTGGTCAGGTAATAAATCCTGCTCCAGCACCAGTACAACAATCTGCACCTCGTACAAATGCTAAACCGCCTACAACGCTTGTAATTCCTCATTAAGATGAACCCACAAAATGATGCTCGGCTTGAAGGTACAAAGTTACAGAATTTTAATCCAATAGATTCCGTTGCTAAGTTAGAGATAATTGACACTGTGGTTAGCACAGGAGCTGAAGTCCCAGTTGGGGCTACAATTACTGCCCACTACACAGGTGCACTAGCTAGAGATGGCACAATATTTCAGAGCTCACACGATTTTGGGAAACCTATATCATTTAGTTTAAATCAAGTCATTGCAGGTTGGACAGAGGGCGTACCAGGTATGAAAATTGGTGGACAAGAAGACTTATAATACCAGCAGATAAAGCATACGGGGCTAACTCACCGAGCCCTAATATTCCACCAAACTCAGATCTTGTGTTTGACATTGAACTAGTCGAGATAAACTAGAAAACCTTTAAACTATTGAATTTCACTAACAATTTTATCTCGGGCGACTTCCCTTTGTTCGCCACTTTGCAGATTCTTAATAAGTACTGTTTTATTAGCTAATTCCTTTTGACCAAGGATGATTATATTCTCAACCCCTAATTTATCTATTAGCTCCATTTGTCTACCGAGCTTAGGTGATCCATAAATGATTTCAGCAGCGATATCGTGCGCTCTTAGGGCTTTTGCTAATTTAAACCTCTCAATATCTAAGCCATCATCAACGTTGGTTATATATACCTTAGTTTTAGTCTTAGACTGTTTTATTAAACCAAGCAAATTCATTGCTTCCATGAGTCTATCGACGCCAATCGAAGTACCTACGGCAGGCAAATCTGGGCCTCCTAGTTGTTTTATTAGCTCATCAAAGCGGCCACCACTACAAACACTTCCAATGTCAGGCATATTTGTTAGGGTAGTTTCAAAAATAGTCCCAGTGTAGTAGTTAAGTCCTCGTGCAATCGATTGATCAAATATGATTTCTTCGCCATAACCTGCCCCAGAAAGAGTATCTAGTATTGTACTCAGATTGCTCAAGGCATTTTTTGCTTGCTCATTACCATTTAGCAGTTTCATCATGGCATGCAACTTTACTTCATTAGAACCTGAAATAACTAAATACATATAAACCGTATCCTTGGTTTTTGCACCGAATAGGTTTTGCATTTCATCTAGAACGCTGTCCATACCAATCTTATCGACTTTATCAATGGTTGTAACAAGTTTTGTGAAGTCTTTCTTTTCATTCAATTCGCAAGACTCAGCCAGTCCATGGAGTAGTCTTCGGTCATTAACTCGAATGCTAACCTTCAAGCCGAGTTTACTCATAGCATCTGCTGTCATTGCTAGAACTTCGGTATCAGCAAGATAGCTTGATGAGCCAATAATGTCCGCATCAAATTGGGCAAATTCCCTATACCTACCAGCCTGTGGTCTTTCGCCTCGCCAAACGTCAGCCAATACGTAGCGTTTATATGGAGTTGGTAGCTTAGCGCCGTGCTGAGAAACTACTCTAGCTAGTGGAACCGTGTGATCATAACGCATTGCAACCTTACGGCCACCATTATCTTCAAAGGCATATGTCAGCTTATCGCCCTCATCACCATATTGAGCAGCAGCCAATGTGGATTGCAGTTCAAGAGCGGGGGTCTTCAGGGGCACAAAACCATACAATTCATAGACGTTCTTTATAATTTCAACGACTTGATCCCGTGGTAGCATTTGTTCTGCTAGTAAATCTCTAAATCCGGGCAAAGGACCCTGTGCTGTCGCCATTTTCTCTCCAAACAATATTAATTTCAGGCTGCTTTGATTACCTTAAGCTATGCCGCTAATATAGCAAAAATGGGGTACCTTATCAATTAAGTGGTCATATATGCATTAGTATGGAGTTGTATATCCACCGAAGTTATGCCAGTATAGATACATACTGTGTGCAGGTTATATACAGATTATCAAGGTAAAGTTTAATCGTTATGAAACTAGTTATTATGATTCCTTGTCTAAACGAGGAGAAAACACTTCCGCTGGTGTTTGAAACCATTCCCAAATCAATTCCGGGCATAGATGACATTGAAATAGTAGTTATTGATGATGGATCGACAGACAATACTGTGGCTGTGGCCAAGAGCTTAGGTGTTAAAGAGTTCGTTCATCACGCCAACAGTGAGAGGTCTAGCCCATGCACTAAGAGACGGTATACAGAGGGCTTTAGAATTAGGTGCAGATATATTGGTATTAACTGATGGCGATAATCAATATCCGCAGGAGAGAATCCCAGATCTTATCAGGCCAATCATGGATGGCACAGCCGACACTGTAATTGGCGACCGCGATACTCAGACAATAGAACATTTCAGTCCAACCAAGAAGTTTCTACAGAAATTTGGAACCGGAGTATTAAACTTTGCTGCTGGCACAGATATACCAGACGGCACCAGCGGTTTCAGGGCTTACTCTAAAGAAACTGCCATTAAATTAAATCTTATTGGCCGCTTTAACTTTGCTGCCGAGACCACCATTCAGGCAGCAAATAAGCGATTAGCTATAGCTCATATTAAAATCAAAACTAATCCAAAGACTCGAGAATCCAGGCTATTTAAGTCATCATCCGAACATGTTCGAAAAAGTATGGTCGCAATGCTAAACAGTTTTACGATGTATAGGCCCTACACTGTCTTTCTGACAATTGGTGGGATATTATTTATCGCCGGTGTTATACCATTCATTCACTATTTATATTTGGACTTTACCGTAAAGAACGCCAATGGACCGCACCATATACAGTCTTTAATAATTGGTACCGTACTTCTAAATGCCTCGTTTGTTTCATTTACCCTAGGTATTGTTGCTAATTTAATAAGGGTAAATAGGTCTTTGATTGAAGATGTATTGGAAGTAGTAAAACGTGAACAATTCTTCAAAGACAAAAAAGATAAGGATAAAGAAGACTAATTAAAGAACCAATAACTAGTCGAGTAATTTTTATTTCCATTTAGGATAATAGGGTTAGTAATTTTACGAGCCGTATTATTAACCTTCTCAACTGTAGGATTCTGAAGATCCCAAGTATCATCACTCCTTGCAATAAATGTAAATAAACCACCTCCCTGGAGGAACAATAATAGAACAGCGCATACTAGTATTGTTTTTAGACTCTGATGGTTTTTTAAACCTATACTTAAAGATCTCGCAAATATTGCAATAGCTAAAAGGGTAATTGGCAATAAATATCGCCCATTCATATTTTCAAGCACGCCCGTATAATGATACGTTGAATAGCCCTGGGCAAATAGAACCAAAAGATACACTAGACTGATACAAAATAAAAGTACCAGATATATATTATTATCAAAAATCTGTCGCCAATATTTGAAGAATAAGAAAATGCCTGCTCCGATTAGCAAAATTGCAGCGGCGCTTGGCAGTGGTAGGGGCGGATAATTAGTAAAACTACTGACTGGACCATTGACAGCGAAGAACAATCGATACCACATCCAATATACCCATTCGACAGTATACGAAATTGGATTGATTAGCTGATGGCCATCCGATATATACTTTTCAAAGCTTATGTGCTGAGTATAGTTATAATCCCATACGCTATAAGCCTTACAATCTGAAACATTTAATACGGCGCTACAACTTGGCTCGACAGAGTGGTATTTAACTAAATTGACTACATCCCTTTGAATAAATAGACCAAGCGCTATTACAAACATTGCAATTAATAGAAATTTAATTTTCACTGACTGTCTTTTCCAGTCTGTCAGCAATTTTTTAAAGAAACCGCCGTAGTTATGTCGGAAATTTCTGTGCAAAATTACAAGCAGAAAAACTCCCAACACTAGAAATATCGGTAAAAAGGCATACTTAACTAAGCTAGCTAACAAACACACGCTTGCGATAGTTATGATAGTTTTGGAAGATGGTTTTTTCTTCTTTAATTGGTCAATTAAATCAAACCCAAGCAGTACCGACCAGGCAACTAAAGGAAACAATAAATTATCGTAATTTATCTGGGCTGCGAGCTGAGGCACAATCGGGATCAAGGTAAACAGTAGAATACTAACGTTCGCAAGCGATTTTGAAACCTTGGCTCTTAATAGAATTTTCCTAAATAGTATAAGACCAACCGCGAATAACAATATATTAATAAATCTCAACGTAATAACTTGTCTAATCGTTCCGTGTACAAAAGTGTCTATGACTCTGTAGGGGAAGCTCATCAAATAGTGATATAGGTATGACGGATCCCTAGCAACAGCCCCATATTGATTGCCTCCTGCTGGCTGTGAGCTTAAAAATGGTGACCAATGATGAGAATATATCTTAATTAAGCCAAAATGAAAATTTTCATCAAATGCTTGCGGGTAAGCTGCAGATACTGCAATCCAAGCAGCCTCAAACAGGAAAAATATTAAAATAAACAGCAAAAAACCACGAGAATTTAATAAACTATACACCCAGTTAGAAAATTTTTTCATAGAGTTAACATCTATTATACTAATTTTTTCTGACTATTACCTTTACCCAACATAAAACTATATACTTTATATAAATCATGAAACATAGATATCGACTTATTATTGCTATTACCTTAGTCCTAATAACATTAGCTGCTTTTGGTTATTACATTTCTAGTCATGAATATATAATCAGGAGTTTAGCGCATATTTCCCCTTATATAATCTTATGGTTGATTCTCTTATATATACTCTGGTTCTTTGCCCTAGTCATTCTACTATTTGTAAGTCTTACTATTTGTAATAAGACAATAAATTTAAAGGAGAACATCTTATTAAACGCCTATTCGGTACTTGTTAATTTTTTTATTCCAGGACAAGGTGGAATTGCTGTTAGGGGTGTTTATCTAAAAAAAGTAAAAAACTTAGCTTACCGAAATTATATCTACGTTTCACTTCTATACTTTATGATTTATGCAATTGTAAGTATTATTTTGTTACTGGCATTTAGCAGTCCATTATGGCAAACCATTCTTGCAACAATTATTATCGGTTCCGTGGCCTATGGAGTTATTTACTTTTATAGATATAAAAGTAAAACTAAACTAGAAATCTTAAACTTAAACAAGAAGAGTTTGCTTTATCTTATTTTGGCGACCTTATTTCAATCGATTGTTCAAATAGCCATATTTGCTGTCGAGCTGCATTATGTAAACCCAAATATTTCACTTCACCAAGCTATTACCTATACAGGAGCTGCTAACTTTTCACTATTTGTTGCGCTTACACCTGGAGCAATTGGCATACGTGAATCTTTCTTATTACTCAGTCGACACCTGCATCACATTTCAAGCGCAAATATAATTTCTGCCAGCATAATTGATCGAGCAGTCTTCATTTTATTTCTAGGGCTTATGTTCGTGATGACAATACTACTCCATGCAAAATACAAAAACTTTATCAGAAAACCTGTTCAATCGGGAAACAACGACTAGGGATATTCTGCTTATAAACTGGACATAAAACAATGATTCTATAGATAATATTTTCAGAACGTGTTTAAATTTTATTTATAAGAAGAAGGGTACTAAATTGTCAAAAATACTTGTTTTAGGCGGTGATGGTTTTTGCGGCTGGCCAACATCTCTACATCTTGCTGAAGCAGGTCATCGCGTTACAATAGTTGATAATTTTAGTCGCCAAAAAATAGATAAAGAGCTTGGAGTTGACTCACTAACTCCAAGGTTACCGTTAGCAAAAAGGCTCTCAGCCTGGAAAGAGGTTGCTGGAAAAAGTAAAGAAATAGCTTTCGTAAAAATTGATGTTGCTAAAGAGCCAGCTAAATTAACCAAACTTATAGGCGATCTAAAACCAGATACGATAATACATTTTGCAGAGCAAAGATCTGCACCTTATTCGCAAAAGAGTCCTTCTACTATGCGTTATACGGTAGATAATAATGTAAGAGGAACCAATAATTTAATGGTGGCACTATATGCAACCGGCGTTGACGCTCATGTCATTCATTTGGGAACAATGGGCGTGTATGGTTATGGTCAAACTGGTAAAGCTCCGATACCAGAGGGTCGCCTAAAAGTTAGGTTTGATACACCCGATGGTGAGCAAGAGAAAGAGATTGTATACCCACCTAAACCGGGTTCCGTATATCACACCACCAAGGTATTGGATCATCAACTTTTATCATTCTACAATGGTCTATACGGCATTAGGACAACTGATTTACATCAAGGTATTGTATGGGGAACTGATACTGATCAAACAAAACGCGATGTAAGATTAATTAATCAATTTGATTACGACGGCGATTATGGAACCGTTCTAAACCGGTTCTTAAGTCAAGCAGCTATCGGTTATCCTCTGACCGTAAATGGTAAAGGGAATCAAACTAGGGCATTTATTCATATCCAAAATACTGCACAATGCGTTGAACTTGCCGTGAATAATCCACCAACAGATCGAACCAGACCAGCAATATTTAATCAAGTTACTGAGACACATCGTATAAATGACCTTGCAAAGAAAATATCCAAACTAAGTGGTGTGGGCATAGAACACGTTCCCAACCCAAGAGTTGAGGCGGAAGAAAATGATTTAGTTGTTGAGAATAATCAGTTTCTATCTCTTGGCCTAGAGCCCATTACACTAGATTCAGGGCTCATGGAGGAAATAACTAATATAGCCAAGAAGTATGCTGATAGAATTGATAAATCAAAGATCCCTGCTACTTCTAAATGGCGCCAAGATAAATAAAGTAGCATAAAATAGGGACATGCCTAAAGCTAAAGCTAAACCAGTTTCCAGATATAAGCGTTTAAAGAATTACGTACTAAGTAAAGACATCTTAATTGCACTTATTGTTGCGCTTACAGTTATACTAGCTGGGCTTTCATTGGGTTGGTATAACAATAAAGTAGTTCCAGTAAATCCCGCACATATAGCCCATTACAATAAAGAGCCCCAAAATCATCTCAGTTTTATTTCTGATTGGGATGGGCCAGATTATATAAAATTAAGCCTCAAGGGCTATACAAGAGTTGGTAAAGCTAATTTCTTTCCTCTTTATCCAATCCTCATTCACGTAGTCAATAAAGTAGTTAGTTCTGCATTATATAGCGCACTGTTAATAAGTTGGGCGAGTTTAGTTGGTGCGTTATATTTTTATCTTAAGATCATAAAAAAACTCTATAAAGTCCCAGCGCAAGAAGCTATTAGGGCTCTACTTCTATTTGTCCTTTTTCCTACGGGGGTGTTTCTAATAGCAACGTATACGGAAAGTCTATTTGCATTTTTGGCTTTAGCATCAATATATTATGCTCTGAATAAAAGGTACCTAATCTCAGTTATTTTCGTTCTTTTTGCCACAGCCACTCACATAACTGGTATGTTTTTGTTGCTATTCTTGGTCTTAATATTACTTGAACAAGGAGAAAAAATTTGGAAAATCGTAGCCTACGCAATGGTTGGCAGCTTAGGCCTTGCAACATACATGTCTTATCTTTTGAATAGATTTAACAAACCCTTAGCGTTTATTACTGCCCAAGAAAGCCATGGATGGGTTCATGAGGGATCTAGTTATTTCTATACCTTAGAGAATTCGTTTAATGTCCTTAACATTTTCTTCCTAGCGTTGTTAGTATTGTCCGTTATATATTGGTGGAACAAGCGTAAAAGTTTCGCAATCTACTCATTTTGTTTTTTACTTATCCCTCTTGTGGGTGGGCAATTTGGCGGATTTGATCGATATGCACTTATGGCTTTTCCAATACAAATCATGCTATATGAAAAGTTAAAAGATAAACCGATGGCGTACGCTTTAGTATTGGTCGTATTTTCTATAACTTGGGCATACACGGTAATGCAATATTCCGGAGGTTATACCGGAAGTTAAGGCTTTATATAAGCTCAATTACGAGGGCAGTTGTTAGAATAAACCAAATAATTTCAATATATATGCCTCTTGGGCTTTCGGTTTGAATTTTTTTATGAAATTTAAAGAATGACCAAAGTGGTCCTTTTTGTTTAACTATTAGGGCAAGTGGCCAAAAAATATCTGGTAGTATTGCTATTAACCCGCACACCAATACTAGAGTTGGATCTTTCGGATGAAGACTCAAAAAAAGTAGCATTACTAGCGTGCAAGCTAATATATCAAGCAGTATTCTGTAATTGTATGCTCGGCTACCCATGCGTGCTTTTGGATCATCACCATAGTGCGGAATAGAATCAAGTACAAAATGCGAAGCAAGGGCTGCCGGTACCGCAATAACTGGATCACTAACAGTAACTGCAATTAGACTTCCAAATACCATATGATTTAGTGCTTGCATAATATTTAGTGTTGGTCGGTTTCTTGAGGCGTGGAACGATTGATGTCACCAATAAATGCATCTAGTTGTGCTTTCTCTCGCTCGTTAGCGGCGAACTCTGCTGCAAATGAATCGCCTATCGCGATTCTTCGTGTAAAACCAGGCTTTTGTTGCATCATAGTCAACTTAGCAGTTACTCCGCCATAAGCAATTAATCGTTCGTCCCGTGTCATTGTTGCAATTTTGGATTCGATACTTTCTATACTATGGACAGGTTCAACTTCACTTGTTTGAGCGTTGGGCATTCATTATTCCTTTTAATATGTCGCAGTATTGTAACATCTAATCGCTTATTAGAATAGTGTTATGAGTTTGCTACAAACTTCTTATACTTTGGTTCTACAAGATTATTTAGTGCCCAATTTGAGTATGAATCTGGAAGTGCATATAATCTTTTTTTGAGTTTCTGATTTTTCAATTTTTCAATACATCGTTTAGCCAGATTATTATATTCATGAATTAACATTATTGATTGCTCCATTGAATCATTTGCAATCAACTTGTCTACTAACTCTGAATTATTTGAATAAGTCTTTTTGTTAAGCAATTTTTTTATTGAATCGCCTTTTTGATAATTTAGAGAAATAATTACTGGACATGTATAGATACCCTCTTTAACGTCATTGCCAGTAGGCTTACCAAGTATTTTTTCTGAAGATAGAAAATCTAGAATATCATCAATAAACTGGAATGACATTCCAAATAATTTACCAAATTGAGACAATGCTACTACGTCGGCATCTGATAGATTGCTACAAAACGCTCCAATTTGACAGCTTGCCGACATAAGCGAGGCTGTTTTCCCTTCGATGGTTCGAACTAATGATTCAATTGATCTTGAAAGATTATGTGCATCATTTATTTCTAGCATCTCGCCAATACATAAACTCTCGATTGTTTTTGCAATAATTAGAGCTACGTTGGCATCAACTTTTGCTGCCTGTTGATTTGCCTTAGAGAAAAGGTAATCTCCCATCATAATTGCTCGTTCAGTTCCCTCTTTGGAATTGATAGTTGGTACACCCCATCTGGTATTTGAATGATCAATGATATCATCGTGTACAAGGCTGGCAATATGAACTAATTCAATTGCAACTGCACTAGCTACTACATTCGTATTTACCTTAGAGCCAGATCCATCAACGATGGCCATAAGTAATGATGGCCGGAGCCTTTTGCTTTTCGCACTTACTAATCGACTTGATGGGTCTCGAATTATTGAATGGTCGGAAACCAATACTTTATCCAGTTCTATTTCGAGCATTTCAAGAAAACTAGGAAGCTTGGGTGTGTCTAATAGTTTGGCAACATCAAAACTCTTCATGTATCAATACTATACAGCAGAAGATTAAAACCAAGTCCGAAATACCTTTAAAAGTGATATAGTATAGGCATAAGCTTACGGGGTAATTGTGTTAAGTTTTAGCTGACTTATGAAAAAAACTTATAATAAACATAAACTTTTTCTCTTCTTTGCAATCATCATTTTTTTGATGTTTGTAACTCGTGCAGTTATGTATCTTAGCAAACAGAATATTGCGGTTCTAAATCCTAAAGGACCAATTGCGCTCAAAGAATATCACCTTATTATTTTCGCGCTATTGTTATCACTATTGGTTGTTATACCGGTCTTTACTCTTCTTGTTGTATTTGCCTGGAAATATAGAGAAGGCAACACTAAGTCTAAGTACTCACCCGAACTAGATGGTAATCGTTTTGCTGAAACAGTTTGGTGGGTAATCCCAACAATTTTAATTTCAATCCTAGCAGTTGTCGCTTGGAGGAGTAGTCACTCACTAGACCCATACAGGCCGCTCGTATCAAATACTAAACCCCTGACAATACAGGTTGTAGCCATGAACTGGAAATGGCTATTTATATATCCTGATCAAAAAATAGCAACTATCAATTATTTTCAAATACCAAACAATACACCAATTGACTTTAATATAACTTCTGATGCTCCAATGAACTCTTTTTGGATACCTCAGCTAGGCGGTCAAATCTATGCCATGCCCGGTATGTCGACACAGCTGCACTTACTTGCAAGTGGTAATGGAACCTATAATGGTGTCTCTGCAAATATATCTGGAAATGGTTTTGCAGGAATGACATTTACCGCAAGATCAACCTCGGCGGAATCTTTTAATAATTGGGCTGATTCTATTCAACATAGCAACAATAAACTATCACTGGCTGAATACAATAAAATATCCATACCAAGTGAAAATAATCCTATTGTTTACTACGCTACTACAGACCAAGACTTGTATAATAATATTGTCTATAAATATTTAGTACCAACTACTGCGGCTGCAAATCCGGATAAAAGTAATCGTACACAATCGATACCTAATATCCAACAGTTACAAACAGAGGGTATGCAAGGGATGAGTATGTAATGTTGGTGTTTGCAAATTTACTTGGAAGATTAAATGCTAGCTCATTCCCTACTACACCAATTACTGCCGGTGCAGCAATATCGATTGGTGTAGGCGCCATCGCTATAGTTATCTTTTTAACCTATAAGAAAAAATGGAAATGGCTATGGAAAGAATGGCTAACTTCAGTTGATCCTAAACGCATTGGCGTTATGTACATTGCAGTTGCATTGTTAATGCTAGTCACGCGGTGGAGCAGATGCCCTAATGTTGAGAGCCCAACAAGCTACTTCTGTTGGTGCATCACATGGCGTACTTTCATCAAATACTTTCCAACAAGTCTTCTCTGCTCATGGAACAATCATGATATTTTTTGTCGCCATGGGACTTATGTTTGGTCTTATAAACTTGATATTGCCTTTACAAATTGGTTCTCGTGATGTGGCCTTTCCGTTTTTAAACTTAACTAGTTTTTGGCTATTTGTGGCTGGAATGCTACTTGTTAATCTGTCTCTCGGCATTGGTGAATTCTCAGCAGCCGGTTGGCTGGCTTATCCGCCACTATCTGAGCTTAGATATAGTCCTGGAGTAGGAGTGGATTATTGGATTTGGAGCTCTGCAAATTGCAGGTATTGGAAGTCTTACTATCAGGGGTTAACTTCATAACGACGATTGTTAAAATGCGTGCACCGGGTATGAGTTTGATGAAAATGCCAATGTTTGCATGGAGCGTACTAGTGCAATGCTGCTTAGTTGTTTTTGCTTTTCCAATTTTAACTAGTTACCTTAGCACTCTTAGCACTTGATAGAACAATTGGTACACATTTCTTTACCTCCAGTGGAGGGGGAAATGTTATGATGTACGTTAATCTGATTTGGGCATGGGGACATCCTGAAGTTTATATATTAATATTGCCGGCTTTTGGCGTATTTTCTGAAGTTGTATCCACCTTTTCCAGAAAACCAATCTTTGGTTATAAAACTATGGTTTGGGCGCTTGGTGCCATTACGGTTCTTTCATTTAGTGTTTGGCTGCATCACTTCTTTACTATGGGTGCTGGAGCTGATGTAAATGGATTCTTTGGAATTATGACTATGATTATTGCAATACCGACAGGTGTGAAAATATTTAATTGGTTATTTACTATGTTTAGGGGAAGGATCAGATTTTACTACCCCTATGTATTGGTTCATGGGTTTTATTGGACTATTCACCGTTGGTGGTGTTGCCGGTGTAGTAATGGCTGTACCACCAGCCGATTTTCAACTACATAATAGCCTTTTTCTAGTGGCTCACTTTCATACAATGATTGTCGGTGGGGTTTTGTTTGGATACTTTGCTGGGCTAATGTATTGGTTCCCAAAGTTCTTTGGCTTCAAACTAAATGAAATTATTGGCAAATATTCTTTCTGGTTCTGGTTTATTGGATTTCTTACTAGCCTTTGTTCCTTTATATATTCTTGGACTAATGGGGGCAACCAGACGAATTGATCACTACAGCGCTTCAATGGGCTGGCAACCACTATTTATAGTTGCCGGTATTGGTGCTGGAGTCATTGCTATTGGTTTTAGCCTTATCGTTCTACAACAAATAGTCAGCTTCTTCCAACGAAAAGATAATATCGACTAACTGGCGACCCATGGGACGGAAGAACCCTAGAATGGTCAGTATCCTCACCTGCTCCGGCATATAATTTTGCAGTAATTCCTAAAGTTAATAGTGAGATGCTTTTTGGGAAATGAAAAAGCATAAACACCCAGAAGAACCTCACTATAAAGATATCGTAATGCCAAATAATTCTGCAGCTAGCGTATTTATTGGTGGCTTTAGTTTATTGTTTGGGTTTGGAATGGTCTGGCACATTTGGTGGCTTAGTATTGTTGCACTATTTTGCGTAATTCTGACAGTTATTATAAGGAGCACCAGTGACGATACTGAATATGTGATCCCAGCAGCTGAAGTTAGAGAGACTGAGCTCGCAAACATTAGAAGGAAGAAATTGGCATGAACGGAGAAAATACTTTAGTCCTAAAAGAACAGGCCGATAAGACTACATTTGGTTTCTGGCTTTATGTAATGACCGACTGCGTATTATTTGCAAGCCTATTTGCAGTTTATGCCGTACTTCATCGAAACACTTTTGGTGGTCCAACCGGTGCCGAGCTTTTTCACTTGCCCTATGTTCTAGCCGAAACCATTGCCCTTCTAACTAGTAGTTTTACTTGTGGGCTGGCAATTTTGTCTGTTAGAAATAACAAGAAAAATCATGCACTATTTTGGTTTAGCGTTACTTTCGCCCTAGGTCTTCTCTTCTTAATACTAGAATTAACCGAATTTAGACATTTAGCGATAACTGGAGATAGTTGGCGACGAAGCGGGTTTTTGTCATCTTATTTTGCCTTAGTTGGTACACATGGACTGCATATTACCGTCGGTCTACTTTGGCTTTTGGTACTAATGATTAAGGTATTTGGTGGTGGTCTTACTAAAGACAATATTAGAAGATTAACTTTGTTTAGTATTTTCTGGCATTTTCTGGATATTATCTGGATATTTATTTTTACAATTGTCTATCTAATGGGAGCATTGGGCAAATGAGTAAACCTAGAAAAAAACCCGAGGGATCACTCAAAACTTATATAAGTGGCTTTGTACTGTCGATTTTTCTTACCCTCATGGCCTACGATCTAGTAGTTCAAAGAAAGTTCTCAGTGGATACTATTATTGCCGCTATAGTTGGTTTGGCTCTGATTCAATTCTTAATACAATTAGTTTTCTTTTTGCACTTAGGCCGGGAAACTAAACCAAGATGGAAACTTTTTGTTTTATTGTTCATGATTATGGTAGTTCTTATTCTGGTGTTTGGTTCAATATGGATAATGAATAACCTAAATTATCGAATGACTCCACAACAACAAAACCAATACATGAATAACCAGGGAGGTGGTTTCTAGAGTTGATAAAGCATTACTATAATCTTACTAAGCCCGGGATTATATACGGGAATGCTCTTACTGTAGTTGCTGGTTTCCTACTGGCTGCTAAGGGCAACGTAAACTTGCTAACTTTAATAACAACTGTGATAGGCGTGTCATGTGTTATTGGTTCTGGATGTGTTTTCAATAACTATATAGACCGTGATATTGACCGTGTTATGTCGCGTACTGAAAAAAGAGCTCTTGTAATGGGCCATATACCAACAATAAACGCTATGGTGTTTGGCTCAATACTTGGGATTTTTGGTTTTGCAATACTTGGGATTTTTACTTCAGACTTGGTAGTAATAATTGGACTTATTGGATATATAGACTACTTAGTTTTGTATGGCATATCTAAACGAAAATCAGTTCATGGGACGTTGGTTGGGAGTATTTCCGGCGCCACCCCCATAGTTGCTGGCTATTGTGCGGTAACCGGAAACTTAGATTCTGGTGCTGTCATATTGTTTTTCATTCTCGCAATTTGGCAGATGCCACACTTCTATGCAATTGCGATGTATCGAATCAAAGATTATACAGCTGCTAAACTACCTGTACTACCCGTAAAAGTCGGTATGAAAATAACCAAAATACAGATACTTCTCTACATAGTTTCATTTATTATTGCAACGATACTACTTCGAACAAATGGCTATACTGGCAACATTTATTTAGTCGTTATATTGGTTGTTGGCCTAGCTTGGCTGCTCAAGGGCTTATATGGTCTTAAGACTGTTAAAAACGAGCTGTGGGCACGACAGATGTTCTCCTCGTCCTTAATAGTATTGCTGGTATTTTGTTTTTTGATTTCTGTTAATAATTTTATAAAGTAATCCCTTTAGTTTTGACATATTCATTCGTTTTTTGAAACATAAGGAGATATGTTATTATTTACCTAATGATAGCTCTACTACTTATCGGCCACATAGTAATTGCTCTATCGAGTATTACTTATTCTGTTTATCTATTCCTTCAACCTAGTAAGAGAAAATTCAATGTAACTTATGGTTTGATTGGATCTACTTTTGCAACTGGTACCGTACTTGTAATCGCTACACATAGCTCACTGACTAGCGCCTGTATTGCTGGTATAACCTATCTTGCAGTTGTCATGGTTGCCATCATACCTGCCCGATACCGTTTCAAGAAGCTACAAACTCAAGAAATTGACAAAAAATAACTTAATCTTCTTCAGATTCAAACAGGTCTCTCGGCCATAATATCTGTCTTTGAACTATATTTGCTTCCATTGCAAGTAGAGTGACCTCCGCCTGTAGATAAATCCAAAATAACATACCGAGTACTAGTGCAAAGACCCCATATAGTTCACTTGATCGTTTTAGTTGGTGTAGTACCAAGAAACTACCGAAACTTTGAAGAATCTGCCAAAAGACACCAGCCACTATAGCTCCAGATAATAACCATCTGGTTCTAACTTCTTTGGCGGTTGCCATGCGAAAGACTAAGGCAAACACTAAAATATTGAGAAGTAAGGCGAACAAGGTAACTAACATCTTAAAGAAGCCACCCTTACTGGAAATATTATTTGTGTAGCTTAGAATTACGGTAGTCATAATCATACCTCCGCCACCCAGCACTATTATGCCAATGCTTCGAGCTAGACTATGCCAAAAATCTGGTCTTCTTTTTTTAGGGATTCGCCATAAATTATTAGATGTGTTTTGTAGAGCACTAGCTATACCCCTAGCACCATACAGTGTTATTAAAAGTCCAATAAACAGATCAATTCCTGTTTTGTGATAGCTATGAATATTATTGAATATCTCTTGTGCTGATACCGGGAAATAGCTTACTACGCCATCAATCACTCTGTACTCAATTCCGGTATTATGATTAGTCAGAAGGTTTAGGACGGTAAAAAGGATCATTAGTAAAGGAAACAAAGATACGAAACCAAAATAAGTCAGTAGTGCAGCTTGATTACCGGCATTATCTTCGCTATAACGTTTAAATACCGCCAATGGAAAACCCAGGAACCTATGTTTCTTTTGGTATCTATTAAACGATTTTAGGAAACGATTGAATTTCTTCATATTGGTATTATCTAATTCAAAATCAATTGAATCTTACTATAGATAGTTTATTGTATGTTTCTATTATTAGCCAGTCGAGACAAGATGCAATAAACTAGTTAGCCCTGTAGCTGACTAGTTTTTCTCTTGTAAATATAATGTAGAGTTCCAGCTAGTGCTGACACTCCGACAAACAACCCAACCGTGTCACCCGAACCAGTGTTTTGAAGGCCAGGACTTGTAGCCTTTGTTTTGTTTGAGCTACTTGAAGTGGATTTTGATTCTGAGGTAGATTTAGAAGGAGATGAAGAAGAAGTAGATTTAGTCGAGGTCGATGTTGAAGGGGTAGATGATGACGATTTAGTGTCACTAGATGTCGATTTTTGGCTTGTAGATGTTGATTTGCCGGAGTTAGCCACTTTTTGTTTGGCATTGTTATCTCGTACATTAATAATAATCGCTATTACTACAGCTACTATAATCAAAAGGATAAGAACTACTATAAGCAGTCGTTTAAAGCCTAAGCTAGAATAAGTTTGGTCTTCTTCTTGATTACCTTCCATTTGGTCTCCCTATACTTCTTTATTACTAAAATTATATATCGCTTTTCTCAATTAACCATAAGAGGAATGATTAAAACGCTAATAAAACTATATCCAATCAACCATCATGGTTTATAATCATAGACATATGGATGACCAAACACAACCAGCTCAAACAATAGATGAGAATAAATTGAATGAGACAATTGCGCCCCAGGAACCGCCGGACAACGGCAGTCCAAAGACAGATGATAACGCCAGCGAAGGATTAACTCCCGATCAGGTAGAAGAACTTAAAGAAGAGTCAATCCATTATGCAAAATCATATGCTAAAACAGGTGTAAGTTCTCGTAAAGAACCTTCAAGTAATTTAGCAAACGACCAAGGACCTTACTATTGGTGGAATAAACAGGCAACTTATGAATCAAATACCTGGTCAATTTCACTTTGGGAATATGATAATAAGTCTTGGCAGCTACAAGCAACTAAAGTAGAACTACAACCAGATGGCAGAAGCCATATGACTGCATATAGTATGAGGAAAGATACAGATACTAGTTTCCCAGGTTTCCAAATATACAGGGAGCAAATGGATGACCGTTATCACAAGGCGGCTATTGAAGATATTGTTTACCTAAACAGAGTTTTAAAAGGACTTGTTGACACTATAAAATAAACGGTTTATTTCAAATGATGAATTAGTCGTTTAGTATGCCCTTTAAACAATAAAGAACATACAAGGTATATGGCGTTAATTAATAGGAAAATCATTAGTAGTAACACTAGCCAGGCCAACCAAGACAGTGAACTATGGAATGCATTTAGTTTAAATATCTGATTTATAGGTATTCTTCCTAATATGAGGTATGGTCTATTATTCCAACCAATTAAGAATGTCACCAACAGGCTGATTAAGAAACAATACTGATAAAGCTCATGTGGTTTCTTTTGTTGAATTGTCGAAATTGTATAGCCTATTACTCCCCCAATAACAACGGCTTCCATTATAGATAAGCTTATTCCAATTAGACTACTATTGTAGTGCTGGAGAACTATTGGATAAACAAAACCCATAAATAGAAGCCAAAACACAAATATTAACTGAAGAAGCTGTTTAAGTTTAATGCTTTTATCTAGAGCCGAAGTACGATTAATATAACTTAGCCCGGTAACTGTTACGCCAAGTAAAATTGTTACTATTAAAGTCCAGCCAACGCTTGTTTGCCAAAACTGCTTACCAGTTACCAGATACACGCCTAATGAACCAAGGCTAATTACTGTAATGTAGCTAAATAACAAATATGATTTATTTAACCAGGGCTTTTTATACCTATGATGAATAAATGTCATGTTTGAAGTCTTAATAAACAAAGCGAGCAATGAGATCACTAAAAACCAAGTAATTGAGTTATTAAAAACAAAATACGAATAGGTAACTAAAGTCAGTATTCCAAGAATTAAAAGTTCGAGTAATGTATCCAATATTACCCACGATGAATAATTTGTAAGAACATTGTCAGTTGATTTAGAGGTTAGTTTAGGTTGAACTGCTACTAAACAATGTCCAATCTCGACAGATAGTGCAACGCCTACGAAAGAAAACAATAAGCAAGTAATTATTAACACAAAGTCTGGCATTTATATTCTCAAAATCCTTTTTATACTTATGATTATACTTTCAAAATTTAAAAATTAGAAGTGTTGACGAACATGAGCCATACTATATACCCAACTTGCATCTGTTTTCTTATGCGGATTAAACATATTATTTGGATCAAATATTTGTTTAGCATCCTTGAAAAGATTTAACACGTCTTTACCATACATTTCTTCTAGCCATGGTCCTCTTACTAACCCATCATTGTGCTCGCCAGACAGTGAACCACCATAACTTAGAACCAATTCATTAACTTCTTTCATCGCTGGCTCTAGTTTGGCTCGCTCAGACTCTTCTTCAATTTTCATCAGTGGTATTACATGGAAATTTCCATCTCCAACGTGGCCAGCAATTGTTGCGAGAAGATTGTACTTTTTTAATAAAACTCTTAGCTTTGGTAGGAAATCAACCAAATGTGATGGTGGGACCACTAAGTCATCTATGAATGGTGCTGTGTGCTTGTCTTTAACTTTTTTCCTAAGCAAATTAAAACTTTCCCGTCGCATAATTCTAAACTTCCAGGCTTTCTTGGCAGTATCATCATCTTCCATACCTTCTAACTTGAAATCCCTTTTTAGTTCGGCTTGCATTGAGTTAATCTGATTATCAACTTCTTCCTGCGACTGTCCTGTAAATTCAATTAAAAGAATCATTTTAGGAATTCCCTTGAAGAATATAAGTGCATCGGGCAATAAACTGAATGCCAGTTTAATTAAACCACCCCATCCAATTGTCTTTCTAAAGAATGGCATAAACTTAATCGAGAACCAGATAGTGTAATTATCAAAAGACTCAAAACTAGCTGGCTTATGAGGTAGCACTGCATTGATTATCTGACCCAGATTATCTATATTTTTCATAAAACAAACTAGTACCCCAGAGTATGGTTCTTGTTTTACTAGCCTAAAATTTATATCTGTTACAAAACCCAAAGTTCCCTGAGCACCAACAAATAATTTTGTAAGATCGAAGATACCGTTGTCTTTGTCCCATACGTCCCATAGATTATATCCAGTGGAATTTTTAGAAACATTTGGCTTGGCTTTTTTAATTACATCATAATTTTTATCAAGCAACTCATACATATTCCTATATATATCGCCTTCGAATGTTTTGAGTGTCATTTTAGCTTTTAGTTCACTTATATTGAGTGGCTTTAGGATATATGGCTTCCCGTCAGCCAGAACAACTTGAAGTGAAGTGACATAATTTTCAGTTTTACCATAACGTAACGATAACTCACCACCCGAGTTATTATTTACCATACCACCAACAGTACAAAGTTCACGAGAAGCTGGAAAACTAGGTACCAGTGCATGTTTCTGAAATGTAAGTTTCTCGAAATCACGATAGTAAACACCTGGTTGAGTATTGGCAAAATGCTCAGACACATTTGCAACTTTGTTAAAATATTTATGAAAATCTACTATAACTGAATCATTTATCGCTCCACCTGACATATCAGTACCTGCACTTCGTCCAGTAATAGAGAGATCAGGCATTTTAAGCCTACTCTCAGATACGGATAAAACAATTCTCTCAACGTCTTCAGTATTCTTCGGAAACAAAACTAATTTTGGCATCATCTCAAACATTGACGCATCATGACTGTAGTCGTCTCTCATCTGGACAGACTCATCTATGTCGCCCTCAAAACCTTTTTGTTTGAGCGTAGCAATAAACTGCTCCATATTAGCTTAAGCTTACATATTTATAGGTTTTATATCAACGACTATCTATGGGAAGCCTAAAAATGTGTTAACATTAGCTTAATAAAAACTTATTAACGGGTAGGAAAATTGGCTAAATATAAAGTTGTGATCGTAGGTGGTGGTTTCGGTGGTATAAAAGCTGCTTTAGATCTTGCTGCAAGTCATCATTTTAATGTTACATTAATTCATGATCACCCTGATTTCAGATACTACCCAACTCTTTATGAGACTGCTACAGGCGGCAAACAATCAATTAGCTCAATCCCCTTAACTGAGGTTTTTGCTAAAGTACCGATCAATCTTATTGAAGACACAATGGTTGATTTAGACAGACAAAATCACGAAGTCATTACCGAGAAAGGTAATAAGTATAATTACGATGCAGTTGTACTAGCACTTGGCGTCGAAACTAACTACTTTGGAATTAAAGGTCTTCAAGAATACTCATTTGGCATAAAGACAATCGAAGATGCGAATAGATTAAAGCGGCATTTGCATCAGCAAATTGTCGAGGCAAGTAAACCGGATCATAACTACGTGATCGTTGGAGGTGGGCCTACCGGCATTGAGCTTGCTGGAGTATTACCACATTATATCCATAGAATAATTCGAAAACATGGGCTTGGTGACGCCAACGTCCATGTCGATTTAGTTGAAGCAGCCCCACGTCTCCTACCGAACTCTTCTAAGAAACTATCTAGAAAAGTGACCCGACATCTTAGAAAAAGAGGAGTGAAGATATTATTGAATACTACTGTTGAGGCAGAGACTGCAGATGCATTAACTGTTAACAATCGGCCAATTCGATCACACAGTGTAATTTGGACAGCCGGTACATTAAATAATCCGTTCTTCGTCAAACATGGCTTCCAAATGTCAAAAAAGGGACGAGTAAGAGTGGACCAATTCCTTCAGGCTGAACCTGGCATTTATGTTATTGGTGATAATGCCGATACCCCTTATACGGGTATGGCTCAGACCGCAATCTACGATGGTAATTTTGTGGCAGAAAATATCACTAGGATAGCAAATAAGAAAGAACTGGTGCCCTATAGAGCCAAAAGACCTATTTACGTATTTGCCGCTGGCAAGACTTGGTCTGCTGTTAGATGGGGTCACGTTGAGTTCTATGGGAGAATAGGAAGCTTTGTAAGAAGATTCGCTGACTTAGTTGGGTTCCATGATTATGAACCCTGGAAGATTGCTACTTCTAAGCTGATTGAAGAATACGAGACTGAAGACGACTGTCCACTATGCGACAGTAGATATTAGCTATTGTTGCTCAGCGTAAACAACGCTGTCATAAACTGAGCTTGGGCACGTAGAAGTTTGTCCACTACACGTAATAATATTTAGGCCAGGCTTGGATAAGTTATATGGAGTGATTGCCTGTTCCATTGACAAATTATTTTTACCAAAACTAGATATTTGAACAACATTATAATTTATTTTTGCATTATTCCCTGTCTGAACCGTAAATGTATCACCAACTTTAAGTTTAGATAGTGAACTTAGTACTCCGCCAATAGTTCCATTTGTAGTAAATCCATCAAGCACAACTGCGCCAGTTTCACCGGGTACACTACTTTGCTGCCACCAGCCAATATTATAGATATTACTAGGAGCTGCTAAATAATTAGTATTTTTAAGACCGACGGGGTTGATCATACTATTAATATTTAGTTTTGGAACTATTAAATATTTGGGCTGATTTGCCGGTACGCTATAAGTTTGAATTTCACTACTTGAAGGCTGTGAAGTTGATGAATATGGCGGCGAGCTTATTGGATTTACATTTGTAGATAGTGCGAAACCTCCAACATTAGTTGTGCTGCCATTTGACTGAGCATCAGCAATATTCTTGTCACGTGATCCAATAAATATTAAAGACACACCCACTATCAAGCCAGTTAAAACAAGAGCAGCGCTAACAGCAAACTTCTTTGTAATTTGATTCATTTTCAAGCTGAATCGACTATACTTTTTATCTTCATACTCACCTGCATAGTTGTTCAGATAAATCGGAGCAACAAATTGCTTGTTAAGTATCTCTTCAGTTTCGGGACTATACTCAGGTTCTTCTGCTAAAATTGCTTCTACTATCTCAAGTTCAGACTGAACTTCTGGTTCTTTTGCAGATACAACCGCTACAGGATCTTCAACCGGACGATTAACTAATTCAGTTGGTTTTGAAAACTGTCTAGTTTCAATGGTTTTGATTGGTTCAACTGACTTAATCTGGGCCGGTTTAACCACTGGAGCAATTTTTGGAGCAACCATATCACTCATAGACCTACTGGTAGATCTATTTAAGTATTGAGTTGGTCTTGGACTATATCTAGCTCTGAGGTTTTTATCAAAGCTACGTGGGTCACCTAATGGCATATTTGCCATTTGAATCTCCTTAAAATTTTATATTTGTTTAAAAAATTTTATTTCACACAATCAAGGTTCGTTCTAAGTACACAAAAACACAGCTAGAGGCGTAGCACTTATTGCTATCAGCCAGAACTCTATTCACTTTTTAAGTTTTTATATTCTTACGAATACCATAAGTATTACGTATTATTAGGCTGCTGTCAATACTCGATCAAATACTTCTACCACAAGCTCGGGGGGTAGAGGCTGATCGGACATTGTTAGTGAAGCTCCTGGCATATATGTGCCAGTTAAAAAGACTTTACGAGTTTCTGGTACTACTTCCATTCTCGGAACATCAACTCGATTGTCCCTAAATGTTTCAACTTGTTTTGATACAGCATTTACAAGATCAACAACCGTTTCTCCTTCCGGAGTTTGCCTTGGTTCTATTTTACTTTCAAAACCTGGCTCACCTTCGCCATGGAATGTACTAACACCAAGCAGCGCCGTTGAACCAGTACCTTCAATTATCTGAATTGGAGAATCAACTATTTTTTCAGGTGGACGAGCTTCATCGCTTACTTCGAATACTTTTGGATCTTTTTTTATTTTTTTTGTTATCATAACTTTATTTTTTAAGTATAAGCCTTATAGTAATCTGTTTCAACCCCCTTTTCAATGATTTTTATCACAATTTTA
Source organism: uncultured bacterium (assembly GCA_963699195.1). GTDB lineage: Bacteria > Patescibacteriota > Saccharimonadia > Saccharimonadales > DATKHC01 > JBBQBA01. Next base: position 479,805 of record OY969420.1, on the reverse strand, counting down.
ACTAAACTGAGGCCAGACAATTTTACCGATAATTTGGTCTTCACTTAGCCAACCAAAATCACGACTGTCTGTGCTGCCAATAGGGTTATCACCTAATATATAGACTTTTGAACTTTTAACATCGCTAACCCTTTTTACAATTTCACGTTCACCAACTTTTGCGATTACGATATTACCCTTTTTGATTTTAGAATTTCTAGTCACAACTAAAAGTCTGCCGGGCTCAATAGTCGGCATCATACTTGCACCCCTAACTTGTCTTACAAAGAAAGGCAGCTGCATTTGTTTTAGGCTTTCTTGGTTTCCCAAAATATTTTAGAAATTTCTTCGATCAGGTCTAGTAAGTTTTTGGCCTTCTGCAGGATCACAGTTTTTTTAGTATTTCCAGCTTGCTTTGTAGCTTTCCAGAAAAGATCATGTAAATTTGGATATTTTTCTAGGTGCTCTGGCTTAAAGTAATCTGTCCAAAGTACCCATAAGTGATTTTTTACAAGATCTGCTCGTTGTTCTTTTATAAAAATTGCACGTGTTTTATCTTCATCATGCAGATCTGCATATTTATTCATAATCTCATGGACTGACTGCGCTTCAATTTTTGCTTGTGCTGGATCATAGACCCCACAAGGAAGATCACAGTGTGCATAATACTGGTTTAATAAATCTATTTAATCAATTTCATACTACCCTCCTAAATTTAACTTACAGGTAATATTTTATAGTCTAATCATTAATACTACTGGTTACGTTTCTTGTTTTCTTCTCGCCAGTTATTAATTTCTTTGTGATTTCCATTAAGTAGCACTTCGGGTACTTTCATACCTCGAAATTCTTCAGGTCTAGTATATTGAGGAAACTCAATAGTTGCATCATCATCCTGGAATGATTCAATATCTTTAGAATTCTCTCCGCCTAGTACTCCAGGCATAATCGTAACAACGCTATCAAGTATTACCATTGCTGGTATCTCACCGCCAGTTAAAACATAACTCCCGATACAGTATTGTTCATCCACTATTTTTACTATTCGCTCATCATAGCCTTCATATCTAGGACAAATAATTATTAAACCTTTGTCCGAGCTAGCAAGCTGCTTAGCGTCAGATTGTTTATAAACTTCTCCTCTAGGAGTTGGGAGTATAACAGTTGCCTTCCGTCCCTCGCTTTGGCCTGTTCGACGGCAGCAAATATTGGCTCAGGCCTAAGTAAGCATTCCATCTCCCCCACCATAAGGGGTATCATCAACATTTTACGCCTATGACCTAGCCCAAATTGTCTTAAATCGATTAATATTAAATTCAACCACTCCTTGTTTCTGAGCTTTCCAAATCATGCTGGAATTAATAACTCCATTCGAGCATTTCGGGGAATAATGTAATTATCTGAATTTTCATTAATATTTTCTCCTAAAACACTTTGACCCGACAAACTGTCGGGTCAATTATGCCACATAAAGCTCCCATATATTTTTAGGCTATATGGCTCGCAATGAGCTGTGGTTATACTGCTTGTTAAATATTCCTACGAGTCTCTTTCGTAAGTGTTAACTACTATACATCAAGATCGTCGAGATCTGCAAGTTCTTTTCGGGCTTGACTAGATTCGATCGCTGTGCTCTGTTTCCTCGGCAGCTACTTCTTTATCTTCTACTGAATCTTCTACGGGATCTTCTCTACTGGTTTTTCATCAGCTTTGCTGTCTGAAGCGTCTTCCTTAACAGGATTATCATTACTGTCGCCACTATCGTTATTGTCAGACTGACTTCTTCGATCATCACCATATGATGGTCGATTATTGAATCCACCACTTGGATCAATTATCTTTAAGATTGTACCTAGCATCTTGTTTGGTACCTAGTGCTCTTAATAGAGTTCGTAAACTTTGTGCTGTTGCACCACGTTTACCAATTACTCGGCCAAGATCTTCAGGATCAACGGTTAACTCTAGTAAAACGCCTTTTTCATCTATTCGTCGCTCAATCTTTACTTCATCCGGTTTGGAAACCAGTGATTTTACAATATATTCTATAAATTGTTGGTCAATAGTACTACTCATATTTAGGTCCTTCCTCATTTACAGAAATTGATATTCTAATTATATTACAGTTATTGAAAATAGTTCAAGATAAGCTGTGGTCTAGTTTTTAGATTAACTATTATTCTTCTTCAGATGCTTCTTTTTCTGAATCTTCGCTAGCTTCAGCTTTGATGCTCTCGAGCTTCAGTTCGCTCGAGCTTCCTTCTGTTTCAGATTCTGCTTGCTTCTACCTGTTCTTGTTCTTCTTTTTCTTCTTCTTTTGGCTCTTCAACAACTTCTCGGTTCAGCCACTGGCTTCCGTCTGTTTCTTCTGGGGCCGCAACTGGCTCTGGTTCTGGCTTAACTTCCTCAGGTGGTCGATTTCGGCGAAGTTTATCTTTATTCTTTATTTATCCAGTCTTTTTAGTTGGTTTTTTAACCCAACTTAGGTATATCAATTTTTTCTTGCTCTAAAATTCTGATAACTCTGTCTGATGGTTGAGCACCATTTGATAGATAGAACTAATAATTTTCTCTTTATCTAATATTTGTAACTTTAGCGTGTGGATCATAGTTACCAACTAAAGCAACTATATTGCCACTTGTAGGAGTTTTCCTGGAATCTTGAACAACAACCCTAAATTGAGCTGATCCTTTTCGTCCGGTTCTTTGCATTCGTATAGCTAGCATAATACAGTAGACCTGTGTGATTTCCTTAATTTAATATTTAGTCTCTTATTAACCAAGTTATTTTACAGGGGAGCTCCTCTGTTGTCAATCTACTTTGAGCATAATCATCCAATGCTGCTTGAGCAGCTGCTATTTGCCCAGCCTGTTTACTTGGACCATTTCCCTTGCCTTTTAGCTTTCCTCTAACAAATACTCCAACCGTAAAAGCCTTGTCGTGATCCGGGCCCTTCTTCGCTTAAAACTTTATAAATCGGAGTTAATCCTTCCTTACTCTGAACCAATTCTTGAAGATGTGATTTTGGATCCATCCATGAACCACTCTTTAAGAATTTCATCAAAAGTCACCAGTAAACTATTTTCGATAAATTTCTTTGTAGCATCATATCCTTGATCTAGATATAGAGCACCAATCACCGCCTCATAACTATTGGCCATAATTTGTGCTCTAGCCCTTGCAGTACCCTGTTTTTCGCCACGACTTAATCTTAGTAGTGGCTCAAAGTTTAGTCTGAGTTGCAGCTGCACTGATACTCTCAGTCCTAACCAATGCACTTCGCCAGTTAGTTAACACGCCCTTCAGGATCTTTAAATCGTTTATATAAATACTCAGTTGAAACTAACTCTAAAACTGCATCACCCAAAAATTCTAATCTTTCATTGTGCTCGAAAACGGTCTTTCGATGTTCATTTACATAACTGATCTGTGAGTAAAGGCAGTAACTAGTAATTCGGGGTCATTAAAAGTAACACCCAATACATCTTTTGCGAATTTTTGATATTGACTATAGTCCTGCATGTCGTATTTTTTTTAGTGCCAATAGCATTAATTTTCCTATATCTTCGTATTCAATTTTATTAAGTGATTCGTTAGATGGCAACCACTTTACGTCATTCATCCAATCTTCAGGCTTTAGATTATCGGTATCACCTAGTGCCTGAACTAGAAATATCTCAGTTGTCATTAGCACTAAACTATCTGTTCTTCTGTATCGAAAATGAATTTTTCCAAGCCAATTCATTACTTTCATTTGCTGAAGCCCAGTTTCTTCTCGAATTTCACGTTCAGCGTTTCTCTAGGTGATTCACCAGGTTCAATATGTCCTTTAGGAATCGTCCATCGATTTTTGGCGTCTTGAATAAGTAAAAATTCAATTTGATTTTCTTTTTATTCCTTCTAAATATAATGCCACCAGCAGTTGGTTCATGTAAAACCTCTTTGATTGATGGTCGTCTATGTGTTAACAAATTGCTTAAAGCCTTTTATCGGCTTAGGTCTCTTCATAGGCTATTTCTTCTTAGTTACTTTCTTGGTTACCTTTTTGGGTGTTTTAGTTGGAGTTTTCTTATCGGCCAATTTCTTTTGATGAGCTTCAATCTCTTTTTCGTTTTCACGGTAAAGAGTACCAAGAACACCATTAATAAATTTAGATGAATTATCTCCACCAAATGCTTTGGCTAGTTCAACTGCTTCATTAATAACTACCTTTGGTGGAACTTCTCGCTCATTTAATAATTCATATGTGCCTATATATAGAACTATTCGATCCATTCGAGCTATCTGACTGATTGGCCAGTCTGGAGCAACTGGCTGAAGTAACTTCTCCAACTTGTCTCGCTCAGTATCTACGCCTTTTATAAGTCTTTCAATAAATTCCGGATCTTCAACGGTATCGTGATATCGTTCAATGTTTCTCTTGGTAACTTGTTCGAGGTCAAAAGCTCTTATCATTACACTCCTTACGAAATTCCTGCTCATATAGAGTTTGGAGTGCAATTATGCGGCCAAGATGTCGATTTGATGCCATATTGTTAAAACCTCATTTGATCCAGCTTACAACATTATGTAAGCTAAGCCTTATTTAGCTACTTTTACTTTGCCACTCTCTTTTCGAGTAGTAAAAGCTTTTACTGGAGACTTTGCATTCACTTTACGTGCCAGCTTAAGGACTTCATGGCTACGTCTAGTGCCAGTACGACGAGGTGTTGTTCGTTTCTTAGGTTTTCCCACGGTTAGCTTTGCTCCTACTTTATTAGTTTATGAACGCTTATCTTAAGTTACCGTATTTATTAATTCAACTCAAGGTAAAACAGGCTTCCAAACTACACCATGCTGCATATTTTATCGACTAAAGCTGCAAAACAACTGAAGGCATTATTCGGGTTTGCGAGAATACATTTAGTAGTCCTGTGGGTTTTAGCCTAATGAGTGAGCTCGCGGTGTATATAATGAGCCTGTCGGAAGCCCCTCGCTATAGTAGCGACTCACTGAATCTGCAACACTACTAACAGTAAGACTGCCTCCTATACCAGCCACCTGAATGCACTCAGTAGTTCTGGTTTGAGAATCAAAACCAATTAGGCTATGAAATGGGTATGCCCCGGTAGGTTCTAGGCACCCGACAACACCCAACTGCCCAAGGCTTAGGCCACCAATTACAACTTCTCCCTCTTCGATTACACGCCTAAGATCATCAGCATCTTCAAGTGTCCCAGCTTGATCTGCCAATTCAGAACCAATCATACTAAGTGCAAATCGATGACAATTATATATTTGAGTGTTTCTCGATGCGATATATGTTCCAAAAAATGAAGTGAGTCTATCTCCAAATTCTGTCGGGACCTCAAACAATAGATCTTCAATTGGAGGCACATTAACTAGTTGCTCATAACTATAACCATGCCTGTACGGGGTATCATGCTCCCACTGAGTCCCTTCATTCGTTTCAATTCCTGCGACTAAATGTCTCTTCTCAGGATGTTCTTTCTTATAAGTTTTTAAGATTATTGTCTCAGTCCCGGCCATAATGTATACAATATGCCAAAAAGATGTGTATGTAAAAATTTAACCGCACGCTAAACTACTCTCAATAAGTTTTTAGTATCTTAATTTGCTCAAATAAATTGTGGTACGCCTTGCCACGATGACTAATTTTTCTCTTTTCTTCGGGAGTCATTTCAGCCATTGTTCGTGTTTGACCATCAGGGATTACAACTGGGTCAAACCCAAAACCATTTGTCCCTCTTGGCTCAACTACTTTTCCACGAATCAATCCTTCTCCAACAATCAAATTACTTCCATCATAATATGCTGCAAGACAGCGGATAGTAACTTTATCACTAGAAATTTTGGCCAATTTTACTAAAATCGTGTCACCTAATTCTTTTCTGAAAAATTTATAAAAAGGTCCTGGTAATCCTGCTAAATCATCTAATCCAGCTGAGACATCCTCAATTATTACTGCCGATTTAACTATCTCATATGCACGCTTAACCTTATCTTCAACTATCTTTTGTAAATCTAAGCTCTGTATTTCATCTAAGTCTATTTCTCGTGCACTAAACTCCATGTCAGGTGGAGCTAAAACTTTTATCTCCTTCATCTTATTGGGATTGCCGGTTACTACAGTTATCATATTTAGAATTATACTAGTACAAAAAAAATTTAATTTTATTTGACTACAAAATTTACTAGCCTACCTTTTACATATATTGATTTTACTATCTCTTTGTCCTTCAAATAGTCTAAAACTTTAGGTTCAGTCTTAGCCTTATTTGTTATTTCGGCCTCGCTTTCGTCGCGTCCAACTTCTATTTGAGATCTTAGTTTACCGTTGACTTGGATAACAATTGTTATGGTTTCACTGACTAGATATTTCTCATCATATTTTGGCCAGCTATCAACATGAACACTACTGCTATGCCCAAGCTTGTACCATAATTCGTCAGCAATATGAGGAGCAAAGGGCGCAACTACAGCAACAAGCTGCTCGATTGACTCTTGCCATGTCTCACTAAGCCCCAAATATTCTTCCTTTAATTTATAAAAAGAATTAAGACAGGTCATGATCGATGAAATTGCAGTGTTATATCGATTTGCTTCAATGTCGTCTGTAGTTTTCTTGATCGCAGAATTGATAGCCCGGCGAATTTCCATCTGTTTCTTTTCATCCAGTTCTATTGACTTTGACTGTTTATATTCGTCAACCAAATTCCATAGGCGATTCAAGAACCGATAAGCACCTGGTACTCCTTGCGGATCCCAACGCACCCAAAGATCAAGTGGTGCTGCAAACATTAAATAGGTTCTAAGCGCATCCGCCCCATAGCCATCATTAATAATTTCCAATGGGTCTATGCCATTTCCTTTACTCTTTGAAAAATTTTGACCATCAGAAGCAGTAACTTTTCCGTTAAATAAAAACTGCTTGAAAGGTTCAGGTTCATTTACAAGCCCAATTTTCTTAAAGAATCTAGCAATAAAGCGAGCATAAAGTAGATGGGCGGTTGCGTGATCGGCTCCGTTATAGAAATCTATAGGTTCCCACTTTTTAACAATCTCGCTATCAAAAATTACGTGTTGATTATGCGGATCAAAGTAACGATACATGTACCAGCTACTATCTATATATGTATCGAGTGTATCAGTTTCTCTCTCGGCCTGGCCACCACACTTAGGACATTTAACTTCTAACCAATCCTTGGCGCGAGCTAGTGCGCTACGTCCATCGCCGATTGGTTCAAAATCTTCAAGTTCTGGAAGAATTACTGGCAAATCTTCATCTGCTACCAGAACAGCCCCGTCTTTAGGACAATGAACCATTGGGATTGGAGCCCCCCAATATCTTTGACGGCTTACACTCCAATCACGCATTTTGTAGTTAACTTTTTTCTCAGCTGATCCTTTTGAAGCTAACCATTCAATTATTTTCTCGCGAGCTACATCGCTATGAAGACCACTAAACTCTCCAGAGTTAATTAAAATTCCTTCACCCGTGAAGGCATATTCCTTATTTTTAACTTTCTCTGCCTCGTCTGGATCTTCTGGTATAACAGTTGGCTCAGCAGGAATATTAAATTTATTTAAGAATTCAAAGTCTCGCTCATCATGAATATCACCAAACACAGCACCAGTTCCATAACCAACTAACACAAAGTCTCCAACCCAAATAGGAATTTCTTGGTCGTTGGCGGGATTGATTGCAAAAGAGCCTGTGAAGACACCACTCTTTTCCTTATCTGCTTGACGTTCAATATCAGATTTCTTCACGCTTAGTTTTACATAGTCGTCTACTGATTCCTTATTTTCAGAAGTAGTTAATTGCGATACTAGCTCATGCTCTGGCGCCAACACTAGAAAAGCTCCACTAAAAATAGTATCAGCCCGGGTAGTAAACACTTTTACGCTAGAGTTGGAGCCTTTTATCTTAAATGTAATATCAGCACCTGTACTCTTACCTATCCAATTCTTTTGAGCTAACTTAACACTTTCTGTCCAATCAAGATCTGCAATACCATCTAGCAACTCGTCAGCATATTCAGTTATTTTAAAGAACCATTGTTTAACTTCTTTTTTCTCGACTAATGGATCATCTGGTCCATCGTGCCGCCAACATTTACCATCAATTACCTGCTCATTTGCCAGAACAGTATTATCTATCGCACACCACCACTGCATTCGTGAATCCTGATAAGCTAGGCCATTCTTGAACATCTGCGAAAAAATCCACTGTGACCATTTATAATATTCGGGCAAATGAGTAGCGATTTCTTTTTCCCAGTCATTACTCCAACCCATTGCTTTATATTGCTTATGATAATCAGGAATAATAGTTGCCATGCTTTGCTGTGGAGATATACCAGCTTTAATAGCATAGTTTTCGGCTGGCAAACCGAATGAATCCCATCCAACCGGATGATAACTCTCAAAACCTTGCTGTCTTTTAAACCTGGCTTTAACATCACTAATCGTATAATTCATTGCATGGCCGATGTGAATTCCTGCTCCACTTGGGTAGTTGAACATACTCATGGCAATGTACTTTGGTTTGTCACTTTCAAGGTCCGTAGTATATACGCCTGTTTCTTCCCAGGTTTTTTGCCACTTACACTCGATCTCTTTAGGATTATATCTGTTCATCTCTTGGTCTTAAGTATATAGTTCGTGGTTAAAAATGACCAGTGTTCCAGATCTGTAATTAAAGCTTACGTATCTTTCGTCTGGCTGTTTCAAAAGCATAAGTAACAGGATACCTGAGCTGGCTGACCACAAGATCTCTGGCTGGCAGATAGGCAACATCTTCCCCGCCAAAACCACGCTTAAATACTGAGACTCCGTAAAATCGATGCTTAGTTTGACCATGGTGAGCAACACCCCAAAAATTATATCGACTGCAGCCTCTTCGCCTTGCCTCTTTGATAGCTTCCCATTGGATTGCATATGCACCCGGATAGTCCCTTGCAAGCTCAGTGCTTGCTCCGTAATGATAAGCTGCCTCTTTCCCATAAAATATAATGAACGCCATAGATAGAAGTTTACCCTCGTAAGTCGATCGGTACATTAAGACTTTACCTGCAGCCGAAAATGTATTGAACTGTTCGGTTAAGAATTTATCAGTGAATGGAATGAAGTTTTGTCTTTTGGCGGTCTCTTGTTGAAGCTTGCAAAATTCTTTGATGAACTTATCGTCGGAAGCCTGCTCAACTTTAATGCCAATTCGTTCAGCCTTATTTACGTCATATCTGGCGCCTTTTCGCATATTCTTTTTTATCTCGTCATCAGATTTGTCTAGATCTAGTTGGGAAGTTAAATCAGCTGTTACGTGCATTGGTGATTTCCTAAAACCAAGTTTCTTAAATAGTCTTGCATTTTCTGGGGTATCCAAAAGTTGCGGTCTTACTCTTACAAAAAGGCAATGATTTTGTCTAGCAATTTCCCTGACAGTCTTTACCCAAGCATTAATTAGAGCTTTGTTATTCCAGTCTAGAATTGGACCTCCAGGAACTACAATATGTCGCCCTCGCCTGGCTGGTTCAACAATAGCCTGAACAACACCAATTATTTTCTTGTTTTTTAAGAAAACTCTTCGTTCAACATCATGACCTAGTTTTTTATGAAATTCACCCCAATACCATGAATGCAGAAAATTAACTTCTGGGTGAGTGTCTAGGAAGTCCTCCCAAACTTGTTTGTCTTCAATATGTTCTACTGTGATTTCAGCCATAATCCTACTTTTTCTGCTATAAACTTTGCTTTCTGTTCATCTACTTTTATATGAGTTGGAAGATTAACGATATGCTTCGATAATTCTTCAGCGTTAGGGCATTCACCCGTCTGGTAGTCAGTATCTGACATATAACGCTTGGGTGCAACTGGAGCGTCATACCAAGTATCACCGATGTATACCCTAAACTTTTTAAGATAGGCGATGAGACTCGCAGGATTATCGACGTAAATCGGAAATCTCAAATATGACGGCTGACCATAAATCTTATTAAAGGCCTGAACCTGCTTGGGCAGATTATCAATGTATACTTTTGCGACGGTTTTTCTGTGCGACAAAGTCAGCCCAATATCGCTCAGGTTTGAGTTTACAAGTTTGGCAACATACGAACTCATTTTATGAATCCCAGGTCCTGCGTCGCCCATTGGGTTAGATAGTAAGTGAAGACTTTTAAGAATCTTATGAAGAACCCGCCCTACTTGTATTGAGTATGTAGATCTAATAATTGAGGTCCAAAATGGATAAGCTCGATTAATTAGTTTCTTTCTAAAAGCGACGGAACCTAGCTCTGGTTTTTGGTTACTGTTTGTTCGATCAACTACCGCCCCACCTGCAACTGAGTCTAGCGGTTTATCTTGGCTAAAAGAAAACATACTATACGCTCCTACAGTTCCGGTCTCAGAGCCGTCTTCGTATTTCGCACCAAGACTATGAGCAAGGTCTTCAATAAGTAAAATTTTATTACTGTCGCAGAAAGCTTTGATGGCTTTCATATTAACCGGATAACCAAGAGTATTCTGAATCACTATCGCCTGAAGCTTATTTTGTAGATTAGCTTTGTTAAGCTCATCAATATCAAAATGCATCTGGTTTTTTGCCGTGTCAATGAATACCGGTTTGTAACCAGCTCGCTCAACGGCCCGATAAACTACATAACAAGTAAATCCATTGATGCCCACTAAACTACCTTTTGGTAGACCAGACATTTTCATTGCTAGTTCTAGTGCTTCTCGACCTTTATATGTAAGTGTTGCCTGTCCACCAAAATGGTCGCTAAATTGTTTTTGCAAGGTAATCCTAGACTTATCAGAACCAGACCCAAACAAATTGCTCCAGATAAAGTTTGATGTGTAATTTGAACCTAATGAATTAAAGATACTCACTTAGACCTCCCTAAGTCTTCAGCAATATATTTTGCCACTAGCTCAGGTTTAGTTGCATGAGGAGAATGACGTGCATCATCAATAACAATCATTTTTGATTGCTTGATTTGCTCATGTAACTTCTTGCCGTCAGTCAGTGGAGTCTGGGTGTCTTCCCTACCCCAAATTATTAGTGTAGGAATAGTCACTTTTGTTGGATCAACTTTATTATCCGCTGCTAACATATTACGCATTGTTAGTTTCATATTCTCTGGTGCATTTAAATAATCTGTGGCACCAATCGCACGATAAAACATTGGTTTAAGCCCCGGTACAAATGAGACTACTTTGCCGGCTTTAGCTAGCGCTTTAAGGGTCTTGAGTTTTGCGGCCGATTTCTTTTCGTTGTGAGGAACTCCGGCACTATCTATTAGAATCAGCCTCTTAATGTGGTGCGGATATTTGTCTACGTATGACATAGTGATTCTGCCGCCATTTGAATGAGCAATGACTATTGGATCCTTGTCGTCCTTTAGCTGATCCCTTAGCCATTCAACGTACTGCTCAATAGTCCAAACTTTAGCACTCGGCTCAGTTAGGCCAGGTACTTTCAAGAAAATAATATTGATACCAAGTTTATCTAGCTCAGCTTTTAGCGCCAGATATTTTTCTAGTGAATATGTCCAACCGTGAACTAGATATACGTTTTTCATTTAGGTAACCCCCATGCTTGTCGCCTTTTCACCCAGGCCGCTTCCCGTCTAACTAGTTGGTCTGCGTCATTAGGGTCTGCCAGTAATTGTTCAACTACGCCCTCAAGTCCTTGGGCACCTTTAAATAGGATGGCTTCCCCTCCCCTAAGGCTCTTCTGTAAATAATCCAGTAGTTCCTTTGGGCTCTCAAATGAATTTAACGTAGTGTTTTTTAATTTGCCGCTTAGAGCCGGAAATGTGAACTGCTTATTTCGTTTTCCAAGCAATACTATCTGCTCTAAGTTAAGACTACTTAGTTCAGCTGCGAGACGTTCATGTTCTTCTTTTTCCAAACTTCCCTGCTCTAGTAGGTCACCCAGCACCACAACTTTATGTTGATTTGGGTAGCTCATAAATAAACCAAGCAGTGCGAGCGTGGCATCAAGTCCTGTGTTATACGTACTATCGATTAGTACTGTGTCTTTTTTTCCTTTAAATAGGCTACTTCTACCAGGTGGAAGCTCGAGTCGGCTGTAGTTAGGATCAAGCTCGCCACTAAGATATTTAAGTAGCTCGTTAATCATTTGTAATCCAACTGCTAATTCCTTAGGCTGTAAGCTTTTTATCTTAATTGTTTGGCTTCCAAACCTAAACTCTGTTCCATCTTTTTCTAGCTCGTAGCCAGTTAGTGCTTTAATTGAGAGTTGCTCAATTTTAACGCCCGGCCTTACCCTTTTTAGTTCATTTACGATTAACGGTTGATCTGCGTTTGCAAGCACCATCTTATTAGCTGACTCCACAAAATATCCAAACTCATGAGCGATAGCATCTTCGTGGTTCTTAAACTGGCCGCTTGATACTAGGCTATCGAAATTCATACTGTGTGTTCTAAAAACGCTAACCCATAAAACGACATCTGGCTTTATAAAATTAGAGGTAAATTTACCCTCATGAGGACGATCACAATCTGCCTCAATTACAAATATTTTAGCGGAAGGAGCTGGTCTCGAAATTCCAAATGGCGCTTTAATAAAATACTTTATCCATGCAGACTTGGATGGAACATTAGATCCTAGTCCTAGTAAGAAAAAAGAGATGCCAAATGCACTATTTGCGTTATGGCTATATATGGCTTTATCACCAAGCTGAGCTTCAACTAAATGAAGTACAGTGGTTTTACCGCTGCTACCTGTAATAAGGATTTTGGTGGGTTTCCACTTGCGTAGAATAAACTTAGCCCAGAAAGTAAAGTACGCTGAAGCGACGAAATATAAGCGCTTTTTAAGCGTATGAATCATGTCTATATTGTAACTCATATTCCTTGGGATGTACTGATAAATATAAAGGGTTGTACTGAAATCTAAAAATGGTGGAGTGCTCGAGACTTGCGCCTAAAGCACCCCATGCTAATAAATGATATCACAGTATATTTGACTAGTTATTAATTAAACTGTTGATCTGATTTTCAAGCGTTGCCATCGGCAAATATTTGGTTGGGGTAGGGATAGTGGGTGGTGTGGCTCCATATGAGCTATATACATACTTCTGATTAGAATTTTTAAATGTAACTTGTGAGAGTTGTCCTGAAGTTTTGTCTATATAAAATATAGCCTGTTGTGTTGATTGTTTTGATGGGACTTTACCTATTGATGATATTTTTCCAGTTGTAAGTCCAATTCCATGTGAGAAAAGGTACTGATAATAGTGCAGATAAAACACGTTTATATTTACATGATATACAAATACGCTCCTGCCATTAATAGATTGTGCATTAACTTTTCCGGAATAACTATATACATTTTTAGTGTGTAAATAATTCAAAAATTGTTTCTTTAGTTGCGGGTTTATATTTGCTATAGGAACAATATCAAGTACAGACTGACTAAATAATTGGCCCCCATTGTAGCTTGGGCCTCCTGGGCTTGATCCACCCCAAACATTAACAATTGGAGAAAAGTTTATTATTTTGCCCGATTTATTCTTAGCATCAGTATCTATTAAAGTGTACTTGGAGTAATCAGTAGAAGGAGTCCCAAAATTGAGTATTTTTACTCCACCTAATTTACTTCCAGACACGATTAAGGATTGTTTTTCAACTACACGGTTTATGGCACCAGTGCTCACATTTACTACTTCAGTAATCCCTTCACTGCCTTGTTGGCTAGTTATAGTCTTTGTGTAAGTAGCAGTACTTAAAGTATTTTCCAACATTCGATTAAATACACGAGTTGGGTTATTTGAATAACTATTAAATACCAAATACACGAATATAACTATTAACGCAATAAAAATAAATAAAGTTATTCTCATTACGTCCGGCTTATCGAAACCAGATTTTTTACTCACATTACTCGCCATTAGTCATATTGTATCAGCACTAAGCTAACGTCTCTGTTAATAATGTATTATACTGATTGTACTTAGGGGCATTGGCGCAGTTGGCTAGCGCGCTACACTGGCAGTGTAGAGGTCATCGGTTCGAATCCGATATGCTCCACCATTTTTTTATTTTTTGAAGATTTTTATAGTTTCAGCGACTTCTTTATCAATTCCGTCTATACAGTCATAACTCTTTACTTCTTCTTCGTTCACCCAAGCAGAATCACTAAATCCACCCTCTTCAATTACTACATCTCCGGTTTTGTATTTAGCTGCAAATTTCATTAGAACAACTGGTACCTCATCCGGACGAACAAAAGCTACGTCTCCAATATATTGAATATCGTCCTTCATTTTAATTCCGGCTTCTTCAAGTAATTCTCTTTCCAATAATTTAAATACTGTGTCCTCAAAATCAATTACCTCACCGTTCATTCTGGTGGGTTTTGAGATATCTAGGTCTCCCCATTCGAGCTTACCACCCGGCACACCCCATCTCCCTGGGTGAGTAATCTCGCGTTCGTGGCGTTTTAAAATTAAACAGCGGCCATCTGATTCACGATAGATGATGACATTTGCAACGAAGTAGAACAGTTTATTCTGTTTGGCTTTATCAATACTTATTTTCTTAGCAATCATGTGTATTAATACTAACAATAAAATACTTATTTATAAGTATTTTTATATCCGATTTGAGTGGTTATAATGCTATAATAAATCTATAAATGTAAGGAGTTATCCATGTGGGTAGTGATAGTAATAGTAGTCGTCCTGATTGTTATAGTTGCCATTGGTGCGGCTATGTACAACGGTCTTGTAAGATTAAATGTTCGATCTGACGAGGCTTGGAGTGATATTAATGTTCAGCTAAAACGTCGTTATGACTTGATTCCAAACCTTGTAAGTACAGTTCAGGGTTATGCGACCCATGAAAAGACTGTTTTTACGCAGGTTACTCAAGCTCGCGCAAATGCTATAAGCGCGCAGTCCCAGGGCAGCGTTAAACAAACAGAAGCTGCTGAAAACCAGTTCGCAGGGGCACTAAAAAGCCTATTTGCGGTTACTGAGAATTACCCAGACTTAAAGGCTAATCAAGGATTTCTTGATCTACAAGCTCAACTTACTGATACAGAAGATAAAATTCAAGCATCTCGAAGATTCTATAACGGCGTAGTTAGAGACTTTAATACTAAGCGAAAAGTATTTCCAACAAGTGTCTTTGCTAGTATGCTTGGTTTTCATACCGATAAAGAGTTCTTTCAGCCAGATGCTGCAGAAGCGCAGGCTATCCAGGATCCAGTTGCTGTTAAGTTCTAAAAAGGGCTTAGGTTTCCAGAGTGTATAGTCAGATAGCATCTAATAAAAGAAAGACATACCTTATGCTGTCTGTCTTTGTTTTATTTATTGGATTAATCGGATTTATATTCTCTGAAATTAATGGAAATATAGATATATTCCCATTTGTAATAGTGGGGGCGATTATTTATGCCACTATAAGTTATTATGTCGGGTCGAGAATGTCATTAGCCGTTAATGGTGCAAAGGAAATCCAAAAAAAAGACAATCCAAGACTTTGGAAAATAATTGAGAATCTGAGTATTACTGATGGGTTACCAATGCCCAGAGTTTTTATTATGGACGATCCATCGCCAAACGCATTTGCAACCGGCAGAACACCGGATACGGCGGCTGTTTGTGCTACTTCAGGACTACTTCAAATTATGGATGATAATGAGCTACAAGGTGTTTTCGCTCACGAAATGGGACATGTCAAAAACTATGATATCCGAGTTGCCATGCTTGCCTTCGCACTGGCAGCTGTAATTAGTATCTTGGCAGACATAATGATTAGAATGGCTTGGTTCGGGGATGACAGGGAAGGTGAGAATAACCAGATATTTTTCATCCTAGGATTAATTGCTGCGATCCTTGCACCTATTATCGCCACTCTCATTCAACTTGCCGTATCGCGTAAACGTGAGTATTTAGCTGATGCGACAGGTGCACTAACTACTAGATACCCAGAGGGCCTTATTAGTGCACTTGAAAAGATCGAGAAAACTGGCGGTGTACTAAAGAAGCAAAATACATCAACTGCTCATTTCTTTTTTGCTAATCCACTAAGAAAACATGGTGTCACAAACTTGTTTAGCACCCATCCGCCAATTGAAGATAGGATTGAGCGATTAAAGAATATGGAAACTCATGCCTAGTAAGACTGCTAAAAAGGTAGATAGTAAGTCAAACACAAAGAACGTCAAAACTGCTAAGCTTTCAAATGTTTTTCAGCTCTCGTATAAAAGTATTGAGTTAATTATAAATAACCTAAACATATTCGGGGCAATCTCCATTATTTATTTTTTCCTAACCATTCTATTTGTTAGAGGATTTAGCGCATCAATAAACGTTGCTCAATATAAAAGCAACTACGTTGGTAATCACACCAAAGCAACCAACATTGCAACTGATTTCTCAGCTTTTGATAAAGTAATCAGAACTAGTTCTACAAGTAGTAGTGGAAATGGAGCACTATTCCAGTCAATTTTATTTATAATCTTTAGTCTTGTTTTTATATTTGTACTGCGAGAAATATATAAAAAAAGAAAAGTTAGCTTTGGAAGTGCTTTTTACGATAGCCAGTATCCATTAATTCAGTATTTGGTAGTTCTGTTCTTTTTAGTGATTGAGTTAATTCCAATGGCCATTGGGTTATTTATATATGCAACAGTTTTTAGGGAGGGATTTGTCGCTAATAATATTGAAAAAGTTGTGTGGATTATATTAACAATATCTTTCGTTAGTGTGACGGTATTTTTGATGATCTCGTCACTTTTTTCAGTATTTATTGTTACGCTTCCAAATGTACGACCAGTTCAAGCACTCAGTTCGGCCTGGAAATTGGTTCGGCATAGAAGGGTAGTTGTTTTTAGAAAAATAATATTCTTACCCTTTGCATTAATAGTGTTTGTGGGGCTAGTTAACTTGTTGTTTGTAGCCATTTGGCCCCAAGCCTCAGATTTTGTTTTCTATGGTCTATCAATAATTGCTCTTTTGATAGCACAAACTTATTTATATACTCTTTATAGAGAATTGATATGAAAAAAGAGGCTGCTAACGCCAGACTAGTGGAACTTCGTGGGCTAATGCAAAAGTATGCTTACGAGTACTATGTTGAGGATAAGCCCAGTGTATCGGATGCAGTTTATGATGCCTTGATGCGTGAGCTTAAAGGGCTTGAAGCAGAATTCCCAGACCTGATTACACCAGATTCACCAACGCAGAGAATAAGTGCAGTACCCCTAGATGCATTTTCTAAAGTTACACATTCAACTAGAATGCTTAGTTTAAATGATGTTTTTAGTAGAGAAGATGTAGAAGCTTGGATAACAAGAACAGAGAAACTCTCGCCTGGCATTAAGCACGAATATTTTGTTGATATTAAGATGGATGGTCTAGCAGCAGCACTTATATATGTTGATGGAATATTTACTCAGGCAGTAACTCGTGGTGATGGTTTTGTTGGTGAAGACGTTACTATGAACGTTCGAACTATTAAGAACGTCCCATTAACTTTGAGAGAATCAAAAGACCGAAAAAATTTTCTTAAAGGTAGAACAGAAATTCGCGGTGAGATAATTATGTTGAAGTCTGACTTTGAAGCATTAAATCGAGCTCAAGAAGCTGCGGGCAAACCAGTCTATGCAAATCCAAGGAACACTGCTGCTGGATCGATTAGACAACTAGATCCAAAGCTGGCTGCTTCAAGAAAACTAAACTTCAGAGCTTACGACATTATCCGTGAGGATAGTTCTGAGTTGCCTACCCATATGTATGCTTATGAAACACTGAGCGAGCTAGGTTTCACCAGAAACAAGCAAGCTACAGTTTATACAAAAGTAGACGATGTTATGAAGTTTGTAGACAAGTGGGACAAAGATCGTCATGACTTGCCCTTTAACACTGATGGTTTAGTTATAAAGATTAATGATCGAAAACTATATGAAGATCTAGGAATTGTCGGTAAGAATCCGAGGGGTGCTGTTGCTTACAAATATGCGGCAGAAGAAGCCACGTCAATCGTCAAGGATATAGTTTTAAGCATTGGTAGAACTGGAGCGGCAACACCGATAGCTGTTTTTGAACCGGTGGTAATTGCTGGTACAACTGTTCAGCATGCTAGCATGCATAACTCAGATGAAATTGAGAGAAAAGATATAAGAATTGGTGACACTGCGGTGATATATAAGGCGGGCGATATTATTCCTCAAGTTGACAGACTATTACCAGAGCTTCGGCCAAAAAACTCTAAAAAGTTTGATATGGAGTCTGAACTAAAGAGGCAGTACCCTGAACTTAAGTTTGTTCGTGTTGAAGGCGAAGCAGTTTATAGGATAGTTGGTGCTTCTGGCTCCCTGCTTCTAAAAAAGGGTCTTGAGCATTTTGCAAGTAAAGGTGCACTTGATATTGATGGGCTTGGTGAGAAAAACGTTGTTGCTCTTGTTGATGCTGGTCTCGTTAAAGACATTGCTGACATATATAAGATTACAAAGAGCCAAGTTGAGAAACTTGATCGATTTGCAGATGTATCAGCCACAAATCTGATAAAAGGAATAGAAGACTCTAAGAGACCTCAATTACCCCGTTTTGTATACGGACTAGGAATAAGACACGTTGGCAGCCAGACTGCAATAGATCTTGCCGAACATTTCGGATCACTTGATAATCTAAAAAAATCTACCATAGACGAGCTACTAAGAATCGAAGGAGTTGGAGATATCGTCGCTGAGTCTATATTTGCATGGTTTGCCGATCCAGACAATGACGCCCTACTTGATAAATTCGAGTCTCTGGGGGTAGAGCCGGTATTTGAATCAAAAGCCAGAGGCCCCCTTCATGGCAAGAATTTTGTAATAACAGGCACCTTATCTGATATCGGTCGTGAGGAGGTGGCCGACAAAATAAGAGAGCTAGGCGGTAAATTCCAGACAAGCGTCGCTAACGACACTGATTATTTAGTAATTGGTGAGTCACCAGGAAATAGCAAAATTGTTAAAGCAGTCAAGCTTGGAACCAAGCAAATTAACGAAGATGAACTTAATCGAATTCTTGACAAATAAGCTTAAGAGTATATATTTCAACTATATCGTGCGTCCAAACGGCGCGTGAAATAAATACGTAAAAACAAAATTACATCCGCCGTTGGGTGGGCACGCACGAATAAAAAAGGTTCGACTTTTGCCGAACCTTTTTAAGTGCTAATGGATCTATACATCCTATTAAATAATTGTATTGTAGTGTTTCGTTGCATTTCCATTGTTCTAATTGCTCATGCTTGGAAATTTACAAACTGAAGTAGATAATCATATGTAAATAAGTGGAGACAAACTGTATGGCAAACCTTGAATATATTGGAGAAGCAATACCGCCGACTAATGTCTTAGCGGCACGTTATGCAAGCCCAGAAATGGTAGGTCTCTTTTCTAATGAAGCCCAAGTTTTCATGGAACGTGGGCTTTGGATTGAAGTAATGCAAAAACAAGCAGATCTTCATTTGCCAATACCGGATGCAGCCATTGGTGATTATATGGCAGTACAGGGATTGATAGATTTAGAGGCAATTCGTCAACGCGAAGAAGTAACACACCACGATGTCAAAGCACGAATTGAAGAGTTCAATGCTCTGGCTGGGCATCAATATGTACACACAGGTATGACTTCACGGGATGCTACCGAAAATGTTGAGCAAATGCAAATTCATAACGGTCTGAGTATTATTTCTGATCGAACTGTCTCGACCTTAGCAAGATTTGGTACACGCGCACTAGAATTTACAGAGTTATCAATGACTGGAAGATCGCATAATGTGGCTGCTCAAACAATAACTCTAGGAAAACGGTTTGCAAATTTTGGTGAGGAATTGCTTGGTGGCTACGATCGATTACAGGCCTTACGTGAGGGGTATAAAATTCGAGGTATAAAAGGACCGGTTGGCACCCAACAAGATATGCTTGATCTATTTGAGGGTGATCCTTCAAAAGTTGCAGACTTGGAAGTGCATGTAGCCGAGGCATTAGGATTCGACGGAACACTTGATAGTGTTGGTCAAATTTACCCTAGATCTATGGATTTTGACGTGGTAACAGCACTTCGACAATTAGTGTCTGGTCCAGCTAGTTTTGCAACAACCCTAAGGTTGATGGCGGGACAAGAACTGGCTACAGAGGGATTTAAGCCAGGCCAAGTCGGTTCAAGCGCTATGCCTCACAAAATGAACGCGGCTAAGTCAGAGCGAATAAGTAGCCTAAAAGCCGTACTCAGCGGTCATGTCGTCATGGCATCAGAGTTAGCTGGTGAACAGTGGAATGAGGGTGATGTGAGTTGTTCGGCTGCTCGTAGAGTATTTATTCCTGATTCATTCTTTGCGACAGATGGTGTACTTCAGACTACTATGACAGTACTTGATGGTTTTGGTGCTTACCCTGCGGTAATTGAGAAAGAATTAGAACGATATTTACCATTTCTTATTACGACAAAGGCTCTTATGGCTGCAGTAAAGGCGGGTGCGGGGAGAGAGGATGCCCATGAAGCCATTAAAGAACATGCCACAAAAGTTGCTTTAGAGATGCGAGAAGATGGTCTTCCAGTAAATGACTTAATTGATCGCCTTGCAGGAGACGAACGCATGAACGTACCTAAAGATACTCTTGGAAATGCTATGACTTTGCCACTTGAACTTACAGGCCTTGCACAAGCACAAGTAGCAAGATTTGCCGATAGAGTTCAAAAAATTGTTGATCAAAAACCCGAACTAGCTTCGTATAGACCAAGCGTAGTCTAGAATATTGATCGCTAATTTGATATATAAATGATTAAAGTCTAAGTTTAGTAGCACAATATAAAAACCAACCCTCGAGCAACTAATGGCTACTTTATTTACTATTTCGTTTAAATTGTTTGATGAACCCCAAAAGCGTAAACCATAAGGCTTATGCACGCTCGCTGTACATTCCCTTGACAATACTCCACCCCTAACAGATAATCTTAACCATAATATTAAAAACAAAAAATAAGGCAGAAAACTAAATACCATGAAACTTAAAAGACCTAAACAAAACTCTAAGGGCTTCAGCCATGTAGAGATGATAATAGCCTTAGTAGTAGTTATAGCTATAGCTGGAGTAGGCTTCTTTGTCTATAAACATCATCAAAATAGTAATAAATCTATGAATGCCAAAAATAATATGATGGGCCTTACAACAAAACCATTAGTTAATAGTTCAGTAAAGGGCAGCTTAGCTTCAGTTGGCGGTAAGACTCTAGGAAGTGTGGTTCCAAGTGCCAGTGCTATGAACTTATCTGAGATTGACGCAGGAGATTATGGCGTATTTCCAATTTATGCCTGCAAAACAGTCATTGGTCCATATGGTGCTTTCCAAGTAAATGCCTTTTACTGGAAACCGGCAGCATCACCTAATGTAGCTGCAGTTATGCGTAGAGGTATTTATTCTTATAGTGAAGGCTTTTCCTATCATAAACCTACAATCAGCAAAACCTATTACGCTAATGTGGTAACCGAAATTTCTAATACATATGAATATACGCCCGATACTTTTAACTCCGATGCTTGGGTCTCCATGTGGGAATACGATAATGATAATAAGGTAAAAAGTATTATTAATAATGATGAAGTTAGTGGTAACTCGTACGATGATACTGATTTATTCAAATATATCGTTAACTGTTAATAGGAAAACATTAAACTCTGCTAAAAAATTATATTCCTACTAGGTCAGCCAAACCGCTTATGGTGGAGCTTCTAGTCCAACTCTCGAACAAATTGAAATTTAATTAAAAAGGTTTTTAGAGATTATTCTCTGATAAAACCGCCAAAGCGTTATTATCTATGGTCTGCGCTTGAGATAAGGATGTAGCTTCTGAAGTAGTATATGAGGATGTAACTGCCCAGCCATCTCTAACTTCCCAACCTGTTTTAGGGCCTTCATAAGTAATTAAAGCAACTCCACCCGTACTATAGTTATCAACAGCTACAGCTTCTATTTGGTTTGTGTATTTTCCATTAGCTCCGACAACTACATCTGCTCCAAGCATAATATCTTTACCACCAAATTGAGAATCGTGTTCAACGTAGCAATTTTCACCGGGTTGCGGTTTATAACCTTCTTTAACCCATCCTTGTCCACCTTTGACACCTTTGGCATCGTCTCCAAAATAATTACCTGCACTACAAAATGCATCAAAAGGACCCCAAGTACTCTTCGGAGTTTCAGATTGTTTTATTACTTCATTTCCGAATGACTGGACTGCGGCATTAATGCGTGCATTACGTTCTGGGTTAGTTTGATATGAAATGCTAGTAAAGTTTGTAGATTCGACTGGAGTAGTTGTAACGGGAGTTATATGGGTAGGATCAGTGCTTTGAGTTGGTGAAAGAGTGGATGGAGTTGATTTTGAGGGTTTATTGCTTCCTTTTTCAGCATTTGCACTTCCGCATCCTGCAAGAATTGTTGCTGTAACAGCTAAAGCAGTTATAGTGACTTTTGATTTGCTTTTTCCTTTTATAAATCTCTCAGAATTATTTAACATGCGAACTCCTTAAATTGAAGAATATAGTATCATACAATTGAAATTAAGTCAATAGCTATTAATTTTTTAATACTTCATTGTACGCTTGATAATTATTTTAAATTATTTAATTAAATCCATTCATTTATATAAAAAAAGCTATAACATAAACTTTGAATTCTATATCTTCACGACTCAAATATAATAAATTGAAGTATTAGCAATATGGTGGAACATCTAGTCCGACTTTCAAACTTTTTGAGGCTAAAATTAAGCAATTATTGCTTGAGCTGAAGAACCATTTCGGTTTATTAACTTAGACTTTTCCACACTACCTGAATACATTCTTGACTTTACCCCGATGCACTCATATAATTTTAAGCAACACATAATAAAACTAGAAAAGGTAAAAACTAAATACCATGAAAATAAATAAATCAAAATTAAACTCTAAGGGCTTCAGCCATGTAGAGATGTTAATAGCTTTAGTAGTAATAGTAGCTATTGCTGGTGTGGGCGTTTTCGTATATAAGCATCACAAAGATAGTAATAAGTCTATGAGCTCTACAATTCATCCGATGGGCTTTACAACAAAACCATTAGTTAATAGCTCAGTTAAAGGTAGTTCAGCTTTAGTTGACGGTAAGTCTCTGGCCAGTGTAGTTCCAAGTGCCAGTGCTATGAACTTATCTGAGATTGATGCAGGTGCTTATGGAGTATTCCCAATCTATGCTTGCAAAACTGTTATTAGTCCCTTTGGTGCTTTCCAAGTCAATGCCTTTTACTGGAAACCGGCAGCATCACCTAATGTAGCTGCAGCTATGCAAAGAGTAGTTGAATCTAATGAGGCTTGGCACTATCATACACCTACAATCAGCAAAACGTATGCCTACAATCTAGTAACCGAAATTTCTAATACGTATGCATTTACACCTCAAACATTAAACTCTAATGCTTGGGTCTCCATGAAGGAATACGATAATGATAATAAGGCAAAAAGTATTGATAATGATGTTGTAAGCGCTAACTCATATGATGATACTGATCTGTTTACTTATATAGTAAATTGTTAACACGAGATCTTATTAAATACAGCTAAAAAATAATTCTTTATTAGGTCTACCAAAACGCTTATGGTGGAGCATCTAGCCCAACACTCTACACATTAGAGACTAAAATTAAGGTATTATGGGTAGAACTCTATGATGATTTTATCTATAAACCTGATTGTGGCTTCCTATATCAAGAAAGACAATAAAGTTCTCAAAGTCTATATATACAACTCGGATATCTCCGGCAATAGAAAAAGCACGTTTACCGCTTAACTTGCCGGTCAAATTGTGATCATAAATAGGATAGCCAAGTTCGCCTTTTATAAACAGGCCTAGTCTTTGCTCAAACTGTTTAGTCAGTTTCTCATTTGGGCTAATTCGTTGCTTGAAATGTTTTTCAAACGTTTTATCGCGCTTGATCTGCTTCATATTTACAGATCTTTCATAAAGTCTTCGACGGTTTCAAATGGTCCAGATAAGTCATGGCCTTTCTTAGCGTCTTCAGCTGCTTTATTTAGGCGCTCAGCAGCTTCATTACTGGGTTCACCCCAATCATCTAAGTTAAAGTCTATACGTCGCCCATCTACTACAGCCTTAATTACTACCCTAAGATATGCTTGGGCAGAATCAAAGCCAAGTTGTTTGGCTTTAGCCGTAAACTTTTTACGGGTTTCTGGCTCTATTGGTACATGTATAGTTGATGTATCACTCATGACTATAGTATATCAAACAGATATAATTATGTCAAGAGTCAAAAAGGTAAATATATAGCAGCTCCATGGTGGAGCATCTAGCCCAACTCTCGAACTTTTTGAAACTGAAATAAAAGAGTTATGGCTAAAACTTTTTGATGATTTTCGATCATTGACATAAAGTAGTTACTTTTACAGAAAATATCATGAAAGTTAGTCTTTTCTAAAGTAGAATAAAAAGAATGAAAAGAAAAATATCTTATAAACTTTTCACAGAAAATTATAATCTGGGAAGGCTAACTTCATCTTTAGTTATTATCAGTACTTTATCTTTTATTGGTTATAAGCTAATTAACGGTAGTAATGCCGAAACACCTTATGCTTCTTCGGAGGCGGAATCTGGTACTCTAACTTCTCCCGCTACTGTAGTCTCGGGAAGCGGAACTAGTGGTAGTCAATTTGTCCAATTTGGAACAAATGAAACTAGTACTGGTAGCCTGCCTCTTCCTGCCGGTTACAATTCTTCACAATTAATATTTGATGATCAATTTAAGGGTACTACCCTTGATAGTAGTAAGTGGAGTACTTATCTAGGGGCTAATGGAAATATTTGGAATAATTTTGGTGGATTCCCCCTTCCGTATAGCGGTCCCAATTCAATAGCTAATGGTGGTAACGGTTACCAATTAAATATGTATGGACCAAGCCAAGTGACTGTTAATAATGGATTAACAATTACCGCTCAGAAAAATACAAATCAATTTGCTGCAACTAATCCGTGGATTAGTGGAGTGATTAATACTGAGGGTAAATTCACATTGCCATCCACCGGTTGGTATGTACAAGTAAAAGCTCAAATGCCTGACCAATCTCAGGGTATGTGGCCAGGGATTTGGTTTTTACCGGGTATAAGCGGTACACCATCAAACGAACTTGACGGCTATGAGGGCGGTTTTACGTCAGGGTCAACAGAACCCAATACATCAATGCATAGTGACTACTTTGCTGATCAAGGACAACAACAGAGCCTGTATGTAGTACCAAACGTTAACAACTACAATGTTTATGGTATTGAATATCTTCCCGGCAAAAGCATCAAAGTATTCGTTAATGGAAACCAAATGTTCCAGGTTATTGCATCAAGCAATGTAACTATAACTGCTGAGCCTTATGAGATACTTCTAGATCTAGATGTTGCCTCTAATACAACCTCTGGTTTTCGTACAATAACAAACGCCAACACGCCCACATCTAGCATGAAAGTAGCCGAAGTCCAGGCTTATAGTAATTAATTTCGAAATATTTTTAAAAACAAATGTTCTACTTAAGCATGTATACAACCGCCCCATACCCAACCAGAGCCAGTATTTACTGGATAAACTATAGCTACCCCAACTCCCCACGTGCCTAGTATAGGAGGATTAAAGCTACTTCCTGCAGCACCACATGTATAAGGCGAAAGTATAGAAATCGTATTTGGGGCAGGTGAGTTAGAGCTTGTAGGTACACCGTTAGGATCTTGTGCATCAGCTAATTGCGTACTAACAGCAAGTTCAGTAGTGGCTGTAATACATGGCGTCGGACTTACACATATAAGCGCACATGAATTTTCCCCTACATATAATATTCCGGGTTTGCTAGCGTCCTGGCAAAAAGTACCGGGTTGTTCACTATTATTATCTGACTCAAATTCAGTTACCGCACCAGCAATAGTACTTGCATCATTCTTTAGGGAAGTATTCTCTTCGCTACGGTGTAAGGCTGGTACTGCAAGAAACACAATGATTAAAATCAAAGCAGCAATTGCAAGTACAATCATTATTTCGATGATTGTAAAACCTTTATTATCTTTTATTTGTTTATACATTAGGCAAATGCCCGCTTTGCAATAGTATCTATAGTACGCATATAGATAATATAGAATTCTTTAAAACATTACAATTTGTATTACAAGTAAAATCTGAAGTTAATCTTTGGATTACTGAGCCATACCGCTTATGGTGGAGCA
Organism: uncultured bacterium; assembly: GCA_963699195.1. Taxonomy (GTDB): domain Bacteria; phylum Patescibacteriota; class Saccharimonadia; order Saccharimonadales; family DATKHC01; genus JBBQBA01. The sequence continues at coordinate 453,553 of OY969420.1, read as the reverse complement.
ACTACCCCAACACTCGAACTTTTTGAGGCTAAAATAAAGGCATTATGGCTTGAACTTTATGATGATTTTAGATCAATCTAAACTTTATTTTAGATAAACCTTGGAGAAGTTTCTGCCGTCAATAACTTCTAGCATTGAACCATCCCCAATAGAGCTACCATCGGGCATATTAGAAAAAGTGTCTATACACCACACTCGTTCTTGAATTTCTATACAACTATCAATCGGGGTATGCCCAAATACTTGAGAAATTCCTTTATATGAAATATCTTTAGTTGGCCGAGCCCAAATTGGGCTTACATCGTTCCATAAACCATTTACATCTTGTTTGCCAGACCATTCGTTGGTTATTCCAGCATGAGAGTAAGTAACATTATCAATCTCTATACTTATAGGAAGGCTCATTAGCCACTTTCTGAGATTTTTGTTCTCTGGAGCATCGATCAAAATGTGTGTAATAGGATTGTATCCAGATTGCATCGAGGGGGTATCATAAACGTAGATATAGTCATGATTACCTAGAACCAAATTAACTTTGATTCGATGTTTAGTTTGCAAATCTTTAAGCTTCTTCCATGTATTAAGCGTATCTTGTGGGCTAGCATCAAAATCATCGGCATAATCGCCACAAAAAACAATACTATCATAATCACTTATTACTTCGGATACCTTATCAATTATCCAGTTCTTTGTGTGTATATCACCTATAGCTAATACTCTACTCATTACTTTAAGTATAACTCAAAGACATTAATATATAGTAAGAAATTGACAAAAGGTATTACGTATAATATAATGTATTACATGACATATGATACGAAAATCACAAGTAAAGGCACTGTAACTATAGCCGCACCTATACGTAAAGCTATGGGGCTAAAAACGGGTCAAAAGTTAACAATTTCACTTAACCCAAACAATCAAATAGTGCTTGATGCGGGTACAGATATGAAATCATTCGAACTTACCAGAGCAAGAATTACCAAAAAAATTCCCAACCATCTAAAAGGGCTTTCGGGTGAGTCTTTGCGAGAGGCTGCCGACAAGGCCTGGGTAAATGGAAGTAATGACTAGCTTAGATACTAATGTAGTTCTCCGGTTCTTGCTTAACGATGTTCCAGAGCAGACCAATAGTGCGAAGAAAACTATTGAGAAAAATAAAGTTTACGTTACTGATGTAGTAGTAGTTGAGATAATTTATGTTTTGGAGAAAGTAATCCTACTTTCCCGCAAAGATATATCTGATCTAATGAGCAGCTTTTTAGGTTTTAGTAATGTGGTGCATAATCCTTACTTTTTGACTGAAGCTATTAAGTTCTATAAAGCGCATCCGTCTCTATCCATCGTTGATTGTTATGCGAGCGCTGAGGCCAAAGCCTACAGTAATAAACTAGCTACTTTTGATAAACGATTAGCAAGTCAAGGTGGCAAACATGTCGAAGGTTTATAAATCAAACCGCTTATGGTGGAGCATCTAGACCAACTCTCGAACTTTATGATACAAAAATAATGGCTATTAGGCTTGAGTTAAATCTAGATTTTCAATAACTAGCAAACCATATTATAGTATGTATAATAGTATGTATGGACTTTGAATGGAGTGACAACAAAAATCTGGAAAATATAGCTAAACATGGTTTGTCATTCTATGAAGCTCAAGGTGCCTTTTTCGATAATAAAAGAGTGATTCTAATTGATAAGAAACACTCACTAGCAGAGAAAAGGTATTTTTGTGTAGGTAAGATAATTGATGGTGGCATCGCCACAGTTAGGTTCACAATAAGAAACGGCCACATTCGCATTATTGGTGCTGGGTACTGGCGGAAAGGAAAGAAAATATATGACAAACAAAATTAACTATACTGATGCTCCAGAGGAGATAGACCAATCTCTAGATAGTGCAGTTGTTGTAGTTGATCTACTGCCAACACCTGACAAACTTGTACGTAAAACAGAAAAGACAAAAATAACCATAGCCATAGACAAAAATAGTCTTGAGCTTTATAAAAAGTATGCAAAAAAGCATAACGCCAAGTATCAAACTATGATTAATGGTGTTGTTGGCTCTTATGCAGACAAGTTCTTAAAGAAATAAAAGTAATTCTCTAAATAAAACTTATCCACACCACCTGTATATCTCCTTGACTTTAACTGATCACTAACAGATAATCTTAAGCATAATATTTAAAACAAAAATAAAGTAAAACCAAATACCATGAAAACAAAAAGAAATAAATTAAACTCTTATGGCTTTAGCCATATAGAGATGACCATAGCTTTAGTAGTAATTATAGCTATAGCTGGAGTAGGCTTCTTTGTCTATAAACATCACCAGAACAGTAATAAATCTATGAAATCTACAAATATGATGGGAACAACATTAAATCATGTAAAAGAAAGTCCTGTTAAAGGAAGTTTAATCAAGGTCGGTGGTAAAACACTGGGAAGTATAGTCCCAAATGCAAGTGCTCTAAATCTAACACTACTAGCAAATTATCTAGGAGTTTGGAAAATTTACGCCTGTAAAACCTCCTTCCCTAATGGGTTAATTAATATCCAGGCCTACTATTGGAAAGACGCTGGAATTAAGGGGATTGCAACTCTTAGCGAACGTACATTTGGAAATAAACTGGAACAACACAAAACATCAACAGCCTTTTTTGATAATGTTGTTACTACGATAAGTACTAATGTCAGCGCTTCGGAACCATATAGTACTGTATTTTTCATAGTAGGTGAAACTGGTGCCAATTCTAAGTATCAGGTTCAGGATGATGAATTTGTAGCTAATATCAATTCATCATTTTTAGCTAATTGTTAGAAATTCCTAACAATAGACAATGAATATACTTGAATTCTATTCTTTATCGAAAAGTTGTAAATAGTTATAAAATTAGGCTTTATAGTGGATCTTTAAAAGCATTAGCTTTATGGTGGAGCATCTAGTCCAGCTCTCGAACTTTTAATGGCTAGAATTAAGGCTTTGTGGCTTGGGGTATATTTAGATTTTCAAAATATTTGTTGACTTTGATTTATTAACCGAAGATAATCTTAGATAATATAATTAAAACATAAATATCATTAAAAATATATTTCACAAAAAAACCAAACAACCAAGTTCTGCTGTAATTGGCACGATATCACCAAAAAAGAATAAAAGGTTATTACATTATGGGAAGTATGCAGTAATAATCGTCTTGGTGCTTTTGGTTATATTATCGTATGTTATTAGCCCAATAGCAGTAAGTGGAACCTCAATGGAACCAACGCTACAAACTGGAAATATACTTTTAGTTTGGAAGTTTCCAAAAACATGGGCTGATATTTCTAATGGTCAATATATTCCAACTAGATCTAATATAGTAATTGTTTATGATCCTCATTCAAGTAAAGATCTTGTAAAAAGAGTAATAGCTCTACCTAATGAGCAAATAAGTATAAGTAACAATAAAGTTAATGTATTTAACAGTAATAACCCTCAAGGTTTCAATCCTGACTTAGCTCCATATGGAAAATACTTAGTTCCTACAGCAGGTACTTATGCTGGTAGTACTGGCAATGGACAGATCTTTGTGATGGGAGATAACCGAGCGTTGGGAGCATCAATAGATTCTAGGACTGGGGTAGGTGACATCTCGAACAATAATATTATTGGACATGTGGTAATCAGAATTTATCCGTTCAATCAGATAACTATATACTAACCTACTACCATAGGTGGATCCTGATTCTTGTTTTCTGTTTCTTTGTCGTCTGGTTCTTTGTTTTTAAACTTATCCTTTGATAGACCGTGTTCTATTTTAAACATATGACGTTTATAAAGATGTCGGACTAATCCTAATACTAGAACAACCAACAAGACTATTGCGCCAATATTCGCAAAATAACTAACCTTATTTTTGGAACGGTAGAAAGTGCTTTTGAAAAGTAATGATCCAGTCCAGTCCGTACCCATATTAATTGTCTGATTAATATTAAGTGTCTCCCCCTTAGCTAACCTAACTTGGATTTGAATATTATGAATACCCCCGCTCAGATAGTTACGATTGACGGGTAGTAGTTTTTTAGTGGAATAAATGAAGCTTCCATCTGCATAATAATTAATACTTGATATAGTAGAGTTATCAATCGGATTAGCGACATAAAGTGCTATTTGGCTTGTGTCCGTTGAAATAATACTTGGTTGTAGTACCCCAGTATATCCTGAGAACGTAGCTAAACAAGAATTACCTTTCACGACGCAAGGATTAGAACTAGGAACATTTAATAAATCAAGTGAGGCGGAATACGGTTCACCAAAAAGATTGCTTCCTTGGGCAATAATAGTACTAGCAGGTGTATTGTCATTGATTTCACCCATATAAGTCCATAAATTTGGACTTACTACAGCAGAGCTCAGTAAAGTGCAATTATTACCGAAAATAGGTTGGCTATATAAAGTTACTGTCATTGCCATTTCTGTTGACGGTAATTTCGCGAATATTTTACCTATTAGGGGTTGTGGGGCGATAAGATTATCAGTATATAACGAAGAGCTACCACAGGAACCACTGGAAGTTGGAGAATTAGAGTTCGTAACTATGGGGCTTGGATATGTTAACGGGGGGGTAGCTGCTGCTACATAAGATTGAGGTATTAGAAGTACAGAAATAAATAGTATAGAGAAGATAAGTTTGTACTTTGTCCATTTTAATAAATTCATGTGTGATTTAAATTTTAATTTTGATAATAGTTTAGTTTATTCTCTCTAAGATCATATATTAGCATAAGCTTCCACACCACCTGAATATCTCCTTGACATTACCTTTACTCTCCCAGATAATCTTAAGCATATAATTTAAAACATAAAATAAGGCAAAAACTAATACCATGAAATTTAAAAAACCAAAACTAAACTCTAAAGGCTTTAGCCATATAGAGATGATCGTAGCTTTAGTAGTAGTAATAGCTATAGCTGGGGTAGGCTTCTTTGTCTACAAACATCACCAAGACAATAAATCTATGAATTCAATGGGGAGTACCATTACGAAATCAGTAAAAGGTAGTTCAATATCCGTTAATGGAAGATCACTCGGAAGTATTGTTCCTAAAGCTAGCGCCCAAAATTTGTCTCATCTTTATGGTGCCCCAAATCAGCCCTGGAATATTTATGCATGCATTACTTCATTCCCTAATAATATTATTAATATCCAAGCTTATTACTGGAAAGACCCAAGCACTCCTGCTGCAGCTATTTTATTAGATTATAAACAAACCATAAAAAACGGTGTCATTTACTATAAAACAACTAGACAAGCACCCAAATCAAGCTCTACATATTTATATGGTTTAGTAACAGAGATTACGATGAATGTAAGCGGCAGCTAATCCTAATGATCGTGTCGAGTTCATTGAATCTTACAATGCTCCCCAATTAGAGAATTACTATTCTATTACTAATCTTCAAAAATATGTCGTTCAATGTTAGATAATTGTCTGATTATGTTAAAAATACTAGATTATTTAAGGGTGCAATAAGTTTAAAAGTATCGATAAGCAAAGCACAAGCTATTGACTTATCGCAAAAAAGCAGTATTATATACTTTATGCAAATAAGAGAAGTTATAAATACTGAAGTAATAAGAAGAGTTAGTAGGGCCGCTATTGTCGCCGCTCTATCAACTACCGCTTTAAGTGGTTGTTTGTCTAACACGGGAAGCACTAGTCCTGCCGTTAAAAAAGCTAGTAACAAAGAAACGCCTATACTAAGATATCTAGATAATCCAAGCCGAATAGATAAGGTACTATCCGGTCTTAGGTATTTTGATAAACAAATTGTTGCACAAACTAAAATCCCTGATAGTAAAGTTGGTCCGTTTGATGAAATGTGTCATGGTTCAGATTTTGCCGAGTCTCCAGGTCTAGTTTCACAAGGCTATAAGCCTAAACCCGGAGATACTTGTGATATCATTACAAGTTACGATTCAACGGGTGATTTCGCTTCTGTGTCTGCAGGAGAGCTAATTGGAAAAAACGACCATCCATCTGGTAATTTTGTCAGTGCAGGTACATCATCGTCTGATGGTTGTACCACATATATATCATATGATACAGGCAACCATGTGTGGTTAACCCAGGGGCCCTACTCCAACCAACCAATAGAGAATATCAGCGTAAGAGAAGCGAAAATAGATGATAATTATGCTCTAAACTGTTTACGAAATACAGTCGCCTCAATTACAGCTAGGGGTTAGCGACAGTATCATAAGCAAAAGGCTGCTGGTATTCTATGCTGTATATATATAGTATTGTTGAAGCTGGTTCTACTTGGCAAAAACTATATCCACCCGAAGTATAACCAGCAATTAAAGTACCAACAAAAAGTGGGCCATAACCGCTCATATCGTAAACCGGCGAGCCGCTATCTCCAGATGTGCAATTGATGACAACATTAAGCAGGGGTCCTATATAGGGGGTTGTACATCCAACATAGCACGGTCCACCATCCACACTTTCCCACATGTACGAATCTGTACTGACAACCCACCCACAACTAGTTCCCGAAAATGAACCTGATTTGCATACTTCTGTGCCATCTGGAGGATCATAATAGCCAACATTTTTATACTTCACATTACCTGCAGCATTAATTCCTCCTACCCAAAAATTATCAGAACTTCCCCCGGTTGGGCTGGTGTATATTAATTCTTCATCAAAACCGGGGTTATTAGGATTACCCTTATCATGATCACTATACAGCATTGTTTGCCCGATAAAACTATGATTTGATGCTATAGTTGGTACCCAGTAGCCCCAGGGAGTAGAATCGCCACAGTGACCAGCAGTAAGACTAAACTGATAGTTATTTACTGTGTCATGTATGCCTGCTCCTACTGTGCAATATGTAGTACTATAATTCGAATAATTATCAAGTAATTCTGTCTCATCACCAGCTGTCCAGGGTGCCGCGTCTTCAATCCTACTGTTAAGAGCTTTATCGGCTGTACCGGTATAAACGGCAATAGACGATGGATTAGTTTTTTCATATTTTGTAGATAGATAATTTTGTAAAGTAGTTGTAGTACTGTTGGTAGTTGTAACAACAATATTATTATTAGCTTCGTTAATATATGCACCTGTCATATTATATGGTGATTTACCTAACTTAGCAGTTTTATTAATATCTTGAAGTATGCCATTTAAGGTATTAAAAGAGTATTTAACTGTTTTATAACTTAGGGTTTTAGGTGAATTTGCATATGCATCAGATGCGTTACTATTGGTTGCCACTGTGTTAAAACCAGCGCTTGCAGTGCTATCTAGTGCTGCAGAATTCGACGTAACAAGAACTGTAGTAGACCCGTCTGAGTTTGTAACTAACCCTGCATATTGATTCGGGTACTGAGTCTGTAAATTACTTTTAAAGTTTTCAATTGCTTCAAAGTTTCTTCCGTTTGGGTTACTTGCCATAGCTGCACCTGGGTCAAAATTAGTGCTTACGGGTTTTAAAGGTTCAGCAGCTGGCTGAGCAACTGCACCCGCAAATGGAGCTGAACCGGTACTGGTAATTGTCGCAGCGTGGCTACCTTTTATAACCCGAACACCAACTAAACTTATTACACCTACAACTAATACAAATGCGACTAATTCAACGTGACCGAAACCAAATTGGTTTTTATTTAATCGTTTTATAGTCTTCATATACTCACTAAGTGAACACAACTTATATTATTTTAGAGTATACGGTATTTTTTAAGAAAGCAAAAGCGTGTAAAGAAAATAAAAAACGTGTTGATAATTATAAATAATGCTAATGCTTGGTGGAGCATCTAGTCCAACACTCGACATAAATGAAACTAAAATTAAGAAGTTATGGCTAGGACTTTATGTTGATTTTCGCAACTTTTCAAATTGAATCTTTTAGCACAAAATCATTAGAAAAAACCGGAGTTGTAGTTATATGTACGGAGAGTTAAACTCTACAGTGTAGGACAAAATAAAAAGTATAATAAATAATGAGGTTCTTAAAAACCAATTTAATAAGTAATAGATTACATAAAAAACCAAATAAAATTGGTAAGACTAATATTGTTGTTGGCGGGGCTAATGATAAGCCTTCATTTATAAACAAGATCCTTTCTTATAATAAATCCGGTTTTGGAAGTAAATGGCTTATAATTTCTATTCTATTTATAGTTATGATTTCATTTACTAGTTTAATATACGCCTACAATATCCATCATGAAGCAAACAAAATAAAACCAAATAAAACAAAAATATTAGTAAGTAATAAAACATCTAATAATAGTTCCTCAAACCAAAGTAATAAAACTACAATAACCCCCCCTAAACCGAAAACTTCTTCATCTACATCATCATCCAGCTCAAGTAATCCGATAAAGTCCACTTCAAGTCAAGTAAACTCTCAATCAAGTAGTAGTTCTAGTAGTCAGGTAAGTACGGGTTTAACTCCACCATCTGGTTATACTGCATCTCAATTAATTTTTGATGATCAATTTAGTGGAACTACGCTGGATTCTACCAAATGGAATACTTATATGGGTGCATCTGGGCAGACCTGGAATAATAGTGGGAATTTCGCATCTCCATACTCGGGACCGAATACATCAAATAATGGAGTTAATTCTTTTAATGCTTTTATGTATGGTCCAAGTCAGGTATCCACCAATAATGGATTAACACTTAAAGCAGAGCCAAACCCATTGTCTCAATACAATTCAGGATGGCAATGGCTCTCAGGTGTTGTTACTACTGAGGGAAAATTTACTCTACCTACTAGTGGATGGTATGTACAAGCTTCAATTAAGGTACCAGATGAAACCCAGGGTATGTGGCCCGGAATGTGGTTTTTGCCTGGTACAAGTAGTAGCCCATTTAATGAGATAGATGGTCTACAGGGTGGTTTTACTGATGGTGCCATCTCTCCGAATCAAATAAATTCTCCCGGTTATTTTTCAGATAGTGATCAAGATTATGACAGCCTTGATAACCTAGGAATTGACATGAGCGCCGGATATCACGTTTACGGAGTAAAATGGTTACCTGGAAATAGTGTTACCTGGTATATAGATGGAAAACAGGAGTTTCAGGTTACACAGGCTCAGGTTGGTAATATAGACACCGAAGGGTATGAGATAATTCTGAATTTACAGGTAGCGGGTTCTAAGGCCTCTGGTTTTCATAGCGTATACAGCGGATCTACGCCCACATCTTCCATGGAAGTTTCTGAAGTACAGGCATATAACTAGTTAAATTATGGACCAGCAATCGATATAAGCCCTATATCATAAGCAGTTGAAATAGATGGAGCATTGGTACAATAAACTGCAACAGTGTAATTGTGTGAATCTGGTATTGTGAAAAATGGTCCTAAATTAGCACATGCCTGCATTTGTGAAGAAGTTCGGGAAAGCGAAAAATTAGCGCTTGCACCAGCAAGTACAGTTGGACCGTCATCATATGGTGATCCCCATGATCCTGCATAGGTTAGAGTAAAAAGTAGATAAGGACCAGCTCCGGGTATTGTAGAAGAAGTCGTAAAAGTGACAACTTGAGCTTTATCTGTAGCATTTGTTTTTAAAGTAGCAGTAGAACCAGTAAAACCAACTCCAGGCGCAACAGCTAATCCGTTTGCCATTATATTATCCCCCCTATGACTGATGCCATGTCAGCATATCCTGCTGCCAATGGATGGACATTACCTGATTGCATAAAGCCTTGCCCAACAGGGGTAGAACCCCATTTAGCATCTATATCAATGTATGCACAATTATATATATTCGCGGCGGACTCTATTCGGTCCTTATACAAATTCCATCTGTACCCAACGCCGCCTAGAACGTTGTCACTATAAAAACCGTCATCAGGCATTGAAGGTGCTAGCATGATAATATTACAATTTGGTACACCTCTTCGGAGTGATGCTATTTGCCTATGAAGTGCAGTTTCAAAATTATTTGGGTCTAAACCGCCAAAACAATCATTTACACCCCAAGCAATTATTGCAAGATGTGGAGCAACAGGGAAACCAAAGGGTGTAGGTGTTACATAACTAGTATTTAATCCACTCCAAAGAGCACATTTATCATACGGGAAACTGGTAAGTGTTTGTTGGACTGCATTGCTTCCAAAACCTGATGCCATATCTGTACCCCGAAATCCACTGAATGCTGCCCGTACTACCCCAAGCCCATTTGAATTTGAACCATAAAGGCTAATACCGCAAATAATAACTACATTAAATGTAGACTGCTGCCCCCATTGGATTGAATGTGTTCCTGAACTAAGACCTGAAACTGTAACTTTCTTCATCATTCCTGAGGAATAGCCACCACCAACTGTAGTGACAACCCAAGCTGAACCATTCCAGGTTGCTCCCGATACGGTTGGGCTTCCACCCTGTCCACCATCAATTGTAAATTGCCATGTCCCTGCAAAACCATCGAAATAAACTATATCGAATCCAGTACAACCTCCACTAGTCCAACCGGGTATGTTGGCGGTATTGATGGTTTGCACCCATACATTATTAGTAGTTGTGCCAATACAGGCTCCAAGACAACCGGCAAGATTGGCATTGCCGTTAGTGAGTGATCCAAAACCTTCATTTACTGGGTCGGTTCCAGCTGCTCCAAAGGTATATGCCCATAAAGGGTAAAAATCAGAATAAATCGATAAACTTTGTGTTAGTAATTGAGTTCTTATCAAATCTGGATAACCTATTGCAAGAAAACCACTACTTGTTGGGTTAACACCGTTTGTAATGCTGTCACCGATGAAAGCAATCAACGCCTTACCTGAATTTGCCTGAGCTTGCGTTTTCGCAGTAAACCAAGCTCCAGATGACCAGTTATTAGGGAGAGTAATCCAAGAAGGCTCTTGTGTTAATGGTACGTATGTACCTGGTGCTACACTACCTGTGGCTCCCTGTGGTCCGGTAGCACCAGTAGAGCCCGCACTACCTGTGGCTCCTGTAGCCCCAGTGGTTCCTGTGCCTGTAGAACCTTGGGGGCCTGTTGAACCCGTCCCACCTATTCCTCCAGTATTACCGGTAGTTCCGGTAGCACCAGTAGAGCCCTGAACACCTGTAGAACCTTGGGGGCCTGTTGAACCCGTCGCCCCGGACGCGCCCGTAGCACCGGTAGGTCCTCCACTTGGACCCGTAGGACCAGCCGGGCCTTGTGGTCCAGTAGCACCAACGGCACTACCTTTTAGAGTTCCATCGGAATTTAATGAGACTTCAAGAAAACTATTTAATATAGATCCCCATTGATTATTATCACCACCCGGCGTAGGTAACCTTGCCATTTATCCAGACTCGTCCTTAATTATTAGCATTAGTCTATTGAGGATAATTATAAACTAGGGATTGTATAACGCAATAATATTTAATCAAACTTCTAGGATTAAAGTATGATAATTTCTCAAACCGCTTATGCTTGGTGGGTGATGAGGGACTCGAACCCCCGACCCTCTCGGTGTAAACGAGATGCTCTAGCCAACTGAGCTAATCACCCACGCAATCTGGCAATTATATCAATAAATTATCATTCTAAGAAGTAGGGTTTTGATAAGTTTAATTGATTTTCTGCTTACTCGTCCTTATGCTAATCTGAGTTATACGCGCGAGTGCCGAAATCGGTAGCCGGGTCAGCTTGAGGTGCTGGTGTTCGAAAGAACGTGGAGGTTCGAGTCCTCTCTCGCGCACCAGTATCTAGATATGTGGCAAGTAGCTATATAGATGACCAAGAGAATAATCGTCTCTAAGAAGTGGTTTAACAGTATCGATATTCCCACCAATTTTTACACCTGGGTTTAGAATTCCATGAGGGTCAAAAGTTTGTTTGATCCTAGTTAACAACTCGTAAGCATCGGCTCCGTATTGAAGAGGTAAGAATGCTGTTCGAAGCCTTCCTTCACCATGCTCACCTGTAATACTTCCATCTAAATTAAGTACCAACTTATAGTATTCTTCCATGAGCTTAAATATCTTTTGCCTATGACCAACCTGACCAACGTCAAGTATTGGCTGAATATGAAGATGCCCATCACCAGCATGACCATATACAGATATTTCCATATTGTTGTTTCTAAAGATCTCATAAACTCCTGAAATAAACTTTGCAAGATTCTCAGGCGGTACAATGCCGTCTTCAATTATTGGCAGAGGCTTAGCATTGCCTTCTCCATGAAGCAGTACGGCAGTTGTGCTTTCTCTCAACTTCCATAAATCTTCTTTCTTGCTAGAATCTGTTTCAGCCTGATACTCAGCATCGTTTTCCTTGAAAATTCGAGTTAGGCGCTTCAGCGTTTTTTTCTGAGTAGAATCTGAGTCATCATCGATCTCAACCAACAGAACAAAGTTAGGCATTGGTTCTTTTAAGGTTGATGAAATAAGGCCCGGGTCATACTTGTGGGCCATTTCTAGTAAGTTCTTATCAACTACTTCAACTACACTTGGAATATCTGGTAGCTTTCTGATTTCTAAAATTATATTTTGAAGTGAGGATAGCTTTTCGATCTTAACCAATATTAAAGTTGTATGAGCATGTCTTGTTAATGAAGTTAGAGTGGCTTCAGTAATTAGACCAAGTGTACCCTGAGAACCAATAAAAAGTGGTGTTAGATCAAATGATCCGTCTTTTCGCTTAACCAAATTAAGGTTATAACCCGCAGCATTTTTTGTGGTACTTAAGTTCAGCTTCTTAATCGTCTCCTGATTATCTTCAACTATTGAATCAATAGTACGATAAATTTCACCCTCAAAAGTTGATAGACCTAGTTTTTTATTAAGTTCCCTTTTATTTAGTCTTTTAGTTTCAATAACGTCTCCATTCGACAGTACTACTCTTAAGAGACTTAACAAAATCAATCGTTGAACCATATTTAATACTTCTTGCGCCACTGGCATTATTAGCAAGCGCTCCGCCAATAGTGCTGTACTCCATAGAGGATGGGGAGGGGGGTAGAAAGCGGTTATGAGTATAAAGTGCTTGTTGAAGTTTGCCATAGTTAATGCCAGGTTCAACGGTCACTGAACCAGTTTTACCATTTAGCTCTAGGATTCGATGTAAATGAGCCGGAAAGATAATTAGAAGCCCGCTACCAATAGCTGCACCAGACTGATCTGTACCACTACCACGTGCAGTAATTGGGAATATACGTCCCCTCTCAGCAAGCTGCCAAGTAAACTTAGTAGCCTTTCTGATATCATTTTCGTTTCTTGGGTACACTATTACGTTTGGAATAATGGTGAATATACTTGAATCCGTTGAAAACTGCCTTCTTGCATCGGTACCAGTAATAATCTCCCCATCTATGTGTCCCTGTAAGTATTGTGCAATTTTATTCATATTTAAATAAAAAATCTCCCGAAAGCATTAACATGATTTACAGTTATAATAGCATAATCCAGAGCTATAGAATGTTGCGTTTTTATCTGCTTAACATAGGTGGCAATATGGACTTATTGTTACCTGATAAAAATTGCTTTTACGGCGGAATATTGTAGTAAATTCCATTACGTTAATTTTCTTGACAGCATATACAGGTAGCGTTGTATACTCGTAGATAAGCGCTAGATATGGTGGTAAACCATCAATCAAACGCCAAAAAGTACTGAATAACAGATTTCATACTTTTTCTCGAGCAAGGAATTAGCGCCTGATGGGTGTACAACCACCAAGCAAAAACTCCTAGTCCGCCCGAGGCGGTTTTAAAAACCAAAAACCAAAATAAATCAAACACTCCGTTCGGTGAGGTACGGGTATAACATAAAAAGGAGAGTAACGATGGATAACATCCATGTTGTTAAACGTGATGGATCACGTGAACCGTTTGACGCGAACAAAATCAATTTAGCACTTGTAAAAGCTAGCGAAGGTCTTGAAGATCAAGTATCAAAAGTCGTACAAGTGGCATCAGAAGTACAGTTAACTTTGTTTGACGGTATCACTACCGAACAGCTTGATGAAGCTGTCATTCAGGCTGCGCTTCAGAATGTTAAAGACGATCCAGATTTTGACACCATTGCAGCTACGTTTGCTAGCTTAAGAATATGTATAAAGATATTCTTGGTGACTACAAGACGACGAAGCAGAATTAAAGAAGCTACATGAAGAAAAATTTGCAGGCTACTTAAAAGCTGCTGTAGCTGATGGTCTACTAGATAAACGGATGAACGGTAGGGTATTTGACCTACCCAAACTTGCTAAAGCCCTTGACCCTAGCCGTGACAAACTAAGCAAGTATCTTGGTGTAGTAACTAATAGGAATCGCTACGCACTTAGAAAGCAAAGTGGCAATCCATTGGAAGTCCCTCAGTATACTCATATGCGAATTGCTATGGGGCTAAGCTTTAATGAAAAAGACCCAACAGCTGCTGCGCTAGATTTCTATGAACACATGAGCAGCACTTGATTACGTGCCGGGTGGTAGTACTAGAGTAAATGCCGGTGGCTCATTCCCTCAACTGTCTAACTGTTTTCTAGTTGAAGTTCAAGATGACATGGAGTCGATTGCTAAAGGCATTCGTGACGTTATGTTTATCGCTAAAGGAACTGGTGGTATTGGTATTAGCCTTAATAAACTACGAGCTGCAGGTAGCCCAGTAAAAACTACTAATACGGTTTCAACCGGACCAATACCTTTTATGAAGATGGTTGATACTGCCCTGTTTGCAGTCAGCCGTAAAGGGAAGAAAGCTGGGGCCGCTGCCCTATATATGGAAAACTGGCACTTAAACTTCCCGCAGTTTCTAGATCTTACGTCAAAACTCAGGTGATCCATATTTCCGAACTCGATTTGCCAATACTGCCGTCTTTATAAGTGATGAATTCATGAGACGTGTAGAGAAGGACGAAGACTGGTATTTGTTTGATCCAGCTGAAGTACAGCGACCTACCTGAGCTTTACGGATCAGCATTTTGCAAAGCGCTATAATGCATTACGTTAAACTTGCTGAAGCTGGTAAGATGCGTGATTTCGTAAAAATACCAGCCCGTGAACAATACCGGCAAATTCTTATCACTCTTCAGGCAACTAGCCATCCTTGGCTTACATGGAAAGATACTATTAATGTCCGGGCGCTCAACAATAATACTTCGACAATTCATCTTCAGTAATTTATGTACTGAGATTACCTTGCCGCAAGACAAAGACAATACAGCCGTTTGTAATCTTATTAGTATTAATTTATCAGCCTATCTTAAGGAAGATAAAACCTGGGACTGGCACACGACTTGAATCAGCTACCCGAAGTGCAATTCGTCAGCTAGATAATCTTAGTAGATATCACTAATACACCGATTCCAGAAGCCATGAACAGCAACACAGCAGAACCGGGCACTAGGGCTTGGCATGATGGGCTTTACTGAAGTTGTTGAGAGGCTTGGGTTATAGTTATGAGTCTGAGAAGGCCTATGATCTTATCGATCAACTGACTGAGTTCATTAGTTACCACGCAATTGATGAAAGCGCCGACATGGCCAAAGAGCTCGAGGAGCTTATCCAACATTTAAAGGTAGTGGCTGGAGTAAAGGAATTCTACCTATCGACACACTTGATAAGCTTGCAAAAGACCGCGGCGTAAAGGTAGATGTTAATCGTAAAACTCGACTTGATTGGGATAAGCTACGAATCAAAGATTAAGAAGGGTATGCGTAACGCTACTCTTATGGCTATTGCACCTACCGCTAATATTGCCCACATAGCTGGCACAACTCCAGGGCTTGATCCACAGTTTAGTCAGATATTTAGTCGAGCTACGCTAAATGGCAAATTCTTAGAAGTAAACGCTAACTTGGTAAATGATCTTAAAGAAACTAAATCTTTGGGATAAGGTTAAGGAAGACGTTCTTCGAACACAAGGAGACCTAACTGATATCCTGAACATTCCCAGACAAGTTAAAGACGTCTATAAGACAAGTTTCCAGCTTAGTCCATATGCCTTCATTGAAGTTGCTGCTCGGGCACAGAAATGGGTTGATCAAGCTATTAGTCGCAATATGTATCTGGAGACCAGGGACCCAGAAGAATATATGGATATTTACGTAGCTGCTTGGAAGAAAGGCCTAAAAACTACATATTACTTGCACGTTAAGCCTAGACATACAGCCGAACAAAGTACAATAAAGGTAAATAAATCAGCATCGACTCGGACCAAAAAAGGTGGGCTTTGGCTTTGCAACTGTCAAGTAAAGTAAGAAGAGGGTAAAACGATGGCACAAGGACAAAAAAAATACAAAAAAAGTAGATGATATTATGGCGGGCATGCAGTCTATTAAGGCCGATGATCCAGACATGATCGAGAAACTTAACTTAATCGCACTAAAAGTAGCTGAGGCTCAGGGCAAAGACGTAAAGTCAAAGATCGGCAAATCCTAACTTGCAACGTAATGTTGATCCAATGGACGAGTTGGGCTGTGAGGGGTGTCAGTAATGGCCGTGGCATACTTGGAACTGGTATTCAGGACGGCTTACTACTTAAGCCGATTCACTATCAGTGGGCTATGGACTTATACGACCAAGCAATTGCCAACACTTGGTTCCCAAACGAAATTCAACTCGGTCAGGATCTTAGCTGATTGGAAGAAGATGAGTGAAGAAGAGCGACACGCTCTTACTTTCCTCATGAGCTACTTCAATCCAAATGAACTACTTGTAAATAAAGCCTTAGCGTTTGGGGTCTATCCATACGTTAATGCAGCAGAGTGCCATCTTTATCTTGCTAAACAAATGTGGGAAGAAGCTAACCACTGTATGGCATTTGAGTACGTACTTGAAACATTCCCGATTGATCGCAAGGCAGCTTATGCAGCACATGTCGAGACACCAAGTATGGCTCGTAAAGAAGAGTTTGAAACAAAATACATTAAGCGCATGACTGAAGATACGCTTGATATTACTACGACGGAGGGTAAAAAAGACTTTATCCGTAACCTGATTGCCTACAATATTATCTTGGAAGGCATCTGGTTCTATAGTGGCTTTATGGTTGCGCTAAGCTTCCGTCAGCGTAATTTACTTCGAAACTTTGCCAGTCTAATTGACTGGGTGGTTCGCGATGAATCCTGCACCTAAAGTTCGGTATTAATATCATTCTGACCGTTCTTGAAGAAAATGAGGATTTGCAGACGCCGAGTTTGCCGATGAGATTAAGCAAATGATTCTTGATGGTGTTGAGATGGAAGAAGCCTATAACAAAGACCTGCTACCAAATGGCATTTTGGGACTTAATGCTGATTACATTAACCAATACGTTAAGTATCTAGCCGACCGGCGCTTGAAGAACTTGGTTTTGAAGCACATTATAAAGTCAGTAACCCAGCCAAATGGATGGCAACGGCTAATGATACATTTGAACTAGTTAATTTCTTCGAAGCTACTAATACAAGTTATGAAGTTAATGCTGTAGCAGCTGGAAAAGGCACCGCCAAGAAAAAGGCAGTAAAGAAATAGCCATGTCAATTACAGTCTACACAAAAACCACATGCCCCTACTGTGAGGTTGTCAAAAAGTTCCTCGACATGAAAGGCGCAAAATACAAAACTATAAATATAGACGATAATCCTGACGCCACCCAAGAAGTTCTATCGATGACAGGTAGAACCATTACACCAACGACAGTGATAGAAAAATCAGACGGAACTAAAGATGTTATTGTGGGCGTTAATTTCGCTCAAATAGCACCAGCAATTGCTTAACAATAGTCTGGTCATTATAGTAACCCCTTAGCGCTATGGTAGAGAAGCTGAAACGAAATACCAGTTCAATACGGGCGATTGGGTTACTACTAGGGCCTGCTTTCGTAGCCGCAATTGCCTACGTCGATCCGGGTAATTTTGCCACCAACTTAATTGCTGGTAGTAAATACGGCTATCTACTTCTTTGGGTAATAGTTGTCGCTAATTTAATGGCGAGTTTAGTTCAATATTTATCGGCTAAACTTGGTTTAGTAACCGGAAAGTCACTTCCGGAAATAGTTAGAGATCACCTATCCGAACGGACCAGAATTGCTTATTGGCTTCAAGCCGAGATTGCTGCGATTGCCACTGACATTGCAGAAGTAATTGGTGGAGCTATTGCCCTTCAATTATTATTTAACCTACCGCTACTTGTTGGTGCTATTATTACCGGCTGCGTCTCAATGTTGATTTTGTTCGTTCATGGAAAGCGTGGTCAAAAAATGTTTGAGCGGATTACAATCGGTCTGTTATTAATTATCCCGATTGGCTTTATAACCGGGCTAATAATGAAACCACCACAAATATCAGGAATGCTTCATGGCTTAATACCTGGCTTCCAAGGACAAGACAGTGTCGTCTTAGCAGTCGGAATACTCGGAGCAACCGTCATGCCACACGCCATATACTTGCATTCATCACTAGCTCGAGACAGACATGGAAAAGTTGAAAAGAAAAGACTAATTGAAATCCTAAAAGCTACCAGGATAGATGTTGGTATTGCCATGGTTATTGCTGGTGGCGTTAATATTGCAATGTTACTTCTTGCCGCCACATCACTAAGAAACTCCAGCACCGATTCTCTAGTTAGCATCCATCAGGCAATTAGCACTCAAATTAGCCCAACGGTAGCCAAATTATTTGCAATCGGACTACTAGCTTCTGGATTAGCTGCTACCGCAGTTGGCACTTATGCAGGATCAATTGTAATGAGCGGTTTATTAAAACGACAGGTCCCTCTTTTGATTAGACGACTTGCAACCCTAGTACCGGCTATTTTAATTATTGCCATTGGGTTTAACCCTACCAAAGCTTTAATTTTGTCTCAAGTAGCGCTTTCATTTGCGCTACCTTTTGCACTTATACCTCTAGTTAAAATAACCACCAACAAGAAACTAATGGGAAACTATGCTAATTCTCAGACAACTGCTACGATCGCATGGATAGTAACTGCGGCAATAGTTGCTCTTAATATATATCTGATAATTATCACTATTTAGTAACACTACTTGACCCGATTACGTGATCTCAAGTAGTTTTGTTAAACTAAGTGTATTAGTGAAATAGACTTATCCGATCCACGAGCACAGTTCGAAGCCATCAAACCCGAGGTAGATGAGGCGTTCAATAGGCATGTCACAATAACCGGTAAAAGTAGAGGTAGAATATCTTTAGATCCATATGCTCTTGTTCCCCTCGAAGCATATGATGAGCTACGAGCAGGTTACGAAGATCACGTGACCGGCTGGGCTAACAAAGGAATAGATATTAAGCCAATAATTAGAGCTGTGCTTCTGGTAGACACTGCCACAGAAGAGGGTTTACCACATTATGCAGCTGAGATAAGTAGTGGCTTCCCAGTATGGGATGAATGGAATGGACGTTGGATCGCTGAGGAAAGAAGTCACGGCGATATTATGGTAAGAGATATCGAAGCGCGAGGTATATTAGATATGTCTAGTGAGTGGCTGCCCGTAAGAGAGCAAAACTTAGCTACTGGAATACACCCAAATATAACATCCCCAGCAGATGGACTAGCTTATGTTGCTACCCAAGAACTACTAACCAAAGTTGCACATTTTAATTCTGCACGGATTATGGACACCCCTGGTGCAAAAAACTTATGGGCTATTGGAGGCGATGAAAACAGACATTATAATTTTTATGTATCAGCCCTACAAGCGCTAGGAAGGGTTGCGCCCGATGCCGCTCTAGCTGGTATGCGAAGACAACATAAAGGTAATGCTTTCAATATGCCTGGGAAAAAAGGAATACCTGGATTTTCTGAGTTATCGCTGACTATTATACTTGGTGGACTTTTTGATAAGGTGACTGTTTTGGAGGCACAAAGAAAAACGATTGATGACGCAAAATTACTAGAGGCTGCACCAGTAACCGACCAGGGGAAAATAGATCAAGAATGGGCTCATGGAATATATTCTAGGCAAGATCCAATATGGGTACGGAAACAAAATTTGATGGATGGTTTACGCGAGAGAGCAAAACCTAAACAAGAGGCGGGCGTCTTACTACCCTTTATTCTTGGACAGACAGTTGAGATCATTGAAAAAAGTTACGTACCCATAGCTAGCTAATCAAGCAGCTTGGACATTTCCGATTCTTCAGCTTCACTTAAATCTTCAAACAGTTCAGCATCATTCTTTTCAGTTATTTGATATATTCTATCTTTATAGGTCCGAGGAACTAAATGATAGTGTATATGATGAACTACGTACCTAGACTCTTCAAGAAAGGGTTTATAGTTTTCTTTAATATCACAGCCTGTGCCAAGCTTTTCTACTATTTTTTGCTGCGTACTTAGGATCAGGTCAAAAATATCAATACGCTCTTCTTTGGTCATTTCCCATGGTTTCTCAATATGCCTCTTTGGAGTAACCAAAAAATGCCCTGGCGTTCTCCTAGGATTACTTAAGAATACTACGGCTGACTTATTCTCTTTGATAACTCTGCTTTTCAAATTACAAAAATGGCAATCTTCTTGATTCGACATCAGCTTATTGTATCAAAGATAAACACTATATTCGGCTGGTTATTAGAGTTCGAATACTGGTGGGGATGAGAGGATTTGAACCTCCACGAGCATAGCTCACTAGTACCTGAAACTAGCGTGTATACCAATTTCACCACATCCCCAAGGTTAGAGAACTTTTTAATTATACTATCTAATTGGTTTTACGAACTTCTCTTATTTCCCAATTATTAACGTTTGCATACCTGCCAGTACCATCGTTGAGCATCTTTGGTGAAAAGCCATATACTTGCCCCTTTGTTACATATAGATAACGAGGTTGATAAAGCGCAAGAGCAGGTGCGTCCGTTTGCCAAACCTGTAGAAATGGTTGGTATTTAATTGCTCTAAGTACATCGCTCTGTCTTGTTCTACCTTCCTCCAGCGCCATGTCTGCGGTGGCATTTTTATATTCGGATAAGTTAAGGCCGGGTACTGCATTTGCTTCAGCCTGAGAACTATCCCAATATACAAATACGTCAGGATCAACTCCAATAGATATTCCATAAAGCAGTGAATCATATTCACGACCACTTATTATTGTCTGTAAGTCTGTTTGCTGTTGTGGTAGTACCTCAACTTCAGCACCAACTTTCCGCCATTGTGCTTTAAGTTGTGATGATACGTAATTAAATTCGCTGTTATCCGCAGTAAACATATTAAATTTGAGCGGTACACCAGCCTTATATCTGATACCATTGCTGCCCAAAACCCAGCCATCTTGAGTTAGGGTTTGGTTAGCTAACTGAACATTAGTAGGAAGTTGAACTATATTTGGATTGTAACCAAGTTGTGAGGATAAAAGAGGAGATTTAGCTGCAATTACAGGATAGCCTAGCCCACTAATAATATTTTCTTCGTTGATTGCTTGGACTAGAGCTTGCCTAACCTTTTGATCATTTAATATCGCCTGCGAGTTGTTGAAAAATACCATTACTTCCGCTGTCAACGGAATATTATATTGATAAACACTATTTTCCTTTTGTAAACCAGTTGGAGTAGTTGTTAGCCCTGCCATGCCATTTAAAATCCCACTTTTGAAACTAGCAAGCATTTGTGCTTGATTATTAAATCCATCAATCACAAAACGATCAAGTTTTGGTCTACCCGCATAAAAATTAGAGTTGGCAGTTAGTCCAATTTGCTGCATGTAAGTTGATGGTGTATTTCCTGTTACATCAACTTCGGATAAATTGAATGGCCCTGATCCAATTGGGTTAAGCGTATTAAAAGTTGAGTCACGCATTTGGTCGGGATTAACAGTTCCAAGTATGTGCTTGGGGATTATCCCGTTAGTTAAACTATCCGGAAATGGCGTAAGAGGATTGGCAAGCGTAAAAGTAACAGTATCATCACCTATAGCCGCTACCTGAACATTATTCCAGTCATTAAATAAAGGCGAACCAACATTTGGGTTTTGAATTGTTTGATAAGTAAAAACTACGTCTTGAGCTGTAAGTGGCGTCCCATCTTCCCACTTTAAATTAGGCTTAAGAGTGACCGTATAGACTAGTCCTTTTGGGTCGATAGTATATGATTTTGCAAGGTCTCCAACAAGCTGATTTTGCTGATTGTATTTAAAGAGGCCAGGGAACATTAATTTTGAGACTGATTTGTCTACATCTGTCGATGCAAATAGGGGATTAGCATTTGTAAATGTTCCTACTATTCCCTCGTTATAAGTTCCACCAGAAGTTGGTTCAAGTTTTTGATAATAACTACTAAGCCCATGAGTCTGAGCAATTGTTATCCCAATTAATATTACGAATAGTAGTATCCAGCTAACAATAAATCTTCTAACACCAACAATTCTATTAAGCCGCTTGAAGAAATGCTTATCTAGATGATCTTCAGCTTGTTGCGAATAATCTTCTACTTGGCGTCTTCTTGTTCGGTATTTTCGACGCCAACGAAGTTTCGTTGTTCTATTTATCATGAACCACCCAAATTAAGCTATTACACCAACCACCAAAGAACCAACAAAGATACACGCAAAAATAATAGTTAGCCAGAAAATAGTTTTATCAGAACCACGTCTCGAAGTATTTATTTCCCCACTAGAACCTAAACCAGCTCCAAGGGTTGCTCCTCTGGTTTGTACCAAAATAAGTAGCGTCATGATGATCATTGCAATCAAAGACACATAGTCGTAAACACTTACACTCATAATTTATAACCTATCCAATATAGTTGACACTAAGTAGTTTACCAAGCCAATGACCATACCAGCAAGTAGGGCAGTCCAAAAACTTGATATCTCTAGCGCAGGATAGATAGCGCTAACTAGTGTTAACATCAGTCCATTTATAACAATAATGAAGAGACCAAGTGTAAATAAAATGGCCGGAAGTGACAAAAGTATTATTATTGGTTTAACTATTGTGTTTACTATAGCTAAAAATAAGCCGGAAATTATTATGACTTTTAGTTGGTTATTGTAGTTAATTCTTCCACCGAGTAGTGCAGATGCTATCCAAATTCCTGCACCACACACTATCCAAGAAATAACAAACCGTTGTATCGGTCCTCTATTCATCAGATTAATTGTAGGTTAGTTAAATGATGAGGGCAAGTTAGAGCTTAATCTTTTTAAGCCTGCTTTTGTGATAATATAGTCGTCTTCAAGCCTGATACCTAACCCTTCTTCGTGGATGTATATGCCAGGCTCTATAGTAAGCACCATGTTTTCTTCAAATTTAGTTTCGAATCCACCAACGTCATGAGCATCAAGCCCAAGAAAATGCGAAGTTAAATGTGGCTGATATTGTCTAACGGACTCTTTGTCGATAGTTGAAATGAGCCCAAGCTCTCTAAGTTTTTCACCCAAGAAGTGCTCTACTTTTTGCTCGTACTCTTGATAAACAACACCTGGTTTTAGTAATGATTCTGAATACTGTTGAACTTCAAGAACACTGTCAAAAACTTGTTTCTGGCGCTTTGACATCTTTCCAGAAATTGAAAACGTTCTAGTAATATCAGCCGTATAATGATTAACTTCCGCACCGATATCTAGCAGTATTAACTCGCCTTTTACGAGTTTAGAATTACCCCTATCATAATGAATAGCTGTAGAATTACTACCAGTAGAAATCCCATTGGGAAAGCCCGGTTTAGAGTTATTACTCCTAAATTCAGACCAAATTACAGCATCAACATCATATTCGTAGTTATATTTTGAGATATTTTTATGAACTTTCTTAATCGAGTCGCCGGTTATCTTAATTGCCTGTTCGATGGATTCAATTTCTTCGGGTTGTTTTATAAGTCTTAGCTTAGTTATATGCTCTCTAAGATCTAAGAATAGTAGCTCTGGATTTATTTCTTTCATTTGACCAGCCAGGGTTGCCCGAGCTGGATTTGAGTAAAATCCATAATGCTCAAGGTATGAAGGAAGTGCGGCCAGAATCGCTGCATGTTTGGATCTCTTTAGTTTTGCTGTTAATTTTCTCCAGCCCTCTTTGTTCTGCAGAATTTCAGTAATCCCTGACTGTTTAGCAATTAACTCAACATTTAATTTACCTTCTGACACATCAGTGAAATGAGGCCTAACTGGCAATATCAAATACTCTTTAGTTCTATCAATTACTAGAATAATGTCTGGCTCATTTATACCTGTAAAATACCAGAAACTGCTGTCCTGTTTGAAAGGAAATGTTATGTCACTATTCTGTTGAAGTAGCCCACTAGCAGTCAGTACAATTGGTGCCGTTCCAGTGAATAACGACCTTAATTTCTTACGATTATTTATAAAAAATTCTGGTTTAAATGATTCCATACCTACCTACTTAACATTTAGATATTGTTTTATTATCTGAGCTTTATTTTTCCCGACAATTTTACTTATTTGGGTTTTGTTAGCTTTTGAAAGACTATCGACACTTCCAAATTCTTTTAGTAATCGTTTCTTCGTAGTTGGGCCAACTCCGGGAATAGAATCAAGTATACTCGTTTTTTGCGACTTTATCTTTAATACTGTGTGATAACTAACCGCAAATCTATGTGATTCATCTCTTATCCGTTGAAGAAGTTTAATTACCGGCGAATCTTTGGGTAGTAGTATTGCACTGAAATTACCGCTATCTGCAATGATCGCCCTATGTGCTTTTAAAATTTCACGATTAATCGATAAGTTAGAGTTTTGATTATCAACTACGATTTCTTCTTCGCGCTTAGCAAGTCCAATAAATGGTATCTCCATACCCAGCTTATCTCTAGCTTTAATTGCTGAGCTTAGTTGACCCTTGCCTCCGTCAATTAAAATCAAATCCGGCTTAGGCCAGGTCTTCAAATTTTTCTCTGACAGTCTTCTTGTTATGGTTTCCTCCATATGCCCAAAATCATTGTTACCAGGTAGCCTCATTTTAAATTTACGGTATGATACCTTGTCAGGAATTCCATTTATAAATACCACCATACTGGCCGTATTATTTGTTCCCTGCATATGACTAATATCGTAACCCTCTATTCGCCGTGGGATATTAGTTAGGCCAAGAATATCTGTCAGTCCAGCTAGTCCTTGGTCTTTACTCATTTCCAAATTTTCTTTATCAGAAAATATTATTCGGTTTGACAGACTCCTAAGCGCTAGTAGCTGATTGCGATACTTTGCCGCCGCTTCGTAGTCCTTTTTCTTTGAAGCAGTATTCATGGATTTTTCAATGTCTCTAAGCAAAGCTGTGCGCTCGCCCTTTATATAGCGCATTAGCTGCCTTAGGTTAGCCCGATAATCACTTAGACTTGTTTTGTTTTCTTCGAGCCCAGGACAAAGCCCTAAATGATACTGTAGACAAACTCGTTTAGGTATCACGCCAACGTGAGTTGAATAGGGAAATACACGTCTTAAATACTTAAGAGATCGCTTCAGCGTAAGAGCACTGGTGTAAGGCCCAAAGTACCTGGCTTTATCATCGAGCGGACGCCTCGTTAGCGTAACCGAAGGGTAATCATCGTTATAGTTAATCCTGATGTAGGTCAAGCTCTTATCATCACGAAGCAATATGTTATATCTTGGCAAATAACGTCTAATAAGCTCTGCTTCTAGAAATAGGGCATCAAGTTCAGTTTCAACCTCTATCCATTCAATGTCTGCTATTTCCGCAACTAGGGCAGTTGTCTTAGGATCTCTATGTCGACTTTTCTGAAAGTACTGTTTAACACGATTCCTCAGAATAGCGGCTTTGCCAATATATATAACTTTCCCGTGTTTATCTTTATGAAAGTAAACTCCAGGAGCTTTTGGCAGTTGAGCTAATTTCTCTGATATCTTATCCATCCAGGTAACCTTGGATTTTAATCTTTATCTATTCTTCTTCAGTGGGTTCTGCTTGAGCTTCACCCTCAGCGCCTTCTGCGGCTTCACCCTCTGCAGCCTCTTCTTCAGCTTCTACAGATTCTTGTGCGGGTGTTTCTTCAACTGACACAATTAGGCTTTCCGGTTCAGATAATACGATCACATTTTCTGGGACAATTAAATCTGCAACAGTAAGCTTGTCACTAATCTCAACTAAGCTTTCGGTGTTAAGCTGGAATTCATCAGGTAAATCTTTTGGTAAGGCTTCTGCTTCAACATGTGATAAGTGAGTAATAACCATTAGTCCGGCCTTCTCGGCAGGAATTTCACCAACAAATGTAATAGGAACTTCAGTTTGAACCTTTTCGTCTGAACGAATAGCTTGAAAAACTACGTGTTCAACTCGGTGCTTAACAGGATCGTAATGTACGTCTTTTATAATTGCAGTGTTCTTTTTAGCTCCAACACTAAGTTCAACTGGATGATGTTTTCCGGCACTTGCGTATACTTTAGCAATTGACTGGTACTCACCCATTACATGAGTAGAAGGCTTGCCATGGTCATGAATTACAGCAGGTACTAAACCCTGTTTTCTAAGTTCATTAAGGCCTTTGCCTATAACTGTCCGCTCTTCTAAAGCCAACGAAATATCTTTATCGCTCATTATTACCTCTCATTTATCCAAAGACTAGAGATATATTATACCCTAAAATCTATCTAATTGCTTGAGATTATTATTAATGCAAAGATTTTCCTAGACGCTCAATGCCAAACCAAGTAATCTAAATCATAGTGTTTAATGTAAATCATATTATTCAACATAGTGGACACGTAATTAGTCTGTTGTTGATAGCTGGAATTATTTTTGCAGAATCGGGAGTTCCTTTTGGATTTTTCTTCCCCGGAGACACATTGCTTTTTACTGCCGGATTTTTTGCGGCTCAGCATTACATCCCGATTTCAGCCCTAATCATAGTAGTTATTATTGCCAAAGTTGGAGGAAGTACTTTTGGATACTTTCTGGGACTTAAAGCTGGTAGAAAATTATTTACTAAAAAAGAGAGTTTCTTTTTCAGAAAAGATTATTTGGATAGTGCAGAAGAATTCTATGAGAAACATGGTGGTAAAACAGTTACACTAGGACAGTTCTTCCCCGTAGTTCGAACATTTGCTCCAATTGTTGCTGGAGTAAGTAAAATGAATTTTAGAAAGTTCTTCACTTTTAACGTTCTGGGCGCAGTACTTTGGGGAATACTACTTCCGCTACTCGGTTTTTGGCTGGGCCACAAGATTCACAATATTGACAAGTATTTACTACCATTAATTATTGTTGCAACCATATTCTCATTCACTCCAGCTGCTTGGCATTTATTTGGAAAGCGTGAACGTCGACAACAAATTGCAAACTCTTATAGAGAAAGAAAAGCTAAAAAGAAAGCTTAGTTCTTAGTCTTAAGCATTTTTTTTAGATATTCGCCCGTGTAGCTATTCTTTGAATTAGCAATTTTCTCCGGTGTCCCTTCGGCAATTATTTGACCGCCGCCATCACCACCCTCTGGCCCCATATCTATAATGTAATCGGCATTTTTAATTACATCTAGGTTATGCTCAATAATTATCATGCTATTGCCAGCATCTACAAGTGCATGTAGAACACCAAGTAACTTATTAACGTCATCCATGTGAAGACCAGTAGTTGGTTCATCTAGAATATACAATGTTCGTCCAGTTGGTCGACGAGATAAGTTCTGTTGCCAGCTTTACTCGTTGCGCCTCACCTCCAGATAAAGTTGTAGCTGACTGACCCAGACTAATATAACCAAGCCCTACATCAACTAAAGTTTGAAGTTTTCTGGCAATCGACGGAATATTTTGAAAAAATTCTAATGCGGTTTCAGTTGTCATGGCTAGTACGTCGCTAATATCTTTACCTTTGTAGTGTATTTCCAATGCTTCGCGGTTATATCTTTTACCATGACAAACCTCACAAGGAACATATACATCAGGCAAAAAATGCATTTCAATTTTTATGATCCCATCGCCAGCACAATTCTCACATCTTCCACCACTAACGTTGAAACTAAATCTGCCAGGTGAATAACCCCTAAGTTTTGCTTCGGGAGTACGCGGCAAATAATTCTCTAATTGGCGTAAACAGTCCAGTGTAAGTTGCTGGATTACTTCTTGGCGTTCTACCAATTGGTGATTGATCAATAATGATAGCCTTATCTAAATTCTTGATTCCTTCAATTTCGTCATGTCTACCTGGCACAGTATTTGCTCGCATAAGCCGGTGCTGAAAGTTCTTTGGCTAGAATGTCATTTATTAGGGTTGATTTACCTGAACCAGACACACCACTAACAACTACTAACATTCCAAGTGGAATTTCAACATCAACATTTTTTAAATTATTTTCTCTTGCACCTTTAATAACCAAACTATTGCCATTACCTTTTCTTCTTTTCTTTGGAACTGGCGATACTTTTCTCACCACGTAAGATATTGACCGGTAATGCTATCTTTAACTTTCATAACCTCTTCTGGTTTACCAGCTGCCACGACATCACCACCATGAATACCAGCTTCAGGACCAATATCCAATAGATAATCTGAGGTCCGAATTGTTTCTTCATCGTGTTCGACGACAAGTACTGTATTTCCGATGTCCCTAAGATGCTTGAGTGTAGTTACAAGCTTGTTATTATCTCTTTGATGCAACCCAATACTTGGCTCATCAAGTACATACAAAACGCCCATAAGTCCTGATCCAATTTGAGTAGCAAGTCTAATTCTTTGAGCTTCGCCACCAGATAATGTCACGGCACTTCTAGCTAAATCTAGATAATTTAGGCCAACATTGTTCATGAATCTAAGACGAGCAAGAATTTCTTTTAAGTATTTGCTTGGCAATTTTTGTTTCTTTTTCATTTAATTTAATTTCTTCAAAGAATTTTACTGCGTTATCAACTGAATACTCACAAATATCCATAATTGATTTATGCTTACAGTAACAGCCAAAACTTCTGGTTTTAATCGTTTTCCCTTACAGGCACTACAAGGTTTTTCACGCATAAATCTTTCTATGTCACGTCTTATAAAATCACTTCGGTTTCGCGATGTCGTCTTTCAATGTTGGGTATTACACCTTCATAGGTTGTTTGAAAGGTTCTGCCAAGGCCTAGGCTAACTTTGTAAGTTTCCGTTACCAGTACCATATAAAATTCTATCCATATCTTCTTGTTTTAATTCAGAGGTTGGTACATTTAGTGAAAAATCATATCGCTCAGCGACTGCTTGCATTTTCTTTGTATACCAAGCATCCATATTGATTCGATTGAATGGTCGAATTGCACCCTCTGCAATTGTTAATCTGCCATTTGGGATAACAAGCTCTGGGTCAGCCTCAAGCCTTGAACCAAGACCCGTACAAACCGGACAGGCTCCTTGTGGATTATTAAAACTAAAGGTTCGTGGTTCAAGTTCTGGGATACTAACGTCCGGATGATCAACACATGCGTACATTAAGCTGTAGTCATGAACTTCGTTAGTGTCAGCATTAAGAACCCTGAGTGCTCCAGAAGCTATCTCTAGAGCCTTGTTCTATTGATTGAGCTAATCTAGAACGACTTTCTTCGTTATTTACGATTCGATCCACAACTATTTCGATCGTGTGCTTATAGTTTTTGTCGAGCTCTGGGAATTCATCTAAAGAGTAAACAACACCATCAACTCTGGCTCTGGCATAACCTGCTCGTTGATATTGTTCTGGAATATGCTCAAAAGCACCTTTTTTGTCATGTAACAATTGGAGCTAATATCATCATCTTTGCATCTGTGGGCAGCCCCGTTACCTTATCAATAATGTCAGCATTGGTTTGTCTTGTTACTGGTTTACCGCAAATTGGACAATGTGGTATACCAATCCTGGCATACAAAAGTCTTAGATAATCATAAATTTCAGTAACTGTAGCTACCGTACTTCTTGGATTTCGACTTGTAGATTTTTGATCAATTGAAATTGCAGGACTTAAACCATCAATTTGATCAACGTCAGGTTTTTCCATTAATCCCAAAAACTGTCTGGCATATGAACTAAGTGATTCAACATAACGTCGCTGTCCTTCGGCATAAATCGTATCAAAAGCTAGACTAGATTTACCCGAACCGGACAGGCCAGTAATAACTACTAGCTTATTTCTCGGGATCGTAACATCAATATTTTTGAGGTTATGTTCTCTGGCACCCTTAACAATTATGTAATCATTCTCATTCATAGAGTCGGTACATTATACAGAAAAACAGAGATATTTTCCAGTCCTTAGACCATAAATATCCCTTTTTAGGTACTTTAATGATTACAGACGTATTGCTATACTCGCTGTAGGCATAACCAATATATGACTAGCAGAAAAAATCTCTCAAAACATAAGTACATAACTATTAGAGAAACCAGGGATGTGCACACTTTTCAGGTGGCAACGACTTTTGTATTAATAGCACTTCTTGTGATGTTAAGTGTTGCATTAATAGTTAATTACAATACTAAAAACTCAAATCCAGTGAATTCAGCTAGCATATTAAATGTCACTCAAATTGGGCAATCTACGTCGGCAAGAGTAGTTATTCAAGGCGTTACAGAAGATTCAACCTATGATAAATTATTCCCAATTCTTCCCTCTGAAACAATGCTCATAATAAATTTGAGTGTTACAAATATATCTTCGATAACTCAACAATTTATCCCTGCTAGTCAGTTATATGTGCGTGACGATCAGGGTTACTTTGCAGTACCTCATCATTCAAGTCTAATAACCAACCCAATACTTCCGGTTGAGCTTGCTCCAGGTCAAACCACTTCTGGACAAATCGCTTTCAATGTTCCAAAAACTGCTGCATCGCCACTTGTATATATTGATACTCAGTGGAATAATGCGGGCCCAATAATTTTTGATGTACTACATTAAAAGTCTGTTGAAGGAATAATACTTTCTCCGTACAGTTTTAGCTCATCTACCAAAAATTGTTTGTTCTTATCCAGGCTGGTATCCTTACTAAGCTCATCGAGTTGTTTGAAGAAAATACTCAGCCTACTATTTTCGTTTCCTGATAGTAGATAATCATTCCTGTATTCTTCCCATTTAGTCATCTCCTCACTTGATAGTAATTTAGGGTAGTTTCTTGCTTTGTATAGTGGAAGCATTTCTTTTAACCGTTTATCAGCTGATTTAACTAAATCGATGGTTAGATCTGTTGGACTTGTTGACCTAACCGTGGTCATCGCTTTTTTATCGCCATCACCAAAGAAGCCATCATATAACTGAGAATCTACGGTTTTGGAACGCTTTGAGTATTCCGCATCTTGAGCAGTATCTAGCTTATTTAATACCTGAAGTATCTTTTTAGAAAAATCGATTTTAACTTTTTGAAATTTTTTATAATTTAATTCAATTTGTTCGATAGATAGTCCAATGCGTTTCTGGCTCGCTTCATCCAGTACACTAAGCGGAGCTATTGCTGGGCATCGATTAAATAAGATATCTTTGATTGGAAGTTTTGGTTGATCCTTATCTTCTGGTCGCCAGGCCTTAGCAAGTTCATCAACAGACAGATTTACGTAGTCATCAATATCATATCGAAGATCAAATACAAGACTAGCTTGTCTCTTTGGGTGTTCAACTAACTTAGCCACAACACTAGTTTTTTCAAACTCACTGTCAAATTTCCCCGAAGTATAGACAAAAGGTTGGTTGCCATTTACAAGTTCGCCTATCTTAGCCTTGCTGGTCATTATATTAAGAAGAAAACTAAAAAGCTTAGGTTGCTTAGTATTGATTATTCTGGCTAAATCAATTAATGCAGTCACATCCGCTAAGCGCATCGTGCGCACCATCATGGGATATTCCATTAACTTTTGTAAGATGCTCCAAACGATTGGATGGCTTGCCAGCCTCAACTGGCCACTTTATGCCATCCGGCCTAAGCGCCCGAGTCATCCTAACTACATCTAGTAAGTCCCATTTCGCTCGACCATCTCTCCATTGCCATTCGTAGGCATCATAAAAATTTCTATAATGTAAATACCTCATAAATTCATCATCGAATCGTACTGAGTTATAGCCAACAAAAACAGTATCTGGTACAACTACTTCTTCGTGAAATAGCTTTAAGAATTCAGCTTCACTAACCCCGTCAGTAAGAGTTTGTTGGGGTGTAATACCAGTTAATAGTATTGCTCCTGGGTCAGGCAGTATATCAGGGCTAAGCTTAATTAAGATATTCTGAGGCTCACCAATTGGTTTCATATCAAGGGTTGTTCGCTGGCCAGCAAATTGCATAATTCTGGCCGTGCTTGAGCTGAATCCAGTTGTCTCTAAATCATAAAAATATAGAGTCTTAGACATGTACTAAATTTCTACGCTTCCATGATTACCGATTTTTATTTTTGTTCCTGGCTTAACATTTAATCTTTCTAAGTTCATGCATAATACCCATCTTCTTCATAATATCGAGTAGTCTTTGTTGAGATTGTTCGTTATCAAAATCTGTTCTTGAGCGCAAATTTTTCAATCTTATGACCGCTAACCAAATAGCCACCGGTACTCTTAGTAACTTTCCAACTATCATTTAGTATTATTAAGTCTTATTACTGGCAACCATCGCCGACTTTCTTGGTTTTTTTTGTCCTGTTTAGTTCTCTCCTTAACCACAATTTTATAAATTTCTCTAAAAATTCATCTATATTTTCTTTCGACTTGGCAGAAATTGCCATTATCTTTAGTGTTCTTAGCTACTACTTTTTCTAAGCTCAGTGATTTTCTTTTCTAGTTCCTTTGGATTATAACCATCAATCTTATTTAGAACGACTATCTCAGGTCGCTTTGTTAAATCTATTTGGTAAGATGACAATTCTTTTTCAATAACTTGATAGGTTTTTGCAACGTCCTCGTTATATATATCAATCATATGAACCAACACTAGGGTTCTCTCAACGTGTCTTAGAAACTCTATACCCAAGCCCTTACCTTTGCTCGCACCCTCAATTAATCCTGGTATATCTGCCAATAATATACTATCATTCTCCATTTATATCAACTACTCCAAGATTTGGAGTAAGAGTTGTGAATGGATAATCGGCAATTTCTGGTCTAGCATTAGTTAGGCTACCTAGTAACGTTGACTTACCGGCATTTGGCATACCAATTAAACCAACATCAGCTATCATCTTTAAGCTCTAAGAATATCTTTTTCTTCGGTTTTTTCGCCTTTTTCAGCAAACTTAGGAGCTTGTCTGAGTTGATGACACAAAATGAGCATTTCCAAAACCACCACGCCCGCCATTGCAATAATAACCTTTTGACCATCATTGGGTCAGATCAGCTATTACTTTTTTTTCTTCGTCTAGTAGAACCGTTCCTACTGGTACTTTAATAGTTAATCTTTACCAGATCTCCATGTTTTTTACGTTTTACACCTGGCTGACCTGCTTCAGCTGATAAACTTCGGTTATGTCGAAAGGCAACTAGAGTATTTTCGTTCCGACTAGCTTGAAAAATAACGTTACCACCATTACCGCCATCACCACCATCGGGGCCACCACGATCTACATATTTTTCATGACGAAAACTAAGCGAGCCATCACCACCATTACCAGCTTTTACAGTAATCTGTGCTTTATCAACAAACATAACTTGTAACTATACCATTATAACAGAGGTTAAACTAGTGAGTAATGTAGTTTGGAAATTCGAGGCAGGCACCCATCCACCGCCAACTCTACCAAATCCACCACCATCGCCGTAATTGTTCATATCCTTAATATAGACAGATGAACCATCAGGTGAAACAGCAGTAACAATAGCAACGTGGCCTTGACCACCAGCTGCAAATGGAGTCTGTGCTATTGAGCCAACTTCAGGTATCGGTGAAACCGTCCAACCTGAAAGTGCAGCATAAGTTGCCCACGAGCTAGCATTACCCCAGTTACTAGGTACAGATATTTGACTTGCAACATACCATGTACAGTAACCATAGTCATAGCCATTAGCACCGTATGTTGGAGTATATCCAAATGTATAATTTGACCCAGATAGTCCACTTCCATTGCCAGCAGCTTGACCAACAGTCGTAGTGCTTCCATTTGGTATCACTATCTGCTCTCCAGTTTGAAAACCAGAAATCTCAGCATTATTAAATGAAGTAATCTCGGCAGAATTAGCGTTGTATTTCTGAGCTAGCGAGCTGCTGTATCACCTGGCTTAATAGTATATACGATCCCATTAACTGGCGGTATGTACAAAGTTTTTCCAGCAGTTAGACTATTACTGGCTAAGTTATTTGACCAAAGAATACTGTTCGATGTTACCCCAAATTTTATGGCAAACGAGCTAACGCTATCACCAGCTACAGTTACGTACTTAGTGATATCTTGATTAGACTTCGCATTATCACCAGTAGCAATCATAGTTGGTTTACTAATCACTTGATTATCCGATGGTACAACATTAATACTGGCAGATTCAGAATCTGCCAAATTAGTAACTGATGTTTGCTCATAAATACCGGTCATTCGAGCTACTTGAACTGCAATTTGAGCTGAACTTAGTTGATCCAGAGGGTTAGACACTGGAGTACTGCTATTACCATTATCTGCAACTACTGCCTGATTACTAACCTGAGCTGAGCTTGTGTTATGAACGACAAATGCCAATACGCCAAAAAGAACTAACAAATTTACAGCTAAAATAGAATTTCTAATAGCCTTTTTTCGTAGCCTTTTAGATGCCCGTGTTAATAATCGTTTACGTGTCGCTGTAGTCTCTAAGCGAAGCTTTTGAGTTACCACAGATGAAGTAGTACGAATATAGCACTCCAATATTTAGATTAATATTCAATATGTGGTAATTAACTTAAAAATTAAGTTAATAGTAATTAAATAAAATTACTCGTCCTAATATAGCATTATCGAGAGCCAAAAACAAGCGCTTTCAAGATTTCTGACCCCAGTTAAACTACTCAGAGGTACAAAGTTTTTGGCAGTACTGCGACACCTGCTGATCATGACCAGCAAGAGTAGTTGAATAATAAGTGACTCCGTTATCACCAGTCACAAAGTATAGATAGTTTGTGCTTGCAGGATGTGCAACCGCCACTAGAGCGGCTTCATTAACATTGCTAATGGGGCCATAGGGTAATCCTGAGTGTAAGCGTGTGTTATAGCTCGAATCATAAGTTAGAGATGGTGTTTGACCTGCTTCAATCGCCCCATAAAAAGCAGTAACGTCGGAACCCAAATTCATACCACTTGCAAGTCGAGATAGAAAAACTTGAGCAACCTTGGCTTGATCGGCTGGATCACCAACCTCCTGTTCTACTACCGATGCTAATGTTACACCCTGATATATCGTTAATCCTTGTTTATTAAATCCATTAACTATATCCAGAGTTAGTTTTTTTTGCATCTCTGTTAAAGAGTCATTTATTATATCTGTTGCCTTAGTATTTGAGTCCTTGGCAAAGGAATCTGGATATAGAAATCCCTCTAATGATGCACCCTGTGGCAAATCGGCAAGCATAGGATATTTAGAAACATATTGAGATGAGTTAAGAGCCGCTACTACATCATCGTGCGAGAAACCATCATTTATAAGGGCGTTTTCAATCTGATCAATTCTCTGATCCGGTAGTATTACCACCAAATTACCAGCTGCCTTGCCCTCTGAAAGTATAGAAACAACTTGAGAGACACTTTGGTTCGGATGAAGAATGTACGTACCGGCTTCAAGGTTTGTTCTTGCATAGTTATCATTTCTGACATACCACTCAAACGCCCATGCAGCTTTAATTGTTCCTGTGTTTTTTAGAATATCAGCAATTTTAGGTAATGATGAACCGCTTGGGATTGTTACAATTATTGATTGGTTTGAACCACTGACCGGTTGAAGATTCTTTTCATAAATCTTTCTAATGTAAAAGGTTGAAACTGCTAATACTATAATTAGAAAAATTAATATTCCAAAGAATATTCTAACGCGCTTTCTTCTTGGAGATTGGTAATGATACTGTTTTTTCCTAGCCACTAATTGCCTCCGGGTGATTGACCATGAAGTCATCAAGTATATAACATGCAGCTAAACTATCAACGTCCTCTTTCCTGTAAGGCTTATTGTCTTGTTCTAGCGTTTTTTTTGCTCTTACAGAAGATAAAGCTTCGTCTTCAAAAAATACAGGAATATTTACCATATCCTGTAACCCGTCCGTAAACTTTCTGACGTATTGTGTTTGATCAGTTTCTTTGCCATCTAAATTTCTAGGCAAACCAACGACTAATATGCCAATATTTTCGTCATTTATAATTTGCTGAATATCATCTAATGTCTGGTCAGAATGAATAAGGGTCTTAAATGGGCTCGATAGTTTTGCGATTGAATTTGCAGTCGCCATACCCACCCTAACTTCACCAACGTCTAGTGCGAGCATGTTAAGGCTGGTCACCATTTGATTTTTCTATTACCACATGTATTTTGTTAACGTTCTTTGGTGTAGCTGATACCCAAAAAGGACTATATTTAACAATTACATTTGTTACACCCGGGATTGAACCAATCGTATTTTTAATATCTCCGCTTGGTACGCCCGCAGATTGACTAGCAATCGACTTAGCGCTAATTTTTGGCCCAATCGTGGCCGTAGCTTGCATAGTGACAGTTGCACTAGAGCTTGTGGTTGATACTACTGAGTATGACGCAGTAGTTACTCCGGTATCTAGGATTGATTGAGTTGATGGGTTAATTTGTTGATTAACGTTGGTCGTGACAATTGCATCTAAGTCGGATTGCTTAGCACCATACATTGTATAGTTGACAGTTTGTGTAACTGTTACCGTATTTGCTTGTGAGCCGACCGTAGCACTGGGAGTATCTACTGGAGTACCAGCAACGAATGTAGCCGGAATTGGCATATACCCCTCAGATTTAAGACTAGACTCAAGTTGGGATTTCATTTGTGAAGAATTTGGAGTGGTTATTTGAGCAGCTGCAGCAGTAACATCAGCAGTAGCAACTACCTGAACATTATTACTTGAACCTCCAGTCATCGGACCACCAACAATATTAAACGTTGAGATGTCACCATCACTTGGATTATAAGAAGTTGAATTACTACTATTATTATAGCCTGTTCCAACTCCAGCTGCAGTTACATTGACACTTGCAACTCCAGGGTTACATTTACCCTTATTTATGCTAAATCCTGGAACCGTAACAGAACCATTACTGTTATATACATTTCCGCTATTATCTGTGAACTGAGTGCCTGAAGGGACATTAACTGATGACGTACTGCCCTGTAGAGTACATGGATTAGTAATTGTTATAGGTCCAGTAGCAGATGTACCAATAGTTTTAGTACCAGTTGTGTTAACTGGAGACGACGTAGTTGACTTGGTTTGACTTTGAAGTTTTGCCGGAACAATTCCAGTAGCGGTATTAACATTTCCGTCCGCCTGAGACAAAGTAATTGTGGATACA
This sequence comes from uncultured bacterium, assembly GCA_963699195.1. GTDB lineage: Bacteria > Patescibacteriota > Saccharimonadia > Saccharimonadales > DATKHC01 > JBBQBA01. The sequence continues at coordinate 416,247 of OY969420.1, read as the reverse complement.
CTACTTTGATTTGAAGTATTGGTTTGAATGATAATTGTTGCTTTTGACCAAACATGAAATCCAAATATCCAAAATATAATGAGCGCGATAGCTGCAGCCCCACCTATAAGTAGCCATTTACGAAACTTATTAAAGTCTGGAACTTTTATTGGTTTACCGTCCAAGCCTTTAGCTTTCTTGTTGGCCTTCTTACCTTTTTTGGGCTTACCGGCTTTAGTTTCTTTGTCTATATCATTAAGCCCCATTGGATCTGATATTGCATCATTATCAATTTGAATAGTGTCTTCTGGACTATGCTTACTAGCCGCTGCTGCACCAAGGGCTGCTGCGCCAGCAAGTTCACCTATAGGTTTTTTATTATCAATATCAGGTTCATCGTCAGCTTCTTTAGCTTCATCTGCAAGACTTACTGGACCATCATCAATATCTTCAGCATCTGGGCCAGCAGGTATTTCAGGTTTAGCTTGCAGGGATTTGGCCACATGCATTCCGACTGCACCAGCAAGTGGCATTAGGCCAGCTTCTGAAGTTACGAGTATTACATTCTTTTTAGATTGATCAGCTTTTTTCTTCAAAAGCTTCATGTTTACTATACTCTGAAAAACGGTTGCTCGTTTTGGCAGCACCAGTGCAACTACTTTTGCTTTCGAAGAGTTTACTTTATCAATGATGTTGGTAATTTCATCTTCAACGTCTACATAAATTACGTCTTTTGTTCATTTACGTAACATCCTATCTAATTTTTGCCTAACAGTACCTGCGTCTTCGCCGGTTTGTTGAAACATTGTATCAACACCAACCCGTAATAACCCCATAGCAGTAATATAAGTATGGTCATTAACCTGCCCTGTAGTGTCTGACAATACCAACTACTTGGTTTGGATGAATGTGCTGTACTTTAGGTTTTTTAGTGAAGGGAAGCTCTCTATACCAATCAGTAGCTCTAGTCTATCCATTAATGAGTCTAAGCTTGAACCACCACCACAAAGCAGCATTAGGTTAGGCAAATGATCTAATTTATTAAATTCAGCAAGCGCAAGCTCAATACCACTTTCCCAAACATCAGTAGTTTTAGTAATTGAAGCCTCAACGTCTTTTATTACTTGTGGTGGAACTGATCCAACACTAAGACCCAATCTTCAATTTTTCGGCTTCTTCAAAATTAACATCCATGTCACGCTCAATTCCCTTAGTAAAGGCTCTACCACCAATACCAAACATCTTTGTACCCTGAACACCGCCCTCGTTAATTACTGCTATATCAGTTGTGCCGCCACCAACATCCATTAATATCGCGCTAATATTGGCATTTGGGTCATCACCAATAACTGATCTTGCTACAGCAAAAGGTTCAGCGGCTACAGCTAATAGGTCTAGGTCTAGTTCTTGAGCAGTTCGTCTCTAACGCACCGATGTGAATTAGTGGGGCAAAAGCAGTATAGAGTTGTACTAGTACTTCTTTACCCTGAAATCCAACTGGATTAGTGACGTAATAACCATCAATATCTATGCTAACTAGGGCACTATTTACTAGACGGATTTCCACAGATTTTCCACCTAGCTCCCACGCTAAGTTGCTGCTTAGCCTTTTGTTCTGCTCGTTCCTGGACTAAGCCAGATAATTTGCTCAATCTCAGCTATATCAAGTGGTTTGTTGGGATTCTTTCGACGTACATCTAACCGTTGTGGTAGTTCCTTTTACAACTCTCCAGCAATACCCAAAACGGCCATTCGGGCACTAACACCAGCTTGTTGTTCGGCTTGATTTAAGGCATCGTCACAATTAGCAACAACAGAGGCAATATCTGATATTGCGCCAGCTTGCATATCTTGTAGAGATTGGTGAGTTCTACCAACTCCAATAATATTCAATCCTGTGTTTTCAGGATTAACTCTAGCAATCAAGTGCCTTAACAAATTCCGTTCCAATATCTAGGGCAACAAGATATTGCTCTTCTTTTTTACCCCCGGGTTTTTTTGAAGCGACTGATGATGCAACTGACTTTGAATAATGTTTAAATTTCCCAAGCATAATCGTGTTTCAGTATATCATGAAAACAGATATAGGAATCTCTATTTTAGCACAGCCTTTATACGTCGTATACCGGCACTTGAAGACTCTTCTTTTATTATTTTAAACTTTTTATTTCCTTCAAATAATTGAGCTGTGTGATCAACGTGTGGCCCACCACAAATTTCGAAACTAAATGGCTTATCCTCACCATCAGCTTGCATTCGATAAACCTTAACTATATCGCCATATCTATCACCAAAGGCTCCTAGAACATGTAGATCATTGATTGCTTCTTGGGTTGGATGTTCTTCAAAAGTAACTTTTAGATCTTTGTCAATTTGTTCGTTGACGATATCTTCAACTTTTTGAATCTGCTCTGGTGTAATTTTCTCAGGGTGACTGAAATCAAATCTAAGTCGTTCTTCAGTAATGTTACTTCCGTGTTGAATAACGTGATCACCGAGAACGTCCCGAAGAGCTTGGTACATTAGGTGAGTTGCTGTGTGATATTTCTTGTGCTGTTCGGTCTGACCACCTAGGCCACCTTTAAATTCTCCTTTTGTTGCGGTACGAGATCGATCTCGCTGTTCCTGCATTAGAGCTTCAAATCTAGTTTCCCAATCTTCCTTTACTGGAATATTGTTTCGTTTAGCTTCTTCTGTGCTTAGCTCAATTGGGAATCCATACGTATCGTAAAGTCTAAACACCATATCTCCATCAAGGCCTTCTGTAGCAATTTTATGAAGTTCTCTAACACCAGCTTTCAGAGTTTGACGAAAGATTTTCTCTTCTTTTACTAGTACTTCAATCACTTTATCTCGTCGCTCCTCTACCTCAGGGAAATCTTTAGCATAAATGTCAGCAATTACAGGAACAACTTTCTCTAAAAAGTTTTGTTCTATACCTAGATCAAAAGCAAATCTGATTGCTCGACGCATTAGCCTTCGCATAACGTAACCTTGTTCTTTATTGCATGGGGTAACTCCGTCAACTGCCAAGAAAGTTGCAGCCCGCAAATGATCAGCAATAACTCTCATACTCTCAGTGTTATCATCATACTTCTTGCCAGACAATTTCTCTAGTTCTTCAATAATTGGCCAAATGATACTTATTTTGAAAACGTCGGGTGAATCTATTTTTGCTGCTGCTATTCGCTCTAACCCCCCACCAAAGTCTACGTTTCGCTTGGGTAGCTTATCAAAACCGTCTTTGGTTTTTAGGTATTCCATAAATACACTGTTACCAATTTCCATAAATCTGCCACAGTCGCAGTTTGGGTGACATTTTTCACCATATTCTGGATTATGTGGTAAACCAAAATCATAGAATACTTCACTGTCTGGTCCACCCGGTTCACCGATTGGCATATCACCAATTTTGCCAGCACGACACCACCAATTTTTAGAAGCATCATAGAAAAATATCCGACTATTCTCTGGCATACCTATTCGATAGCCATCCTCTTCACTGCCAATATCTGCTTACTCAGATGATTGCGCAGCGTCCTTAAAAAGTTTCTGCCATATTTCAGCGCTCTCAGTATCTTTTGGAATACCACTAGACTGCTCACCAATAAAACAAGTTGACATATAATTTGCTTGGATCAAGTCCAACTGTTTTGGTTAGAAATTCAAAAAACCAAGGCAACTGCTCAGCCTTGAAGTAATCTCCTAGGCTCCAGTTTCCAAGCATTTCGAAAAAAGTTGTGTGACGATTGTCACCAACCTCATCAATATCTTGAGCACGTAGACATGTTTGACTATCTACTAGTCTTTTACCTTCTGGATGATCTTCGCCAAGTAAGTAGGGAAGTAATGGTTGCATACCGCTTCCGGTAAAAAGTGTAGTTGGATCGTTTTATGGAATTAACTGTGCCCTTGGAATTTGGGCATGTCCCCTAGATTTAAAAAAATCTAAATAAGCTTGTCTGATTTCTTGAGCTGTCATTATTTAAATTGTATCAGACAACTATACCGCCGCCGAGTACCTTTCACCTTGATATATTACGGCTGACTGACCAGCAGTAACTGCCCTTACCTCATCCTTCAATGCTAGCTGCCAATGACCCGCTTTCTTTTGAGTGAGCCCTTCAACTGGTATTAGCTTAGCTCTGTATCGAGTTCGGACGTTTAGTCCTGTAGTATCTTTCGGGCTTTATCAATCCAATGAATATCGGCTAGATCTAAGTCCTTACTCCAAAGTCTTTTGTCTTGAAAGATCAGTTGTTACGTAAACTTCATTTTTCTTCATATCTTTACCAACCACGTAATAGGGAAATCCCCCACCAACTTTTAGCCCCTGTCTTTGACCAATTGTGTAGAATATAGCACCGTCATGTTCTCCGATGACTTTGCTGTGTTGGTCAATAATATTTCCGGGTTTAGTTTTAACATATTGACTTAAGAATTCTTTAATACCAACTTGGCCGACGAAACATATCCCCTGAGAATCCTTTTTCTCAGCCGTAACTAGACCTAATTTTTTTGCCATCTTTCGAATTTCCGGTTTTTCGTAGTCACCGATCGGTAGCAAAGATTTTTCCAGAGCTTTTTTATCTACTCTATAAAGAAAATAGCTTTGGTCTTTATTTTTATCTAAACCTATTAGTAGTTCGCCATCATCTACTCGGCTATAGTGACCAGTTGCAATTAAATCGGCACCATCTTGCAGTGCGGTATTCAGAAATAAGTTTAAACTTAACTTCCTGATTGCACATAATATCTGGGTTAGGAGTTTGGCCAGCCTTATACTCATCGATCATGTATTGAACAACTACATGACGATATTCTTTTTCAAAATCGTACATTTTAAACTTAATCCCAAGCTGTACAGCTACCCGCTTGGCATCCTGATAGTCTTCTTTCCATGGACAATGATGCCCTGGCAAGTCTTTGCTCCAGTTTTTCATATAAACGCCAGTAACGTCATAGCCTTGTTCAACTAACAGTGCTGCAGTAACAGAGCTATCTACACCACCACTCATTCCAACGAAAACTTTCTTAGGCATCTTGGACAACTTTCTGGAGTGATTTAACCACGTACTCGATATCTTCTTTGGTGGTCGATCTCCCCATACTAAAGCGTAAGCTTGCTTGGGCGTCTTTTTCGCTGAGACCTATTGCTGTTAGAGTTGTTGATACTTCTTCGTTACTTGCACTACACGCAGACCCACTGGCACAGAGAATACCAAGTTCGTCTAACTCCATTAAAAGTAATTCATTATCTTTTCCTGGAATAGTTATATGAACATTATTTGGAAGTCGATTTCTGGTTGATCCATTGATGTATGCGTCTGGCAAAGCTTTATTAATTTCGTCAATAAAAAAGTCTTTAAGTTCATTTAACATTTTAGTCTCATCTATTCTGCTAGTCTGAGCAATATCTAAAGCCTTAGCAAATCCAACTATATTTGCAGGATTCTCAGTACCACTTCGCATTCCCCCTTCCTGCCCACCGCCTAAAATTTGAGCAGAAAGTTTAACATGTCTATTTACATACAACGCACCAAATTGTTTAGGACCGTAAATCTTTCCGCTATTTAGAGTCATTAGGTCTACTCCAAGTCTTGTAACGTGCAAGTCAAGGTATGACGGAACTTGGCATGCGTCGGTGTGAAAATACAAAGGAATGTCGTTTTTGCGACTTTTTCGTATTTTTGATATTAACTTAGATACATCTAGAATTGACTGTACTGTGCCTATTTCGTTGTTGGCATACATAATACTAATTAATACCGTCTTATCGTCTATCAGTGCTTCAAGCTTTGAGATATTAACTCGTCCGTCTTTGTCTACTGGAGCCAATTTATGATTGTATATTTCAGCTGGTTTCAAAACAGATTCATGCTCAATTGCACTTACAACTAAGTTAGCCTCAGGGAACTGTTCCATAATTCCTTTGATAGCTAAGTTATTTGCTTCAGTTCCGCCTGCTGTGAAGATTATCTCATTTGGCTTACATCCTAACCAGTGAGCAATATCTCCTCTGGCTTTTTCAATATCTTTTGAGACAGCTTTGGCGTTAAGATATTGAGCTGACGGATTATAGAACTTTTCGCTAAAATACGGCTCCATAACAAGTCTCACCCGATTGTCCATCGGGGTGGCAGCAGCATTATCCAAATAAATTGTCTTCTTGATCATGATAGGCTAAATAATTCGCCCGCATTTCTAGTAGTATTTTGTATTAGTTCCTCTAAAGTCTCTTGTCTTAATTTAGCTAGAAAGTCCGCAGTTGTACGGACATGCTTAGGCTGACAAATAGTGCCACGAAATGGTACTGGAGTCAAGAATGGTGCATCTGTTTCGAGCAATAATTTATCGTTTGGGACGTGCTGGGCAGCATTTAGCTGAACAGCGTTTTTCGTAAAGGTCATTATGCCGTTTAGACCTATATATAATCCGCGTCCTAATGCCTGTTCTAAAACTTCACTATCCGACGTAAAACTATGAATAACGCCGCGCAAGTTTTTGAACTTATCGAATATTTGCCAAAAGTCCTCAAAAGCATCACGGACATGGAAGATTAGTGGTAGGTCGTATTTTTGTGCAAGATTTAGCTGAAATTCTAGAATTTTTTTTTGGTCATCCTTGCCAGAGTGATCATAAAAGTAGTCAAGCCCACACTCACCAACCGCAACGACTTTGTTTTTAGTGGCCAGTTGCTCAAATTTAGACAGCGTATATTCATCCGACACATATTGCTTCGACTCATGAGGATGAATACCGATACTAGCCCATGTATTTGGTTTACCTGCTACGAATTCTGTAGCCACTTTACTGTCATCAAGATCTGTTCCAACACAAATCATTTTTGTGACATTATAGGCAACTGCTTCTCTTATAACTTCTTCTTTATCAAGCGGGTAATCCGTTGAATGTATATGACAATGTGTATCAACTAAATCCATAGTGACTCCTACGCAGACTTAGCTTCTTCAATTCTTGGGAAAAGAGTAGTTTCAGGCACAGTAAGTTTATCTCCAGCAAAGATCTTTTCAATTTTCCCAGATGTCTCCGGTAAAAATGGCTTTAGCAGTGAAGCTATACTTCTAATCTGGCCAACTTGATTATCTAACACTTCCTTAAGATGGTTTTTTTCGCCATTCTTATTCAGTACCCACGGTTTTTCGTCTTCAATATACTGATTAAGTGATTTTATCTTGGTCCAAATTATATCTAGGGCCCGATCAAATTTACATTCATCTAATTGTTTATCAACCAGCTCTTTAGTTTGATTGTCCTTGGTCGATTCAATCAAATTACCATCTAGGTAGTTCTGAACCATTACGAGCGTTCTTTGAACCGCATTCCCAAGCTCATTGCCGAGTTCATTTTGATAAGCATCATGGAATTTACCCCATGTAAAATCTCCGTCTGCATAGCTAGGAATATGTCTTAGGAAGAAATATCTAAACGCATCCACACCATACTTCTCTATAATTTCACTTGGGTAAATGGAATTATTTAGAGATTTACTCATCTTTTGATTGTCTACATTCACAAAACCATGCACATATAATTTCTTAGGTAATGGCAAGTTTAGAGCGAACAAGATACCAGGCCAAATCGCTGCATGAAATCTAATTATATCTTTTCCTATAACTTGAACGTCAGCAGGCCAGAATTTTTTGAAGTCATCGCCCTCTGGATAGTTTAAGACCGTAATGTAGTTAAGTAACGCCTCAAACCAGACATACATGACCTGATCTTGATCATTAGGTACATCAATGCCCCAAGAGATTTTCTCTTTAGGACGACTAATACTTATGTCATCCAGACCATCTTTTATAACTTGCAGGATTTCATTCCTTTTAGTCTTAGGAATTATTCTAAATTCGTCAGATTCTATCGCTTTAAGAATTCTGTCGTTATACTTACTTAACTTAAAGAAATAGTTTTCTTCTTCAACTTTTTCATATGGCCGATTGTGAGCTGGACAAATTCCATTATTGGCTTTGACTACAGCTTCCGTAACGAAGGCTTCCTCGCCCGTGCAATACCAACCAACGTATTTACCTTTATATATGTCATCTTTCAGAGCCAACCAGACAGTTTGAGCTATCTTTTCATGCTCAAGATCTGTGGTTCTGATAAATTTATCATTACTTATATTTAATAGCCTTGTGAGATCACTAAATTTCTTACTAATATTGTCTGCGAATTGTTTTACATCAATGCCTTCGGCTTCGGCTTTCTCAGCAATTTTCCCGCCATGTTCATCTGTTCCCGTACTAAATAAAGTATCCATACCATTAGCCCTAGCATGCCTTGCTAATACATCAGCAATTAATAGCTCCATGGCATGGCCTATGTGTGGGTCACCGTTTACATATGGTATTGAAGTTGTTACATAAAATTTCATAATTTCATCTCTGGTGCGCGGGGCGGGAATCGAACCCGCACGCCTTTCGGCACAGCATTTTAAGTGCTGCTCGGCTACCAGTTACGACACCCGCGCTTACATGTATTACCATTTTGTTTTTACCCCGTGCGTAGTCTGTAAGGCTATGACAATTTGGGCAAAGTACTCTTAAATTCTCTAGTCTATTATCTCTCTGATTACCATTTATATGATCTAGTTCTACAGGAATTCGACCATCAAGCGATACTTGTGCCCATCCACACATTTCGCACTCTCTTTTCTTGATGCCTGCTTCAATTAATTTTATTTTTAATTTGTAGCTTTGAACCTCTATATCTTTAATAAGCAGTTTTTCTAATGGTACTCTCGCTTTATTTTGATACTTTAAGCCTTTGCTCCAAAGCATTCCGGTGAAATGTTCCGTGGACAAATTCAGATACTTTATCCGTTTTTTTACCTGATCATAATTTCCTCCTGCAGGTATTAATCCTAAAAGCACTATCACATGCCTATAGCTAAATGATTCTTTGACGGCATCTATTAATTGTTGGTCTGTCCAGCTTCTATGGTTATTTGACATAACCAGCGATCATATCACAAGCTTTTTGAAATACAAACTTTTTTTAAAGTGCTTGGAGGCGCGTACCAGATTTGCACTGGTGTAAACAATTTTGCAGACTGCTGCGTAACTACTCCGCCAACGCGCCATATAACATCTTGAACATTATATGCTAAAAACATGCTTATAGTATATGTTTACTCTCTAAGCACTTAAGTAATACAAGATTCTGTATTAACACTTTTAGTCATATACTTAGCAGAATTTATTTCTTGGGTGTAGTTACTTGCTGAAACAAAGTAGCTATAATCGCTATTAGGCCCAATCAAACCGTGACTATCTTGACCAGGATTTTGAAAATAAACAAAAGATAGATGGCCTATAACAGAGCCGTCATTCAAAATAAGTGGAGCTCCAGAATCACCTAAATTACTAATGGAGTTCACTTCATAAAAATACGTATTCGCATTTATAGAAATAGCTTCAGAAATATCAACTTTAAGATTTGCAAACCTATCATAGTCAATAACCGGTCCTATGCCGTCTGATAGGGGTCCGGCCTCTTTATAACCTAGCAATGTAGTCTGAGTGCCAACTGGTTGGTGGGAGGTATTTATGGTTAGTGGAGCATCTGGTAGATTTGGTACATATAGAACCGCTAAGTCATCGCTCTCATCAAAAAGGACAACTTTACCTAAATAAGCATGGTACTTATCGCTAACCCTTACTAACCCTGCCCCGGCTACAACATGTGCAGCAGTAATTATATAGTCAGGCGAATAAACAAAACCAGTACCATAATGTAGCTCGTTACAACCCTGCCAATCAAGTAGTACTACTGATTTATAATCTTTATTAATTGCGCTTAGAAATGGACCTGATGTTGGCAGATCATATTGGTTAGAGCTTGCACTAGTTAGAAATGGTGCAATCTGATTAGACGTAGTAATCTGGAGTTCATGCTCTGGGTCAATAAAATGAAAACTACTATCAATTGTTAGGCCAAACAGGGAGTGTTCATTTATATATGTAAGTACCTTTGACTTAAGCACTAGATCCTGAGAATTAAATGTTGGATTAACCAGTATAAATGATGATCCAATCAGTATGAACAATGTCCCTGCTAGCAATCCTAATGGTAGTCCAAGGTATTTATCAACTTTGTGCGGTTTTTTGTTTTCTGAAAGCTCTTTATTTTTCATCTTCGTATGGTGCTTGGATCTAAGTTCTGTACCAACAAATTCGCTAATTATAAAAAAACCAAAACCAAATAAAAGCGTGATTATGGTCTGTAGAATAATTACATTGTCAGTGAAGGGAGTGTCGTTAACATGCAGGCTAATTCTAATACCAATGGCTAGGCCAAGAATCAAACCAATGACGGACAACAATTGTACTATTGCGCCTCTATGATAGCTACCATAAACGAAAGCAATAAGAACAAGAACAATAAGTATATCTAACGGGTTTATCTCTATCCCCTTGGTTATGTTTTAAAGTCATTATAAACCTAAATTTGTTTTTTTATTTAATAACTACAGTCTGTGTATAGATTATAAGCATAAGGTAGAATAGAAGTAAGTCATGAATGCAGTCAATAAGGTGAAGACGAGCGAGTTTGGAATCAGCAAAGTTAAGATAGTTGTTTCTATTTTTATACTGTTAGCTATTGTCTTAATTGTAATAGTTGCTATCTATAACAATAATAAAACTTATACCCCGTCTAGCTTCAACTCATCATCAAGCTCAAGTATCGGTTCTACTTATGTAACCTTAACTCCTGCAACCGTACCCTCCAAAGTAGCTGAGTGTAGCCAGACAGTTACATATGATTCTAATGGGACGCCAGGACCAGTAACATGTAGTAATGGTGATCTTAATAGTCAAGAATGGTCCACTTTATCTGCGCTTGAACCAAGCGTGCTAAAACTTGGTTATGGAGCCTCTAATAGCCAGGTGGAGGCTGCCTTATGTAGTGACGTACAAACAAATATAAAAAATAATATAGAGCTGGCTGCTTATCACATTGCTGCACTTTATTACGGTTGGAACTTTACTTCAGACCCTAGCGCAGTAATAACAAACGGTACTTGTGTAAATACTGACGACTAATACTTTCTACGATATAGGTTTGGCAGGTTTTGAATATTCGGCTTTTGTAACTAAATCACCCCAGGTACTCTCGTCTCCACTATATGGTGCTTCAAATATAGCAAGATGAACCATAAAACTATCAGGTGAAGCTCCATGCCAATGCTCAACACCAGGTGACGTATAAATGGTGTCGCCAGGCCTTAGTGAGCTAAGCTCTTTACCACGCTCTTGAATTAGCGCAATACCTTCAACAACATGTAAATATTGGCCAACAGAATGGGAATGCCAGGCTGTTCTCGCACCTGGAGCAAAGTGAACTGAAGCAACACGAACTTTAGATTGGCCTTCACCAGAAAGTATCATCGTAGGGTGAACGTCACCAGTGAATCGATCAGCAGGTCCTTTACTTGTTTGTGGTTTTATAATTTTCATATAACCTCCTTATTTATCCGGTACTAGTAGTAACGTTGCTTCACGAGCCTTTAGAGTTTGGGTCGACCCGACTACATCGTCTGAGTAACTTTTATACTTATCCTCATATGCTTCATTGACCGCCTGCTGCTGGTCTGGATTTGGTTCTAGAAGCCTCACATTTTTACTAAGATCACCTATTTCTATGTGGGCCCGACCGCTGTCTTTAGCATGAATAAACCATTTACCAGTTGGGCCTTTAACTGAGCGAATGTATACATTGTCTGCAACTGCTACGACCCAAATAGTTACAGGATTTCTGAGACTACCGTCTTCCCTTACAGTAGACAGATGTAGTTCATCAATCTTTTTAATAATATTAAGTTCATCGTCTGACCATTTATCCACTACAAAAATCCTTCCTCTTAATGGTTAGTTTTTGTTATTTGGCTGGTTGTACAGCTTTGAAAACGAGTCCCGCAATTAGTCCGCCAGTTAATGGACCAAGTAGATATAACCAGAAATATGAAAAATGATTTGCTAGATTTGATAAATTATATAAATTTGGCCCGAGTCCAACTGCTGGATTAAATGCTCCTCCAGAAATGCTTCCACCCGCAAATGCGGCAGCCATAAGTGTGAAGCCAATTGCAACTCCATAATATTGATTGCCGCTTGTTTTCTTACTAATAGCTGTGTGTAGAACCGTGCTAACCAAAGCAAAAGTGAATATTGCCTCTACTACAAAAGCTGCGCCAAAACCAACGCCGTGACCCGGGGCTACCACCATCTTACCTCCATGAACCATCTGATAAATTCCAGCTGCACAAATTGCTGCAACTAGCTGAACCAACATATATATGCTGGCTTGAACTGGCTTAATTTTTTTCTGAAGTAATATACCTAGTGTAATTGCTGGGTTATAGTGTGCACCCGAAATATAGCCGCCCATATAAACCATAGCTACTAGAACTACACCAATTGCAATTGGATTAGCTGAAAGTCCAACTACCAGAACCAAGAAAAACGTACCAATAAACTCGATTATGTACTTATTCATTGCTTCCCTCCTTTGATGTAATTGTCTATCTTCTCCTGAAATTTATCAATAAGCATTATGTGAAAATCGGTTAGGAAGCTATTCCATAACATTGCCGGTCGTTTATGCTTAACAATTACGTCTATAATTTCTTCTGTCTCTATATGTACAAAATGTTTAAGCCTTTCTACAGTAATCTCAATTGGTACAAAATAATCTAATATATCAGGTGATATCTTGTCTATGGATTTTGCAAACTTTCCTGTTATTGAACGTTGTTCTTCAATATCCAAATATAGCTCGTGATATGAAGGGTCAAGTAATTTGAATGCTGCATCCCTTTCTCGGTTTTTCTCATTTTTGCTTTCATCTTTAACAAAAGTATTTACATCACCAATCTCAAGCTCACCAATATCATGTACTGCCAGCATTATTAAGGCTTTTCCTAAATCAACTTCTGGTTCATTTATATACGGGTAAAAAGTCGTGGCTACCATTGGCAGGGAACCAACGTGTTCCATTAAACTCTCACGAATGAGATTATCATCGGGGTTATATTTATATTCTGGATACAGCTCAAGTAGCCGGTTAAGTCTGAAATTATCTGTGGCTGTTCGCATTTCTCTTGAATAGCCACTGTACAGTGCCTCGAACCTTGCCAGTAATTTCTCAAGTTCTTTTTTGTTAGTCTTCATTTAACTGCCTTGCCACTGATTAATTTATTAACAGCTTTTATAACCTGAGTAGAGTCCTTTGCTAGAATTGTATGTAATCCTAGCTCTTCAGCTGGTTTTAAATTTGGTGGTCTATCGTCAATAAATACAATCTCACTTGGCTTTACATTATCAAATTTTTCGATGGCTAATTTGAAAATCTCAGGATCAGGTTTAGCTATTCCTGTTTCATATGATAGAACCGTAAAATCAAATAGGTCATAGCCGCCATGTGACTTAATCTCGTTTGCAGAACTTGGTATAGTTGTAGAAAGAAGTCCAATTTGGTATTTTTCTTTTCTAAGTTTATTAACCAGATCAACCATTTCCGGCAGAGGTTTTAGCTCATCCCATTTACTCCAAACGTTTCTATTTGATTTATCTATTGGTTTACCATGTTTTTGCTCTATTATTGACCAAAGTTCATCGTCATTAATATTTCCCTTTTTAATGTCATTCCATACAATTGTTAAGAATTCGGTTGCTTTAGATTTAGTTATATTTAATTGTTTCGCCAATTTCTCATCAAGATCTCCTATTTGCTCAGGGGCTGACATTACTCCACCCCAGTCGAACAGAAACGCTTTTATCATTTGTTGCCTTTAAATATCCAAGCTATCCCGTATTTATCCGTGAACTGTCCGTATTCGCCAAATGGTAGTTCGTGAAGAGCTTGGTAAGTTTCATCTGATTGAGCTCCAGCTGATAGCTTTTCAAATGTTGACTTAAATTCATCTCCAGCATCACCAACTATATAAATAGTAATATTATTGCCAGTTTTTCTCATTACCTCGTCACTCATCCAGTCTGTCGCAGAAATATCTATGTTGCCACTTTTTAAGTTACCGTAAATTATTCTATTGAGTTTTTCTGGAGGAAATTGATCCTTCATTGGAGTATCAGATACTTTTGTCAGTGTTATTTCTCCACCAAAACATTCATGATAAAACTCCATAGCTTCAGCGCACTCACCATCAAACATAATAAACGGGCTGGAGCTTAACATATAATTATTATAGCAAGAGGAGTGTTAATTCAGCAGTATATAGGTTTATGCCAAAACTAAACTGTTATCAGCTCTAACTTCTTCTACATATCGAGCTTGGCTTAAGTTACCACCCGAGACCAGACAAACGATAGTTTTTCCCACCAAATCACCCTCATATTTTAGGAGGCCAGCAATAGCTAGTGCTCCAGCAAGCTCAGCTTGTATTGGATCAGCCCGTTCCCATAGTTCAGTTGTAGCAACCCTAATTTCAGCTCTAGATACTCCAATTGTTCTACCCACAAGATGATGTGCTAATTTGAACGGAAGATCACCAACTTGTTTTACTGCAGCACCTTCAATAAAATTGTCTATTGTTTCTAGTGGGGTTGGTCTTCCATGATCAAGAGCATGTTGAAGCGAGGCGGCACCGGATGGCTCGACTCCGACTATTTCAGCTTGTGGTTGTCTGTATTTTATCGCTGTACTTATTCCAGCAAGTAGTCCCATACCGCCAACTGGACTAAATACCATATCGATGTTAGGGATTGAGTCAGTGATTTCAACTCCCCAAGTTCCTTGTCCGGCAACAACTTTCCAGTCATTGAAAGGCGAAGCAAACACACCACCATTTTCTTCACTAAATCTTTTTGCTAGTTCTTGAGATTCGTCATATGATTTTCCTGCCAATGTAATATCAGTAGTATCACCACCAAATTCAGCCACCCTATCAACTTTATATTGCGGGGTATCAACTGGCATAAAGACACGTGCATTTACACCTACGCTATTACTACTAAGTGCCATTGCTTGTGCGTGATTTCCAGCACTTGACGTAACTATGCCACGTTCTCTTTCTTCATCCGTCATTCCTAGCACATAGTTAAATCCACCGCGTATTTTATATGCACCAATAGGTTGATGTAGCTCGCTCGCCAGCCAAACCTCAGCGTCTAATCTTTCAGAAAGTAAATCATCATGAATAAGTTCAGTTCTTTGAACCGGGCTACTTGGATGACCCATAGCCTCACTAGCCCGATATATGTCATCGAGCATTTTCAGATTTATTTGTGGATTTTTTTCTAAATGTTTCATGGTTTATACAATAAAAAACCCCCGTACTTGCGGAGGACTGTCGATTGCTAATTTTTTTCGTAAACTAAGCAAACCTCCGCATAGGAAGTTCAATAATAATTGATGCAATCATTTGTCTGCTCATTACGATAAATATAATAACACATATTTTAAACTAATAGAGTGGTCATTTAATTATGCTATATAAATCATTTTTAAATTGTTGAAAGTTTTTGTATTGAATGCTTTGCATCCCTACGCCTACTGCTCCGCTGCAATATTCTTCTTTATCATCCACCATTACACATTCGTCGTATCTTACACCAAGCCTATCAGCAGTAATCTCAAAAGCTTGTGCCTCCGGTTTAGCATATCCTATATCACTTGAGGCAACCGCTACATCAAAATGTTCATCCAATAATTCTTTACTTAATCGCTGAGCTATTCCACCGGACCCAACATTACTAAGCAGCCCTATTTTGTAATCTTTCCTTAACTGCTTTATGTAATCGAGAAGTTCTTGATTGATAACTTCTTTGCTTCTGATTCTGTATACGTATTCATCGACTGTTAAGCCCAGGGTTTTTGAATTTGTTGATCTAAGAGCATCGGTAGAAATTTCACCTCGATTAGCTTTTTCAACTACCTCACTAATACTTAGTGCTTTGTTTTCGTCTTGCTGTCTTACCTCATTTAAAACAGTCCCAAAGCCATCAGTAATAACAACTCCAAACAAATCAAAAATAATTGCTTTAATCACCTTATAACTATAACAAACGTGACATTTTTTGATTTTTTCGGATTGGACCTAAAGAACTTTTCACTGTGCGTTATTAGCGTCATTAAAAATTTGAAGGCTTGGACAAGTTTTTTGTGCTGCTGTTGCAATAGGTACGAGAGTAGGGATGAGATTATCTGCAATACTTATTCTATATGGGCTGCCATTAATAATAGTAAGTACTACTCCTGTTGGCGATAGATTGCCCCCACCACCATTATCTGAATTATTTTCACTGCCATAATAAAACCCGTGTAACTGACAATTATTAATCATCGTAGTTGCTTCTGCCGGGGTAATATTTTGGAATGTTTCCGTTTCTGGAGGAAATTTACTGACAGCCTGCTTCTGAATATTATTAAAGGTTCCTTTTGGATTTATTATTAGTCCCAGATTGTTTCTTAAAATAAGTCCACCAGGCAATAAGACCAATATAGCTGTAGCAGCAATAACCACCCAACCCATTATTCGCACCTTTTTTCTTGGTTTAAATTTTGAAAAGTATCTCAAAATTAATACTACATTTAATATTCCAACGAAAAATCCGACTACGTAAACTGGTAACAAAACCAGAAAGAAAAGTCCAGTTTCGGAACCAGGTGTACTGCTTTCTCTAATTAGTGAAATTGTAATTAACCAAGGAATAACTATCATTAAAAAATTAGCTATTCCGAGAACAGTAAAAATAACTACCCATTTTTTGCCAGGTTTTTCAGGTTTTTGTGGTTGAGCGGTAATTACTGGGGGTTCACCCCCAACCACTATATTTGAAGTTTGACTATTTTGTGGTTCAGGATTTTTTGTTTGCTGATCCATGTTAGCTTAAGCATAACTGCAGTATGAATTATTTTCAATCTATAACCTACGCTCTTGCTTCTGCTAACCCATAATATACAAGATAAGGTAAGAAATTAAGCGCCAATCGTACCAGTCTTAACTTCACCAGCTCTCTTGTAGTTAGCGATAATTACCCCAGTTGGAGTAACTACACTATCAGTCAGTGTAAATGCTGCCGGTATTGCATCATCACCAAACAATTTTTTTCCTTTGCCAAGCGTTAATGGGTAAGTTTTTAGCCAAAGCTCATCCACTAAATCATTTTTAAGAAGTAGTTTAATAAGTTCGCCGCTTCCATGAACCTGAATACTAGAGCCTTTTGCATTTTTGAGCTTTTTGATATCTGACAAATTTTTAAGGAAAACTGTATTTTTCCAATTAGACTTTTCCATTGTCTTACTAAAGACGTATTTTGTAACGTCATTTATACCTGGCCAATAGTCTGTATGTTCAGGCCAATATGAAGCGAAAATCTCATATGTTTTTCTACCTAATAGAAGATCTGCGGATTTCATCTGTTTTCGCATTACTTTACCGGATATTTCATCACCATAGGGTGCAGACCACCCGCCATACTTGAAGCCACCTGATGCATCTTCCTCAGGTCCACCGGGCGCTTGCATCACACCATCCAACGAGATGAATGATAAAACTATTATTTTTCTCATAAAACTTCTACCCCAATTGAATGACTATTAACATTTTATCCTTATATGAATTTTTGTCTATGAACTTACTAATGATAGAAATTGAAATCTAATTAAGTAATATTAGCTAATAAAAGCTTTACAATTTTCAAATGTTGTATATATTAAATATTAGTTCCCTTAAAAAAGAGAAAAATTAAAAAAGTAAAATGAGCAGTGGATACTTTTCGGCTTCAGGTGTAGGTAATGATTTTGTTTTAAGTGCGCCGAAATTTCAAAATATTCCAAAAGTGAAGATAATTGAAGTAAAGAAGGTTCCCGAAGAAAGCCACAATATTGAAATTTCAAAGCCAATTGCCAGAAAATCTTATAAAAAATTGGTATTTAATAATGTTAAGCTCAACCATAAATATTTAACCGGTTCTGTTCTTAGTATTTTAATTGCAATTATAAGCATTCAGCTAATATCACCATATTGGTACAATAATTTATTAGTAAAAATATCAGCTCTTTACTCTGTCAGCGCAAAAACCATACCTGTGCAAATGGATACAAGCCCTAATTCACTTCACCTAATATTGCCCATGTCAGAATTATCCTCAAGACTTAAAGCAATAACGTCACAAACCGCACAATTAACTGTTGGAAGTAAAACTATTAATATTAGCAGCACAACTATTAATAGTTGGCTGGCTATAAATACAGTTAAATCTAAAAAATTAAGCTACATTGAAGTCAACCCAACCGCACTAAACAGTACTATCACCCAACTAGCTAACCAGAGTGTTGTTGCCCCTGTGAACTCTATTACTATTCCCGAGGACGGTGTAAGTACGACTATCTTGCCTGGTTCTAGTGGTACTGCGCTTGCGAATCCAACGGACCTAGCTACGCAATCAACTAACCTTGCCAAAAACTTATTATCAGGAAAAGGTTTCCAAATTAGTGCTCCACTGGTTACGGTTCCGTCTCAAGTTGGTTCTATAGCAAGCCTAGGTAAGGTTTTAGACGTTAATGTTACGACTAAGCGTATGTATGCATATGATAATGGCCAGCTTGTTAACACATTTCTTGTAACAGCAGGCGCACCCGATACTCCAACTCCTATTGGCGAATTCCACATATGGGAAAAATTAACTGAGCAAGATATGACTGGCTATAATCCAAATGGAACCAAGTATAATCAGCCAAACGTCCAATGGATTAACTATTTCGACCATTCTGGTGATGCAGTTCATGGTAATTATTGGCGACCCGCTAGTTACTTCGGTAACATTAACAGCTCTCACGGTTGTGTAGGTATACAAGACACAGATGCCGAGTGGGTTTATGACTGGGCACCAATAGGCACAACTGTCATAACACACGCCTAAAAAATATCTAAATTTATTTTTATCTTAATACAGAAATTAGTTTACCTACTATGGCGTATTTACAAGTATTGAGCTAGACAATCCAGCCAAGTTATAGTTGTTGACCACAACTGGTTGGGTAAATGTGAAGCTACCCGGTCCAGTATTTGTATTATTGCTGTTATAAACTCCTAGTCCAGTATTACCATTAAGTGTGACTTTACCAGTTAATGTTAATTGGGTAAGGGGTGTAACAATATTAATAGCGCCAGAGTTATTTGTTCCATTTCCACTCATTGAAATGGGATTACTAATTGAATCTGTACTACTTTCGGAGTTAACGACCCGGAGGGTTGCACCATTACTGATATCTATTGTTGCCGTGCCTAGAGAATTATCATTATCCATAGCGATCATACCAGATTCAACTTTAACAAGTCCGGTGAAATTAGGGCTTGGTTGTCCGACTGTAGTAACCCCAGGAGAATTTACTACTAAAGTGCCGCTACCGCTAAGATAATTAAAGCTAATTCCATCACTACCAGTTAAATTAAGCGTGTTGCTCCCAAGATCAAGATTTGTGGAAGCTAAGTTAGAAGACGAAGTAGGAATAAACCCAAAATTACCATTTAACTTAAATGTCTGACTTCCGGTTAAGCTGACATTAAATGCTACTGTTGAGCTAACATCTGCTTGAGAAGTATCAGTTATACCATTTGATAAACTTATTGGGTCACCAGTCAGACTAATTGCTTCTGCTCCGTGTGCATTTGGGGTTCCACCTTCAAATATCAGACTATTTAGTGTTAGGTTTGTAAGGTCATTGTTGGAATTGAGTCCACCGTTTGTAGTGTTGGGTGCCAAATTAAAAATTAGCCTATAGTTTGTTTTTGGAATGCCATTGTTCCAATTTGATGCATTACTCCAGTTACTATTTGTTCCACTTCCTGTCCAGGTATCTATAACAGACGGCGCTGTATTCATCGGAGTCACTGATACGGTGGTCTTTTTTGTTATAACCACTGCTACCATTTTTTTATGATGGTTTTTATATACAAAATATCCAACTGCACCTATTAGTATGATTATCACTAGGATCAATATAAACTCTACAGCGCTAAAGCCTTTTTCGTTTTTCAGTTTTTTAGTCATAAAAAAAGTATAAGCTTAAGCTTTACTGAAGACAAGATAAAAACCTACATGAAATTTAGATCATGCACGATTTCCGGAAATAGAGTAATCACTATCTTTCATCAAATTCCACCCTGCTACCGTGTTTCCAACCGCATCAATTCCATTGTTATCTTTAAGCATTCTGGCCATATGCATAAGATTCCAGGCCATGAATGAAGCATTACGGTTTGTAAATTCATTATCGAAGCCTGCTGGCGCAGCTGAGCCTTTAACTTTGTCACCATAACTGGGTCCAGGTCCAGCTTCTCCAATCCAACCGCAATCAGCTTGTGGTGGAATGCTATAACCAATGTGTTGTAGGGCAAATAGAATGTCCATCGAACAGTGTTTAATTCCGTCCTCATTTCCGGTTATTACACATCCTCCAGTCTTGCCATAGTAGAGGTACTGCCCCTTCTCATTGTACTCACCGCTATAAGCATACATTCTCTCTATCACCATAGTTGCTACGCTACTTTTTACACCTAGCCAAATTGGTGTACCTATGACCAATATATCCGCTGCCATAATCCGTTTTTGAATCTCGGGCCATTCGTCTTTAACACCTTCTTCGTTAGCATCCTCAACCATACCGAAGGCTATGTCATGCTCGAGCGCATAAATCTGATCAACTCTAACCCCCTCTTTCTTCATAATACCTGACTACCTTATCGATTAGGAGTTGGGTATGTGACTCCTTCTTATTCATTTTTATGGAGCAGTTAATAAAAAGTGCAGATATATCGCTAAAGTCGTTCTTTTTTGACATTCCGTGGAGCCTCCTACTTATACTCAGATTATATCATCATGGCTATGAGCTTATCGAAACAAGGTGACGCTGGGAGTTACACTCAGTTCTAAGCAGCTTCGGCTTTTGGCCCACGATTTGTGTCGATGCCAATGATTTGTGCAATTCTGTCCGAGCCTGAAGGGTTACTACTGAGCGAGTCAGACATGCCTTTTTCGATTAGCTTAACTGCACGAGTACCAGCTGTACGAACAAATGTATTTATAGATATTGCGCTCGCACCCGCCCTAACCATTCTGAGACCCCGTTCTGGACCATTTATACCGCCAACACCAATGATGTCGGTTTTGTCTCCTACCGCTTCATACATGTAACGGACCGAATCTACGGCTAGTTGCTGATAATCTTCATCTGCTCCAGCTAGTCCTCCTGGTAAGTTTTCAACATCATACTTTGACTTAATTTTTACTAGACCAGTTGTATTTATCAACTCAAAAACTTCTATTCCTAGTGCCGTCGCTAATCTAGCATACATATCTAATCGTTCTTCGCCGCCATCACCATCACCTTTAAATATTATTGGAACTTCTTGGCCTGAACTTTCAATTTCATCTCTTACTCTTGAAACTATCTCGTATAAAAAGTCATAGGCTTGGGCATCACGCATCCCTATAGTATTGGGCGAACTAAGACCAAGCCCAATGGCGTCAGCCACAGGTAAAATTTTTCTTACTGTGGCTGCCATAATGCCTGGTAATAAGTCTATATTACTTGGTTCATAAAACTCTTTATTTGCTGTTGCCTGAACGATTACGGGTATTTTAACACCAAGTTCTCTCTGTTTAGCTATGTTGTACGCAGTCTTATCTGCGCCTAAGCCTGGAAACCCAAAAGCATTAAGGGATACTTTTGTCCCATGGTCACCAATACGTGAGTCCATAGTGCGTAAACGGGGCATGTGTTTACCTTGTTGGGGGAATAAAGTCACCCCGCCTACAGTTATGTGGTTAGCCCCTAAGGCTTGCCAAGCTACAATAGTTTTCCCTGTCTTGTCCCAACCTGGAGCAATTCCAGTTGGGCCAGATAATTCCATACCACCAACAGTTGTTGATAAACCTGAATCACCCCCAAAACAAACCATCTGTTCCAACGCCCATTGTCCTAATTGACGCTGACTAATGAGATGCAAGCCTGCTTCTACACCTTTCTTTAAGCCTTCGTGTCTCCATATATCAGCAACATCGTCTACGACCCCGCCTGTAGCTTCTGCTACAAGTCTCCATGATTCTCTAAACAATCCAATGTCTGGTGACTCTGCCATTTGATATTAAGATTACAATGTTGTTTTATCTTAACGCAAGCAGAAGCAATAAAAGAAGATGTCATTTTACTGAGGTCATAATGCTTATGCTTGGTGCGGGTCAGGGGACTCTAACCCCTGGCCTCGTCCTTGGCAAGGACGCGCTCTAAACAACTGAGCTAGACCCGCATAATACATAACTTTGGTGGCTCCTCCCAGACTCGAACTGGGGACACAAGGCTCTTCAAGCCTCTGCTCTACCAACTGAGCTAAAGAGCCACAACTTGATGTATTTTACGGTAAATAACAGGTAAGCACAAGAGTACGTAAGAACAATGAGATTTTATTTTTTACACATTATATAAAAAAAGTCGGAGTAAATAAATCAGATTAGAAACAATAAATATAGTAAATATCCATCTGTATATTTCGTTGACTTTATTACAGTGAAAAAATATTGACGGATAAAAATTGTGAGAGTAAAGTTATATTTACTATCGTGAGGTAGTAGTTACTAGCAGCAATGTTAATAACGGAAAAGGAGTCCTTCACCGGGCTTCTTTTTTTTGTTCAAGAATTAGCCACTGGTTTTCCGTCTATGAAGTCCTGGCAAAGCCTTTCAAAAACAGCGTTAGTCCAACCAAAACCAGTTTGAGATGGATACAGTCCTTTAGCTGGTGGTTTAGTTGGTGATACTACATTGTATTTTTCAAGGAATACACCTTTTGCATCAAACCAATCCAAATTAGTTTTTACCCACTTAAGGCCAATACGTTTAGCATCTTCAGTGTAACCATATCGCTCTAGTCCTTTGATGACTATGTAATGAAGCGGCGCCCAACCATTTGGATAGGCCCACTGAGTCGGAATGTTGCCTGGAGTAAGTTTGTTTAGCTGTTGTGACTCAGTAGTAGCAAGTCCACCTTTTTGCTCAAAACGCTTAAGTGATTTCACTAAAATTTTGGCAGTTTCTTTATCTACCATTCCCGCCCACATTGGGTAAAAAGCAGCTAACGAACCGTTCGTACCTCTCTTTTCTTTTACAAAATTATAGTCATAATACATGCCCCTGAGATTGCTCCACATTAGCATTTTCATCTCATGTTTACGGTGCCTAGCTGAACTTTCCCACTGTGCTGCAATGCTTTTCTTATTAAGGATTGTGTAGTATCGAGCAAAATCTGTCTCATACTTATAGAGCAAACTGTTTAAATCTACGGGTAAATAATTTAAGCACTTGCGATTGAAACGTGTCGTCATATCCCAACCACTTTCAGCTTCGGCAAGATCATGGATATAATTTATGTCATAATAACGTGATAGGCCATGGTAGACTTGCCTGGCATTTGGCTTCATCGAACCCATCCAGACATGGTTGTATTCATCTTCAGCTACTGCCATTTTTTCACTTAGCCAATCATTGCTTAAACCATAGGCTTCATATACATCAAATATAAAGCTTGTTAGAAAAGGTGGCTGAGACCGACCAGTTAAATATGTTCTTGAGGCGTTTGGCACGATCTTAAATCTCTTATACAGCGTAATGAGATCGTCAAGAATGCCAAGAACTAGTGTCTTGTGCTCTTCGTCCAAAATACCCTGAATCATAAAGTAGCTATCCCAGTAATATAGCTCATTAAAGTCAAATTCGTGACCCTTTTCATAAGCTGGTACTAAGTACGGATTTGGTAAACCAATCAGATTATCGTCATCCTTTGGATGGTATCGTTCTAGCTTTTCCCAGTAATCACTAATGTACTGCCTAGCGTGTGATACATCTTCTATGGATATTGGTTGATGACCAGATAAAATAATTGAGACATTGCTTGCAAGGCCGCTTGAAAGCGACGTTGATACGTTAGTTGCTAACCTCTTTGTCTTATGAAACATCTTTCTCAGACTAGAACAGCTACAGTATAAGGTCAAGCAGCTTTTGGTTATATGCTTAGTATTGATAAAAATTAGCAGGCAATATCAAGGTCTAACTTACTAATGTACTGCGTAAGGATAGTCTGACCTCCATTAAAACTAAAGCCAGAACATTGCTCACTAGCCACATTTTTGAAGTTGCTATTGGAGGCTACCCAGTTTGGTAAATTATCTTTTAGGTTATCAGTTAAAATTTTCCATTCCGGGGGATAAGTATAGTAGCCTATTACATTTGGATTAAGTGAATCGGCTATTGAGTTAACTTCACCAAGCAAACTCATACTATTTATGTTTGGATTGTTTGTCCAAGAATTAACGGTTTCAACATCAAGCCACCAATTATTAGATACCACGCCATGTTCAAGAGCATAATTAACTGAATATCTGCCAGCATTAAACCCATAATTGTAGGCCAGACAAGATGTATCCGTCGAACTACAGTTTAGTGGCCAAGTTTTAAATAATTGATCACGGGGATAGCCGGGAAATCCGGTATTAACATAAAGCGACAAATTTTGTCGATATAGTGTTGCTTCCTCCCCAATACAATCATTTGGATGAAAGCTGAGACCCCCATTAACTCCAACTATTCCAAAACTAGTTGGTTGAAATTTTAAGTTATTGCAATTTGGCCATGAAATATCCTGACCAACTGAACCTCTTGGGTAGCTCAGTGCGGAAACATATCCAAGTGAACTAAATAACAAAAAAGAAACTATAACTAAATATTTAATCCCGAGTTTCATAACTATCTAGGATTCTACAACTACGGTCGTGCCAATACTACTCCAATTGTAGACCCAGGCTGCGGTAGCAAGTGGTAGTTCAATACAGCCATGTGATGCATCATCTGAGTATGGACTGATATTGCCAAAGTCTGTCGGCGCTCGCCAAGTAGCATCATGTAGTCCAAACACACCGTATTGATTGCTTAAAAAGGGCATCCAGTAATTTACGAAGTCATCCCAACTTCCCCGACTATCAGAACCTGTCAGATGCTGATCGGTAAATTTTGCATATATATGGAATGTTCCAACTGGAGTGACATCCGCAACCACATTCATGTCACCAGTAACAACTGCTGACTGGTATACCATGGTAGATCCATCACAAGCCCAAAGATGTCTTTGAGAAATACTAGTAATAAGTACCTGGCTGATTGTATTTCCAGAACAACCCGAAGTCTGAGTGGTAGTGACAGTGGCGGTTGGAGTGGTTTTAGAAGTAACAGGAGCTGCAGTTGACTTCTTTGCAACTGGCTTAGGTGTAATTATTTTTGTTGTAGTTAGCTTATTGTAGCCAGAGTGAAGATAAGCATAAGTTGGAACGGCAAAGATAATAATAATTAAGACGACCAACCCGGAAATTTTCGATATTGAAAGCTTTGCCTTTTTCTGTTTCTTTGAAACAGAGGCACGATTACTATGCAGAGTAGTAAAATTGTGATTAATTAAGCTCTTTGTCGCTTTCTTTTTCATATCTATATTATACCTTAGGGGCAGTAATGTTTGGCTGAACCTTTAAGATAATTACAAAAGTCATTTTAAGTTTCAATATCCCGCCTGGAAAAGAAAATAACGCTTAAAATTATCAATACCAGAGAGATTCGTCCGAATATTGCTAGATCATTGTAGTTATAGCTACCTGTTGTCGAGTAGTAGTGGAACAGCGAAGCTTTCTCGATTTGGCTTAGCCCATGAACAGAAACGACAAGTGTAGTCAGAATATACCCGAAAAATGCATATGCACAACTAAGGCCTAATACAATTCCGCGAATTCCAAAAATTGCATTAAGTGTAAAAGTGACAAGACCAAAGGTTATTCCAAGCGCTGCACATGTTGCAGTTATATTAACTAAATTAGCGATGGGATAATGATCGTGGATAATTGCCAGAGCAATTAAAGTTCCAAATATTAGTCCAGAAACTGATACAAGTATTATAAAGATTGCAGCAAACAGTTTAGAAAATAGAATTTTAGATCTTGAAAGTGGCAATCCAACATGTGTCTCAAGTATGCCCCTTCTTTCTTCACCAACTGTTAGGTTATTGAAAACTATGATGCTAAATATGATGGTAAGTAGTGGAGCGCGTAGACCAAATACCTCATTTCGGATATATCCACCAATCGAGGTAAAATCACTACCAGTTCCAGCAACGTGTTGCAGACTTTTCGGCATACTATTAAATACTTGAGCTATATTTGTGCCTTTAAACTCCGGGAAAAACACAGTTGTAGAAAGGGCAGTAACAACAAATGCAATAAACCACCAAAATACCCACCACCTCTTTTGATAAATTATTTTACCAAACATTGATTTAGTCATTTCTGGGCCTCGAATTTTTGTCGTAGTAATGGAGAAAAACTTCTTCTAAATCGGGTTCTTCAATTAAGACATCTTTAATATTTAGTGTGGCCAAAAATCTTAGTAACTTTTTTATGTCACCAGCATATGAATAAACTAGTCTGTCTTTAGTTTTCTCGATAAGATTCATTTCTTTGACTGTTTTCACTTTTTGTTCTATCTGTTTATCTGTTCCTGTATCAGTGAGCAGAACAACCCGTTTAGTCGATCTACCGCCTATACTGTCAAGATCACGAACACCAACAATGCTGCCTTCTTTAATAAATGCTACACGATCACACAGTTGTTGAACTTCGCTTAAGACATGGGAGGACATAAGTACGGTCCCACCACGTTTTTTGAAATCAAGTACCATTTTTGAGAAGGCTGATTGCATTATCGGGTCAAATCCCGAAGTTGGCTCATCAAATATAAGTAGCTCGGGCTTATGCATAATTGCTGCTATTAGTCCTATTTTTTGCTTGTTACCCCGAGAATATGTTCCAATTTTCTTCTTTAAGTCAATCTCAAATAAGTCCGCTAAATCTTCGGCTCGATCCATACATCCACCACCATATAAATGATCTACAAAACTTAAATATTTTTTGCCACTTAAATTCTCTTCATATTCCATATCTCCAGCTAAATAACCAATTCTTTTGTGTATTTTCTTGGTTTTTTTACTAGATATACCAAATACCTTAACGCTACCCTCAGTTGGATGTAGAACATTTAAAATAGTTCTAATTGCGGTAGTCTTGCCAGCTCCGTTTGGACCTAGAAAGCCAAATACTTCACCTTTTCTAACTTCTAGATCAATACCATCAAGAACCTTATTACGGCCAAACTTTTTAGTTAGATTTTCAACTTCAATAATAGGCTCAGTTTTTTGTTTTGTTTTTGTTTTTGGCATAACCAGATACTTATTATATACCACTTATGGTATTTGCAAGTTAGATAGCAAGATTACGGCTGAGCAACATAGAAGCCAGATGTACCATTACCGGTAACTTTGCCTCTAGTTTCGTTTGCAAATAGGTACAGGGCTTTACCTTTATAGGCATATTGTAATACTCCACCATCGCCTCGTTTGATTACTGTGATATTGGTAGGTAGCGCTGTTGACGCAGTTGTAACTCTATATGGGGGCCATGCAGTCAGACATGCACCACTACAGTTACTTACACCCGTAGTATCGCCATCGTAGATATAAAGCGTATTACCGTTTGTATCAACAAGATAATTACCAAGGGTTGCACTATGTTTAGTTGAAACGACCGAATTATTTACTACTGCAGTATCGGTTCCACTAGTACTCATTGCATCATCTTGAGATTTTTTGTGGAAAATGTAATATCCACCTATTGCTAGAATAATTATGATGATTACTACTATAATTGTATTCTTCTTGTTCATTTATTTTTCCGTATTAACATTTTTTAAGTATAACCTAAATGCTCAAAACATTTAAGAAAATCTATCCTTGAATGCACCGGTAGGCAGCCGAGCCATCGCTTGCTACATATTCCCATGTAACTGCAAAATCTGATGGATCCGCTGCTGTCGCTACCGCACCTCCACCGTTAGGGGCACAAACAATTCCAAATAGGTAGTTTGCCTGTACACTGTCGGGGGGTAATTGCGCTTTAGTTGGATCAGTTTGTCCACAGTTTCCAGCATAAACGATGCAAATTGCACCATAATGAATGCCTACTCCGACGCACTGAAACTGGCATAATGCCACATTTGGATTTGGGTCAGTAGTAGAAGTAAAGATTCGAAGTGCACTTTGTTGTAAGTCAAGGTTTGCAGGTACAGCACAATAGCTAGTACTATTTCCACCGTCTACACATTCCTGTAGGGCACCAAGCATAGTTTCAGCGTCATTAAATCTAGCCGTATTGTTTGACTGTCTCTTCAATGCAGGTACAGCAAGAAAAACAATAATTAGAATTAATGCCGCAACGGCCAAGACAATCATAACTTCAATGATCGTAAAACCCTTAGCGCTAATTTCCTTTTTTTTACGCATAATCCACTTCTTAGATACTGTTCAGATTATATTTTAACTCAAGCGCTTATAGACTACCAATAAAGCAAAAAAGACCTTCGTACTCACGAAAGTCTCTTATGGTGGAGCTGGCGGAGCACTGCCCTCCGCGTCCGTCAAATTATCTTGGTTAATCTTCTACGAGTGTAGGTCACTTAAAAATTTCGGTAGCTAGACGATAAATGACCGAAAAACTAACTATCTAGTCCTAAAACTTAACTAAAGAAGCTTACGCTTTAATACTTAACATGTCAAGTATTAAAAAGAGAGGGTAGGGGAGTTAAATCAATTTTTTACTGTCCCACTAGACAGGGAATACTAACCCCCGGAAAATTACCTGCTTCGGCCCAGTAAGTTAAAATAAATTGCGTACTAGGTCCAGGGCTTCCATCACAGTTTATTCCAAACAAATAACTTGCTTGATCTCCGTCCGGGTTCATACTAGGACAATGCGTAGCCACCCAGTTAATGCATGAAGTACCATAATGAACCCCTACGCCCATACATTGAAAGCCTGCTTGACATTGGCTTGGAGAATTATATGAGTCTGTAGTAGTAAATATGCCTAATTCAGATTGGGTAATGTTGAGGTTTACTGGACTAGCGCAGTAATCAGTACTGTAACCATTATCTAAGCATTCTTCGATAGCTGCAAATATTACTTGTGCATCTTGACGTCTTTCAAGATTGCGCTGGGATCTTTTCAATGCAGGTACAGCAAGAAAAACAATAATAAGAATTAGTGCTGCGATGGCCAAAACAATCATTACTTCTATGATCGTGAAGCCTCTTTCATTAGCTTTCGTTTTTTTTCCCATATGCCCTTTATGTAAATAAACTAATTAACCATCGCTAAATTATATTTTAACTTAAGCGTGATAGTTTGACACACTAACTCTACATTACTCTTTTCAAACCAACAAAAAGACCTTCGTACTCACGAAAGTCTCTTATGGTGGAGCTGGCGGAGCACTGCCCTCCGCGTCCGTCAAATTATCTTGGTTAATCTTCTACGAGTGTAGGTCACTTAAAAATTTCGGTAGCTAGACGATAAATGACCGAAAAACTAACTACCTAGTCCTAAAACTTAACAATTCCTATGGACAGTAAGAACTGCGCATTCAGATAAAGTGACACGTCTATGCACTATCTGAAGTCATATACATTCGTGGTTAGAGGTTAAACTCTAACTGTTGCTAGTGTTCTCATAAAAGGATTGTGTCGATCTATGAAAGCAGCTAGACGTTCAGATGGTTTTGCATCTAAAATTGTTTGCCGTATAACGCTCAGCACGCGACTCGCTGATATAACCGATAATGTTCAACGTCGAGCTTAAAGTCAGCCCCGTAACAACAAATTATAACATATTTATTGGTAATTATATAGTTTACATTACCATTATAATTTATTCATCAACCAATCGCAGCAAACCACGATGGAAGTATCTTTGTGATGGTGCTCAGTGGAGATGGTGGTGTATATGGGGTACCTGACGTCCAGGCTGTAGCTGTTCCCCAACGAGGAGATGTTGCACCCGCTGAACCAGTTGAAGTATTAAGGTTTCCGATTCCACCAGTAGAACCAGAATTAAGCGTTGGATAAGTAGATGCTGTTCCAACCCACAACGAAATATGGTAATCCAAACCAGCCACTACTGTACAAGTGGCGCCAAGTGCGGCAGTAATAAGACCATTGGAGTTGAAGGCTGAGCCCTGATCTGTCAACGACCCTGATCCGCTAATAAGGTTACCCTTGTTATCATATAAAGCAACATAGAAATTAGTACAGCCGGCTCCAGCTGTCCCTGAACTCCAGAAGTAGACATTGCTTACCGTTTGAGCTACTGTTGCAGTTACTTTAAATACATAATTAGTTCCGGTTGAAAGTATTGAAGATCCTGTAGCCAGAGCAGGATCAACGGTTTGACCAACAAAGCCATTGAGCTTGGGACGCTCATATGGAGTTGCAAGAGCCAGATAATTCAGGGTTGAGTCACCTGTAATGTATCCATTCCACCAGAAACGAGTGGTTGGCAATGATACATTACTGGATTGAAATGCTTGTCCCGAAACTGGCAAAAAGTATAGCAATCCATAGCCCTGCATAATGGCAGCATTACCAAATCCGATTGTTTGATGGCCAGTGCCTGTACTATCACACTCGACATTAATGTTTGTGTAGCCGCCATTCCAACGACTTGCGTCCGAGCCACCAGAAGCACCCATGTAAATAACGTGACCAGTATTTGTAACTCCAGCTTGGAAATTGCCCCGCAGTGAGAAATTTGCTCCAAACATATGAGCGGCATTCTTGAAAACAATTCCGTCCTGATTGGCATAACACACTACATGAAATTCGTAAGTAGAGTAATCAAAGCTACCCGTGTCATATACGACAGCCTGGGTACAGTCATGGATCAAGACTGCAGTAATAGTATTACCTTCAGCGATTGGACTCCCGCTAGTGTTATAGAAGTGCCAGCCTATTGAGCCAGTTCCATTAAAGTGGTCAATGCAAATGTCATATGCAACGTTATGATTGTTGTCACCAATCTCTAAGCCTGCAGCACCGGCCGAAGCGCTACTACCACGTATACTAAAACCACCGAATTCAGGTCCAACTTGGATATTCGGGTCAGAACCATAGGTGGCGTTATGCGATCTGATACAAGGGCCAGAACCAGTATAGTTAATGATTGTGGAGGCAGAACCAGCTCCTTTTAGCGATACAGAAATAGCATTGAATGATATATCTACTGTACTAGAGATCAAAAATGTTCCTGTTGGTATAGAAACACCTACTCCAATGCCGGCAGCTTTTGCAGCTGTAATTGCTGAATTGAAAGCCGAAGTCGAATCAACCGCACCGGTAGGATCGGCACCATAATTAAGAACACTTATAGAAACAGTGTCTTCAGGCGCATATGTACCACTAAATGTCATTGCCCAGGCCTGGGAGGTTGTGTCTATGGTGATGCCATTTGTAGGGGTGTTTAGATCCCATTGGGTATTAGCATAAGTAGTACCATTCATGACCATGACCGTTCTGCCTTTTATAGTAGAGCCGGTAGAGAATTCGGTTGGTCTAGTCCATGGATTAGTTGAAGGACTTGGGACTTGCCATAGGCCATCAGCTTGAGAATTGCCTCCGCTACTGGTTTGAGCTGTTAGTAGGAGGAGATCGCCTGATCCAAAAGTGTATCCATCAATTGATGTAGTTGAAGTCGGGGTGAAGCTTGCTGTTCCAGAAACGTAGGTACCAGCTATGTTAGCAACAGAGACTGCAGCTACAGGCGTTAGAACCGGAACATGTAGATTAGCTCTGGATGTACCAGCATTAGCTACATCACTTAGGTTGTTGCTAGCGAGCAGTGACCCAGAAGCTCCGGCTCCGGTTGCGCCAGTCGCTCCTACGCCAGTTGGTCCAGTTGGTCCGGTTGCCCCTGTTGAGCCTGCTCCGGTTGCACCTACACCAGTAGGACCCTGCGGACCAGTTGGTCCAGTAGGGCCAGTCGAGCCAGTACTGCCTGCACCTGGGCCTGTAGGACCTTGAGGACCTGTCCAGCCTTTGGTCTCCTTGTAGGCCTTGTGGGCCTGTTGCACCCACAGCGCTACCCTTAAGAGTTCCATCATTATTTAACGAGACGCTTAGAAAACCATTGAGTATATTACCCCAATCACCTTTGTCCCCGCCTGGTGTAGGTAGTCGTGCCATTCTGTATTATTTATTTACCCCTTTTAACGAACCTGTTTGCCGTCTGTTGGTATTGATTTGAATTATAGCATAATAAGTTAGATGGTCGAATATAGTTAACTGAACATTTTATAGTTCTTATTGAATTACTTTTGACTTAGATATGTAACGTAATCCATGTCCATAGAATGATTATTCTGACATAGCTTATTGTGAAGCGATTCTAGTAGTTTTAACAGGTCAGCTTGTTGCTTATCGCTCAAGTCACCCAACATTGAGTTGTGATACTTAGAAAGTACCTGCTTGGTTGCTTCGGCTATTTTTCTACCTTTTGATGTGATAGTGATCAAGCGATTCCGTCGATTGTGTGGGTCAACTTGTTTGGTAATTAAACTCTTACTGATCAATATATCGATCTGTCTGCTGATACTAGCTTCAGTTTGACCTAGTGTATCTGCAATAAACTTTTGTTTTACACCCACACCGTTTGACAGTATTCTAAGAATTTTATATTGCGAGTAACCTATCCCCAACTGTTCTAAAAGAATTTGATCAGAATCTCTTGTCAGAAGGGAAGTAATATGTTGTAGTATATAGTCGATTTTGTTGCTGTTTGACATGGTATTTAACTAAAGAAGCTTACGCTTTAATACTTAACATGTCAAGTATTAAAAGGGGAGAGAGCAGGGGAGTTAAACCAATTTTTTGCTAATACATGCTTGGTAAATTTTATACCAATCATCCAAACTCAACATCTGTGGCCTAGTGTTTGGATCGATTCCAGCCTGTGCTAGCATCTCTTCAACTATTACCTTTTCTATCCGAAAGCCATTAGCTATTGAGTTTAGGAGTGTCTTCCGCCTAGCCGAAAAACCAACCTTCACTACCCTAAAGAATGCCTTATCATCCACGTCTGGGTAAAGCAACTTCTCTCTTCTAATTAGTAACAGCATTTGCGAGTCAACCTTTGGAGGCGGTGTAAACATCTTAGCTGGCACTATTTCACTCAAGCCTACTTCCCAATAGAATTGAGTTGTTACGGATAGTATCGACATTGACCCAGGATTTGCCGCTACACGTTGCGCAACTTCCTTTTGCACCAGTAGAACTATTAATGACGGTGGATTTGAAGTTTCTGATAATACCCTAAGAAGATTACTGGTTAGGTAATACGGTATATTGGCAACTAATTTATAGTCAGGTGGTAGAGTTGTTAAATCAAAATCTAGAATACTTTCGTTAACCACCGCTAGGTTGTCGGCAGAAACATTAACTTTTAAACTACCGGCTAGATAATTATCTAGTTCCACTGCAATAACTTGGCTTGCTTGGTCGACTAGGAGCTTAGTTAAACTACCTGGACCTGGACCTATTTCCAGAACTGTGTCATCAGGTTTAATTTCTGCTAGGGCACAGATATTTTGAAGAGTTAGCTCATCATTCAACCAGTGTTGACCAAGAGATTTTTTAGGACTGGGGGTTGTTGGCACGGTCTACCACCAACCGTAGTTATTCTCGTGAGCGGCAGCACCTGCCCAGCTACCGTAACGACTAACTGCATAACTATTGAAGAAACCAAGCTGACACACGGCATCAGACTGCCAGTCAGGACAAACAATAGCTAGTCCTGCTACGCCACTTGAACCCGGGCAAGATTGACCAAGCCCAATACAACCGCTTCGGCTAATATCATCCGGGTTCCAGTGAGTTTCATGAATCATCACAGTGTTCACATAGCCATAGTCACCTGGACTTATATTTGAACTCTTTAACCAGGTAATATTATTTCCACCTGCAACCGCTGTAACACCTGTACCCACATGTATAACCTCAGTAACTGGCTGGGAGATTACTACATTTTGAAGTTGAGTATTATTAGTAACATCTGTAACGACTAGCTGAAGCCCATTTGAACCTGCTTGAGTAATTTGTGTAGTGCCATATGAAAGAGTTGGATCATTTACTCGCTGAACTGTAAAAGGTAATACTTGTTGGGTTGATACCAGTTTTTGACCGACTGGCACGACAAGTACCTGCAAGTTAGGAGTAATCGGCGTATTAAGAGCTGGCAATACATTGTTTCCGGCTGACGTATTAATCTTATCGCTAGCTAACAGGTCAGCTACAGTTTTCGCATGCGTCCGCTGAGTTACTTGAGCACCGTATAAATCCAATGTTATTGGCGTGGCAGGATCAACATCAACTTCTTGACCTAATACACCTTGGCCAAGGTTATCAGCATTAGCAGAGGTCGTAACATAGTCTTGAGGATAAATTGTATATCCGGCTTGTTGAGCAATAACCCGTGGATCAGATTCAGCT
This sequence comes from uncultured bacterium, assembly GCA_963699195.1. Classification (GTDB taxonomy): domain Bacteria; phylum Patescibacteriota; class Saccharimonadia; order Saccharimonadales; family DATKHC01; genus JBBQBA01. The sequence continues at coordinate 381,822 of OY969420.1, read as the reverse complement.
GTTTCAATTACCGATTTTGTGCCGCCATAAACAACTGTAACAGGGTGTACACGGTAAATATTAATTTGAAAATTATTCTGTAGAATTGGTGTAGTAGTGGCTGGTTGAACTACGTCACCATTATAAATTTTAATGTTTAAGCGACTGAGGAGTGACCCTACGGTCGGTGCGGTAGTTGGTATTACCTGAGTATTACCGTCAATTGACAGTTGAACTATTCTTGAGTCACTAGCCCCTACAGTTTCACCACCGGTAAAAATTATTAGTCCAATACCTATAAAGAAAAATACGAAAAATACGAAAACAGGCACCATATAAGGATGTCTTAAACGATGGAATCTATCCTTTTTCTCTGTCTGATCTGGTAATGGCTTCTTTTTCTTCAGCATAAATTGGTACTTTTACCTATCAACAAGGGTGTCCAATTATGATGATTCCACTTATTGTTTAATAGAAGTACTGGAGTTAAGTCTACCAAATACAGGGTAGCCAGCCAAGCTATTATTGTTTAATTAACAGGGTCTTCTTTAACTGCATGTGTACTTTTATTCGGTAGAAATATGGCTGCTAAAATTGCATTTACAAATGCTATTCCGGCACCGATCCAAAGAGTAATATTCATTCCATGAACAAAAGATAATTTGACGTTCTCAAGTAAATTGATAGATCCAATCTTATTTGCGACAACTACTCCGCCAGCAACACTACCTCGGGCAACATCTGCCAGAGTTTGTGGTAGTCCTGTTACATTTAGGTGATTTTTGTAGGCAGACGCAATTATTGTTCCAAGGACTGCAACACCAAGGGTGCCACCAACCTGTCTCATGGCCTGAATTAGAGCTGAACCAACTCCACTGCTTTCAGAGTCTAGGGCCCCAATAGCGGCATTTACGGCTATTGGCATTGCTAGTCCAAGGCCTAATCCGAGTACTGCCAACCACGAAATTGTAAAATCAGGCGAAGTAGCAAGAGTAGTAGTGGTTCCCATAATAAGCCCGACGCCCATTAGTATAAAACCAGCAAACGTAACTACCTTAAAGCCAATCTTTAAGCCAAGTTTACTAGATATAATTGATCCTATAATTAAACCCGCTACCATTGATAAAAGCCTTATTCCACTTTGCATAGGCGTATTACCGAGAATTACTTGGAAATACTGTGGTACCGCAAACAATATTCCAAAAAGAACAAAAGTCACTCCAGTCGCCAGGATAGTTCCCCAAACAAAACCAGCAGAACTAAATAATTTAAGTTCAATAAGTGGGTGGTGTTTATGCCTAATGACTCGCTTCTCCCAAATAACAAGCAGAATAATAAAAATAATACCTGCGATTATCGAGCCAAGAACTTCTGAACTACCCCAACCGTGCGATCCAGCCTGAATTGCTCCGTATGTAATTCCACTGATACCAAGTGCTGAGAGAATGACACCAACAAAATCAACTTTCGAACGCGTAGAGCTCTTGCTCTCTGGCAAAAAAGCAGTAATTGCTATTAAGGCAATTATAATTACTGGAACATTGATTAAGAATACAGAGCCCCACCAGAAGGTAGATAGTAACCACCCACCTAAGATTGGGCCTAAAGGAGCTGCTAGGAATATTCCACCCATCAGAAGCGCAATCGCTTTGGGTCTTTCTTTAGCCGTAAACATCACGGGAATAACAGACAGACCTAAAGGAAGAATAAATGCCCCGGCAAGTCCTAGCATTACTCTTGCGGCAATCAGTTCATTGGCAGTAGATGAGTAAGCGCAAGCTAGAGATGCTAAGCCAAATATAGATAGGGCAATTAAAAGCCACTTCTTACGCCCATAACGATCTCCGATGAGCCCAGCCGGTAGCAACATAACGGCCAATGCTAGGCTATATGCGTCAACAATCCACTGTAATTGACTAGTGGTCGCATGAAGAGATCGTGATAGAGTTGGCAATGCAAGGCTTAGGACATTCAAGTCTAAACTGAATGCGATCGCGCCAAGTGAAATAGCTACTACAGCAAACCACTTCTCATTTCCAAGCCTTTTTAATTTACCTGGCATTTTTATTTAGCCTCATTCCCTCTACGTTAATGTTTTTGCCCATTGGCTGTCAATGTTTTTCAGATTTATCAGAAATCCAGATATTTAAAATAACACTTGAATTTTTTGATAATTTTTTGGTATTAATTACTTCTTTGTAGGGCAACCAGACTGACTCAACAATTTCTAGTTGTTTTGATGAAGTTTTTGCTATTTTAGGCATATTGACGTTATATAAGTCAGCGGAATATTTGATTCCTTTTTCTTTTAAAATAAAATTGGACGCTATACTTTTTAAATCTTTCGAATCTATAACCAAGCCTGTTTCTTCCAATACTTCCCTCTTAGCTGCATCAATTGGTTTTTCCTTTGATTTAATGCCACCGCCTGGAAGTTCGAGATTATTCGGACCGAGCCAAGATTTAACAAACAATACCTTATCCCCTACGCTAATTACTACCCTCGTTCTATGGCTATTTCGAAGTATAAAAAAGATACCAGGATAACAAACCCAAAATATAATTGTTCCTATAGCTTTTTTATTGATAATCATTAAAGTTTCTCAAGAGGAGCAAAGGCCATATTAAGTTTTTTTGCGCCACGATTCTTAAAATATACAACCGCGCTGTCGCCGTCTATTTCCATAACGGTTCCGTCGCCAAAAACTTTGTGCCTAACGCTGTCACCTTCTACTAGCTCAATCTGGTATCTTGGTTCATTTTCAGTAAATGCACCCGGATTAGGAATGGCTGGTTGTTGGGAATTCCATGCACTTGGTGCTGAATACTGATCAATCTCAAACTCAGCTTCAATATCACTTAAAAATCTAGAAGGAGGATTATGTTGGACACCGCCATATAACATTCGGCTACTTGCATAGGTTAGATAAAGTTCTCTTTTAGCACGAGTCATTCCAACGTAACATAGTCGTCTTTCCTCTTCCATGTCAGGTTGACTGTATAAAGCACGGCTATGAGGAAATAGGCTTTCCTCCATACCGATCATGAAAACCACATCAAATTCTAACCCCTTTGCAGAATGTAGGGTCATAAGGGTAACTGCTCCGCCATTAGCATCATAACTATCAATATCACTTACTAACGATACTTCTTCTAAGAAACTATCGAGCGCGAGATCTTGATACTCCTCTGTAACAGTTAAAAGCTCCTTTACATTTTCTTGTCTTGATTCGCCTTGAATGGTTCTATCGTCCAAATAAGCTAGATAACCAATTCGTCGAATTAATCCATCTAGTAATTTTGGTAATGGTAATTCGTCAACAAGTTCTCTACTAGTTTTAATAATGTCATTTAGTTCACTAAAACCTATTTTTGCTTTGGCGTTAATGGTTGGGTGATCAGAAACGTGTTCCATGGCCTCAGCCAAAGTGTAGCTATTGCCTCTTTGCCAGTCGAAAAAGTCGTTTAGCGATTTAGTTCCAATACCTCTTCCAGGTACATTTACTATTCTCTCAAAACTAATACGATCCTCTGGTTGATAAATTAATCGAAGATAGGCTAGTACATCCTTAATTTCTTTTCGATCATAGAATCTTTGACCGCCAACAATTTTATATGGTAGGTTCCAACGCACAAAGACTTCTTCAACTGCACGACTTTGAGCGTTAGTTCGGTATAGAATGGCAAAATCTTGATAATCATATATTTTTGCATCCACGGCATTTTTAATTCGCATAACAATTGCCTCAGCTTCGCCTCGTTCACCATTTAGTTGTAAAACGTGAACAGGAACTCCCTCGCCTAAATCAGTCCAAAGCTTTTTGTCTGATCTTTGAGTATTTTTCTCAATTACCGCATTTGCTGCATCCAGTATTGCCTGTGTACTTCTATAATTCTGTTCCAATTTTATAACCGTGGTTGACTTATAATCTTTTTCAAAATTAAGAATATTTTTAAAGTCAGCGCCCCTCCATGAGTAGATTGACTGTAAGTCATCGCCAACTACAGCTACATTCTGATTTCCGTTGGTTAATAATTTTACTAGCTTATATTGAGACGTGTTTGTATCCTGATATTCATCAACCATCAAGTACTTAAACTGAGTCTGCCATTTATTCCTAATCTCTTTATTTTTACTGAGTAACTCTACTGTTTTACCAATTAAATCATCGAAGTCTAGCGCCTTGGCATCATGGAGGATTCGCTCATAGACCGGAAACACTTTAGCGGTTGCTTCTTGCAATGGGCTACTGATTAGTGAACCGAATGTTGACGAGTTCATTAACTCATTTTTTGCGGAACTTATAATTGATCCAATAGCTCGTGGAGTAAATGTTTTATCATCGATACCAATTTCTTTAATTGCCTGTTTAATTGCCGTTTGCTGGTCACTATCATCAAATATTATAAAGTTTCTCGGTACTTCAATTGCCTCACCGTCTTGTCTTAGAATCCTGACACAAATACTATGAAAAGTCCCAAGATATGGCATAAACAATCTGTTATCTGGATCTTGACCGAGTAATTTCGCCACCCGTTCTCTCATTTCCTTAGCAGCTTTATTTGTAAATGTTACTGCTAGAATATTAGCGGGTCCGGCTTTTCCAGAGGCAATAATGTGAGCCATACGATGAGTTAAAGTTTTTGTTTTGCCTGAACCTGCTCCAGCCAATATTAAAAGAGGGCCTTCAGTTGTCTCGACTGCCCTTTTTTGTTCGTCATTTAAACCTGTAGTAAAGTCCGCCGGCATGAGTTCTTATTTTAGCAAGTTGCAAGCAAGATTACTTGCCAATTTTATATTTGTGAACGAGAAAAGCGACAACTATTAATAATACTATGATTACTACGCCAATTATTCGCTTGAGCTTAGTTGATTTGGCGTGTATTGATACTGTATGCTGACTAACTGTAGGAGAGTTTGTCTCTGTCGTTACCACAGGCTCCACACTTTCAGTGTGTGTTATTGGAGCTGGTTGTATTTCTTCAGCAACTACTGTTGGTTCGGCTTCAGTTTCAACTGGAGCAGGCGAAATTGGCTGGCTGACAGGACTAACCATTGGATCATTTTTAACTTGATCATTCTGAGTAACCACTGGCCTAGTTGTAGGTTGGGGGTTGGGTGAGGTCTTTATATCAAAGAACTGTCTTGGGTTGTTTTTTGTTTCTTCTGGCATAATTTCTTACTGTTCTATGCTAAGTTTATATGCCGTCTCCACGATAGATGCAAATTTTAAATAATTTAAACTAGCCGAACCAACCAATACTCCGTCGCAACCTTCTATTTCTAAGTAGCCCGCTGCAACTTTCTCATCAACGCTTCCACCACTTAATACCCTCATACGTTCAGACGCTTTCTTGCCATATAATTCTTTTACTTCCGATCGTATGTTATCTATTTCTCGCTTTACGTCAGTTGGTTTAGGTATTTTACCGTCAAATGTACTAACACCCCAAACTGGCTCATAAACGACTACCATATCTTCAACTTCTCTGGCAGTTAAGTTACTGAGCGCTGTAGTAAGTTGATCGTGTACAACTCGTTTGCTTTCCCCGTGCCTTCTTTCATGCAGAGTCTCACCAACACAAAGAATTGGTGTAATCTTGTTCCTGATACATGCGGCAACTTTTTCACGAATATCGTCAAGTGATTCATTAAAATATATACGTCTTTCCGAGTGGCCAATGATAACATAGTGAGCTAATTCTCGCAGCATCGTAAAGCTAATTTCACCAGTAAATGCCCCTTCATCTTTAAAGTATGCATTCTGAGCAGCTAATCTAAACTTACGTCTGTCTATCTGCAAACTCAATGGCTGCAATACTAAACTACTTGGAGCTATTACTATTTCAACTTCTCGGTGAATCCTAATTCTCTCTTGTAATCGATGGAGCAACAAACTAGACTGACTGGCATTCAGGTGCATTTTCCAATTTGCAACAACTAATTTTCTACTCATAGTAATTATGCTTAATTATACCCTTTATTGGTCTTTATTCATTAATGCTTCGACACCGGGAAGTGTTTTACCACTCATAAGCTCTAAGCTAGCTCCACCACCAGTAGATACATGCCCAAATTTATCAACCAATTTACGTTCTTCTACATACCCAACTGTATCGCCTCCACCAACTATACTAAAGGGTCTATGCCCATAACCTCCAAGCATCGCATCAATAACTGATTCTGTGCCATGAGAGAAAGGTCCAATCGGAGCTAGTGGATCAATAGTTTCAGTGACACCTAGAGTTCCATTCCAAATAACTGTATTGGCAAGTTGGATCGAACCAGCAATAAATGCACCAGAAAAAGGACCGATATCAAGAATTTTTTCATTTTCACTAATTTGTGAACTTGTTGCTGGTGGAATTTTTGGGTATGACTCAATATCTGCTATTACATGAGCAGTCCAGTCTACTATTCTAGTTGAAGTTGGATGGTCCATATCCTCAGACACCACACCGTCCTGTGGTAGATAGAAAATAAATCTTTGTTCTCTACCCTTTTGTTTGGCTTTATCCATTATATCTTTAGCTAATGGTACGTCTTCTTTATCTGCTAAACTGCTACCGATATTTACACCTTCAGCCAATAAAAAGGTATTTGCCATGGCACCACCAACTGCAACAACATCTGATATATCAATAAAACGATTTAGAATATCAATTTTATCTGAGATTTTGGCACCACCAACAATTGTAACGAGGGGACGCTCCGGATTCTCCATAGCGTTTGTAATAGTATTGACTTCTTTTTCAAGCAATAGTCCCGAGATGCTGGGAAGATGCTTTGTGATTGCAACTGTTGAAGCATGTGCACGGTGAACCACACCGAAGCCATCTTGAACAAAAACTTCCCCGTGTTTGGCGAGGTTAGCTGCAAACCCATCATCATTAGCTTCTTCTTCGGGATGATATCTTAGATTTTCAAGTAATAAAACTTGGCCGCTTTGTAGCTTGCCTGAGGCTTCATTGGCAACATCACCAACACAGTCGGTTGCAAATGCCACTTCCCGCTCGAGTAACTCACTAAGTCTTTTAGCAACCGGTGCAAGCGAAACGCTCTTATCGTCAGGAGTTTTTGGTCTACCGAGATGAGAAATAATAACAACTGCACAGCCTTTATCAAGTAGAGCTTTTAGGGTTGGCAAAGATTTCTGAATTCGATAGTCATCAGTAATATTGCCTTCATCGTCTAGAGGGACATTATAGTCTGCTCGAACTAAGACTTTTTTACCTGAAACGTCATAATCATTTATGGTTTTTTTAGTAAAACTCACGCCCACCCATTTCTTAATAGCTTATGCTAAGATTTTAACTCAAACGGCCCTGTTTAGGCTAATTTATATTCTACTCAGTAAAATAACTGGAATTGCTCTAGTTGTCTTAGCTTGATACTCAAGAAAACCAGGATAACGCTCAGCATGCTTGGCATATAGTTCTTTTCTGGTTTGCTCATCAACGACTTCGGCACTGGTTTTAAATTTTTCATCACCAACTTCTGCATCAACAACTGGATTAGCCTTTATGTTAAAGAACCAATCTGGGTTGGTTGGCGCACCGCCCTTGGAGGCAATAATTACATACTTGTCACCACTCTTTGTGTAAACAAGTGGTGTTGTATGTGGATTATTAGTTTTTGCTCCGTATGTAGTGATGAGAATCATGTCACTACCTTCAAATGGCCCACCTATCTTACCGTGATTAGCCCTAAACTCTTTTATTGCATTATCATTCCATTCACTCATTCAACTGTCCCATTTCATTAATCTTTTATAACTATACTTAGTATATCATGTAGATTATTTTGGGCTAGGCTGAGACACGTTTAGTTAGCCTAACTATGATATATATAACGAAGACTGAGGTAGTTATAAAGAAACTAACCGGGTAAGGTAGATAGTAAGATATAAATATACCGAACCAGGTAACAAGTAAGGCTACTACAGATGAAATAATAATCCCCTGTATCGGCTTCTTGCTAAGACGCTCAGCAATCGCAGCAGGCGTAACTAGCAGAGCAAAAATAAGAAGCACTCCTACAACTTGTACTGCAATTGAAGTGGCAACAGCAATAATAACTAAAAACAATGCATTTATACCCAGAACAGGTAAACCTTTTGCCTCAGCTACATCTTCATCCAATGTTGAAAAAAGTAACGGACGAAATATAAGCATCATTGCAATTAGAATTAGAAATCCAGTAATAAGGCTTATTACTACATCCGTACTACTAATTCCCAGTATTTCTCCGAATAAAATTGAATATGCTTCAGTAGCGTAGCCTTTGTATAGGCTAATGAAAAGGACACCCAGTCCCAACATAAACGCTAGTACAGTCCCTATTTGGACGTCTCTATTAAAAGCTCGCTTACCAAGTGCCGCCATTCCAAGACTACCTGACACCGTAAAAGCAAGTAATCCAACAAGTGGGTTTATCGATATTAGTACAGCACCAGCTGCACCAGCAAAACCAACATGTGACAGGGCATGGGCAGCGAAAGATAATCTTCTTAAAACTACGAAATAGCCAACTACTCCCGCAACTAAGGCAATAATGGTTCCAGCCTCAAAAGCATGTCGCATAAAATCATACTGCCACATGGTCTGTAGGTCAGAAATTAGATTAAAACTGAACGTTGCAAATAAGTTATTAAGCATGTGGGTGGGATGACTCCTCAGTCCCAATAATTGCAACTCTACCTCTTGAATCTTTAAGTACTTCGATTGGCGTACCATAGAGTTCACTGAGTGCTTTCGAAGTTATTATTTTCGAAGGCTTACCACTAGATACATGTCCATTTGCAACGTAAATTATCTTATCCATCACAGGGAGGAGTGGGTTTATATCATGTGCTATTAAAAGTACTGTGACTCCCTGAGTTTTAACTACCCTATCAATTAGCTGAATTAAGTTGACTTCGTGTTTTATATCTAAATTGGCGAGTGGTTCATCCAGTAAAAGTAAATCCGGTTTACCAATTAAGGCTTGAGCCAAAAATACCCGCTGCAGCTCACCGCCGGAAAGTATTCCAAGTGGTTTGTTAGCAAGCCCAAGTCCATCAACTTCCTCTAGTGCTTTTAGGGCTATATCCTTATCATTATTAGAAGAACTTACTGACTGCCAGCCCCATTTAGTGCCATTTATACCAAGCTTAACGAGCTCAATAGCAGCAATATTATTGTCACGATCAACTGGGTGTCTCTGTGGGACGTAACCTATTTTTGGGTTACCTTTAGATGGTTTTTTACCAAAAAGTTTCAGGCTTCCTTCAGATGGCTCCAACAAACCTAGCAATAATTTAATTAACGTGGTTTTACCTGCACCGTTTGGTCCTAATATCCCGACGTACTCACCTTTATTGATTTCAAAGTTGGCGTTATCCCAAATTAAATGCATCTTAAACTTGGTGCTTAAATTTTTGGCTGTAATTATTGGTGAAGACATTATGATTTACTTAGCTAGTGCATTCTGGATTTGTGTTAATTCAGCGCTCATCCATGCTTGAAAGGTTGTGTTTCTCGGCATAGTTTCGGTCACACCAACTATTGGAACTTTTTCGGTAACAGCAAGTTGTTTCATACTAGTTGTTAGAGGTGTAACTGTTTGCTCATTATATACCATAAGCCTTACGTAACCTCCTTTCAGCTGATTTTGAAACTGAACTACGCTATCTGTTGGTGGATCATTACCCTCTGCAACTGCATCCATAAAAGCCGGGGGTGAAATTAGTTTTAAGTTAGTTGCACCTGCCAGATAGGTAAATATATCCTCAGTTGCAGCAACTTGCGCCCCTGAATACTTAGAATTTATTGTTTTTACCTGGTTTTGATACGTTTTTAGATTATTCTGTAGGGTCGTTAGATTCTGTTGAAAATATGATGCATCACTTGGGTCAATATTTGCCAAGTTCTTCTCCATGATACCAATAACGTTATTTACATAAGTTGGATCGTACCAGAAGTGAGGATTATCGCCTTCTTTTTGACCAAGCACATCTGCCACATTTAAAACTGTGCGGTTTGAATTTGGATTTGCGCTAAGAAGTTTATTGCCCCAGCTGTCATAACCCGCACCGTTTAGAATTACATAATCTGCATTGGCAAAATCTCGCGCATCAGACACATTGCTTTCATATTCATGTGGGTCAGCATTAGGATCGGAAACAATACTGATAACATGAACTTTATTACCTCCAATTTGAGAAACTAAACTTCCCCAAAAATTCTCACCAGCTACTACTTGAATTGTAGATCCACTTGAATAAGTCCCAAATATGTCCGTTTTTGGTTTCTGAATTGCAACAACATAATAAACAATTACACTTACAAAAACCACAAACAAAGCGGTCATAAGTACTAGCTTAGTTTGGCGGCGCCGCCTCTTAGTCATCCTTTTCATACTAGAGATTCTAAGGTGTTATTACGCTAATTGCAAATTTATCGCAGTTATTGCTATTTTTGCAACTACTTTTAGTTAAATTGTGCAGTGTCTGGTGAGCTCATAGTTCCGCCCAAACTACTGATTGCTTCGTCATCTATTCCTTCAATCATCCCGTGGCCTGGCGATAAACTCGTTTCGTGACCAACGACAAAATCTGGGGAGTATATGGCTAATCCGGCTAGTCCTATGAGAGTTGCACTATCTATAGAATGTAGAGCACTCTCAGAACCAACTAAATCTGACTCTCCCTCTATAACTACGCCGGGCCGACTAAGTAATGCGTCATGTCTCGGACCAATACCTATACCTCCAACCGATCGAATCATATTTTCACTTAGTGCTCTAAAATGTTTAGTTTCTGGCTCAACAGGTTCTTCTGGAGCACCCATATTTTGCCCAACTTCAAACTTCCCCATGCCTAACGGAAATTTTTTATAAAAATCTGGATTTTGTGCCATTTAATTACCTTTTGATTTCAAATTTAACAATATCTAACTAATATTATAACTCATTAGTCAATACTTTTGAAATCGAATTTAGGTAATTCTAGCTTCTATACGCCATAAGGGCCAGCGCCGAAACCTGATCCGACATTTTGGTGCTTGTGTATGACAGTAGCTTTGCTGCCGCCCTTACCGGTCAGGAAATGTACTATTGGTCCTAGTCCAACTACAGCTAATGCTCCAACACCTACAATTGACAGAAACTCTGTCCTGTTAACTTCTTTTGTTAGAAGCTCTGTAATGGGCTTTACTGGCTTAGATTGATTTGTATTTTGTTGATCCATATTTTTGTTTTTTAAGTTATTTTATTACTTTGTAAGTATCACTTTACTGTACTAATGCTAATCGGTCAACACTCTTTCTTGGTAATATATTATTGACCTGACTAACTGGGGTATCTGGACGACTTACGGGCTGTAATAATTTAGCATTTTGTGAAATTTGAAGTCGCTGCTCCATAACCTCCTTATCCTTAAGTCTAAGAGCAGCTATAGAAGCCGAACTGCCCGGGCGATGCTCAAGCCATACAATGACTATTGCTATCTGATACATAATAATTATTGGCAATGCGATTAGACCCTGGTAAATCAGGTTGGGCACTGGCGCCATAAGCATGGCGATAATAAAGCTTCCCGCAATGACGTGTCTTTCATATTTTAAGAATATTCTAGGCCCACGAGGTTTTATCTTATCTATAAACCATACTACCAATGGCAACTGGAACAGTAGTGCCGAGCCACCCAAATAGATAGTTAAGAAGGACATATACTCTTGGATCGTAAATAATGCGTGTATCTGTTTAGTTTGGAATTGATCGCCCAAGAAATGCAGAGCCGTAGGTAGACCTACGTAGTAACCAAATAAAAAACCGGCTGTGGCTAGGCCAAATGAGACAATAGAAGCCTTAAAAACAAGTTTAGTAGTCCTGGTTGAAATAACAGGTTCCAAAAAGCGCATCAACTGATACAGAATTACTGGAAGTGCGACTACTATACCTACGTAAGTACAGATTTGGAATAAGAAACTAATACCCCCACCCGGCGAGGTATATATAAATTGTTGATTATGGGCTGGGCGCAACAAAAAATGCACAATGCGCTGCTGTACGAAGTAAGCCAAAGTTGAAAAGACCGCGATTGTTATAAGAATGTAGAACAACCGCGTTCTTATTTCAATTAAGTGGTCAACAAAAGGCGCTTTGTGATCAACTGTTTGCGTCTGTTTGCTTCTCTTGCTTTTGTGCGTCCTCGTGATAGCCATCATTTATACCTTTGCGAATTTCCCGCATAGATTCACCTAAACTCTTTGAAAGCTGAGGTAATCTCTTTCCTCCAAATAGTAGCAAAACTATAGCTAAAATGATAATCAATTCTGGTGCACCTAAGTCCAAAAATGCAAAATTTGTTGGTAACATTTTTATTTCTTCCTATTGTTAAATATCAGAAATCATTGTAGCATTGTGCTATAGCTTTTGTAAAATTGAAAATATAAACTTATGTATGAAGATATTTACCACTCAATCAGCCCTGTAATAAGCAGCGTGTATGGTAGTGGTGCATATAATAGTAGTACCTATAACGGATCATCTACCACATCAACTGGTAGTACAACTTCTCCTGCCACAGTAACAACTGCCGTGGCTGTTACTTTCGTTGACTCCAACGTTCCTTACGTTGCTGGGCAGGTCCAAGATGTATCCACCGAGCCAGTATGTATTGGAACAGCACCAGCAGGCTCCAAAGTTACAGTTACCTTTAATCCGGGTAATGTCGTGTGTACAACTATCGCTGACTCCAGCGGTAAATGGACTTGTACGCCAACAACACCGATTTCGTTAGGCCTACATACTGTTTCCATAGTCGCAGTAACGCCGCAAGGTCAAACTGTAACACTCGCTTCATTCCAGGTTGATGCTACTCACAGTGCCGTACAAAAGAGCATGAGCACCCAAGGCACAACTACACCAAAAATGACCAGTCATTCATCGAATGCAATGGATGTTACATTCATCATCATATTCATCCTTATTCTGCTTGGCCTAGGCATCTTCTTCTTACTGAAGCGTCGCAAGAAAAAAGACGATAATAATCAAGCTGGCCCCACTGTTACCCCAACCCCAACTGCACCACCTACTACTCCGGCAGGTACATCTCCAACTACTCCAACAACACCATCTACTCCGGCTGCCCCGCCTGAAAGCCCCATTGAACCGGCTGCCCCAGTTATTACACCCTCTTCTGCACCCGCCGTTGGCAATGTTATACCGGCAACTGGCTCAGTATTCCCCGCCGTAGAGGCGCCCGCAAACTCTAAGCTTATTCAATAGGACACCAATTTTTAACATCAGAATCTGAGGATTTTTGACTATATAATAGTGTACTATTGTAGGACGATCGTGGAGGATATTAATGACTAAGTTTAGGTTTCATGTGGTTTCATTACCGCATACACAAACAACTAAAGAATATACGGCATGTGCTTATACGATGAAGGTTTTGAAATTCTGCAAAATGATGAAATCTTTGGGGCACGAGGTATATTTGTATGCATCTGAAGAAAACGAAGCCCCATATGATGAACTAATTAAAATCGTATCTAAGAAAGAACAAGAAAAATGGTTCGGAAAATATGATTTTAAAAAAGCCATGTTCAATATAGTATGGGATCCGTCACTTCCCCATTGGCAAATACCAAACGCGCGCGCAGTTAAAGAGATAAAAAAACGTGCCCAAGAAAGAGATTTCGTATGCATTATTGGCGGAATTTGTCAGAAACAAGTTGCCGATGGTTTGCCTGAATTAATGTCTGTTGAATATGGAATTGGGTATGAAGGTGTATTTTCGAAATTTAAGGTCTTCGAAAGCTATGCGCATATGCATTATGTTCAAGGGTTACTTAAAAATGATAACGGTCAATTCTTCGATGCTGTAATACCAAATTATTTTGATCCAGAGGAGTTTACCCTTCGTGAGAAAAAAGATGACTTCTATCTATTCATTGGAAGGCTTATACCTCGTAAAGGGCCAGAAATGGCTGTTGAAGTCACCAGAAAGATAGGAGCAAAGCTAGTACTGGCAGGTCAAGGAGCCAATAGAATTGAAGGTAATAAGATATACGGAGAGGAAGGTATGGTTCTTGAAGGTGATCATATCAAACACATGGGTCATGCCGATATTGCTCAGCGAAATGAGTTAATGGGGCGCGCTAAAGCAGTCTTTGTTTGCACTTATTATCTCGAACCATTTGGCGGTGTATCTATTGAGCCAATGTTTACTGGAACTCCAGTTATTACAACTGATTTTGGAGCTTTTCCTGAGAACATTATCCATGGCTCTGTTGGATATCGAGCTAGGACAATGGGTGAAGCAATTTGGGCAGCACAGAATCTCGATAAATTAAAAAGTCCCGCAAAGATTCGGGAATACGCAATGAAAAACTTTAGCATGGATAGAATCAAAGAACTATATCAAGCATACTTTGAACAGCTTTATGAGATATGGGACAACAATGGTTGGTATTCTGAATGGGATAAAGGAGTATCTAAATATAATCGCTACACTAGGTACCAGCCAAAATAATTAAGCTTGAACTGATTTCTTGGTAATAAATTTGTAGAGAATTGCTGTGGCCGCACCATATAAGACAATCCAGTAAATTGATAATAAGATTCCTACAACTGTAATTATCGGTAGAAGCATCAATAATATAACACCGAAAATCGCGTACATTTTACCAACGTTACCTCTTGTTGCATTCCAACTTGCCTTATAAGCTTCAACCGCATTCATATTTTTTTCAATCAGGAAATATGGAGCCAATAATACTCTTGGGACAATAATTAGACCTGGAATAACTAGAAGCAAGAAAGATAAACAAGTTAGAAAGATTAGTATATATAGGCCGACCATTCTGATATATAACTTTGAAGTTTTATCAACTGCTTCACTTAATTCCATTTTATTGTTATGAATACCAGCTAAGTACATATGATAAATACAAGTCGCAATGAATATACTAAACAAGGATGAGACTAAGCGACCTATAAGTGGTACATAATTCAAAACTATATTTACAACTATATTTAGCGCCCATAATTCAATAATCGGAACTAAGTTAACCATTACTGCTGCTTTTGAGTTTTTGTAGATACCAAAGGCTCCTGGCCATGTTTTTGGAATAATGTCTATTTTTGCCTCAACAGCAGTTGATTTATTTTTATCTGCTGTTTCGGACTTATCCATGATGTCTAAACTATATTCTTTATAATTTAATATTGCAACCAAACTGCAGGATATATAAACCATTCATGCAATAAACAAACTATGATAGTCAAATTCTTATTTACAATACATTACCTTAGTGCTACGCTAAAACTAACAAGTAATTAGGGGATAATCAGCTTATGTTGCTAACAAATTTTGGGTTCTTGGATCTAGGTACTCCAGAGCTTATTATAATTTTGGCTATCGTTCTACTGCTTTTCGGAGGAAAAAGATTACCTCAACTTTCAAAGAGTATTGGTGAATCTATGAGAGAACTACGAAAAGGGATGTCAGACGACACAAAAAGCTCATCTAGCAGTTCAAAAAAAGAAACTGAAGAGTAATTCTTCTCGTATAAAATTTTGAATTAAAATAAACTAACTACACTGTCTGATTAATTTCAAGTAGGGTTTTTAGCAATTGTTTTCGGCATTAACTGGATTTGTACAATATTGTAATTGAGAGTCTATTGAACCGTTGTCGGTCAACGGATTCTTCGTAGTAGTTGACGAACTATCTATTCCGGCAGGATTCTTTGCCTGACCGGGGTTTGTACTCAAGTTTGTTATCGAATTTTTATGATTTATGTATGCTATCACTAGTACACCTAAAAATATAAGTACAGCAATAACTATAAACATTTTTGCATTAAGTAGGCTTTCCTTCTTGGGAGTAACCGGTTGATCACGTATAGGATTCACTTTGCTGTTTTCAGAAGATTTGTAAGAAGTTTTTTGTTTTAAATCTTCTCCCAAATAATCTGAAAATTCCTTTACTTTATAACCAGCAATATTATCCGAACTTCCTACGTTGGAATCAGGAGCCTGTTTGTCATCTTGTTTTTGTGGATCAGCCATAATTATTCAAAGTTAATGGTGACCCCAAGGAGAATCGAACTCCTATTGCCAGGATGAAAACCTGGTGTCCTAACCGTTAGACGATGGGGCCTTATAGCTTGTTAAGCTTCGCAAATGGTATCACGACAGATAGAAAAATGAAAATCCTCCTGGTTGTCCAAGAGGATCTTCAGAGTTAGCTTAGAGCGGTCAGTCATGCTCGTTTATCTGAGCCTATGCTAGCATATTTTGCGCTAGTTGGCTACCGCTTATCCACAGATCTTATTTACTAAAGATACTGATAAGTCGTGCTAGTTTTTTCGTTTTGTATAGGTATCTTCCGGTACCTGCTATAGCAGCTGTACCTGTAAAGATCGCCGCTACACTACCCGGACCAGTAGCTGGCAAAGTTGTAGGAGTTGGGGTTGGTGTAGGCGTAGGCGTAGAAGTTGGGGTTGGTGTAGGCGTAGGAGTTGGTGTAGGTGTAGGTGTAGGTGTTGGAGGGGTAACTACTTGAACTTCGTATACTACATATATTCGGTAGTCCCAACATGCCCACTGATCACCGCTGCCAATAACTGGACTTCCTATTGGAAACTTACTGTTTACGTCATTACTAGATAAATTAGTCCAGTTATATGCAGTTCCATAAACATTCACGCTAGTAGGTATCAGTTTTAGAGTAACGTCATTTGAACAAGTTAAACTTGTAGAACTATTAACGCTAGCAGCATTTGATGCTGTTACTGTACTAGAAAAATTGAAGCTTTTACTAGTTGTATTGATACCTGGAGCATTTAGAGCTAAAGCAACGTTGTGAGCTACTGCAGTACCTGTGCCGTTATCATTGTCATCTGGAGTTGCATCATTGTGGATATAAGTTTCCACATCAAAGTATTCACCAGGCACACACGTAGAATTTAGGTAAGGGCTGTAGTCAGGGTTAATTGTATCATTAGTGTCATCGTTAGCTGTGTCTTGACGAATTCTTACAAAGTTTGGTTCGTCGCCAACACCAGGTACACCACAAATATCATTGTATAAAGGTGTAGTTGTAGTTTGGAAGCCGTTTGCATTGTACTGAATACAAGACATAGCTTTTACTGAACCAGCTGGAATTGCTAAGAATGTTGCCACACTTATCAAAGCGCCGATTGCACCAATTTTCGAAAATTTATTAAATATACTCATTATCGTTCTCCTTAATTAGCTAGGGGTGCATTAGTTGTTGAACCACCACCGAAATCGCTACCGGGTGTTCCAGAAATTACTGTAACTGGAGGCTTTTCTGCTGGTGGAGTTGGTTGAGGTTGAGGTTGAGGTTGAGGTTGTGGCTGTGGCTGTGGTTGAGGTTGAGGTTGAGGCTGTGGTTGAGGTTGAGGTTGAGGTTGAGGCTGTGGCTGTGGTTGAGGTTGAGGCTGTGGCTGTGGTTTTTCACCACCGCCTTGATTGCCTTGGCCTTCGCCACCTTGGTTTCCACCACCGCCTTGATTGCCTTGGCCTTCGCCACCTTGGTTTCCTTGGTTTCCACCACCGCCTTGATTGCCTTGGCCTTCGCCACCTTGGTTTCCTTGGTTTCCACCACCTGTTGTAGGAGCTGGACCTGTAGCAACTGGTTGAGTACCAGTAGGCGTTGGACTTATAGGTGCTTGCTGAGTACCAGTTGGGATTGGGGCTACATTAACAGGTTGGCCAGGAGCATTAGGTGTTCCTGGGACAGCTGCACCAGGAGATACTGGAGTTGCTGGAATATTTTCAGTAGAAGTTCCTGCTGTTACTTCAACTGTTTGACCAGTGTTAGCTAAAATAGCCTTAACTGAAGTTGGGTTTGTGGTAGCTTCGGATGCACTTGCCGAAGTAGTACTTGCAGCTGCTCCCTGTTCAGGACTAGGTTGAGTACTAGATGTTGGTACTGTGTTTGCGTTACCAGAAATATATATCTGACCGGCTTTCGTAACAAGTACTGATGGATAATCTGGCTCAGAATGTTTAGCGGTAAATTCAGCACCCTTTAGTACCTCGTTTTTAGGTACAGTTATATTTGAACCACTCATAGCAGTTACCACACCACCCGTGGCAGGTACTGGAGTAAGTAGAGTAACTTTAGCCTTCCAGTGAGCCCAATCAGAGGTATATTTCTCATCCTCAACCATTGTGTGCCAGCTACTTGCACTGTTCCCCTGAATCGTTTCAAGGTAGCCTGATGCAGAATAAGATTCTAGTGTTTTACTGAAATATTGACCATAATCATAGTTAGTAATGTCAGCACCAGTACTAGCTGGAATTGTAATGGCTGCTTCTACTGCTGCTAACGATACCTTATTAACTTCACCGGCTAGTGGACCTTTTGCCCCGAATAAACCTCGAACATAAGTGGTTGCTGTATTACTATTATTAAAATTACCTTTAGGAAGAAATGCGTTACGTTGAATCTGTCCGGATGTTAATTCATCAGTTAGAGGAGTTTCTGATGTAGTGGGAGCTGGTGCAGATACATTGTGCCCCTTACGTACAGGTGCGGCACTGGCTAGTGGTGTTAATACACCAAAGCTAACAACTCCCGCAAGACCAGCTAGAGCATATGTTCCAACTCTTTTGCTTCGTTTAGCAAAACTAGTTACTGCTTCTTTTGTATCAGTCCATTTATCAGATAATCTATCTACAAAACGACTCTGGCTCATATCAGATACTGGTTCTGGTTGAAGGGCTACTCCAACTTCCTCAGCATATGAAACAGGGGCGTCTATATTAGGTGCTGCAGTCTTATATTGACTCCATAATTGATCGTTATTAATTATTTCCTTAACTACTTCGCCAAAAGATGGACTATTTACCTCTGGACTCATACGTTCTCCTTAATTAAAAATGATAATTTCACATTTATTTTTTTACTGCTGGGTAAAAATCTAACTTGCGACGTTTTGACCACTTTATTTAATGAGTAACTTTTCGTCCCACCGAACAACTCCTGGTTGCTTCTGTCACTATCCTGTTTATGGTACCACATCGTCATGTATTTGTCAAGCTAATGATTATGCTGCACCGACCTTATATTTTAAGTTAGCTTGCTGGATTGCTTGAGCGACTTCCTTGTCGGCTGCTTGTATATCGAATCCTATGCTCATTTCTGGATTGTAGACTACAGTAGCCACAGACAATCTACTTAGTTGCAATTGCCCAACGGTTGATTCTTGATATTTTTGTAGCCTGGTATTTACAAATTCTACTTGTCTTTCGTCAGTTAGGTCTACCTCTCCAGTACCACCGTTACTAATAACAGCGTTTAGCCCACCTACTTGTAAAAGACCAGGTTCATTTGGGTCATTTTGATCATCTACTTGCGATATACCTAACTCAATTGGGTGACTAGCTTGAATACCAACCATTCTGGTAAAGGTGTCCCTGTTTACGCCTGTTCTAGATAGTTGAAGATCATCAAAACTAGGGCTTATCACTATAGTTAGACCTTTTGCTCTACGGCTTAAGTCAATTATTTTTTTAGCTGCTTTAGCTGGAGTTCCGGTATCGCGAGCAACTCTTACTCTTCGGCTTGCAATATCCTCATCAGTAGGTTCGCCAACGACATGATAATCTATGCTATCTGTGGGACCTGGAAGTGATTTAGCAAAGATACGTCTTAAACTATCAGCAACTAGCTGTTTACCGTCGACTATACTTGGATGACTATTTTCTCCTGGGTTACGATGAGTAACAACGGTGAGCTCTAATGGTCGCATTGGATTAACACGTCTAACATATTTTTTACCAGTAACTATGCCCTTTTTTGACATCGGATTAACATCAGACTGTCTGTGTCTACCTGCTTTAAACGGCACTTCCTCGACAAAAATACCAGATTTTCTGGTTAGCACGGACGTACCAAGATGATTTCCGCGGATTCTTATATCCGAAGCGCTCACTTCAGCTAGGGCTTGTTGGGTTCTTTTCAATCTTGGTGCAGCCATGTATCACTCTTTACTACTTTAAGCGGCTTCAAGAAGCTCATCAGTATAGGTATCTATTAGTTCACCTAGATCATTATCGTCCAAATACATTTCTGACAATCCACCAAGCCGTGTTCCTGCTACAAGCTTTATAGCCTTGTCAACATGATCTGTAGTAGCTTCAGCTTTTTTATCAAACAAAGCAAAGATTTTAGTCAATCGCCCAACTTGTCGATGGATACGGTAACCTTCTTTAATATCATATTTATCTATTTTAAATAGTTCTTTAGCTTTTGAAATCAATCTATCTGCATATAAATCTACGTCATCTGGTAGATCAAGTTCATCAATTAGTGATTGCCATCTACTTAGGGTTTCGGGATCTACAATATGCTCAACTAGGCTAGGGTCTGGAGTGTTATCATTTCGCAAGTCTCTACGTTGTTCGTATGTTAGTTTGTCATCGGCATCATGCAGAACGACCAATGCATCTGATCTTGACTGATTAGCGGCTGAAAGGACTTGAACAGTTTTACGGTCTTCTGAGTTAAAGTCAGTAAGCATTAAAACTGTATCAGTAAGCTCAACTGGGCCATGTGAGGTTTGGATAATTCCTTCTTCTGCAACATCAAAAAGAAAAGGCATAGCAGCATAATTAATTCGGCTTTTTTCGGGTACACGGATTATCTTGTGGTGTGCTCTAATAATACCCCTAATAACGTGGATTGTTTCCTCTTCAGATAATATACCTTCACTATTAGATTTTTTTACTATATCAACGATTTCACCTCCACCAATGCTCATAGGTTCTAGTTCAGCATCAGCTTCAATTCTGGCCACATCAGCCCGTGTAAATCCTTTAACTAGACGATGGATTTCTTTATTTAATGCGGTCTTACCAATACCATAAGTACCAGCAAGTTCGATTACGCCAATTCTTCTTGTGCCTGGTTCCATATTCTTGGTTGTACCCATTAAAAATCCAGCAAGAATTGCCTTTTTAGCTTCAGTTTGACCAAATGCAATATGTTCAAATTGGGCCATTCCATCTACATAAAACTTATGTACTTCGTCAGCTAGAGTTTGAAACCTAGGTTGCTCTTCTTGAGGAATTGGCGTTACTTCTTCGCCCCTCCATTTTAGATTTGTCACATCAAATACTTCACTCATAATTATCCTTCCACTCCACGTCTATACGCGAATTTTTTTCGTGCTGTTAAATATCCTGCTTCAACGGCAGCTAAGTCGATTGACACTAAAAGCCAAGTCCAATCGGGTGTGTTCTGCTTAGATTCACCATGTGGCCTAACTATATGTCTAACTTCAGCTGCTACATTGGCCGCATTTCCTGGATTAGCTTGTTTATATACGCCTTGAGTCTCTTTGGTAATTGCAATAAGGTTAGCGCTGTCAGCATTAGTCTTACTTACGTTAATAATAGATATAGGAACATCACCACCGTTTTGTAGCTCTGTAGTTTCAATTGACGCTACAGTTCCAGGATCGTTTCCATCTGTAATCTCTACAATTGCTGCACGTCTCTGGCTGGTTGGTATAAAACCATTAGTGGTTACAGGGGTTGATCTTGCATATGCGGCAGTTATTGCATTTGTAGTTGCAGTTGTAATTACGCTTGAAGGGCCCCCAGCAATTGGCTTAGATTGAGCAACAGCAGTTTCTAAATTAGCTTGTCCTGGTTTAGAGGGCTGTGCATTATTTGATGCTGCTATTACTGCCTGTGGGCTAACTTCAGTATCACCTTGAAAAAGACTATCAGCTATAGTATCAATGGTATCTAATCTGCTATCTACAAGTGCTTGTCCGGACGCATCAACAACAACTTCTACTGGTGCTGCGTTAGTCTGATGACTGAGTGTAGAGTCGATAAACTCATACATACTAATAGCAGAACCTGCAGTTATCCCACTACTAAGTGCAGACATAGGTAATCCGGGAGCTACAAATGCAAGACCGGATAAAACAACTCGCCCAGTGCCTCTTATGGCACGTGTAAGTGGTGTAAGCTTGTTTTTATTTTTAGCATCAACCTCAGTTTTGGCTGTAGCCCTTTGCATTTTCTCAGAGATAGCACTTTCTGTACTACCTGCATGATTAACAGCAGAGCGGTCTAAATAAGCACCGCCAACAATACCAGCTGTAACAGTTAAATATGGAGCATCGAAATAAACTCCACCAGCTATTCCGGCTGCAACAACTGCATATGGGGCTGCATCAACAATTAACTCACCTGCTTTCATAATATTATATATAATACATTAAATTAGCTTTATTGTCAATAGTATTATACTTAAGTAACTCGGGTATACTTTATTGATTTAACAGATGCAATCGATTTTATTTGTAATGTAATTGTGAGACTGAAATATAATGCGAGTTATGCTTCTGAACTAGCTTCGTCGTCCGATGAATCATCTTCAGAAACTGCTTCTGGATTTTTGTATGTGCCATCAAGAAGGCTACGAGTTATTGGGTTAACAGAGTCCATATCAACAACATAATGTGATTTACGTTTTATAGTAACTTCGTGTATGGAATCTTTAAGATTATCAGCAAGTGTTACGACTATATCTCTTTCAAGTACTGTTTGCGCTAGCTCAGCACTTAGTCTTGTGTTTTCACGCTTAGACCTTGAAAGCCCTTCTTTAGCTGGATGAGGTACACCATTTAATACAAGCAAAGCATTATTTAGCCTATTTTTTCTCTCTTCTACATCAGTAATCTCGCCTAAAGAACCTAAGCCTTTCATAATTGCCCTTAGTATGGCTTCAGTTGGAAATTTAGGTGTGTCTTCTACATCGATTGTTGATAATAGTTGTCCTAAACTATCAACTGGCATAACAGTTGAGTGCTCAGCTACAACTTCAGTTACTTCTGGCTCAACGGATTCGACAGATTCTACGTTTTCGGTAATGGGTTTGTTTGCAGGTGCGGCTCCTAAAGCTATAGCGGAAGGTTCTACTGGCACCGAATTATCTACCTTTTCAATCTTTTCAACATCACCATAAACTAATGCATTGAGTTTTTCTGTTGGTAATTGTAATAGTCCAAGTGCTTTTTCTCTTACATCGCTTGGAACTTCTTCCCATATACGACGACCATCACTGTCATGAGGAGTTAAATAGTGTTCTTTTAAATCCTCACCCATCTGAACTAGCTGTTCGGTACTTGCGCCGCCACCTTCCATCTGATCGTATAAACTATTGTGTATTTGCACTAGTCTTTGGATATTAGCAGGTTCAACCATCTGATTTAATGCTGATTCGAATGGAGTGAACTCGTGCTCAATTTTACCTTGTCTATTTACTAAATATCTTATTGGTCTAGTAACAAAAAGGTCTCCATAAATTTCAGGTTTACCTGGCATAAGTGCAGGTGTTGTATCACCTAACGCAGAATAGCCCGACTCAGGACTTCCAGTTTTATGTGCTACTTGAGTGCTAGTTAGTTCCATATATATTCACCTTAAGAAAATAACCTTGTTCGTACAAAATTAAATATTAAGTTATTTCAAACAATAGTTTACCATAGATATGACTATTTGTCAATAACTTGTGTTCGATTATATTTTAGCTTGTGCTGCTTTAATCACGTTTTCAAATAATGAGCAAACAGTTAGAGGACCTACTCCACCTTTTTTAGGAGTAATAATAAGGTCATCTCGTTCATATACTGAGTCATCTAAGTCACCAACTGTTTTACCAGCTTCAGAAGCAACCCCAGCATCTACTACTACTGCACCTTGTTTAATCATATCCGAGCTAAGATCGCTGGGCTACCGGTAGCCGTTATAATAACGTCAGCACTAGACAGTCTTCCCTTAGATCTTCTGTTTGCTCTATCTGCGACAGCTACATCAATATTTGAAGCTCTGTAGCATTTTCTCAAGTGGTTTACCCACTAGCTTACCCTTACCGATAATTAGAACCTTTTTGTCTTTTAAATCGATGTTATAACCAGCTAGTAACCAGAATATTGCCATAGGAGTTGCTGGATCAAAATCTGATTTATCAGCTAAGGCATCAACATCTTTGTCTGGCAACTACTAGATTCACTATTTTATCTGTTTCTGATGGATCTGCTAGTGGTAAGTTGGACAATTATGCCGTGAACGCTTCCATCCTTATTTAAAGATATTTATAACTTCTCTATTTCAGATTGTTTTGGGTGTTGTGATCTAATTCAACACCAATATCTGCACCATATCTCTTTTTTAATCTGACATAGGTATTTATGACTGGGTCATCCTTTACTTGAACTATTGCCAGTTTTGGCTTAACTCTTCGGATTGAAGCAAGCGAACTAACGACTTTAGTTGTCGTTGCTTTATATATGCTGCTAGATCACTACCGTTTAATATCTTCATAATATAATTGTAAGTTATCGGCACAACTTTAACAGGATATTTTATTAAATCATAATTCCTTTGATCAAATAAGTTATCATTTGTTATAGTAACCCTTGCGCTATTCGGGCCATTAGCTCAGCTGGTTAGAGCACCTGCCTCTTAAGCAGGGTGTCCTGGGTTCAAGTCCCAGATGGCCCTCCAATATAGTAATGTTTAAGCTCCTCGTTTCCGGGGAGTTTTTCTTTGCTACACTATTACCAATGTTAGTTGAGACTAAACAGTACTTAAAACCACACACCACTCAAGCCATATTCTTCTTATGCCCCTATGCTACGCCAATTTCTAAGCTTCATTGGCCTATCAGGTCATTACAACGTGCCGGCTACTCTGTTATCGCCATCGGCTATCCTGAAAGTATTTTCTCTACTGGGGAGACCGAGAGATTATTCACTGCTGTTGATGAGACAAAAGAATACATCAAAGATACCATTAAAGACTTACATAGCCAGGGTTATACCGAGTTTGGTTTTGTAGGTAGTAGTCTTGGCGGGTTTGTAATCTACAATTGCTTAAATGACATTCCTGAATTAGCTTGGGGTATTTTTGGTGGCGGGAACATAACAGAAGCTATTTGGAGTTTTAGAGCAGAAAGAGAACAATTTGAGGCTAGAGGCCTTTCTCGAAAAGACGTCGAAAGAGCCTGGCACAGCTTACAGTACCCAGAGTTAGGCGACCTAAGTACAAAACGGTACATTTTGATTACCAGTAAAGGCGATAAGACGGCTAGTTATACTGGAGCAATGGAAGGCTTTAAACGTATTAAAACGGCTGGTCCAAAAGTGAAAATAATTATGCACCGCAACCTAAGTCACCGTAAAACAGTTATTATAAATCTTTTAAGAATCCGTGGACTCGTGCGGAAAGCGAGAAGTTTGTAGATATAGATAGTATGGTGGACCTCCAATATGGTTATGCTTAAACAGAGATAAAATAGCTCTGTTTTTTGTTATTATGGGGCTATGAGCAAAACCTATTTTAAATTAATACCAGCTGTTTATCTTTTTCTTCGTAAAGACAATGACGTACTACTGCTGAAGAGAGTTAATACTGGTTATCAAGATGGAAAATATGGTGTGGTTTCAGGTCATGTAGACGGCGGAGAGTTAGCAACTGATGCAATGCGTCGAGAAGCTAAAGAAGAAGCAGGAATTAGCATAAAAACTGATGATTTGAGATTTGTACATGTTACACATCGCTTAAATGATTCCCTGGATCAAGAACGAGTGGACTTCTTTTTTGAAGCATGGAATTGGGAAGGTGATATAACGAACTTGGAACCTGAGAAATGTGACGATTTATCGTGGTTCGCTATAGATAAATTACCTGAGAATATTATTCCTCATGTTAGGCTTGTTTTGGAAAAAGAATTGAATCATCAATACTACTCAGAATATTCAACTGAACCAGAGTAGATATAGCAATGACTGTGGACCTACAAAATAGTTTTGCTTGATTTATCGGATCTTTGGTAGACAATTATTATTATGAGTGAGTTTTCTATTGAACGAATTACTGAACTAACACCTGAAGTATTGAAAGCTATTTCTAAACTAGCACCTCAACTTGAGTCACCAAGTCAAGTAACCTTAAATAAAGAGTACTTAGAAAGACTAGTGGCAAATCCAGACTGTCACTTATTGATGGCTAGAAGAAATCAGGACTCTAATTTAGTCGGAATGGCAATCCTATATATATTGCCCTTTGCCACTAACATACGTACTACCCTGGAAAATATAATAGTCGATAGAGATGCCGGGATAGAAAATGTTGATGTAGCCTTATGCGTAAGAGCGCAGGAAATAGCTAAAGAACAAGGTGCTAACGGAATAAGGACACAAGCATACAGAGGGAAACAATCGGAAAAAGCGATGATGAAGAAAGCTGGTATCCCTACTGACAATGCTATGGATCATTACGAACGTTGGCTATCCAGAGGTCCCCGTTTTTAAGCTACCCTTATGGCACATATTCATACTAAACCCGGACAATACGACCACACGGCCAGTGCTTTTATTATTCGAACTGACACTCCTGAACCCATGTTACTTCTTCATAAACATAGAGTTCTTGGAAAGTACTTACAAATAGGAGGGCATGTTGAACTAGATGAGACACCCTGGCAGGCTGTTGCACATGAACTTGAAGAAGAATCAGGATACAAATTAAGCCAATTGAAAATTCTTCAACCAAAAGATCGTATTCGCAGTATTTCTGATGCTGTACTACATCCATATCCAGCTTGTAATAATACGCATATCTTCAGTGAGGGTCATTTTCATACTGATCTAGAGTATGCTTTTATAACCGATGAAGAGCCGACCGGAAAAATACAGCCCGGTGAGTCAACTTTGACCAGATTATTCACAAGGGCTGAGTTGGCGCGCTTAAGCAACGACGAAACATATGCGAACATCCGTGAAGTCGGTGAATTTATCTTTGACGTATGCCTTAAGCTGTGGGAACCTGTAGACACATCACAGTTCCAACTCTAGCGAATATAAACATCTTGAGAGTTTTCAATATATATATTTGCTACTATTAAAGGATGAAAGTACTTTTTGTTTGCTCTGGGAATATAGGCCGTAGCCAAATGGCAATGGAATATTTTAAGAAACTATCAGATCATGAAACCGCATCAGCAGGAACCATGGTTACTGTGCCAAACGAAAAGATCGGTGACCGTGAAGATGCACAGTTAGTACTTGAAGCAATGCGCGAAGATAATATAGATATGTCCAATAATCGTAGAACTTCTATAAATGAGAATATGCTTAATAATTTTGATAAGGTTGTAGTTATGGCAGAACTTGACAGTATACCCAATTGGCTTAAAAAAAGTCCAAAATTTATTTATTGGCAGATTGATAACCTGTATGGATTATCACTTGATCAAATTATTGAGGTTAGGAATAAAATAAAACATAACGTTGAAAAGCTGATTAATTCATGAGCATAAAATATGACATTCCATTAAAAACCCAAACTACATCATCAAACTGTGTGCAAACATCTACGTCTCAGTTTCTAAGTTTTTATGGGTTAAATTTAAGTCCAGAAGAAATAGAAAAAGAGGTTCCGGTCAGAGCTGATAAGGAAAACAAGCCCATTGGCACTTTGTTCCCAGATATTGGAGCTTGGTTAATAAAGTCTCATAAATTGAAAACTAAAATGTATGTTTTTGATATTCAGATAATAGATCGCACTTGGAAATCTTTATCCCAGAAGGAATTATTAACTGAAATGAAAAATGCTGAGATCAAAGGCATAAGTACAGCTGTAACCCCGAGAGCTT
The DNA here is from genome assembly GCA_963699195.1 of uncultured bacterium. Classification (GTDB taxonomy): domain Bacteria; phylum Patescibacteriota; class Saccharimonadia; order Saccharimonadales; family DATKHC01; genus JBBQBA01. Next base: position 354,139 of record OY969420.1, on the reverse strand, counting down.
CTGTTCTTATTGACTCGTATGTGACCTATCTAGAATCAGGTGGTGAAATAGACATAGCAAAATGCACAAATGATTTGCTTAAAAATTTGTTGGATAAAGGTCCAATAATGGCAATTATTAGTTTTAATTACATGTACGACTATCCTCGTTCTAAATATGACTCAGTTAATAAGGATTATGGCCCAGATACAATTGACGGGAAAGTTATTGAACATGCGATCGTGCTAACTGGATATAATAACGATACCTACTTCTATAATGATCCTGATAGCGAAAAAGGTGGGAAACATGAAGTTAAAGAAGATATCCTTATAGGCGCTATATGCACTGCTCAAATAAATTCAGATAACTACTTATTGGTTATTGAAAAGTAATAGTCATATTGCTCTGATAGACTGATGATATGTCATTTAGTAATATTGCTGCTGCCCTGTCTGTAATTCTTGGTATATATGCTGTAATTCCATACTTGATATCTATAGTTAAAGGCAAAACTAAACCCCACCAAATGAGTTGGATAATTTTTACCATTATGAATTTTTCCATATTCTTATCGCAATATTTGGCTGGTGGTCGCAAGTCTGTCTTGGTGTTTTTTGTGGCATTTATTGATAATTTAGCTATTTTGCTACTTTCCATAAAGTATGGAGTTAGAGACACCTCAAAATGGGATCGAATACTATTCATGTCTGCTTTGATAATGATTGCTATTTGGATTGTCACCAAAAATAATGCATTAACTATTTGGTTAACAGTTCTGATCGACCTTGCGGCAAGTATAATATTGATACTAAAGATTAAGGTTGACCCTACATCTGAGAATATTCAGGCTTGGGCAGTCGTAACGTTTGCATACTTCTTCTCATTGCTCACTCTTTTAGACAAGCCAATTAATATTCTATATGTTAGACCAGTATGGGGCATCTTAAGTGATGGAGCGTATGTATTTTTTATACTTTACTATTTACGAAAGAAAAACAAATTAAGCTGCTCGAAGCTAAGCAATCTAAATTAAATGCAAAATGATTGTCTCTTTGGTTGTCTGTAGGTTAAGTATTTGCTACGAGCTAATTATGAAAATCTAAACTAATACTAGAGACTCAATTATTGACTTTTTCTTCTTTCCATGTCATTGTACAGCTAATGAATCAAGTAGCTGGTGATGGCATAAGTCCATCTTCTGAAGAAAGTACGTACACACCCACTATTAGTGAGGTGCTAGATAGAAATATTCGTAGAATCAGTCATAACATTATTGTTGATGCTGTTACCTTATTCGTGCTTCATCCTGAGCCGGTTGAACAAAATGAAATAGGACTACTACTTGATAAGTCTCGACCTTACGCATCGAAGGTAGTTAGTGTACTTGAAGAAGCTGGCTTAATTCAGGCTGGTGCAACAATAGATCCTAGTACCGAAAGAGCAGTAAAAGTATATACACCGACTGACCAATTTGGAGCAATTTTAGATAGTGACGAGAAACTTCGAGCTGACGTAGATGAGAGAATAGCTGAAATAGAAACCGAACAAAGTATTGCCCAATTTGCAGAAGAAATGGGCGTACCAAAAGTTACTGCCGTAAGATTTCTAATTGACCATTACCGCTCAACTACTGCAAATTAAGCACATTTATCTCTTTGTTTAACCATAGTGATGATACTTAAACAGAGACAGAAGTCTCTGTATTTGTTGTTTATTAGCTTATAATAGAACCGTATGGATATTGACGATTACCAGAAACAAGCACTTGAGAGCATAGCCATAACGCAAAAAGGTATTGCTGCACTTGCTCATCGCTCACTTGGGCTAAGTGGAGAAGCAGGAATTATTGCCAACAAAATTAAAAAAATTATCAGAGATAAAGAAGGTAAATTAGACGAAGAAGACTTAATTGAGCTTGAAAAACGACTTGGTGATGCCCTTTATTATATTGCTGCATTGGCAGATTATTGTGACGTACCTATGTCTAAGATTGCTAAACAAAATCTTAATCAATCAAGTCAATTTAAAAAAGATCGCAATTTATAACAAAATTTAGCCTGCGGCTTTTCAGCCAGACCAGAGCTTTAAGCTATTCTATCCTAGCAACTACAGCAGAAGCATTGTCTTGATTACGTGTAGCAAAACCATTTACTAATTCGATAGCTAAATGTTCAGGAGATCTAGGCATACTTCGCACTATTCTCTCAACGTCATCATGATTTTTTCCCCAAACCCCATCACTGGCGATAACTAATGTTCCAGCTGACGGAAGAGTAAAGTCCTCAATTTCGGCATCACGAGAGATAAACTTTAAGTTAAAGTCACCAACTGATCTAGAAATCTGAATATAACCATCAAATGCATCATCAAATATTTCGTAATCCAGCCCCTCTACCCTTCTCACCTCCTTTTCATTCCTGATTGTATGAGGATGAATAAGAGAAATGGCTTTCCCGTCATCTGGGTAGAAAAAAGCTTCACTATCCCCGAGATATGCAACAGCTAATCGATCGTCTTTTAAAATACCTACTGTAGCAGTGCTACCGCTTTTCCTTAGATCAGGCGTATCCAGTTCAAGTCCAATTTGAGTTAGTGCTTCTTTAATTCTATTTGCCCGAACAACAGCATCGTGGTGAGGCTCAAATTCCATACCAGCAACCTGCCGTATTACTTCGCTAGCAGCAGATGCCACTTCAAAACCCATTTTTGAATGCCCATCAAAAATACCAAAATACTCTGCACCGTCAGCTGCTGTAGCCATAGCGGTTACGTCATGCATTGAAGAGCGAGGTCCTTGTATTGCTTGTTCAGCAACATTCACTACTTTCATCTATGACTATCCTAATTACGATTAATCTAACTATATCATTCTTATCGTTCTGCCCTTTTGGAAATTGCAATAGGTAGGTACAGTTTTTTATTTACGAAACTAAATATATACTGTCTGCATGAGTGAAGAAAATAATCACATTTTAAAGAGTGGACACTTAGACGTAGGACAAGGTCATAAAATTTATTGGGAAGATTGGGGCAACCCAAACGGCTTCCCTATTATTTTTCTTCACGGCGGGCCTGGCGCTGGAATTAGTGATCGACATAAACTTTCCTTTAACCCTAAATTGCATAGAGTAATATTCTTTGACCAACGAGGTTCGGGTAAAAGTACCCCTTATGCAAGTATTAAGAATAATACAACTCAGGATCTTATATCCGATATCGAGAAACTCAGAATTCATCTTAAGATCAAACAGGCACATATTACAGGTAGATCATGGGGATCAGCTTTAGCTCTAACTTACGCAATTGCTCACCCAGACCGTGTTAAGCACATGTTGATTGGCGGGGTTTATTTCGGAACGTTATTTGAAAATGATCATATATCGGCAGGCTATGTTAGATACACATATCCTGAAGCATGGGAACGATATATTGCACTGGTGCCAGAAAATCATAGAACCAATGGCACATCAATTACGAAGTATTATGCTGATAAGATGTACTCGTCTGATAAAGCTGAAGCTAAAAAATATGCCGATGAATGGACCCTTTGGGAAGCATCAACATTATCAATTAGGTATGATAAAAAAATAACTGAGACAGAGGTATTATCAGATGACAATCTTGCCATTGCTAGACTTGAGTCACACTATTTTCTAAATAATTGCTTTTTGCCAGATGGCTACATCTTGGACAATGTAGCGAATATAAAGCATATCCCGTGCTATGTAATTCAGGGTAGATTTGATAATTGCACACCTCCATCAATTGCCTATGAACTTTCAAAGGCCTATGGGGATAATTTAACTCTACAGTGGGTTAGTGCTGGCCATAGCGGTAGAGATCCAGAAATTGCTGTCGCGAATCGATCAATTGCAAATACATTTTTAGTTTAGTTAGCACAATTGACTTTAGACTTCGTGGTGCTAATATTTATTCATATGGGTTTTAATCAGAAGCACAAATTACATCTCCTATGCCAAGTTGGACTGTGCTTCGATATGGTTGAAGCCTAGACATTTGTCTTTTAGTACAGTCCCAGCAACAGGCTTCAATCGCCTGTTTTTTTAATTATAAGGAGAAAATTATGGAAGGTATAAGTGCTTCAGGGGAAGTTGTTGATTTTAACGTAAATTCTAATATAGTAAGGCCGCAAGACACGGCAGCACTAGAAAGAGAGATGGGAGTTCAGCCTATAATCGAAGAAGAAATTGTCACATCCATCGAACCAATTGATACTTAATGATTTATTTCACCCTTGATTGTTATTAAGTCTTATGTTATAGTATTTTATTAATGACAGAGTTTTCAACGCCACGTACTGAATTGGCTCAACCTCATACTTCTATTATTACCGCAGGTGGCTGGGCGCGTAGTGGTAAAGGTACAACTATGACTCGTCTTAAGGGCTCATTAGAAGATCTTGGACAGCAAGTTATATTAATTGATCAAGGATTAAAATTTAGAGCAATGGCAGAAGTAGCTCTTGACGGGTGTCAAGATTTAGATAGCCCAACCGCTTTGGGTGATTTTATTGCTTCTCCTGCTGCTCGCACTGCAACACTCGCAGTAATTGATGAGGCCTTGGTTATGAGCGATGAAGAAAAGAGCGCTCGTCTGTACACCACAGAAGTATCTAGAGCAAGTGGTAGAGTTGGTGGAGTTGCTTCTTCTCACAATATTGCTATTGAATTATTAAAATCACAAGTCGAGGAAGCCGTAGAAGCTCAGACAGATGTTGTCTTAATTGATGGGCGTACTATGGAAAAGTATGCCCGACAATTTGATCAAGATGAAATAGCAAGATTTGTCGTGGGTTGGTTTTTCAAATGTGACCCCATAATTGCAGCTCGTCGAAGCTTAAAAATGTTTGCCGAATCTGCAGATCTATCTTCAGAACAGCAAAAAGATTTACTTGAAGCAGCAATCGGCATAAGTGAGCGCAATCAATCAGATAGTTTACGTACTGTGGATCCACTGCGAGAGCCTAAAGGCGCCTACCACCTTGATCTTGCAACTTACTTTGCGCCTAAATCGGACAACCCGTATAAGCGAGGAGCCGACATACTAAACCGTGGCGGTTTGGCAGTGGTGGATACATCATATAACACAATTGAAGAAATGACTGATCCTGTTATTGAACTCACAAAGCATTTACTAGTGATGCACAGAGCTCTCGAACCTGATCAAGCCATAAGTGAACCCGCTAATATAACAGCATAACTAATTAATATTACATTTGTATTGCCTCCTCTGAAAAGAGGAGTTTTTGTTATAATAAATAGATGAAAACTGTACTTATTACGGGGAGTAATCGAGGGATTGGCAGGGCTTTAGTAGAACATTTTCTTAGCACGGGCTATCTAGTTTATGCTGGTTCCCGCATGCTGGTACATGACAATGCTGAAAACAAAAATCTACGAAGATTAGTTATTGATGTTCAGGATGATAAGTCTATAAGCTCAGCTATTGAATATATTAAAAAAGAATCTGGCTCACTTGATCTTTTAATTAACAACGCTGGCATTAGCAAAGGTTCTGAAATTATTGAAGATCCAAAGTTTGTATCAAAATTAGAATCGTTAGAACGCTCTAAGCTAATTACAATGTTTGACGTAAACACTGTTAGCCCACTAATAGTAGCTAAATATGCAGTTCCTATAATGACTAATTCAGGAAGTTTCATCGTGAACCTTTCTAGCTTACGTGCAACTATAGAAAACAGTAAAAATGGAAATGGTAACTACGGCTACAGCAGCAGTAAGCTAGCTTTAAATATGATGACTTTATGTCTAGTCCACGATTTACCAGAAAATATATCAACGTTTACAGTACATCCTGGAAGTGTTGAAACAGATATGAACCCAAATGGTAGAATGACACCAAACGAATCTGCAAATGCTATTGCGGCAATTATTGAAAACTGGAAACTAGAATTTAATGGTAGATTTTTAAACTACGACGGTTCCTGTTTATCCTAACTAATTCCAGCATCTTCTCCACCATATTTCCAAATAAAATGTCTAGCAAGTGCTTCACCAGAAATATAATCTGGCTGATATTCATCCAGAAAATCAGAAATAGCTTTTTGTTTATCTGGTTCCTGTGAATGTGGCACAAAACGACTAGGTTCGTATACCCTCCTGAAGAAATCTGTAACTTCAGCTGTAGATGGTGTGTGAATAAGATTTAAACCAGGTAGGTATGACCGATTATTGTAGCGGTTTTGCCAGACATTAGAATGTTGCCACTTTGATAATAGATGTTTCGTATTTCCAGAGAACCATTCGACAAGATCTTCAACTGAGCTTTCAGAGTAAGCTAAGCTTCGCTCATCCGGTAAGACGTTTCCAGTTCCATTATCCCAGGATTCTAAGATTATTTTAGGGTCAAGACCAAACTCAGAGAACATTTGCAAATATGTCGGATCTACATAAAACGGCTCTCCTTCCGTTTCGACTTTAAGAACAACGTGGTCATCAATTAATTTCCCACCAATCCCTCTATTAATAATCCCTGAACTAGAAATGTCCTGTCTTTCAAGTTGTTGTCTTAACACTTCAACAGCAAAACCGCATGTTGGCATTGCCAAAAAAAGCCAACGTTCATCCGAATCTATAAGTGGTACTGGCATGATGATCTCGTTAGCTGCATCAGCAATAACCTGACTACTATCCTCAGCTATTTGCTGTACTCGCTCAAATTCACTCATTTTCAACAGTTTGAAACTATAAGTTAAAATTAGCAAGCATTAGTTTTTAAGGTTTTGAACTCGACAAGTTGTGTGGTAAGGATTTTGCTATCATTAGTTCATGATTAAATATGTTGCTTTTCTTCGAGGGATTGGCCCGGGTAATCCGAATATGCATGGTAGTAAACTAAAATCCGTACTTGAAGATCTAGGCTTTAGTAATGTTTCCACACTAATCTCTAGCGGGAATGTATTATTTGAGAGTGATGAATCAGACTCATCTAAATTAGAGAAAAAACTTGAGGATGCATGGCCAGTCAAACTTGGTTTTAATAGTATGACTATTATCCGGTCAGAAGCTCAACTAAAAGCACTAACTGCGCTAAACCCTTATAAAAAGCTAGTTCACAGTCGTGAGTCGTACCTTCTAGTTACCTTTTTCAAAAAATCACCTACTGATATCGCAGATAATTTTTATAAAAAACTCGGAGTGAATGCCCTATGCAGCGTGATTGATACGACTACGTCAAAGACACCTGATTTTATGTCAAAGCTTGAAAGACAGTATGGTAAAGACATTACCTCTCGAACCTGGAACACAATTCAACGCGTTCTCAAGAAAATGGAAAACTAAACATAACAAATACACCAAAAAGTGGATAATTTATCTCTGTGTTTTGTTATAGTAACAGCATGGAAAGTGCTCAGCACCAAAATAAACATTTAACTAGGAAAACCTTTTGGAAGCTTTTACCTTGTCTAATCCTCATGTTTGCTGGACTTGGCGTAACCATGATATATGGAGGAGTGAAAAATAATAGTACCCAACATACTTTAATAGATATCGCTGGAGTATTAGTATTTGTACTCTTCGCATTCCTTTTTTTGAATATCCTATCTAAAGCCATCAGAACAGCAATAATTGATCACAAGCTGGGTACGGGAAGAGCTCTAGCTGCCCAATTTGTACTGAAGTTTGTAGGTTATATAGTTATATTATTTACTGCGCTTGATCATTTAGGAATTGCGGTTGGGCACTTACTACTTGGAAGTGCAATATTGGGTATAGTACTTGGTGTTGCTGCTCAACAAGCATTATCAAATGTATTCGCAAGTATTGTACTGATTGTCTCTCATCCTTTTGCGGTTGGCCAAGAAGTTAGCATTATCTCAGGTGGATTGGGTGGCAAATATGAAGGTAAGGTTATTGAAATTGGCGTCACCCATACAAGAATAAAAGAAAAGGAAGGCACAACCATTTCACTTCCTAACACCGCACTGCTAACCAACGCCAGTATTAGAATTGAGAAAGCTGATTAACCAATTAAATCCAGCAGAAGATCAGTACGCTCATCGAGTTGATCTGTAGCTATTTCTGAGTGATCAAACCCTCTAAGTTCAGCGAAGCACTCCGTCAGTATTTGGCTGCCAATCCACATATTGGTATCCGCACTAATTCTTAAATCAGGATCTAGCCCAACCAATGTTATCCTATCGTCTATACTTGAAGATGAATCCTTACTGGTTCGTCTGGTTTTGACTTGAAGCATGTAGTCTAGGGCTATTGAGTCGCCATCGCTTGTAAAAACACTGATATCCCAACCACTGTTTAGACCGGTTCGAGCTCTTTTTCTGGCATCCTCACTAGGGTGAGTTAAAAATGGAAAATAAGTATGGCTGCCCACTTGTTCTCTAAATGAGAAACGCTCCAAGAGGGCTAGGGTTGCCAGCTCGCCTATCGTACCCGACATAAGTCCAGTTGTATTTCGATCGTCAATTCTTTTCGCAAATTCACTCGCCAGTGTAAATCCAATGCCTACAGTCTCTTCATAAGCTTTCTCTGCAAGCTTTCTTGGTGGTAGTTGACCTTCCAAAAACTTAAGACCATTTATCGCGAGGTAACTACTTTGCACATGAGAGCGAGCAGTGACATCACCGACTCTTCTACGTCTAGCCTGAAGGCTTAATTCTTCAGCCCTAGAAAACATCTCTTTCGCTCGTTCCAAGTAATCTGTTATTTCCTGTTTATCAGTAGCTCTGGCCGCTTGTTCTAGACAAATCTCACCTGCTCTCATAATTCCACTTGCAGTACTATGACCCAATATTTTTATTGCAGCTTCACCATCTAAGTGTCTATTAGCATAATCAAAGTATGCATTTCGAGGATTGTTACTAGCTATAAAATTATCAGCATCTACAAGGCTAGAACTTTTAGGTGATGCACCGGTTTTATGGCTTTTGCGTCTTTGATTCATTACTTACTCAACGTTAGTTATGTAACTCTATATTCTACAATAATTTATGTTTATATGCAAGAGCTTTAAAACAGGGGTGGTTATATTTACTCACCCCTATAACGCTTAAGCATGCAATTAATGTAAAATAGTCGTATAATATCTACTTTTGGTGTGGCAAAAATATTATGTATGAGTTTACTGATTCCCTAATAGAAAAACAACGAGCTGTAGTAGCAACTACTATTATAGCTTTTGTTTTGTTACTACTCTGTTTATCAGCACCTTTAGTGGACGCATACCACTCAAGTATTTCGGCACGTATTAGATACTCTTACTCGAGTCAACAGCCGACTAACGTTGATAATGGGGCGGACGCTATTACCAATATGGTGTCTGAATTAAGTAACGATACAGTAAATACGGCAAAAGTAGCAGAGGCAAAAATGTTAACTGGGGTGATGACAACAGCATCCAACATTACAAAAACTGAAAGAGCAAGTGTTGTAATACCCAAAGAGGCTACTTTATTTACTATTCATAGTGAGATAAATGGAGCTATTTATACAAGAAATACTCTAGGCGGAATCATGCAATCTACTAAACATGACGAATTCATCGGATTAACATACACACTTCATGCATCTGGCAAGGCTATTTCCTACACAGGTACTGGTTTGAGAAGGGTTGCCTCCACTACAAGTAACGATGTTGGTTATATTTTTGATTCATCTTGGCGAGTAATTGGTGGCGTAATGGGCACTACTAGTCACGCGATAAATAACGCTTTTGAGTCTTTTGACAGATTAGATTTTGCAAAATCAATAATAGTTCCAAAAGATAATATTCCTGTTAATTTACTAACTAAAGCTTTTGGATTTGATATGCGAATGATGAGTAGTGCCGTTGGTTCTGCGCATGAAATAACAAATGCAAAATCGATTATTGAACCCGTAGTTAATGTACATACTCCAACCATCACTCAGCTTCGATTGCAGCAATCAACTTTAATTCAGAGCAATACTACAAATGTGTCCATAACTCCTACTACGCCTGTAGCCAGCGGGTTTGGTGGTGCATGTGATGCAGGTGATGGTAATGGTGGTTATCCAATGAGTTGGTGCAATGCATCAATGGACACCATTGCAACTCTGCCATTTAGCAGTGATCCAATAAATCGAGAATGTACATCGTATGCGTACTGGTATTTCACTGAAGTCGAAGGTCACACAGATTTTCGCGCAAATGGTAATGCAAAGTACTGGGCTTCGTCTTCTAATTATCCAACTCGAAGCACGCCAACGGTTGGCGCTATTGCAGTTGAGACCGCAGGTGCTTATGGGCATGTTGCGATAATCCGAGCACTTCCCGGGGAAGAATATGCCGGTCAAATTGTTCCGTCAGGTTACGTGCTGGTTAGTGAAATGAATTATGACTGGAGTGGACACTTTAGATATTCATACAGTCCGCTTAGTAAATTCTCAGCTTACATTTACCCTTAATTGGATTTTGTTATCATTAACGTATGATTGATAAACAAAAGATGTATGAATTTATGAAAAACCACACAATGATGGTTATATCTTCAACTAACTATATTGGTGAAACCGAAAGTGCTGCTGTAGGTTTCGGGCAAACTGAAGACCTAACCATTATATTTGGGACTTCAATATCTAGTCGCAAAGCTAAAAACATAATGAGCAACCGAAAGGTATCCATTGTAATTGGATGGGACAAAGATGGCACAATTCAGTGTGAGGGCAAAGCCACATTAGTAATAGGTGATGAAAGATCTAAATACTCGGAAATTCTATTTAACAGTAATCCGGCTTCCAGAAAATACAAAGATAATCCTGAGGAATGCTACATTATAGTGAAGCCAAGTTGGATTCGCTACACAGATGTCTCGACAAAGCCATGGACAGTTGAAGAATCAGAGTTATAATTGAAATAACGTTTCAGTTAAAACTTCATATTTGCTTTATTAAAGTTTTTATGGGATGATACACGTAATTATGACAGTTGTCAGAGAAGCGCTTCCCGATGGAAGCCAAGTACCCGTTAACATTGACTTGGTCCTTCTAAATATAGACAGAGACCCTGGATCTGACACTCAACCACTTAGTGCCTTATATGGCAGCCTATCAAGTCGTGAATCGGTTATTAGAGCAATAAGTTTAGGCTCCTATGAACAAAGCTGGGCAGGCGAATATATAAACTGGTCACCTACAAGCGATTCTGAAACTTTTGTAGATTTATTTAGTAAAACAAGAGAACTTCTTGATGAGGCAAATGATTCTTATGGTATAAGAAATTCGGGTTTTAACCCATTTGTTGCTAGAGATTCAGGGGAAATACAGGGTTATGTTCATTCTCGTAGAGTACACGGTGAACCAATCTATGCTAATGGGGACGTTAGTAAATCTATACCTAATGAGGCAATTGACGATGTCGCTAGTAGAGTAGCGCTCTACTTTACTGATAAATACATAAGTGATGAGCCATGTTTGCCTGATTTGATGCCAAACAATTTCATCTATGGCAAACGAGCCGGTGATGTCGAGCCTTCAATGTACTTTATAGACCTAGACCCATTGTTTTTTCAGATTGGCAATGCCTGGGGATTACAGCACTTAAAAGCAAAACTCGACTTCTGGGCCTATACTGTTTCAACCTTAGACGCAAGCCAACAACAGTCACGCGCAGCCTTTCATATATTACTTGACACCTTGGAGTCAGACGGTAAGTTCGGGCTTAATATACCGACCTGGCGTAAAACAGTTTCATACGTTCCTGAAGCACCTGCTATAGCAAGTTAAGTAATTTCACAAATAAGATATTTATTTGTCTTTATTGATATTCAGTATATTTATTATGTTTTCCTTTGGCTTTTTCAATCGGGTATTTTTTTGAATTTTCAATCATTTTTGTCCTAATAGCATCAACTAGATCAATACCAAGTTTATTCGCAAGTAAAATATCACACCAAAGCACGTCGGCCAACTCATCAGCAATATCTTTTTTATTAGTTTTTAGATACTTTCGGATTTCAGCTTCAGTTTTCCATTGAAAGTGTTCCATAACTTCACCTGCTTCAAGGCTAAGAGTAATGGCCAGATCTTTAGGATTGTGGAATTGATCCCAGTCACGTTCTTCAACAAACTTTAAAATCTTATCTTTTAGCTCATCAAAGTCAGACATATATTAACTATATCAACAATTAGCTAAATTTAAGATTGCTTAAGTACTCACCAAACTTGTAAAAACAACTATTCTTTCATTAAACTCACTAGTTCCTTTAATAACTTGGCCCGTACATGTCATTAAATTGAGTCCAGGTAAATTAGGGTTTATTGGTGATAGCACCTCGTTCATATCTACATTATTATATGGATATATTTTTGTTGAAATGACTTGATAAGTATATGTTTTACTGTCACCCCGTGTAATCGTAATTTTTTGTCCTGGCTTTAATTTCTTTAAATTATAGAATATTCCGTTTGCCGTCCAGCTAGACACATGTCCGTATATAAACATAGCACCAGCTTCACCTGGCTTAGCACTATTTCTATACCAGCCAGTGTCATAAATATTGTCAGGCGTAGCAATTTGTCCGTTTTTTAGTAGCCCCAGTTGAATTATCCTTGTATTGGAAATTCCAATGGATGGTATGGCTATATATTTGGGCAAAGTTGGAGCAACATTGTAACTAGCTATTACATTTGTGCCTGGTTTAACTGATGCTGGTGCAGGTTCTACTAGGACAGATTTAACGCCAGCAGCCGCTTCCGATGATCTTGTATCCCGTATATATAGAACTACGCTTGTTACAAGCCCAACAATACCAATAATTATAAGAGTATATGCCAACCAATGACTTTTACGACGAGCAGATAAACCAGCCATTAGGTTATCATAACAAATCTTTACTGTAGTTCTGCATAACGAAAACAATCAACCATATGGTCATTTACCATTCCGCATGATTGCATAAATGCATAGCAAATCTGTTGGACCAACAAAGTTCATTCCCGTTTTTCTTAAGGTCTCTACTAAGATCTTTGCTATATCACTTAGAGCTAGGAATTCACTTAAGGCTTTTATATTTATGTCTGAATAGTGGTTCCATTCACATAATGCCATAAATATTTATCAAAACTACTAAATTCTTTCTGGATAGCTAATATAGCCTGAGCATTTTTAATTAGCTGACGTTATTTTTAATCTATTACGTACAATATGTTTTGATTATTCATTAATTCCCAATTTTTTTATCGTGAGTTTTGCTACTTTTGCGATATTAAAGCTATTAAAGGCTTTCGATAGCCTTCTCTTTTTTTAAGTACTGTTAGCCAACTCAGTCCTGCTTGGGCTCCTTCAAGTGTTAGCAGTTCAAACAGTTTCACTATCATCATGAATTGGTACTCCCCATTCCTTGTCATGATAATCCATATATTGTTCATCATCACCGACACCACTCTCACACTCTAATGAGTTTCAGCAACTATTATTTAGATTTGGCGTAATACTTTTCACCCCAATTAGCCATTTGTTTAAGAATAGGGATAGATCGTGGCCTTTTTCGTTAGAGTATATTCAATATGTGGTGGTACTTCAGCAAATCGTTTCTTTGTGATGATGCCGTGAGCTTCTAAGATCATCAAGCCTTTTACTCAAAGTTCTTGGGTTTATGCCAGTTACAGATTTCTCTAAGCTCGTTGAAACGAATCGGGCCTGTATTTAAGTCACGCTAAGGATAAGGGCAGTCCATTTATTGCCTATTATTTCCATTGCTCCGGCTATGCAGCCAGACTTTGTTTCGATTGGAGTGTATTGTGCTGAAGATTTCATACTTTACAAAGTATAGTATTGGCTCTATACTATTTAATACTATATAAAGTATATCATAAAAACATTGAAACAAGGAGGTTCATATATGAAACTACAAATTATTATTGGAAGCACGCGAATAGGAAGAGTAACTGATCGAGTGGTAAATGGATAGCAATGAAGCTAAGAATATGCCAGATACTAAGGTTGAGATCGTTGATTTGGAGGATTATGATCCTACCGTATTTAGATGAACCAATTTCACCTCAATTTAATCCTGACGAAAGCCAACGAACCTGCGGCAAGACTATTGTCTAAACTAAATGAGGGTGACGCATTTGTGTTAATAACTCCTGAATATAATCGTTCGTACTCTGGGGTTTTGAAAAATGCATTAGATTATTTAGATTTTCAATTTAAACAAAAACCTATCGCTTTAGTTTCCCACGGTGTCACTGGCGGCGCTCAAGCTATAGCACACCTTCGGGGTGTAATACCTGGACTACTTGGTGTTACTACGCCAAGGGCCGTGTTTCTTGTTGGAGCTGTTGCTGACATGATGGATGAGCAAGGTAACCTAAAAGAGGAACTCAAGGCAGCTCCCCGTGGACCTGAGTTTGCGCTTAAAGCAATGCTTGATGAAACAAAGTGGTACAGCGATGCACTCTCAGGTGCACGCGCAAAATCCTAATTATTGATATAGTTGTCTAATGGACAAAAAACTCTCAGATAAATTAGGCATTAAACCTGGTCAGAAAGCCTATACAGTTCATGCTCCAGAAAACTATTACAAGATTCTTGCCTACCCTACCCAGCTATCAGATATTAAAGAGCTGAGTAACAAGTGTGATTGGATCCAAGCATTCTATTATGATAAGAGTATTCTTGAAATGGAAATCTATTCACTTAAGGACAGCTTGTCCCACACCGGACAGCTCTGGATATCTTGGCCAAAAAAATCATCTAGAGTAGAATCTGATCTTGACGATAATTCCGTACGTCAAATAGGTCTCTATACAGGCCTAGTTGACGTTAAGCTTGCTGCAGTAGATGATATCTGGTCAGGCCTTAAATTTGTTTATCGATTAAATGATCGACAGTAGAATATTATCTAAGTTTACGATATATTGTTAACTTGATAGTTATCTATAGCATAGATGTTAAAATAGATAAATAAATGGAGAATTCATGAATAAATTTGGTGATTTTATTGTTAAGAATCGGTGGTGGGTAATAAGTGTATGGGTAGTAGCGGCAATTGCGATTGTTAGTCTTTCTCCTTCACTATCAAGCGTAGAGAGTAACGATCAAAGTAGTTTTTTACCAAAAGGCTATGAATCAGTTGAGGCTATTAATGCGATAAAGAACGTTTCGCCTAACAGTCAGGATGCAACAGATATTATTGTATTTAGAAATAAGGATGGATCTAAATTAACAGCTGCTGACCAACAGCAAATTTCCAACGCAGTTAAAACTTTATCAGACCAAAAACTAGCAAATGTTTTGTCAATAACCACGAGTGACATGCAGCTTGCACCTAATAAGACCTCTCAACTAGGCACAATTGTATACTCTGGAAACGCTCAGGATACTTCAACAATAGACTCAGTAGGGACAATACGTAATGCCCTAACAAAAACGCTAACAGGCACTAATCTATCAGCTGGAACAACTGGTGAAGAGTCTATTAGTTACGACACTCAAGACGCTTCAAATAGAGCACTAAAAATAGTCGGTACAGGAACGCTGCTGCTAGTCTTAATACTACCTGCCTTAATATTTAGGAGCCCATTTGCAGGATTACTCCCAATCCTAGCTATTGGAATAGTAGACGTAATTGCAACCTCCCTAATTGCAGATGCTGCTAAATTATTTGACTTCAAAGTTAGCCAACAATTAAGCGTTATATTTACCGTAACATTATTTGGAATAGGTACAGACTACATACTGTTTCTACTATTTAGGTATCGAGAACGATTACAAACTGGTAAGCATGATCGCAAGGCAGTATCTTTTGCATTAAGCAGGGCTGGTATAGCAATCTTTTCAGCCGCTTTAGTAGTATTAACTTCTTTCTCGGCTCTATTCTTCGCCAAATTCGGGATTTTCCATTCAATGGCCCCTGGACTAGTGATATGTGTTGCAGTGATGATGTTAGCAGCTCTTACGCTTGTGCCTGCGCTACTGGGTATTATTCAGAAGAAAGTTTTTTGGCCAAGTAAAGCCTGGGAAAGTAAATCACTCACACCTACTCTTTCGAAAAAGATTGGTGGAGTTATATCTAGACGACCAGCTGCTGTATCAAGTATTGTGGTTCTAGTTTTAGTTGTACTAGCACTGTTTGCACTGAGCTATAAAGCAGACTACAGTTCATTCAGCAAACCTCCCGTCGGTACACAATCTGCCAGCGCCTATAACTCTCTGGTTGCATCGTTCCCAGCAGGTGTACTAAATCCAACTCAGGTAGTTATTTCTGGGAACGGTAATCTAACAGCCGACTCGCTTGCTCCACTAAAGCAAAAGCTTAAAGAAACTACTGGAGTATCATCGGTTGAGCCTGCTGTGATTTCTAAAGATGGCCATACGGCGATGATACCTGTAACTCTTAAGAATGACCCGTACAGCGCAATTGCAATGTCTGATATTGCTGGACCAATCAGGACGTCTGCCCACAGTGTTCCAATCGAAAACAGTAAAGTATACGTCGGTGGTGTAACAGCGGTATTCGTCGACATTAACGCCGTTACTGATCGAGACCTTAGGGTCATTTTCCCAATTGCGGCTATATTTATCTTTGTAATTCTAACCATTTTACTACGCAGCCTTGTAGCTCCATTCTTCCTATTGATATGTGTTGGAATTGGTTATGCCGCCACCCTAGGTTTAACTACAATAATATTTACTAAAATTGGAAGTGCGCCTGGATTAATATTCTTTATTCCACTATTCATGTATATATTCGTAGTTGCAGTAGGGACAGACTATAACATTTTGACAATAACAAGATTGAAAGAAGAAATAGGTCTTGGTCATAAGCCACGAAAAGCTGCTGATCTAACTGTTGAGCACAGTAGTGCTACAGTTGCGTCAGCTGGCCTTATTCTAGCCGCTACGTTCGGTTCGCTGTTACTAGCTGGTATAAGTTTCTTGTCGCAAATGGGCGCAGCCATAGCAATCGGTGTTGCACTATCAGCGTTCGTAATTGCACCCTTCTTAATTCCAAGTATATCGGCTATGCTCGGGTATAAAATTTGGTGGCCCGGACATAGGCCAAAAAAGATTAAAGACAATTAGTTTTAAAGCTAGTCTGATCTTCGCTTATATTGTCGAATTGCGAGCGGTATGAAGACCACCAAGAAACCGGCTGTCCAAGCCAGCACTTTCCAGGTGGCACCATTGTCTGGTATACCAATCGCAAAGTGACGGGCTGATTCTACAGCAAAAGTAACGGGTTGGTTTCTAGCAAATGCCTGTAACCATTCAGGCATCGTGGAAACTGGAACAAAGGCAGCACTTGCAAAAGTTAAGGGGAATATTAAGAAGAAGCTTGCAAGTTGAGCTGTTTCTGAGTCCTTAACTTTCATGCCGATATATGCAAATATCCATGAAAAGCCAAAACCAAAAATTATTGAGACTAGGACCATGCAAATTGCACTACCCCATCCCTCTAGGAATCTAAAGCCAATTAGATAGCCAACTGCAACCATGATAATGATAACTGTTAGGTTTCTAATCGCGTCTGAAACTGCTCTACCCGCAACTACAGCACCCCGACTCATCGGTAGAGATCTAAATCTATCAATAATTCCCTTGCCCATATCTTCAGCAAGACCTATGCCAGTTTGAACACCGCCAAATAGAACCATCTGAATTACTATTCCAGGAAGCAAATAATCTATATATTCAACACCTGGTATCTTTATGCTTTGTCCAATTGAACCACCAAATACGTAATTGAAAAGTAGTAAGAACATTATTGGTTGGATTGAGGAGAACACAAGAAGTTGAGGTAATCTAATGTATCTCTTTAGATTACGCTGGGTAATAATCCAAGCGTCAACAATACTAGCACCAAAGGAGTTGCATTATTTTCTACCTCGCTTTTTAGCTTTTTCGTCCTCAACTTCAGTCTTTGATCCAGTCAAACTCAAGAATACATCATCTAGCGATGGACGATGAAGAGATAATGAAGACACACTAATCTTTGCGTCATTTAGTGCTTGAACAATTGTCATTAAACCCTTAGACCCATCTTTTACTGGTACGCTAAATTGGTGTGTTAGTTCATCAAAGATTGGTTTAGATTTAGCCAATTTATTTACTGCTTCACGGGCTTTGTCTTCGTCCTTAGCATCATCGAGTTGAAACTCGATAATATCACCACCCAATTTAGCCTTTAGAGAATCACTCGTTCCTTCTGCAATCACTTTCCCTTTATTTACAACTGCTATTTTGTCACATAGTTCATCGGCTTCTTCAAGATACTGAGTTGTAAGAAGTATAGAGGTACCATCCTTTACTAAACCTCTTATTATTTCCCATAGGTCTAACCTGGTTGCTGGGTCTAATCCTGTTGTCGGTTCGTCCAGAAACAGAATTTTAGGCTCTCCAATTAAACTTGCCCCAAGATCAAGTCGTCTTCTCATACCTCCTGAATACGTCTTCACAGCCCTATTGGCCGCGTCAGTTAAGTCCAGTCTTTGTAGAAGTGCATTGCTCCTTTTCTTGGCTTCCTTTTTACTTAGTCCATACAAACGTCCTACCATAAAAACATTTTCGTATCCCGTTAAATATTCATCCACAGCAGCAAACTGTCCAGCAAGACCAATAGTTTCACGAACTTTATTCGGATTATCCATAACGTTAATTCCGTGAACTTTAACTATCCCCTTGTCAGGCTCAAGTAGGGTCGAAAGCACTCTTACTATGGTAGTCTTACCTGCACCATTAGGTCCAAGTAAACCAAAGATTGTGCCCTCATTTGCGGCCAGCGAAACACCATCTAGAGCGTGTACATCGCCAAAATATTTATACAGATTTTCTATTTCAAATGCTTTACTCAAAGCAGTCCCTTTTTAAAGTTTGATATCTATATTTTACCTTAAATAGGAAAACCATGCATCGTCTGCATGGTTTTTCCTTTTGTGATCAGCCTAATTTAGTGTGGCACATGGTGATGCCTATTAAGTTGAACCCCCTGTTTAACCCTCATTTTTGCTTTCATCCTTTTTAAAAATTGTTGTCTTCTTTTAAATTTCTCATGATTGATATTATTAAATTGTTGGTAAAAATAACTCTTTGCCATTTATTAATAACCCCCTTTAGCAGATTTTTGCCTGCTACGTAAGATTATTATCCAGCAACCTGCAGAAGCACGTAATATTTCTATACTTTATAAAATATAGTGTAGAATTTAAGGACACTAAAGGGGATATTTATGAAAGCGATTTGGAACGACATTGTTATAGCAGAAGCACCTAAAGAGGACTTGATATTTATTGAAAGCAATTGGTATTTCCCACCGAGCTCAGTCAAGAAAGAGTTCTTAAAAGAAAGTCCAACACCATATACCTGTCCTTGGAAAGGTGTTTGCCAATACTTTAACGTTGGTAAAGATGATAAATGGAGTGAGGACAATGCTTGGTCCTACCCAAAGCCATACCCTACAGCTATCGAAAAAGTAAAAAAAGACTTTTCAAACTACGTTGCCTTCTGGCGAGACGTTAAAGTAACAGACTAGTTATTTACACTTAGCACAAAGTCCCTGAATCTCAAGTTGATGAGAAGTAGTTTGAAAATTCTGCTTAGAAGACAGTTCATTAATGATTTCTTCAATTTCTTTACTGTTTATTGGGATAACTAAGCCACAATTTGTACAGGTAAAATGATGGTGGTGTTCTTGAAATATATCACTTAGTTCAATCTTATATTTCCACCCACTATATATTTTCTGGGTGATACCAGTTTCGTCAAAGATATCAATAGTTCTATAAACACTTGCTCGGTCTATCTTACCATTTATGCGCCTGATTAGATCCTGCATTGTAAGCGGTTGTCTACTATCACTTAAGGCTTCGAAAGTAGTTAAACGTGGTTTTGTCACGCTGTAACCTTTATCTTTCAACTTATTTGAGAGCACAACGTTCAGATCAGTCATCTAACTATTTAACACTATTTGCGACTTTTTTGCAATTCTATTTAACTTGTTTTTCTGGTTCTTTTGAATAAATTATAGATGTTCCTATAAGGGTCGTCACGAATAATAGGAAGGTTAGGATATGTACGGCGGTACAATAAAGACAAATTGCATGAAGCTTATGAAATTCCACATACACAAACCAGAAAATAGACACTAAACCTGCTATTGAATAAATCAAACGTCCATTTTTAATATATGGATTTTTACTTTTCCAAAGCATTGGCAATTGCAGAACAAACATTCCTAGAAAGAATGCTAGGCCTAGAACAGCGGCAGGAATTCCATGAATCTCTGAATATGAACTAGACGTAACCTTTGCACAGTCAATAAATCCTGTTGACGGACATGCTAATACTATTTTTGTTGTGTAATGAGTAATCGTTAAATAAGTTCCGTCAATAATTCCAAGAAGACTTAGTAACAGTCCAATTGTAGAGATTATTGTTAAATTTTTATCTCTAGATTTTTTTGAAATTTTTTGTGTTTCTTCTTTATCCATTATTGCTAAAAGGTTTTTTGAATTGACTGAATTGCTGGAGTACATACATCGCTGGGTTGATTATTGGTCATCTTACATATAGTTGCTGTTATTATGTTTGCAGTTCCAAATGCACCCTGAGCGACAGCACTCTTTGGATCTTTAAGGGCATTGGTTATGTCATTGTAGCTTTTACCTGCAAGAGTAGATGGTCCGTATGATGCTCCGACAAGCATGTATTGACCGCCAAAGTACATAAAGGGTATTGAGCCGGCTTCTGATGGCGGCACATAAGGAGACGCATCATATGTATTTTCTAGTGCCTGTTGCTGAGTCGTTGGTTTATCTAGGGTTGTATAGCCTGTACCATTCGGAATGTTAGAATATACCTCGACTGGCGTAAAGTTTAGATACTTGCTAGTATAAGTCGATTTATAGAAAGATAATGTTTGAGTATCTGGATAAACATCAGTAGTTGACGAGTGTGTTTCCTTGAGACCAGTGAATGTTCCAAATCTAGTTAACGCAATTGCAAGTGGCCACCGTTCTGTAGCGCAGTACGGACAATATTCTGCTCCCATAAATAGTAGAGTTGGTTTACCGTTTACCGTAAGTGATGGACCACTTATAGATATAGGCTGTGCAGTTGAAGTCCCCTTACCTACAGATTGAACAACAGACGTCTCTAGCGACTCAATTGCGTTTACTAATGAGCTAGGGGCAAGTACGTCAGCCCCGCTTGTATTTTGAGTAGTTGGAGATTTTACTACCACCAAAATTAGAAAAATAACTATAACGGCACCGATTGCAATTAATGAGTACTTCAAACTATTGTTACTTCCCTTTTTCGCCATAAGCCCCTTGTTTTTTCAGAATATGATACGGATAATTTTAACACAGGCTAGCTGGTAATACATCTAACTAATTTAGTTATCTAAGGAGATAATTAAGCTAATTTACATGTTATAGTTATATCTAATTGCACCCTTAGCTCAGCTGGATAGAGCGTCTGTCTTCGGAACAGAAGGTCGTAGGTTCGAATCCTACAGGGTGCACCATTGAATATATTTAGGATTTTATTATGATTAAAGCAGCTATCTTTGATATGGATGGTTTGCTAATTGACAGTGAACCGTTCTGGAGAGTTTCACATATTACTGCATTGGCCAAGCATGGTAAGAAAATCACTGAAGATGATGTTCGGGTTATGGCGGGTAAACGTACTGATGAAGTGGTTAGGCACTGGCGTGAAAACCATGATCTTATACACGTTCCCAATGAACAGCTTGAAGCTGACGTGGTCAATGCTGTGATTGCAAGCATTCGTAAACATGGTACGGAATTGTCTGGAGTAAGCCAGCTGATTAAATTATTTAAGGGTCATAACATTCCGATGGCAGTTGCATCATCATCCTCACCAGAAGTAATTGAGGAGATGCTTTCTAAATTAGATCTAGCTAAACATATGACTGTAATATACTCAGCAAAACACGAAAAATTCGGCAAACCTCACCCGGGCGTTTTTCTGACTACTGCAAAAAGGTTGGGTATAAAACCCGTCAATTGTGTAGTTTTTGAAGATGCACTAAGTGGCATACGAGCCGCTAAATCAGCTGGTATGAAATGTATTGCCGTACCAGAACTAGTTAATCAAACTAAGCCAGAATTCCAAGAAGCCGATATTGTAATTGAATCCTTGGAAAATGTTACTTGGGAGATGCTTACAAAGTTAACAGGTTAGATAATATACCGGCTTACCGTTCATGTTAGTATTTAATTATGAATTCACATCCACACGTTAGACACCCCAAAGAAATACTAAAACAAAAGAAACTAAAAGAGAAAAAAGAAAATAAGCTTTTATATATAAACGACACATTTTTAATATGGGTTACTAATCACATATTGGCTTCGGTGATACTTTTTGATATTGCCTTAATAGTTCCTCTTTTAACAATTACTGCACCAGAAAACGTAAAGATTACTCTTGGGGTAATCTCCGGCAGTTGGATTCAGTGGTGGGCTTTGCCCGCACTTCAAAGAAGTCAAAATCGAACCCAGGCTCAAAATGATGCAAAAGCCGAGGTAGACCACGAAACACTTACATATTTAGCTAATTTACAGGATGAACAGATGATTAAATTCAAATACTTACAGGAAATCTTAGATGAACTTAAGAGGATGGAAAAATGAGCAGTAATAAATTCTTCAGAATATATGTTTATGTATCATTATTTTTAATTGTTATTTTACTTGCAGCACTAGTCGGGGCAATTGCATATGGTGGTAACAAAATAAAAACTGAATCTAATACGATCACTAACAAAGTTGATTCTTTCAACACAAGTATGAATACGGTAAATACGAACTTAGAAAATATTAATACTCAACTTGAAAAAGAAAACGCAAAGACAAGTACTCTTCAATTTACCGGACTATAGTTCTTTACTCTCGCTTTTTTTATTAGTATTATCTGTTTTTCTATTCAACTTAGGCTTGGTCTTAGATTTAGGTTTGGATAAATCAGATAAAATTCTTTGTAACACTTCAACGACGTTTTCTGCATGCTCACGACTCATACCAACTCGTGAAACAATTAAGGGTTGTGAACTTTGTTGAGAAGCTTGTTGAAAATTAACTACAATTCCAAAATCATTTACTGAAGCTTGGACTGAGTCTGTATATACAACTCTTGAATCAATAGGAAGCACAAACATAGCTGCTTGTGGATGAAAAGCCTCCTGTTGGGATGAATCATCCAAATCTGATAAATTATTATAACCAGCTAACTTCCAAAGTTTCATTGCTTCATTATTCTTAAGACCAAAGTGACTAATCAACAAAAGTAATATGTCTTCACTTGGAAGCTTTAATCCTGATTCAATTTCTACTAATAGTTCAGGCTCAATCTCAACTGCTCCGGACACGTCTGAAATACTCTCTTTTTCCTTATCCCTAAGAGATCTGAGTTGAAAGCCCAATGTTCGATATGGATATTGTTTCGATTTACCTTCCGCCATTACTTAATGTTACCCCGGTAATCTTATGTGCGCAAGTAATACAGATAGTGTATATAATGCTTATATGAATATTTTCCAGAAGGTTTCATTAAAAGATCACTCAACTATGCGACTCGGTGGAGTGGCCGATTACTTAACAGAAGTAAATAGTAAAGAAGAACTCACTGACGTAATTGAGTGGGCAAAATCTAAAAAACTTAACATGTTAATGATTGGCGTTGGCAGTAACATAGTGTGGAAAGATGACGGCTACAAAGGCCTAGTAATAGTTAACAAGATCATGGGTTTTGAGGAGTCAAACGATGATCCAGAAGAATTATATTTAACTGTCGGAGCTGGGGAAAATTGGGATTCGGTGGTTAAACGAACTGTTGACATGGGCTTTAGTGGGTTGGAATCTCTATCGCTTATTCCTGGTAGTACTGGATCAACCCCAATCCAAAACGTGGGCGCATATGGATCTGAAATAGCTAATACGCTAGTAAGTGTCGAAGCTTATGATACAAAAACTAATGAGTTTGTTAACATAGCGAATGCCGAGTGTGGCTTCGGTTATCGTACAAGCAGATTCAAAGAGCAAGATAAACATAGATTTTTTATTATTTCCGTAACCCTGCACCTAACTAGAACACGCAAGGAAACGCCCCTTTACGGTTCGGTACAAAAATATTTCGATGATAATAGGGTACAAGGCATCAGTCCTGAAAAAATCAGAGAAGCAGTAATCTCAATCCGTCAATCAAAACTTCCTGACCCGGAGGTCGTTCCAAACACCGGCTCATTTTTCACTAATCCAATTATTGGCTCGAGTCAGTTCAAAAATCTATTAAAAGATAACCCATCAATTTCATATTGGGAAACTGATGAAAATAAATACAAACTGTCCGGTGCTTGGCTAGTAGAGCACGCAGGTTATAAAGCAGTTAATGACCCAGTAACTGGAATATCTACGTGGCCAAATCAGAGCCTGGTGCTAGTAAACACTAGTGCCAAGAAGACCGCAGATCTACTAAAGTTCAGAGATAAAATCATTAAAGACGTACACAAAAAATTTGGCGTGACGCTAGCACAAGAACCAGAATTATTACCTTAGTTTATTTATCGCTAGGTAGTGGAAACTTCAGCGAAAAGTTCTTTACTTCGTCTTTCAGACTAGCAAGTTTTGAATCGTTCTCACGATTATTAATTGCTTGGGTCATCCACTCAGCGATTTTACTCATATCACTTTTAGTCAGTCCGCGAGTGGTAATTGCTGGAGTACCTAGCCTTACGCCACTAGGCCTGAATGGAGGAAGTGGATCATTGGCAATCGCATTTTTATTTAGTGTCAATCCAATTTTATCTAAGGCTGTTTCAACAACCCCACCATCAATACCAAATGAGCTATATACGTCAGCTAGCATCAAGTGATTATCCGTTCCACCGCCAATTAATTTATAGTCTCTTTTAAGCAATTCGAGGCTTAGGGTTTTTGCATTTACGACAATCTGCTTTGCATATTCTTTAAATGAAGGCTGTAAGGCCTCACCAAATGCGACTGCCTTTGCTGCAATAGTATTCTCATGTGGACCACCTTGAAGTCCTGGAAATACCATACGATCTATAAGAGTGGGAATATTTTCAAAGGTTTTATCAACCTTCCTTAATGGATTCCCAACTGTACCCATAGTCAGGATCATTCCGCCTCGCGGTCCTCTTAGAGTCTTATGAGTAGTAGTAGTCATAACATGGAAGCCAGCTTTTAGTGGGTTCTTAGCAACCCCCCCAGCGATTAGTCCTGCAATATGTGCCATATCAGCCATCAACATTGCTCCAACTTCATTACCTATTTCTACGAATTTTTTATAATCAAGTTCTCTCGGATAGGCACTAAAACCAGCTAGTATAATTTTTGGTCGATGTTCCAGTGCAAGTTCTCTTAAATGTTCATAATCAATCTCACCTGTTTCTATATTCTTCATACCATAACGGATAAACTTATATTGATGCGCCAAAATGGTCACTGGAGCTCCATGAGTTAAATGTCCACCATGGCTGAGATCCATTGCTAGAACTGTGTCACCTGGCTCTAGCCAAGCATGATAAACAGCTTCATTAGCTTGTGCGCCTGAATGTGGTTGGACGTTTGCATGGTCGCTATGAAATATCTGTTTTGCTCGATCTATAGCAAGTTGCTCAACTTTATCTGTATTCTCTTGTCCGCCATAATAACGTTTGCCGGGATAACCTTCAGAGTATTTATTTGTAAACACACTACCTAATGCGGTTAAAACATCTCGGCTGACATAATTTTCAGAAGGAATTAGCTCTAGGCCTTCGCGTTGGCGTTTTTCTTCTTTTTTTATCAGGTCTGCTACGATTTTATCGTTCATATAACTCCTGGGGTATGAGAATTAACTAGTACAGCTATTGTAACAGGATGATAAAAATATAAGTAAAGTTGTTGTTAATCAGAAATATTATGCGTATAATTCGATTTGCCTAAACAACAAAAATAAACAATTTTTCAAAATAAATACTTGCAATATTATATCATATTTGGTATAGTATCATTATATGACAGAATCCAACGAGAAGATTGGTCAGCTAATTTACCAGATAAGACAAGAACGTGGCCTTACACAGACCGAGTTTGCAAAACGACTAAAGACTAGCCAGTCGGCTGTTAATAGGATTGAACATGGGAGACAAAACTTAAGTCTTGATACACTTGGCAGAATTAGTGATGTTCTAAATAAACAACTAATAAGCCTAGAGGGCCAAGGAATTAACCTTCGAATAGAGGGTGGATATGAACTTAACGGTGAGATTACTCTTAAGACAAGTAAAAATTCAGCTGTAGCACTACTTTGTGCTAGTCTGTTAAATTTTGGAGTCACAAAATTTGTTGCTTTCCCACGAATTGAAGAAGTATATCGAATTATTGAAGTACTTGAGAGCATTGGCGTTCAAGTGAAATGGCTAGAAGGAAACGATATAGAGATTCGTCGACCAGCTAAACTAAATTTAGATAATCTAAACAAAGTTGCCGCGCGTAAAACCAGGAGTGTTCTTAATGTTTATGGGACCACTTCTTCATGAATTTTCATGAGTTCAAGATCCCGTATGCAGGTGGTTGTAAGTTAGGCCGTCGAACCGTTGAGCCTCACTTGTATGCTTTAGAAGATTTTGGCCTTAACGTCGTTGCAACAACTGGTCACTATAATGTGACCGTTAGAAAAAAGAGTCCAGAAGAAATTGTTCTATACGAATCTGGTAATACAGTAACAAATAATGTCCTAATGGCTGCAGCAGGTTTTGAAAAGACTACTTATGTACAAGCAGCTAGTGGTGATTACATGGTTCAAGATTTGTGTTATTTCTTACAAAAGCTTGGTGTAAAAATTGAAGGTATTGGTACACAGTTTCTTAAAATTACAGGTGTTTCTCATATTAAAAAGAACATTACCTATGCATCAACTGAAGATCCAATTGAAGCTATGTTCTTCATTTCGGCTGCAGTATCAACTAACTCTTCGATCACTATTAAGAGAGTACCCTACCATTGGATAGGACTTGAGCTATTAAAATTAAAAAAGATGGGTTTAAAATATGAGATGTCTCCATCTTATAAAGCCAAAAATGGAATTATTGACCTCGCTGACATTCGAATAAAGAAACATAACGGTGATTTACAAGCCTTGGATGATAAGATTCACCCTAATTTATACCCAGGCATAAATCCGGATAACATACCTTATTTTGTGCCAATTGCTGGCGTAGCTAAGGGTAGGACCATGATTCATGACTGGATGTATGAAAACCGAGCAATTTATTTTACAGAAATGACAAAAATTGGCATGCAAATAGAATTAGCTGATCCGCATAGAGTATTTATTACTGGACCAACGGCCTTCTCGAAAGGCGATGTTGTTTGTCCGCCAGCTCTTAGACCAGCTAGCTTACTACTAATTGGGATGTTAGCAGCTAATGGAACAAGCATACTTCGAAATGTTTACACTATTAATCGGGGCTATGAGGATATAGCAGAACGACTCAATTCTCTCGGCGCACGAATTAGTGTTATGCGAGAAATATAGTTTAGATGGATGATCCACGTCAAGTATCACTTGTAATACCAGTGAGTAAAGGAAAGTTGCTTCTTGCAATGAAAAAACGTGGTTTCGGTGAAGGAAAATGGAACGGTGCTGGTGGCAAACAAAAAGACGGTGAGACTATTGAAGAAACAGCGATTAGAGAATGCCAAGAGGAGATAAATATAACTCCAAAGAAATTAGAAAAAGTTGCTATCATTAATTTTTTTACGTCACCGAGGGCGATACAAATGAATTAGATCAACAGGCACACTTTATATATCGTAAAGGAATGGGATGGTGAACCAAAAGAATCAGATGAAATGAAACCGAAATGGTTTTCTATCAACGACATTCCATATGAATCCATGTGGGAAGATGACAAACACTGGCTACCTCATGTTCTGTCTGGCGAAAAAATTAAAGCTGACTTCTATTTTGATAAGAAAAATAAGCTTTTGTCCCATAATATTCTAGAAGTTACCGATTTATACTGAGCTACAATCTAAACTTCTGGTGTGTCTTCGGGAGCCATACCCGGAACGCTTTTGAATGTAGATTCAAGGCAAGTGATTGGCTGATCTAAAGGACATACTTCGGGATCTTCTTCAAACTTATAAGCAGAAAAATCACCTTCTAGCCCATTTTCTAAAGCCATTAGCATTTTATATATTTTTCTTGCCCTCATTGCCCTAAGGCATCCTAGTGTATTGATTCCTAAACATTCTTCAGCTTCTGCATACGCGGTTGCGAAAGTCTCGTGTTGTTCATCTGAAAAGGCCATATGTAATAAATTTACCCTTAATATCAGTAAATACAAGTTTGAGCATAATAAAAAACTACAATTAGGAGTCTAATAATTGTACTGCTTATGATCTGGCCTTATGTTTACGATATAATTTTAAATCGTAAATTAGAAGATTTTCGGTAATTACAACCAGTAATACAAATAAACCTATTGATAGCCAATTAAGTACCGACTCCGAATCCGAAGAGCATGTTATAGGAGCATTGTCCATGGACAGATCTGCGCCCGAACAAAGTGCAGGACCGTTACTATTACTAAGTGAAGAGTTATTGTCTTCAATATCACTATTTAGGGCAATACCCCATGAAATGGTCATAGCAACGAAGATTAGGGTTATTAATGAAACAAGGATTGCCTTCTTATTCATCTGTTAATATTAACATAAGCAAAATGATACTTGGGGCGAGAGATGGGACTTGAACCCACGACCCCCGGAACCACAACCCGGTGCTCTAACCAACTGAGCTACACTCGCCATAAATATTTAACCAATTAATGGTAACATGGTGCCCCGAGCAAGATTCGAACTTGCGACCTTGAGCTTAGAAGTCTCCTGCTCTATCCAGCTGAGCTATCGGGGCCTATGGTGCGGGATACCGGAATCGAACCGGTGTCCTAAGTTTGGAAAACTTATATATTAACCGTTATACGAATCCCGCACGTTATAAGCTTCAAGTATTATACCAAACCTCTGTTAATTCTGTTATAATATAGTCAATAAATCAAAAAATCACGAGGAAATTTTGTTTAAATCTTTATATAGTTTTTTTAAGTCATACAAATTACTCAGTTTCGTAATAATCAGTTTCATAGTAAGCCTTATTTTATGGATTCTGTCGTACCATACTGCCGCTAATTATATACTCGGTATAAGTACTCTTATTGCAGTAATTCCACTAGCTATAGACATGGTTACGGATTTACGAAGTGGTAAATACGGAATTGATATATTGGCTGCGACAGCCATGATAACCTCTGTTATATTAGGACAATACTGGACCGGAATAATTATCGCTCTGATGCTTACTGGTGGCGAAGGATTAGAGGATTACGCGGATAACCGAGCCAAGTCAGAACTTAAGTCATTACTTGAACATAGGCCTACAATTGCTCATCTAATTAAAGGTAATAATACTTTGGACGTGGACGTCAATAAAATTAACGTCGGCGACAAGATTAGTATCCTACCCGGTGAAGTTGTGCCAGTAGATGGAACAATACATGAAGGAGTTTCAAGTTTTGATGAGTCTAGTATAACCGGCGAAGCATTGCCGGTTGAGAAAAAAACTGGAGACCAAATCTTAAGTGGATCTATTAATATCGATGGTTCAATAATAGTTAAGGTTATGAGGACTGAAGAAGATAGTCAGTATGCTCAAATAATTAAATTAGTTAAGGCGGCTTCGTCTAGTGAATCACCTTTTGTTCGATTAGCTGACCGATACGCTATACCATTCACCGCACTTGCATACTTTATCTCAATTAGTGTTTGGGTCATTTCAGGCAATGCAATAAGATTCCTTGAAGTTATAGTTGTAGCTACTCCATGTCCCTTGCTGCTAGCTGCCCCAATAGCACTAATTTCTGGAATGAGTCGAGCGTCAAAGCACGGAATTATTATTAAGAATGGAACATCATTAGAGAAGCTAGCCGAAGTAAAAACAATTGGTTTTGACAAGACAGGCACTCTTACAAATGGCAAGCCAGTCGTTGAAAAATTACAAGTATTTGGAATGTTTAATAAGAACGACGTTATTAAATTTGCAGCGAGTTTGGAGCAAAACTCAAACCACATACTAGCCGGTGCCATAGTCAAATTCGCCGGGAAAAACAAAGTTAATGTGCAGTCGGCCAAGCAAGTTAAAGAACAGGCCGGACTTGGCTTGAGTGGGAGATTACAGGGCAAGCATATTATTATCGGCCGATGGGATTTAATGAACGAAGACAACATTAAGGTTCCGAGAGGGTTTAACCATAATTCGGTTGGTTCAACTTCGACCTACATTGCGA
Organism: uncultured bacterium; assembly: GCA_963699195.1. Classification (GTDB taxonomy): domain Bacteria; phylum Patescibacteriota; class Saccharimonadia; order Saccharimonadales; family DATKHC01; genus JBBQBA01. Next base: position 323,817 of record OY969420.1, on the reverse strand, counting down.
TTGACGGAGAACTTGCCGGAGTGTTTACTTTTGTTGATGAAATACGCTCAAACAGTAAATCAATGATTGAGCGACTTAAAAGTCTCGGCATTAAAAACTTCATAATGATCACAGGTGATAACTTATCGGCGGCTAACGTTGTATCAAAGAAGTTAGGCATAGATAAAGTAGTCGCATCTGCACTACCATCAGATAAAATGAATGCTATTGAAGAGGTTACAGAGTCACAAAGACCGCTTGCATTCGTTGGTGATGGAGTTAATGACGCGCCAGTTCTAACTCTTTCTGATGTCGGTATAGCACTTGGTGCAAAAGGCTCTACAGCAGCAAGTGAAGCAGCAGATGTCGTTATTATGTTAGATGACGTTGGTAAGGTAGCTAGTGCATTAGAGATTGCAAAGCGAACATTTTTTATTGCAAAGCAAAGCATCTTAATTGGTATCTTTGTTAGTGTGGGCTTGATGTTGGTCTTTGCAACTGGTCGAATTAAACCTATCTATGGCGCTATACTTCAGGAAGTTGTTGATGTATTCGTAATCTTCAATGCGCTTCGTGCACATGGTTCATGGCAGAGAATTAAAAACTCTGAGCATGAAGATAGTTTATAGAACTAAAACCTATTCAATCCAACAAGAAGGACAAGTGGGATTGTTAAATCATCAGCTCCGAATACTGAGACATTTTCGACAAATGCTAGTATAGGTGGCAAAATTATAACGTTCATCCAACTTAATCCAACAGCTTCGCTTGGATTTATGACTTTTGCTAAAAGTAATATTAAAAAAGATACAATAATAAATGTCAGGGTTCCAGCTATAGATTTTGATTGACCTAATACTTTATATTTATTACTTTTTCCAAGTTTTTGACCAACTATTGCCGCAGCCCCATCAGCTAACCCAATATTAAGCAGGGCTATTGTAAACACTAAATGGGCCGGCTCAATTATAGCTAAGATTAATATACTTATAGGGAAAAATAAGTCTCCGTAAGTTTTTCGCTTAACATGTGTAATTCCCCTAAAAATATGAAAGTATCTAGAAATTAAAATGACTGCCAGGAAAGCTAGAGATACAAGTTGAATTTGCTTGTAGTCCATATAATATGGCCAGAACGCAACAAAACATGCCACAAATATATGAACAGTTTTACGAGTTATTTCATCACCTAATTTTTTTTGCCGCCAAGCAAATTCAGTAATTATCAAAACTATGGCTATTGCTGCAAGGCTAATTAGTATGTTTAGCATTTTTGTTATTGTATCTCAACTTACTAACTTATCGAAAGCATTATTAACTGTTAGTATTAGAAGTATTTTAAACTAGGTTTTTTACAATTTGCTCATGCTTGCAATTAATAGAGATAATAATACTATTGACTGATGAGCGAATTCGATCCTCCTGAAGATGAACGACATCCAATAGGTGAAGTAACAGAAATTGATGGAGTTAAAGGCTTTGATCTTAGTGCTGTAATTGGTCAACTAACTGCACCATTTGCAGACATTGATATACCACCTGGTTTTGAACATATTGTAGAGTCAAGACTACTACTAACGGCCCTGGTGCTGAAGGGCTTACAAAATTCAACCAATCCACAAGATGAACTTAGACGATTAGAGTCTGCAGCTGGCAGGGCCTATTTCGAAGATAGTATTCCTGAATTTGGAAGACTTAATAGGGTTACTGCTGAAAGAATACAAAATCGAGGTGGAACCTCTCTTAAATTGGAAACGGGTGACAAAACAGACTTGATAGAAAAACTAACAGCAAAAAGTGATTCATCACGACTATCACTATTAAGAAGTGGTAATTCTTGGGGATATGAACGTCAATATGAGCCATTTGAACATACTGGCATAGAGGCTGTTGGCATGAATATAACAACAAACCCAAGAACAGGTCGTTCTGATGCGTCACTCCATATGAAAATACATACAGAGGCTGCAGCTGGTGAAGAAGATTCGATAATTGGAGCCTTGTTGCAAGTAAGAAAAGTTGGACGAGAAATATTTAGATACCAAATCCCTGGTCACGACGAAGAAGCATACAGAACAAGACAGGGCAAAGGTAGGGGCCTTGTGTACGAAGCTGATGATGGATCGAGAATAATTATTGAGATGAGTGGGCAAAATCTTAAAATGACACATTCTGTTTCTGTAAAAGCACCTGAAACCACTACCGAAGATGAAGAAATAACGGATGAAGAAGCACAGAAAATTAAAGAAGAACAAGTACAGGCCGAATTAAAGACGGTAGTTGAAAGGCAATTATCATTTGTTGAAGTACAATTCCCTGCTTTTATTGAGCATGTTGCTACCATTTGGGATAAAAAATTACCAGAAGAATCCATCACTATACGAGTTGGTTCCAATTCAGGTGATTTAGGTTTATTTGACTTTGAGGACGACAAAGACTTAGACGAGATTACAGTTCCTGAAGAGATTACAGATCCACGACAAAAATCCCTATATGTACAGACCGTTCAACCTCAGCCAAATACTACTTTTGAGATGATTGGTGGATTAAGTGATGAAGTAAGACGTGTTAAACAAGCAATTTCTAAAGCTATGCACCCCGAGCGTTATGAGTCAGCTGGACTTAATCCAAGGTCAACAGTTCTTCTAGTGGGACCACCAGGTACGGGTAAAACAATGCTCGCTGAGGCAGTTGCTACCGAGATTAATGGCACATTCTTATCAGCCAAAGGCAGTGACATTATGTCAATGTGGGCTGGTGAAGCTGAAAAAAATGTAGCAAGTTTATTTGATTTAGTAGAAGTACTCGGGAAAGAACACAAAGTAGTATTGTTCCTTGACGAAATCGAAGCAGTAGCTCCAAGCAGGTCTAGCCAATATATGATGGAGCATGAAAGAAAAATTACTGCCGAGTTTTTGTCAGCGTTAAACCGAAAGTATCCAAATGCAATTATCATTGGCGCAACTAACGCTCCAGCTAATGTAGATGCAGCCGTAACACGCCCTGGCCGTTTCACGGATATTGTTACCATAGGTAATCCTGACAGAAATGGTAGACTTCACATTATCAATAATTGGCTTAATTACTATATAGACCGTGCAAGTATAGAAGTGTTTAACGGAGTAAACCCGGAAGATCTTGCAGATGCTTCCGAGGGACTTAATGGGGCTGACCTGAGAACAATTATAGAGTCAGCAATAGTAAATGAAGTTGAGTTAGCCCTTGAAGAAGAACGTGAATTTAAATCACTTGGAACCGTTGCCTTACTTGGACATATGGAAACACACAAGGCCTCTTCCGTAGAACGTTTCTCTAATTACCTTGGGGCTCCTTCAGGCGGAATACAAGTAAGACTAGTGGAGAGTTGATCTAGTAAATTATACCAAATTCTGACTTGGTCGGGATGGGAGGACTCGAACCTCCGACCTCCGCGTCCCGAACGCGGCGCGCTAGCCACTGCGCCACACCCCGAATCTAGGTATGTTACATGCCAGAATACTTTGGCACTATTACTTGTCCCCCGACAGTTATAAGATCTGATTGACCTAATTTCACTTCTAATTTTCCAGCGTCTGTCCATTTGCGATCTTCGGTTACTATGTATGGTCGAGCTCGAATATCTAATCTAGGCCAACTTTTTCCCAAGGCTACTTCAAAAAGCCTAGCTGTAGTCTCTTCGTCAATTAACTCCACTTTTGCAGTTGCTTGTTTGGTTTCGGGCTGCGGTACTGAAATTGCAGGCTCCATGATAACTACTCTTGAAACATCCAAATCACTTGAACTATTATATCTTTCGACTGCTTCTGCAAATACTTCAATACCCTCTTCTCTCCTACTTTGATGGAAGTGCCCAGCAAATGCTCTTCTTAGTCCACCTTCGGTCTTTGTGAACAACGCAACTCCAGTGCAATGAACCATGTCAGGTACAGTAATTATTCCGGTTTCAGGTGGTTGTAGGGTCAGTTCCTCCCAGCTATCAGGTACTACGGTCTTTTCAAGAGTTTGAAGTTGATTAACTGACAAGTTATATCTCCGTTTTAACTATTTGTAATTGTTTTGGTCGGGGATAGAGGACTCGAACCTCCGACCTCCGCGTCCCAAACGCGGCGCGCTAGCCAACTGCGCCAATCCCCGAAAAAAAATCCAGACCTCAGCTCTGAATATGCTTCACCGTTTAGCAATTCATCGTTAGCTAAATGAAAGGAGCCTTTCTGGCCGATTATAACGGACGTAGCCCCAAAAAACTAGGCTTAACTGCCTCTGATAGAATTTTAAGCAGTCGTATGTCATAATTATACGTATGAAATATGCATCGACCTTTTTTACTATACTACTTATTTGGGTTGCGGTTATTTTAATGTCATTGACTGTAAATGATGCTAACCAAGTTTTTGAATTATATGTAGCAGTGATGGTATCAACCATTCTGTTGTTCTTAATAGGCTTTGGCCGGGCGTAACATGAAACCCCAGAGTATAAGCTCGATAAAGCGACACAGGGCGGCTAAGATGGCTATGATCGGAGCTAGAGCCATGTATCTACAAAAGCGTGGTCGTAACTCCGAAATGGCTTCATACATATGCGACGAATTGGTATCACTTGGCGGTATATATATAAAGTTTTTGCAAGGAGTTATGTTACAGAGCGAATTCTTTAAGCAATGGAAAAGTCCAAATCGCTATAACATCTTTGAAAACCTGGACACTGAGATCATTAATCTTCCAAAGCTACTTCAAAAAGAATTAAAGCCTGAGGTTTTAGCACAAATAGCGCAAGTTCAACCTCAACCATTTGCAGCAGGTAGCTTTGGTCAGGTGTATTTTGGTATTTTGCGAGATGGAACTCCTGTGATTATTAAAGCTCTTCGGCCACTAGTGCGCGAGACACTTCAATTTGACCTGAAACTTATTGGTGTTTTTGCTAAGCAATTCTTCCTAAAGTTGTACGACGGTATGCAAATGAACGTAAATGAGGCTCTAAAGGAATTTAAGAAATCCTCACTTAATGAGACCGACTATGTATCCGAGGCTGAGTTCGCTAATGAGCTTTACGAGGCGTACAAAGATAATGAGAAATTTATAATTCCAAAAACCTACTTGGAGTTGAGCACTCGTAATATTATTGTCCAGCAGTACTTAGCTGGCATATCGGGTGCACAATTAGTGAGACTACAAGAACAAGGTATAGAACCACATGCATATGTCATGGAACAGTTAGGATCTGATTTGGATCAGCAGCTAATAACTCTTGGCAAGGAATATATATATGGAATGTTCACTTTGCCCCGCGTTCAAGGTGATCCACATCCAGGCAATGTTAAGTTTCTGGAGAACAATAAAATTGGTCTTATAGACTTTGGTATTTTTGCACCAGCGCCCAAGGATAAACCAGCTTTCTTTGCTCTAATTGGAGAATATTCAAATCTTTACAATGGTAAGCTGGATATTGAAGAGCTGTTTGGTAAATTTCTTAGGGTTTTTGCAAACGATTTATATAAAGCATTTAAAAAATTGCACGATTCCAGTGGACAGAGTTCAAGTGAAGACCTAACTAAAACTATTGGTAAACTTGCTAAAAAAGCTTTTGAAACACATTCAAACAAAAATGATTCAGCATCCCTTAATCTTAGCGATCCAAACATGCTTAAGATGGTCAATCAGATAGTAAATAAACAGAATCGTTTCGGCCTAAAATTGACAGTAAATTCATCAGAAATTATTAGGGCAGCTCAAACTTATATAACGCTAGTTGAAAGTATGGGCAGACAAAGTCACGTATTGCCTGTGGTTTTTGACGAGGCAACCACAAAACTATCCGTCGATCATTCAGAGCTACTAGTCGAAGCTCCAAGCAACATGACAATCCAAAGAGCAATTGATATAGTTACCCAGTGGCTTGAGCGAGTTGCTAATCGTGACCCGATCTTGTTCCGTAAATTATTGAGTCAAATTAAGAATGGTGGTGGTATTAATGCCATTGAAGAGAAACAAATTATAGACAAGGAGACGCTACGTGTTTAAAGATTTCATACTATTCATAAAATACCCATACACAGCCGGGGTCATCATTACCATATGGTTGGGCAGTGCCGCATTAATGGCAATTAATCGCGGAGTGCCAGTAATTAAAATAGTTATCATAGATATGGTTGCTACTGTCGTTATAGCCTTACTTGGCTTTAACGGTAAATCAGAACGATAATTAACTAATAATTTCTTGGATTAATTTAGTAGAGGTACTGAGTCCCGTTTTTTCATCCACTTCAATAAACAATCCGTTGAGCTGAAGTGGACCTTCTGTCTCAATTTCATTCCTTACTACTTTTGAGTCTCGCCAGCGCGCAATTATAGTATCGATCTTCACTCCAAGAGAAGAGTATATGGTACCGCACATACCAACATCAGTTATATGAGCAGTACCATTTTTGTAATACCATGGCATCAGCAGTGGGTACATGCCAGTGATCACCAATTACTGCACTTACTCGTCCGTCTAAGTAATATCCAAATACTAATTTCTCACTACTAAAGTCGCCATGGAAATTAACTATAGTTGCGACTTTAGAAAATTTAGATTCAGCTTCTAATATTTTATCGATTACTTTTAGTGGATTATCGACAGGTTTACTGGCATCCTTACCAACTATTTGACCAAGCATGCTAATTACTAGCACCTTGCCTTTTCTAGTATCTACGTACTTATAGCCTAGTCCCGGAGTATCCTTAGGATAATTAGCCGGCCTAATGATAGGCTCATCAGGATTGTCTAACAAAGGATAGATTTCTTTCTCGGCTAGACTCCAGTTCCCGCCAGTACAAAAATCAACACCAGCATCTTGAATTCGCTTTAGGTCTTTTAATAAAATACCTCGACCATTACTTAAATTTTCTGCTTGAGCAATTACTAAATCTATTTTTAAAGACTCTTTTAATTTTGGCAGTAATTTTTCGACCACCAATATACCTGGCTCAGCCATAACATCACCTAGATATAAAATATTCATGATCCTTTTTATCAAACCCTATTTTGCAAATTCTATTGCTCTAGTTTCACGTATAACGTTAACTTTGATTGTTCCAGGATACTGCATGGTTGATTCAATTTTTGTAGCAATATCACGAGCTAACTTAATTGCAGTAAGATCATCGATTTGATGAGGTTTAACAAATACTCTTACTTCCCTACCTGCACTAATTGCATATGCCTTATCAATTCCTTCAAATCCAGTCGCAACATTCTCAAGGTCTCGCATTCGCTCTATGAAGTTTTCTGCACTAATGTTTCTGGCTCCAGGTCTTGACGCACTTACTGCATCAACGACTCTCACAATTAAAGCTTCGGTTGTGGTTGCCTCAACGTCATCGTGGTGTGCTTCTGCAGCATGTGCTACTTCTTCAGGTGCACCATATTTCCTAAGCATCTCACCACTTATATGATGATGTTTACCTTCCATCTTGTGTGTTAAGTGCTTTACCTAAATCATGAACTAGAGCCGCATATTTGGCAGTCTTAACATCTGCACCAAGTTCTTCAGCAATTAGCCCAGCCATGTGAGCCATTTCAGTTGAGTGCTTTAGAACGTTCTGCCCATAACTTGTACGATATTTTAGTTCGCCGAGTAGCTGTAATACTTCTTTTGGAATACCAATAATACCAACTTCTCTAGCAGCATCTTCACCGGCTCGCATAACATCCTTTTGAACATTCTTTTGAGCTTTATCAACCAATTCTTCAATTCTGGAAGGCTGAATACGTCCATCTTTAATTAACATTTCGAGAGTTTGTCTTGCCACTTCGCGTCTAACTGGATCAAATGAACTTAGTACAATTACCCCTGGGGTATCATCAACTAATATGTCGACGCCAGTTGCTCTTTGCAAGGCTTGAATATTTCGTCCTTCTTTACCAATAATTCGGCCTTTCATTTCTTCGTCTTCCAGTCTTTACCGTACTTACTGTTCTCTCAGCAGTAACCTCACTGGCCATTCGCTCCATTGATGATACTAAGGATAAACGCTGCTGTTCTTCTGCATTATCTTTTGCTTCGTTTTGTAACTTATCAATTAGGCCGACTAGATCATTCTTAATGTCTCGTTCAGTCATTTGCATTAGTTTGTCTGCAGCATCAGCTTTAGTTAGTTTTGCTATCTTCTCAAGTTTTTCTTGCTGTTTAGTTCTAATTTTTCTAATCTCATCTTTTAGTTCCTCTACTTCATCTTCTGCTTTTCGAAGATTCTCAGTTCGCTTATCCAAGGTATCCAACTTCTTCTCAATTTGTTCATCACGAGCTATTAGTCTTTGTTCTATTTCCTTATTTTCTTTTCGTCTTGTTGCCTCTTCCTTGCGAGCTTGCTCTACAATTTGTGCAGCTTCTTCTCTGGCCTCATTTAATTTTTTTGTTGCTTCTTTTTTAGCTTTATCTAATTCTTTTTTTGCTTCCTGCTCAACACTGCCCATCTTTTTTTTGGTTAACTACTGTACTGGCTCCAAAACCCACACCAATACCAACAATTGCCAATATAATAGTTATTGGATCCATAGTGTTTTCCTTCCTGTTTCTATTAACTAGTTTTACCTTTAGCAATCACTATCACTTCATTAGCTAAAATATTACTAGTTTAATATCAAATTTAATTATCGTTTAAGCGGACTTTGCTCCCAAAATCAGCATAAAATCCTATGAGTAATAATAGACTTCGGAATCATCTCAGTCAAATTAAGTGAATCCAATCTCTATTTCTTAGGTAGCAGTAATGTGAGCTTCTGCACCGTATTCTGGAGTTATGATTTTTTCGTTTTTATTATCCAAGTAGTCTCCTTATTCCATACTTCTGTCCAGTTATCAGTTTTACTGCCAATGATTGGGATATTCAAGTGAGTAAGACTAAAGTGTTCGCAAAAGCTATGCCAATTCTAAGTCCGGTAAAACTACCAGGACCTTTATAAACAACAAGACCGTTTAGTTCATGCCATGCTTTATTGGTTCTTTCTAATAATGCTTAGCACTTTTTATGAATTGTTTCTGCTAGTTCATAGTGTGCTTGCCATTTAACATATGCCAATTGATTTAGGTCCTCGAATAATCCTATCTCGGATTCAGGTTTATCGGTTCTAACTACTAATATCAACATACTTACTCAATAAGTATGACAAACTTTTTGGGTAATTAAAAAGAAGTTTTCTACTATTTTCATTTATATACTCAAATTCAACACGTAAGTCTCTCTTTTGGTAGTACATCTATTAACTAAGTCTGGCCATTCAATTACGACCACATTATTTTTATCTGATAGTACATCGCTAAGTTCATGTTTAATTAATCTGCTCGTTTCTAAACGATAGAAATCAAAATGGTGGATAGTTAATTTATTACCATCATAAACTCTACTAATAGTAAATGTCGGGCTAGCAACATTGTCTTTGCTCTTATTGCCTTTGCTAAGCCATGAGTAAATGTAGTTTTACCACCACCAAGCTCACTTATTAGTTCAATAACTTCGCCACCACGTAAATTTTTGCCAATTGTCTCAGCTATCTCTTCAGTCTGATTATGGACTAGTTACGTCGTTAGTTCAATTCTCATATATCTTCTTGATTATAGCTAGTTTTAATATTTCTATATACATGTAGCTCGTACTGAGCTTAAGCTATACTAATAATTATGCTACTTCTTAGTGAATACAATCACTAAACAAACCTGTTTTATCACTACAGAACTGGAAGTCAAATTGCTCAAGTATCAGCATTTATTATCAATCCAAATAATTTTAAAGTTGAAGGTTTTTATTGTCACGACAGACAAGAAAAGAAGATTTAATATTACTTTATCAAGATATTAGAAATATTATTGGACAAGGCGTAATAATTAACGATCACGACGTTCTAAGTTCGCCTGATATTTTAGTAAGACTACAAGAATATACTAAAAATTAACTATGTGTTAATTGGTAAACCAGTTGTTACAATTGGTAAAACAAAAGTCGGTAAAGTATAAGATTTTGCTATTGATAGCGAATCATTTTTTGTTCAAAAACTATATGCTGGCAGATCACTTATAAAAAGTTTAAACACAGGCCAATTAAGTATAGACCGCTCTCAAATCATAGAAGTTACAGATAATAAAATAATCATTCAAGAAATCTTAAATACCCAGCAAAAGTTTACCGTACCAAAATGCAACAACATCATTCAGCTCTTCGGCCTCAGGGCAATTAAATTTTGTCATAACTAAAACCACGACGAGCTAAAAACTGCATTAATTTTAAGTCATCTTGATATTTTGGTTGATGTTCTTTTTTTATCAATTAGTCTTTAATTAGTTCTAACTTCATCTAACTGATTATTCTTCAATAACCTTATTAATTATTTCACTATCAACTTTTTTCTGATCGAAGTTCACTCTTTATTTGTCTAATACTAGATTTCTTATTAGTTATCCTATTCTCAACCCATTGTTTTGCAAATTCTTCATCATTTAAAAAATCTCTGCTTGTTAAGTAACTAATAACTCTGTCAATAGTCTCTGGCTCATATTTTTTTCGTTCTAAGTAATCCTTTATCTCACCGATACTTCTAGTCTGTAACTTAGTAACCTATAAGCAGCAGTTTTTGGCTTTAGCAATAATCTGCTTCATACATTAATTTTTCTAAGTCAGCTCGATCTAATTTCTTGCCCGACTTTTAGATTTTAGATTAATAAGTTCAGCTTCAGCTAATGAAAAAGCATATTTATTATCCAATAAAGATTGAATATCTATCGGCTCTTTTTACTTGAGGCTTAATTTTGTAATCTTCATGAGCCTAATGCCCTAATCACTAAGCTTTAAGTGAAGCTTCTCTAACTTGTTTGCGATTTCTTCTAGTACTTTTGGATTTTCTACTAAGTATTGCTTAGTTGCTTCACGGCCTTGGCCAATTTTTTCACCTTTATATGCATACCAAGCGCCAGATTTTTCAACAATCTCATATTGGGCAGCTAAATCTAGACATCACCACTATATGAAATGCCCTCGTTATACATAATATCAAATTCAGCTTCACGGAATGGAGGAGCAATTTTATTTTTAACTACCTTGACTCTAGTTCGATTACCAATTACTTGCATCGCCTTGTTTAATTTGTGAAATTCGTCGTATGTCCATTCGAATACTTGAGTAAAACTTCAGGGCATTACCACCAGTGGTTGTTTCAGGATTACCAAACATTATGCCAATTTTCATTCGAATTTGATTTACAAATATTATTGTGGTATTCGATCGGCTAATTACTCCTGTTAGTTTTCTGAGCGCTTGGCTCATAAGTCTTGCTTGTAAACCAGGTAGCGAATCGCCCATATCACCTTCAATTTCGGCTCTAGGTACTAGTGCCGCAACTGAGTCAATTACGATAATATCAACTGCATTACTTCTAACTAATGTCTCAGCAATCTCTAAGGCTTGCTCACCATTATCTGGTTGAGAAATTAGTAGATTATCCGTATCTACACCAATTCTTTTTGCATATGCTGGATCAAGTGCATGTTCTGCGTCTATAAAAGCAGCGTTGCCACCTGAACGTCTGAACTGCTGCAATCGCATGAAGTGTTAGTGTAGTCTTACCAGAACTTTCTGGCCCATAAATTTCGACTACCCTTCCCTTTGGAAAACCGCCGCCTAAAGCAATGTCGAGACCTAAACGTACCACTTGGAAAAGTCTCTACATTTGATCTATGAGATTCACCCAATTTCATAATTGCAGCCCTTACCATATGTCTTCTCGATTGAATCAATTGCTAAGCCTAATGCTTTACTTTTACCACCTTGTTGCTCTGTTTGTATCACTTGGCACTTCCTTTGGTGGTTTTTTACTCTTTTTTAAATGCCATAATTTTAAGTATCCTTATCTGCCCCCGAGTTAATTTACCTATGAGTAAGCTTGCTTCTATCTATTATTATAACAAGATAGAACTCCATATCTTAGTAGATAATTAGTTATGATACAAGTCCTAATTTTTATATAATGAGCTCTAACGATGGTGGGGAATAATATCGAACAGTTTTACTAAGCAAACTAACTAGACCAAATGTTAGAACATTTAATTGATAAAGCTATCAAAGTCAAATGCCAGTTTTATTCATATTGAACCATATGAAATCGAAGTATTAGTCACGTTACAGAATCAATGGATCGTTTAATTGAGATTCAATCGATTTTCAAAAAAAGTTTAGATAGTTTAAGTGAACGAATTAAAAACTTAGCAAACTTAGAAACTAGGTCTAGCTGGTATTCCACAGGATGGCAAGTTTAGCAATATTAAGTGCCGAGGCCGTATATACGCTAAGAGTTTCAATTCTACCGACTATTGGTGGAGAAAAAATATCTATTAATTTACTTAACAGCTCCAAAGATCTCATCCAAGTCTAGTGGAACTTGGATACTGGGGACATAGGTTAAAAGCTATAGAGAATGCGCCTAAACAAACTAATCTGGTTTAATTTTATTAATTGGACCACGGAGATTCAGGTAAATCATTAAGCTTACTTAGCATGTTAAGTACCATTAATGATCATGACGAAAGATTGCCACTATTGAAGATCCTAGTTGAGTATGTAATACAAGAGTGCTAATCAGACTCAAGTTAATTACACGAACAAACTTAACTTTTGCAAATGGTATTAAAGCATTGACAAAACATGATCAATGATATTATAATGGTTAGTGAGATAAGAGATAGTGAAACAGCTAATTTAGTATTTCAATATGGATTGAAGAGTAATTTAATTCTTAGCTAGTATTCATTCAAAAAGCATTTTACGAATCAATTGATCGTTTAGTAAATTAGATGCATGGAGTTAACCATTCGCTAATCGCTCATTTTCTAAAAATCATATGCACACAGCGATTGTTAGAAGACTTTGCGACTAACTTGTCGGGTACAGTTATGAGCCAGATAAAGTATACGATAAATCTAATTAATAATATTTCGACTTAGCTAATCCTAGAAAAATGAAACAACTTCATGATCTTGAATCAATTTACTATGTGAAACAAATCTCCGATAACACCTAAAGCAATGCAAAAGTTAAACACGACTGACACTAAAATTAAAAAGATTATGACGGCCAATAATGGGGCTGCGAAAAATGTTACCGTACTGGATATCTTGGACAAATTGGTCTTTATGAAATAATTCATATTACTGATTCCGATATTCAGAAACTGATATTGTCCCTAGCCTCGGCAAAAGTTTTAATAAGCAAAGCAACAGCGAGGGAACTACCAGACTTACTAATTGATGGATTAATTAAAGCATTGGCAGGGCAATACTTCAATACATGAGGTATTTAGAGTTCAGCCAAAACATCTAATTTATAGTATTTTACAGCTTATAATTTCATAAAAGTGTTATTATTATGGTGGCAAAACTGATATGAAATTATCTAAAAAAACATTCGGACTAACTCTGACTCCGGTTTCACAATAGTTGAAATTCTGTGGTAATTTTATTAATTATTGGCATTTTATCAACAGTGTTAGTTCTTACCTATAGTGGCGTTAAAGTCAGACAACAAATACAACTGCCAGAATTGCAGCAATTAAACTCATACAATCTAATCTTGAAACTTTCTATGCGCAAAGTGGTTTTTATCCAACTCTTTCAGATATGAACAGTGCAACTTGGACAAAAGCAAATTTAAAGTCCGTTGATGCATCAGATTTACGGGACCCGGACAGTAAATCAACTTCGCCAAATTTTGCCGATGACCCTAAAGTGGATATTTACAGCTACCAGCCAACTGCTAGCAATGGCACTTCACCTTGCGACGACCAAACTACAGCCTGTGCACAGTATACACTTACTGCCACTCTCGGCGGTAACTCTGGTACATTTATTGAGAAAAGTCTAAATTAAAGCAAACTACTTTGATTAGAATTTTTGGTTTTTGATTTCTTTAAATGTTTGTAGGCTTTGTCGGTTACTTCTCGTCCTCGTGAAGTTCGAATTAAAAGTCCAATTTGCATAAGAATATGGTTCGTAAAAGTCTTCGATTGTTGATCGTTCCTCAGCAATTAAAGCAGCAACTGCGTCTACACCTACTGGGCCACCGTTATATTTATCTATAATCGCATTAAGTAGCATACGATCACCCGGCTCTAGTCCTAGACTATCGACGTCAAGTAATTCAAGCGCACTAATATTAAGTTCTGCGTCAATTATGCCATCACCATTTACGTCTGCATAATCTCTTACTCGTTTTAATAGTCGATTCGCTATTCTGGGGGTAAGTCTTGCTCGCCTAGCTAGTTCTTTTGCTGCTGGATCACTAATTTTAACCCCAATTATTTTGGCTGCTCGTTTAATAACTAATTCTATTTCTTCGGGTGTATAGAACTCTAAACGATGTATCATGCCGAATCGATCCCTTAGTGGTGCAGCTAGATGTTCCAGTTCTAGTTGTAGCTCCTATGATTGTAAACTTAGGAAGATCTAGTCTTAGCGATTTAGCGCTTGGACCTTTGCCTAACATAATGTCTAGCTTAAAGTCTTCCATTGCGCTATATAGAACTTCTTCAATTGATCTGTGTAATCGATGTATTTCATCAATAAATAAAATGTCGCCATCCTGTAAATTAGTTAGGAGACTTGCAAGGTCAGCCGAACGCTCAATTGCTGGTCCAGATGTAACTCGAATCGTTGCATCCCATCTCATTGGCTATAACAGTTGCCATTGTCGTCTTACCAAGCCCAGGTGGACCATATAGAAGAATGTGATCAATTGGTTCACCCCTTTTTTTTGCCGCATCTATCGATAGTTTTAGATTCTTCTTAAGTTTTGGTTGCCCAATATAATTCTCAAAATCATGAGGCCTAAGAGTAATCTCTAAGTTCCTGTTCTTGGTCATCTTCATCGTCAATTGAAGTGTTTAGGATTCTCTCAACTGCCATATTATTTCCTCTTAAGGGCTTGGGTTACCCTCTCCTTAGTTGATAGCTTACTATCGATTGGTTTTAACGCAACGACTGCATCAGCCATCGAATAACCAAGTGCAACTAATGCTTGAACGGCTTCATCTTGAAGAGAGGCTTCGTCTCCCACAAGTAGGGAGGCTTCATCAACTGAGCTGAGAAGCCCTACTTTATCTTTAAGTTCAATTAGCACTCTCTCTGCAACCCGTTTTCCAACGCCAGGTGCAGTTTGTATTAATTTCAGATTGCCACTAGCAATTGCTTGCCTGACATCATTAAGTGAACCCACACTTAGGATGTTAAGTGCCACTTTTGGACCAACCCCATTTACGTTAATTAGCTTAATAAACAGTTCCCTTGCCAGAACATCACTAAAACCATATAAGTCATAGCTATTCTCTCTAATATGCTCATAAATATATAGCTTTGCTTCATCATCTTTAGCTACGTTATTATAGGTTTCCAATGGAACAAATATTCCATAGCCAACTCCATTAACATCTAAGATAATTGATTCGATTTGTTTTTCCTGAATTTTGCCAGTTAGGGTAGCTATCATGGTCGTATTATCTCATAGTCATCGAATGGCAGATGGCTGCGGCTAATGCATCGGCACAATCATCCGGTTTAGGTTGCTCTTTAAGTCCTAGAATAACTCTTACCATTTCCTGAATTTGTTGTTTAGTCGCCCTGCCATAACCAGTCAAAGCTTGTTTGATCTGTAGAGGAGTATACTCAAATAAATCCATTCTTGCCTGCTTGCCAAGCAGCAACACTACTCCCCTAGCCTGACTTACGCTCATAGCAGTTGTAACGTTCTGAGCAAAGAATAACTTCTCAACCGACATTATTTCTGGCTTATTCTCTTCTATTATTTCTTTTAGTTCATCGAAAATGGTTAGCAAGCGATCACTATCTGCTTGTTTTGCTGGAGTCCTGATTACTCCAGCGTCCACGATGCTAAGTTTTCCTTTTGGGTCAACATCAATAACTCCAAACCCCAAGATTCCTGTTCCTGGATCAATTCCTAAAATCCTTCTAGATTTTAATTTTATTGTCCAAGTAATTCCTCCGGGTATATCAAAATTTACATGAGTGGCCGTAACATCTTCATTGTCATCAAGCGCATCCATGAGCCTTATTATTTTACCGGCAGTATTTTTGTCAGTAATTGTAATTGTTTGTTTAGGAATAAATGTCAGTTCGGCTTCTTCAATTTCAACATCGGCTTTTTGTAGGTTATTTCGAACTTCTGCAAGTTTTTTTGGGTCTGTGTAAATAATACTGCCATCATCATCTTCTTCTTGTACATCATCTGCCCCAGCATCAATAGCTGCCAGGAGAAGATCATCGCCTTTGCCCTTCACCCTAATCATTCCTTTTCTCTCAAACTGGAAAGCAACAGCTCCCTTCTCAGCAATATTCCCACCGTGCTTAGAAAAAGCTAGCTTTACCTCAGGATAAGTTCTATTTAAATTATCTGTTGCACACTCTACAAGTATTGCGACTCCGCCGGGACCGTAACCCTCATACAAGACCTCTTGAATCTGGTCACCGCCAAGTTTACCGCTACCTCGATCAATTGATCTTTGAATGTTAGCCGTTGGCATATTAGCTGCCCGGGCTTTATCAACTGCTAGTCTTAGAGTGAAGTTTGTATCAGGATCAGCTCCGCCACGTGCAGCAATAGCAATATTATTACCAAGTTTAGTAAACAGGGCTCCTCGTTTTGAGTCTGTTACAGCTTTTTGACGTTTGATGGTTGCCCATTTTGAATGTCCGGACACAAGTATTTCCTTTTATTGATTGATATATACTATTATGTCATATTTTTAGCTTATATAAACCGCAAATACAGTTAGAAGATTTCACTTGCAAATAAATAGGAGTTCATTGAGAATGTATTAACACTATGGCAGAGGCTTTGACCGAAAGACAAGGTGAAATTGCCGACCTGTATTACAGGAGCAATTCTGTTAAATTCGGGTTATTTAAACTTTCTGCCCATTTGGATAATCCCAATCTACCTTTATCACCGTACTACCTACACTATCCGAAAGATCCAAAAGAACCAGGCTACGAGTTACTACCTGAACTATATGAATTAATTGGTCAGGAGTTTTATGAAATATGTGAATCACAAACTATACCCATTAGACCAAAACGAATTGCAGGAGTACCAAAAGGGGCACTACCTCTAGCTGATGCGCACGCTAGGATGTATGAGGATTATCCAAATAATCTTTTGATTTTCACAAAGTTAGAAGAAGATGGAATAACTACCTTTTTAGGACCAGAGGGACAATATGAAGAAGGTGACAAACTTCTAATTGGTGAAGACCATACCTCAGGTGGCAGAAACAAAAAACTAATACGAGTTGCTGCTATGGCTGCTGGTTTGGTTGTCCCGGATATGTTAACGGTAGTGGATAGACAACAAGGAGGAGTTGAGAATATGGCGCGAGAAGGAGTTAGGTTGTTATCTATATTTACAATGGATACTTTGTTAAGGTTTGGGGCTGAAGCTGGCCATGCAACCAGGCAACAAGTAGAAGAAGCTCTAGAGTATCGTGCGCAAAATCAGCTTTAAATAGACCTGTGTGCACTTAATATAACAATTCAGATTATTAAAAAAAGTCTGCCGGAAAGTTTTTCGAATACTCTAATGATAAATCGTTATTTATAAGAGCGTATTCGAATCTGTAATGTTTGTTGAGTGCCGCAGCATCAATAAAAAACAAGGTTGTAGCAAGCCCATCGGCCAGCAGGGTTGTGTCCGTAACTACCCAAACTGCCAATATATGCTTTGGCGATGATTTAGTTTTGGGATTAATGATGTGATGGAAATCTGCCCATGCTCTTCTATTACCAGCCGATCCACATATACTTTGGTTTCGCAGAGAAGCAACGCCAATCACTTCATCTAAATTAACCGGATGCTCAAGACCGACTGAGGCCGCTTTACTTTTTTTACTTTTCTGAAGAATATCGCCGCCTGCATTAACAAAAAACTCATTTATGCCAGACTCAGAGATGATGCTTGCCACTATATCTATAATGTAGCCCTTTCCTGCTGCACCAACATCTAATAAAACTGGCTTCTTAATGTTTAGGTTGGGGAACTTATATTCGATTGAGTCTTCCCACGATGGAACAGCATGTAATCGCTTCGGTTTAAGTGAATAGTTGGCATCATATCCTGCATCTGAAATCAGTTGGCCAATTAGGGGCGTAATAAGACCATCACTAATTACGTAGAGTTGTTGGTACAAATCAAATAATGGCTGTGCATCGTCAGGCAATTTATACATCCCTGGTTTTTTTGACATCTCGGTAACCAATGAATCTGAACGAAATCGCGAGTAATCTTTGTCAAAAACATCAATTCTGTCTTTTATTTTTTTAGATAGCTTTTTAAGAGCAGGCTTGGATACTTCCTCATCAATTTTTATTAGCCAATTGGTCCCAATAGCTTCAAATGTTATAGAACTACTTTCAGGTTTAGATTTTTTAGGCTTTGGCTTGTTGTTCGATTTGACTGAGTGCATCATTGAATCCTTGTGAAGTCAGGGACGATCCTGCAACAGTTGATAATTTTATATTATTAATGCTCTTACCAATAATAAGATCTTTGTAGCTTGCTATAAACAAATTCTGGTAAGAAGTTGAAGTTGAATCGTTAGCGCCGGTCGTTACGGTTGAATCAACCACTACATTATTATTTAAAGTCAGAGAAAGAGTGAGAGCCTCTTGACCTCCAGGTGACGAGTAGGAGCCAGTAGCCGTATATGTTCCATTATTATATTTGTTAGCAACCATCGTGTTGGGATTACTGTTTGATGAACCATTTGATCCAGAATGTGAACCGCTATTTGGTTTTGATTTAAATACCAGTGATCCCCCAAAAGCTACTAAGACAAGTGCTCCAAATATTCCAAGCATTACACCAACCCACCATCGTATTGCAGTCATTGGTTTATTTATTATCGTTTCAGTTATTTTTGGCCAGAAGTAAATAGTAAGAGCTACGATTATACATATAACAACTACCAATGCTATGCTTTTTGGTGTAATACCACTGCCTGAAGTACCCCCCGAATAATCAATCTGATTTTGTGATGGCGATGGAATGAGAGTGTAGTTAGGCGCAACAACGGCTGCGAAAACAGTAGTTTGGCTAATAAAACAAAAGCCCAAAAAACCTATGATCAACACTATTCTATTGATAATTCGCATAGGATAAGCATAACATTCTTAGACATATTTTATGATGGGTTATAATTGTGATCTAGATCTGGGCTTCAGCTTGAATCTGAGTGATTGCATCGTTGAATGCATCAGTCGTGTGACTTGCTCCAGAAACAGTTGATAATTTCATGCCACTTATTTTTTGTCCAACAACCATTGGCAGATAACCATTGATGAACTTTTCAATGTATGCAAGTGAAGTTGGATTATTCGCATTTGGAGTAATAGACGACGAGGTGACCATACCATTATTTAGAGACAGACTCACAGTAATTTGTTCTTGGCCATCTGATGACATGTAGCTCATTGTTTTGGTATATTGACCATTTTTATAATTAGTTGTGTTCATCGTAGTTGTTGCTGCACTAGTAGTTGGGGCCATTGCAATTATTTGTGGAGCCGTTTTTTTAAAACTATTATGAAAAATAATAAACGAACCGATTGCTATATCTGCCAAAATAACCACCGCTAGTGCGGTTGTGAACTTTGAAGCACCGTCGCGTGGTTTTATGGGTACATTTGATTGACTTGGCATGTTCGTTTTTATTCTTTAGATTTACACTATCATTATAGCAATTAACCAAAGTGATGTACAAAAATGAGGGCATTTTAAGCCATCAAAATGCCTATCCTTATACCTTGAATTATGCTAGTATACACCTATTAAACTTGTCTTGAGGTTAAGGATTGCAAAACGCTGAATTACTATCATATATTACTCAAAGGATGGCCTCTGGTTCCAATGAGTCTGATATTATGCGTGACCTGCTCAAGGCTGGTTGGCAGCGTGATGAAATATTAAAAACCTATCTTCATATTGTTAATGGGGCTCTTGAGGCAGAAGTTCCAAAACCTGAATCAATACCAGATTATTCTGGTTTACAACAAAATATAAGTTTAGTAAGTCGTCTAAATCCGATTAATTTCACAAAAAAACAGCGCCTATTTACATTTGGAACAATAATCATAATTCTAATTGCGATAGTGGTTATTTGGGATGTGAAATCAAGATCGCAAGGTCCCATGTTAATTTCTCCATCAAGTATGGTTGCGTCCGTTACTGGAACATCGGATGTTATTCCTCAAGATCCACTTTCTCCAGCTCAGTTAAATAATATTAATCCATCTACCTACCTAACGACATGGAACTTTAGTAATTTACCCCCAGATCAACGAGCTCAATATTATCAGCAAAAAGAACTACCCGATGGAACTATGCAGCGTACCTATTGGATAACTGTAACCGTAAAGACAATAACTCTTGCAAGTGGAATCACCTTCAAAGCCTGGGCGTATGACGGTCAAGTACCGGGCCCTACGCTTCGGGCTACTGAGGGTGATTCAATTATTATCCATTTTATCAATGACACTACTGACTACCACACAATTCATTTCCATGGATTTCACCCAAATGATCAAGACGGCGGACTACCTGATGAATACATTAAACCAGGACAAAGCACTACATATTCATTTACAGCAGACCCAGCTGGCTTAATGTTATATCACTGTCATGTAGAACCTATAGCTGAGCATATTAATGAAGGGATGTACGGAACGTTTATTATCGACCCTAAAGTAGATCCAAGACCTGTGGCAACACAAGATTTTATAATGGAAGAGAATTCATTTGATCTGACTGACCCACTTGGTGATGCAGCCCTAAAAAATGGTGATGGTTCAAATACTATCTTTGCTGTTAACGCCATACCGTTCTGGTACAAGCAGCACCCAATTGATGTAGAAGCTGGTAAGTTATACAGAATTTACTTAGTGAATTTTCAGTCATTTGACCCACTTGCAACTTTCCATCTGCAAGGAACAAACTTTATCTCAACGCCAAACGGTACTATAGGTTCAGCTCAAACAGTAACTAACACTGTTACTTTTGGAGAGGGCCAGAGAAGCGTATTAGATGTGACCTTCCCCAAACCAGGCGATTATCAGTTTACTAATGCGGCTTTTGGAGCGGCAGATAAAGGATTCATTGGAACCTTCCACGTTACTGAATAAATATGAGTAAATCTAAACGTCATGTTCAACCTTTCAGTGCAATTGAAATAATCTTTGTGCTTATTATTTTACTTTTAGTAAATACTCTGCTGTTCATGGCATATGAAAATCACGTTCAAAATAATTCTCGTCCAACAATGAATATGACACCAGGCGGCAGCTAGAATAATTTCTAAATGGACACTGCTATCATCCAACCCATAAGCACGACCATTGCTACGTGAGCTAAATGAGTGCCAACTTCTAGCCTTCTAATCCTATTGCCTAATTTTGAGTTAGCAGCTCTCATAGATTGCCACATATAGAAGATTGCGAACGCAACCAATGACAATAAGAATACGCCGGAGACAATTCTCCAATTCCTATTGGAAATTAATGGCGATAGCATGAATGCCATACTAAAAGCTAAGATCATATGAACTGAATCAAATTTCATTTTAAAATGATGGGGCCTAAATGCGGGCCAAATTATACGCATAGCGAAGAATATACCCATTGCAATAAATATGATAGTTCCATATATCCATGGGACTATTGAAAGACTTGCAAACATAAGTGCCATACCAAGTGCCATTATTCCGTGGAAAGATTTTACAAAACAATCGCAGTGAGCAACGTAACAATCACAGTCATCGGTTGTACAGTCACATACTTTGGTAACTTGGTTTCTCCTAAGAAGCAGAAGCCCGTAGAACAATGCGATGACTAAGGAAATGATGACACCTACATGCCCTAGCGTTACCCAACTATGAGTACCTTGACCTGCCCCTGGTGACATGTTCATTCCAGACATTGCCCCATTACCGTTCATGTTCATCATAGGCCAATGTTAGCAAAAGCATTAACATCTAACAAGGATTCTGGATCTTGCCTGCCAATTTGCTGTATCAGTGAACAATTCTAAAATGAGTAAGTGATACTACAATCAAATGAAATGATCGAAGAAAAAATAGCATTGATAAGGCCATAATAAACATCAAACCATTTTCAAAGACAGCCACCTTTGAGAGTGGCAAATCGACTGACGCCCCAAGACAGGCGCAATGTAGGTCTTCTTTTTTTCGGAGAGAGTTAGTAATGCCATAAAGACCAAGTCCTGTTAGTATTACTATTATTGTGTTTACAATATTATTACCAAGCCAAGAGTTTGTTGGGTAGTTACTAAGTAGTATTAAGCCAAGTTCAATTTCTATAAATGGATAAACCTTTGCATAGCCTTTATATCTTTTACTAATTGGGTCGTATTTACTAAATGCTTCAGCAAAACCAGAAGTATTAAAAACTTTCATAAGTCCAAAAACTAGGAAGAAGAAACCCATGAATGTATTCATTACTTCGTGTATTAAGACTAAGCCATCGTGAGATCGAGCTAATTCCAACAAATAAGTAGCAACTATTATCACACTTGCTGCTAAGATTAGTGGCTTATAGGTGCGTAGATAATATCTAGTTTTACTTACAGTTTTTGCATCTGCAACATTTTCATGATAGTGTCCGTGTTCATGTGTATGATCATGCACATGACCTAAAGCGTGGCTCTGGCTTTCACTCATATCTAATACAATAGCATTATAAGTAGACCATATCTAGCGCTTATTTCAAGGCAAATTCTTCGCTGTGAATATTCTTTTTTGGTACACCCATTTTAATTAATTGATTTGTGATTCCGTGCATCATAATTGGCGGGCCACACATTAGAAAATCTCTCTCCAATGCATTTTCAGTATTCTTTGCAATAATGTCGGCACTTAAATATGTATTATAAATATCACCAATAAATGGAATTACTCTAAGTACTTGGCCAGGCCTTGAAGATTGCAGTGCACTAAACGTCTCAATATCGATTAGCTCACTCTGGTGTCTAACCGACCAGTAAAGATCAATGTTGTAGTCCTCTGCCCCTAGTGTTTGAATCATACTTAGAAACGGAGTGATACCAATACCTCCTGCAATCCAAACTTGATTTGGATTCCTAATGTTTTGGTAAGAGAAACGACCATAAGCTCCTTCAACATGAACCGTCATACCCTCCATGTGTGGCAGTAATCTTGTCAATGTTTCAGTGAAACCTCCTAGAGATTTGATATCAATCTTAAGATCTTTTGAGAAGGCAGCCGACGAAATACTAAATGGATGCCATTCAGTTGACAGCCCATCAGTATCAAACGCAATGAATATAAACTGGCCGGGCTGAAAACGAATTATTCGATCAAGTGGCGTTAGCGTCACTTCAACAGTTCCAATTTCTTTTGGGACAGCCGATTTAATTGTATAAAGATAGCGTCTTACAAAAACATTTGGAAGTAATGAGCGATATAAATACGCCCCAGCTCCAAGATTTATTAATATCCATATATAGACGTGTAAATATGGGTTAACGGTTAGCTTGTTAGGCACAAACAAAACGTGCAGAGCAATTAGTAAAAACGCCAAACCGAGAAACTTATGAGATCGTAACCATACGCGATAACCCAGTTTCATGTAAATAGTAGCTACAATTAGGGCAATGACTAATACAGTTGCAATCATTCCGAATAATATTCCTGTTTGTTTCAATTGAGGTGTCAAAAATACTGCTACAGCGTGCAGACCAAAAGGAAGGTTAGAAAAAGTTACAAGAATAGTGTGTATCAAAATCATTGATACTGCAGCTGCACCAACCAAACTATGAGCCTTAAGCACATGGTTAAGGCCCCTGAACATTGTTTCGATTACTCGCCACCTAGTGGTCATTACAAGTGCAATTACAAATAATACTAACGCTACGACTCCACAATAATCTCCAATAGCTAGGGTAACGGTTGAGAAACTGACACTAGTATATAAGTTCTTGAAATTTATAAAAATCAGGGCAGCTGGAATTAGACACGCCAATATTACAGCTGGCCAGCCCAAACCTGCGAGATAAGTTCTTTTACCTTTTACTGCTCTTGCTACTGAATTTGATGAAAGTTTTTGGAGTGGACGAGGAGTTCTCTTCGAAGAAGTGGTTGCTGCTCGGATTTCATCTCGCCCAACACTTTCTTTCATGAGTCGTTCAATAGCATCAAGATACGGCCCTTCATCCATACCAGATAGTATATAACGGTTATCCTTAGTAACGCTATGGCAATACGTTTGAATGTAATTTGCTAATTAGAAGCGTTAAAAGTGCCCAATAATCCTTTTTCTACAAATCCACCGCTAAATGAATACACCCTATACTGTCCCGGTGAATTGAAAGTCACATCGATAATCGCTGTCTGATATGTACCAAGATTTACTAGATCGTTAACAATTGGAGATGTTCCAACAGTACCTTGAGGAATTGTCCTAAAGAATGTTCCATCAATATGAAATGTTACATTGGGGTCAAAGTTTACGACATTTGATACATATATTTGATATAACTGCCCTACCTTTACACTTATTGGGTGGTTCTGATACCAAAAGGCGACTGTATTAAATCCATAAACATCATTTGTACCATCACCGTTTAACAGTGCAGAATCGCCTACCGGGTCTTGGGTATCAAAAGCATTAATAGTCATAACTAGTTTTTCGGATTGTGTTTGGGGGCCATCAGGATCAATTATCATACTTCCATATAAACCCTCATTCACATTTTGAACTTCAGGGTCTGTGCTGTCGTTGTATACTATTAGCCCGGAAGCACCAGCCCTGAAGCTATAAGTTACGCTCGCGCCGGGAGCCACTGGTGCGTATGGTGAACCACCAGCTGAGCTTGTAACGGTTTGGCTGCCAAAATCAATATTATGTTTCATGCTCGTATCATTCGTGAAGTGAACAATAATTGGATCACCCTGATTAGCTCTCAGCGTTGGTCCAGGTACCTGGCCATCATAAGCCCAAGCCTTAAAAGTAACACCATGAGCAATTGTAATGGTCTTTTGAGTTGCAGTTATCCAATACTCTCGTTGGGTTGTGCCATTTGATAAAGGAGTTGCCTGATAATATTGAGACCTTTGACCGGCTGGAATATTACTAAAATTCCAGTTAGTTAAGAAAGTTGACGGACTTATGTTATTTAACGTAGATGGGTCTACTGCTGCACGTGAGATAATTGGTGTCGTACTTGAACCCGCCATGACAGAGCTGTTTGGTAGATTTGACGGTAGATTATCCTGAGCCAGACGAAAATGTACAAACAAAGCAGTAGCAATAATTATTACGATCAGAACCGGTATCCCAACGGGCATTAATAATTTTTTTCTGTTATTTAATATGTTTTCCAAATTTGTTGATGAAGGCTTTTTGTCACTCTTAGTTGAATGAGGTTTTTTTGCTGTCTTACTTGGTATCTTATTTGGAGTCACCGTTCTAGCTGCAACTTTAGCTCCTGCTAGATCTTGCAGGGTCTTTGAAACCTCATCCGGGTTCCAGCCGGCAGCGGTAAGCTCACGCATAATTACAAACTCATCAGCACCTAACGCCTTTCTTTGAGTTATATAATCTATTAGTTGTTGATTCGGCACTACAGCCCCTTAATATTAATTTGTTGCATGGAAATAACCCGTCCAACCTTTTTCAGTGAATTCAGTTTTATGTGAATGAAACATCCAGTATCCTGGTGCACGTAAACTACCTTGAAGAATATCCGCATCACCATTCCCAATGTCATCTGTATCAGTGTAAGTTTGTCCAGATCCTAAATTTCCTCCCGGTATAATAAAATAGAAGTTTCCATGCAGGTGAAAACTATTTATCGGGTCACCCATTGTCATGTCTGTTAAATATACACGGTACAATTGGCCAACTTTAATATTTATTGGATGATTAACGTACCAAAATGCAAAAGCATTAACTGTATAAACTCCGTTATTAACATCGCCTTGTTTTAAAACTTTACTATTCAATGGATTTGATACGTCAAAGGCATCCATTGTCATAACAAAATCTTTAGTACCCGGTGGTTGAGGGTTAGTTTTCGAATCAACAATAATATCTCCGTGCATTCCACGGTATATGTTCTCAATCATTGGCTCAGCGCCATCAGTGTACATTGAAAGACCCGCAGTACTGGCTGTGAAAGTGTATGTAGTAGTTCCGCCAGGTTGAATTGGCTGATAAATACCACCTGAATTCGTCGAAGTTGGATGATAAGCCCCAAAATCCATGGTGTGTGGTGCGTTTGTATCATTTTTAAAATGAACCACTATAGTGTCACCTTGGTTGGCTCGCAATGTTGGTCCTGGAACTTGCCCGTCGTAGGCAATAGCTTTGAAATGAATGCCGCTTGCAATAGTTATTGTTTTTTGGGTTGCGGTAAACCAGTATTGGCGCTCCGTCGTACCATTTGGTAGAGTGGTTGCTTTGTAATATATTGCCCTTTGAGCGGCTGGTAAATTATCGAAGTTCCAAGTAGTTAGATATGTAGTTGGGTTAATATTATTTAATGAATTAGCAGGAACATCATTTGTAGATATTGCAGGTGTCGTATTAGATGGAGAAGCCGGCAAGCTAGATGGTGATAGTAGCATTGGCTGAGAATAATGACGGTAAACAAGCAACACGACTAACTCAGCTACTACAATTAACCCTAAGGTAAAAAGCCTTTTTCTTTTAATTGTTGCTCTGGTAAATCTTTTACGAAGTTTTGATATGCTCGAACCAGTTAATGGTGGTGCAACGGAAACTGCAGTAATTACATGTAGATAAGATTTTAAAATATCCTCACGCTTCCAACCAGCCCTAAGCAGTTCCTCCATTATAGTAGAACCTTCTTCTCCGGCGGCTAATTTTTGCGTAATATAAGATGATAGTTCGGGGTTTAACACTCTATTCCAGGCATAACATTAATGCCTGTATGATACCATAGCGGTAACGGTTGGAGCTAGCAAATGAGCTAGCATTAACACCTATGTTTTACCAGATTTGCCTTTAAAGTGCTGCGTGTTTATTCTTGTAAAGTCTGTACGTTCCGCCAGCTAATGTTACTAGAGCAACTGTTGCTAAGCCGAATAGTACTGGGTTGTGATTTACTGGCTGTCCATAACCTGTATTAGGAGATTTAGTAACCACTGCTGCAGTGACAGCTGGAGCTAGACTATCATTTTCCCCCGGGAAAGTGTCACCACCTTGTGCCACTGCCATAGTGTACTGACCAGTACTACTTGACGCCATTGCATAGTAAGGCTGGTTATGCGTGGATCCTGAAGGTGTTTGATCGGTATAAGTTACGCCATAGTCTGAGGAGTAGTAGATATCACCATTATTAACTGCTGTTGAGATATATTCACCGGAGTAATCGGAGGTCACAGTAGCATAATTTAGGTTATGCATTGACCCTGATGAAGTTTGGTCAGTCCAAGTTGAACCATAGTTCGTTGAAGTATAAATATCTCCACCATGAGCTGCTGCTACCAAGTATTTGCCGGTAGAATCGGAAGTCATTGATACATAATTGGCATTATGTCCAGTGCCAGATGGTGTTTGGTCAGTCCAGCTACCATTTGCGCCGTAGTTGTTAGATGTGTAAACATCACCGTTAGCTACGGCTGCAGCCACATATTGACCAGTAGTATTTGATGTCACAGTCGACCAAGCTACGTTATGTCCAGTGCCAGATGGTGTTTGGTCAGTCCAGCTACCATTTGCGCCGTAGTTGTTAGATGTGTAAACATCACCGCTTGTCACAGTCGCAACCAAATATTTACCAGTTGAATCTGAGGTTACAGCGGAATATGCCACACTGTGTCCAGTGCCAGATGGTGTTTGGTCAGTCCAGCTACCATTTGCGCCGTAGTTTTGTGAAGTATAAACATCACCGCCATTGACCACTGCGACTACATATTTACCAGTAGAGTCTGATGCCATTGCCTCGTAGTTAAGGTTGTGTCCACTGCCAGATGGTGTTTGGTCAGTCCAAGTTGTACCGTTGTTAGATGAAGTATAAATATCTCCACCCGTTACAGCTGAAACCATGTATTTACCGGTGGAGTCTGATGCAGTTGAACAGTACTGAAGGTTATGATTGGAACCAGAAGGAGTGGAATCAACATAAGTATAGCTGCCAGTTGCTGCAAATGCTGATGGAGCCGTAACTACACCAACAAATAATAACGATATTAATATATAGGGTAGCCTATATAAGTTTATTTTTTTCATTTTTGTTTATTTCCTTCCTTGCTTTTTGCAAGATTTTTAAGGTGTTTTTTATATTTGAACGCTCTTTATATATGTATGTACAGCCTAAATATAGATCATAAGCAGTATTATGTAAAGTCTAGGAGAGTAATCTAGCGTTTGCGATGGTCTGTAAAGAAATATACAATCGCAACAAATGGGTGTACAAGAACCATCCCTATTATCCAGAACGTCTTCGCTTTATCACTAATCTTCTTATTAATCGCCGCATCGACAATCATCCATACTTCAAAAACGGCTATTAATAAGAAAACTATTATAAGAATTGGTAGCCATGGGCCTAAATGCCACGCGGGATGTTCCATCTCTATATTGTATCAATGATTCAGGTTATTCATTGATATTACTGAGATGAATATTCTACTCAGAATTGTTACTATTAATACATGAAAGACGGGGTAGTAAGAGTCGGAGTTGCTGTTTTTATCTTTAAAGACGGAAAATTTTTAGTTGGACAAAGAAAGAATTCACACGGTCACAATACTTGGACTGTCCCAGGAGGTCATCAAGAGTTCGGGGAAACATATGAAAACACTGCTAGAAGAGAAGTAAAAGAGGAAACTAACTTAGAAATAAAGAATATAAGATTTGGTGGTATAACTAATGACCTATTTAAAAAAGAGAATAAGCACTACATCACAATTTGGGTAACGTCAGACTGGAAATCCGGAAAACCAAAAATTAATGAGCCGGATAAATATGTTGAACAGAAGTGGGTAACTTTTGATAATTTACCTAGCCCATTATTTCTATCTACAGAAAATCTCCTGAAATCAGAGTTTATAAACTCAATTAGAGATACTGCAAACAAATAAAATCAATTATAACTAATTATTTTGAGTGTGTACTTGAGAGTACTACTTGTAAGATTAAGTACAAAACGACAAAAACTATACTTACCCAAGCAAGATTAGCTTTTCGTTTTAGTTGTAAACCCTGTGATGTTACCGTTTGACGGCCCGCATTACCAGGAAGACGTGTATCATCATATGCACTAGCTGTTACTTGTAATGTTTTTAATATAGCCTGTAGTTTGTTAGCGCCTTCAGTAATTTTATTTGCATCTACATAAACCGGACCATACATTAATAGATGGTCACCGACAATTTCTATATCATAGTCGCTAGCACCTTCTAATGCCACCATCACATCTGGTGTAATAAAGCTCATGCTATCAATTGTGTATCCTTCTGCAAAGTAAGTATCAAAATAGGTATCGAAATTGCCTTCTAGTGAATGCCGTTGATCTTTAGCAAATGTTTCTTTGTATCTTCTACCGCCCTTTAAACTTTTTGAGTCAAAAAATACATTGGGTAATACTCGAGGTAGCTTTGCCACCAATGCCGAACAATATACATAAGCGGCTTTATACTGTCCATATTTAGTTTGCCTATAAATACAGTACGATAAATCTATATAATCCCAGTTTGGAGTTTGTAGATAATTAACTAATTTGGTGTCGCGATTTGCGACAATAAATATGGATGCGTTGTTCAGTTCTTGAGGTAATTCTGCGCTTTCTACATCAGTCTGAAGCACCCATTTATTAGTATTAGATAGTTCGTTTAAACCAGTTCTGTGATTTCTAAGGCGTTGTTTGTATCGATGGTGGTGATAAATCAGCCAAACAATAATACCGATTAAGAAAATCGGAACAGGTAGTAATAATTTACCACTATTAGCTGATGAAAGTATTATTGCAAGAATTATGACTGGTGCTAAAGCCAAGAGGAGATCATTGAATTCAGCAAGTGGTGTAAGTTTGCGTTCGAGCTGTTTTGGTTTCACAGCTAAATCATATCAACAAAAAGCAACTACAGGAATAGATTGTTTGTTACAGCTTTCAATCAATCTAGGAGTGTTAAACTAAAATAATGTTCCCTTTTAACAAGGTTATTATTGCATGTTGGATTATCTTTTGGGTTTATTGGATTGTTTCGGCATTTGGAGCTAAAAGAAGTACCAGACTACACTTAAAGGGCTTTTTTGGTGTACGTATTGTTTTTTTTCTACTAGTTGCAGTACTGTTTCGATTATTTAATGTACGGAACTACTCATACCAAAACTATGTTGCCACTAATAACGAGTTGCTGTTAACGCTTGGACTTATTATGTTTTTTCTTGGGATCTTTCTCGCTATCTGGGCTCGTCTAAATTTAGGTAAAAATTGGGGAATGCCGATGACTCAAAAATATGACCCAGAACTAGTCATGTCGGGGCCGTATCGCTACATTCGCCATCCGATTTACACAGGCTTCTTACTTGCAATGTTAGGCTCAAGTTTAGCTAGTAGCCTATTCTGGCTCGCAGTCTTTGTTATATCTGGTATTTACTTTATCTATAGTGCAGTACAAGAAGAAAAGCTATTAACAAAACAATTCCCAAAAGTGTACCCTTTATATAAGCGTAAAACAAAGATGTTAATTCCATTTATTTTTTAGTTACTTTAATCTTGTGTAGTTAGTACCGGATCTATTACGGTCAAGATAATTACGCTCGAATAACTCACGCCTAAGCAAAGACCAATCACCAAATGTATGCCATTTCTTTAATATTTCGTTTACCTCTAGCTCATGATAAGAACGACTAAATTCAAATTTACTAGAAAGATATGCTAGTACTAATTCTTTGTCTGTCTGTTTTTTAGGCCATTGCTTTACTATGCCATTGGAATCAAGAAACCTATCAACAGAATTCATATTGTCATAATAACAAAAGATAGACGCTTACGCCGTTGGGCGATTGTATTGGCGATAGCTTAATGTTATATATAGGGATGAAGTTACCTTAATAATGATAATGATAATCTTCAACTTCATCTTATTAATTTAAGTTTGGAGGCGTATATGGATGATAAACATCCACAACGTAAAGGATTTGACTACCAAGAGCGATGGCATGGCTTTGGTTCACCAGTCGGACTTGGCATTGGGCTAGCTCTGATTGGGGTCTTTCTTTTACTTCTAAGTTTGTCTTGGTACTTCTTTAGTATTAGGTAGCAAGCAAATGAAAAACTAGCTCTTAGGAGCTAGTTTTTTTAATGCACTAAGTTTGGAGGGCCCAGTGAGACTCGAACCCACGACACCCTGCTTAAAAGGCAGGTGCTCTAACCGACTGAGCTATGGGCCCACACAGATAACTGCTAAAGAAGTTACGCTCATAAGATTATCTCTGTTTTAGGTAAAATGTCAATTTTTAAATTAGGCTTTGTGTTTCTTTTTAGGGCTGTGCTGTGAGTATGTACTAAGTATTAAGAGCACTGTTGACACAAGCACACAAAGAACAACTATTGGAACCTGATAGTTTTGAAGCTGCGACCAAAATTGATTATTTGTGATGTCTGACTGAATAGATGTATTAAAGTAAGGCGTAATAAAAAGTATCCCTAGTACTCCTGTAGCAAGCGCTGGGAATATTTGCATTGGCCATTTAGCTAATCCGTTATTATGCTTCGCGAGTGCAGCTACCAATACAGGTGGTGCAAGCAAAATTGCCACTAATAATGACGGTTTTGTCACCGTATATTGATGTGGGAGCAGTTGACTATTAATATGACCACTTACGTAAGCAATATTCTTACTAGCAAATAGCACTAAGGTATTACCAGCACATAGAGCAAAGAAAACCAGTATGGCATTTGACCTTATAATCAGAAGTAAAGCAGCAACAATAGCAATGATTATCAACAGAATAAAATTAGCCATGTGATAATCATAGCATAAGCTATTTAATATCCACCCTTGTTAATTTGTTTATTTAAGCACCAACGCGGTCGCGTTTTCGCTTGCCTTTGGCGTTTTGTTCGATGTAATCAATAATGCGCTCGGCAACATTATGGCCAGTAACTGATTCAATACCGCCAAGTCCTGGGCTTGAATTAACTTCAAGCACAAGTGGTCCTCTATCGGATCTAAGTAAATCTACACCACATATAGGTAAATTCATAGCTTTAGCAGCTTTGATTGCAGTCTTTCTCTCTTGGTCGCTTAACTTGATTGCCTTACCTTGTCCACCTTGATGAATGTTAGAGCGGAAGTCATCATCCAGGCTTTGCCTCTTCATGCTGGCAACCACTTTACCGCCAACTACTATTGCCCTAATATCTGTCCCAGCACTCTCAGCAATATATTCTTGCGCAAAGAAAGTTACACCTTCAACATAAAATGCTTGCATTACAGCCTTGGCAGCTTTTCGGGTTTCAGCTAGCACAACACCATTTCCATGTGTACCTCTAGCAACCTTAATAATTAGCGGGATTCCACCCGCCTGATCGATAACTTCTTCTACTTGATTAGTTTCACGAGAGATAACTGTCTTTGGTATACCAACACCAGCTCTAGCCATTATCTGCATAGACCTAAGTTTGTCCCTTGATCGATTTATGGCTATAGAACCAGCAGTAGTAAAAACGCCCCTCATTTCAAATTGTCTACAAACTGATGTTCCATATTTCGTATAACTCGCAGCAATTCTTGGGATTATAACGTCGAAATCGTTAAGTTCCTCCCCTTCATAACTAACTACTGGTTGGTTACTTTCAATTGTTAAATAACACTTCACATAGTTAACAACACTGACTTCATGTCCACGTGCTTCTGCCGCTTCTTTTAGACGTTTTGTCGTGTAGTTGTCTTTACCTCTAGATAAAATTGCTATCTTCATTACTCTTGTCCTATTTTAAATGTGATTCATTAAATACTTTATTAACATCTAGTAGAAATTTATTATGTCTAACAAATTTTCTACCGATTATAACCGGCCATTTCATCTGACTTCTGTCAGCTAAACTAAGAGAGATTTCATATGTCTCACCCTGAATTGTAACTGAAGTCTTAATAAAATACCGTGTTTCGATCTTTCCATTTGAACTTTTTACAGGTTGTCTCCAGAAATCCTTGGTGGTTATCTTAGTTTCTGGGTAATCAAAGGGTGAAAAATGAATAACCGAGCCATCTTTTGTAACGTCTTTAACCACGGTGGTACAGTGCAATGCTCCGGTGTATGCTCCGGTGTCAATTTTTGCACGTACACCTTTAATATTAAACTGTGGGAAGTCAATATTTTCTAGTACTCCCAGTATTTTCACTTCCATAGTCAATTTATAACACAATTATCCGTTTTTGTCCACATTTTAGTGGCTTGCATGAGATACTCTCAAATAGGCAATGACCACCACTATTGCGATCAATAACACCATTGCTATAAGTAACGGTATAAACCCTTCTTCGTTTTGTTTAATAATTTTCATGCTCTACCTTATTATATGGCGTAATTTCAACCTTTCAAAATAGTGCAGGTTTAAGGCTTTGGTTTTGGATCAACATAAGGAGTATGAGGACCATCTGGAAGCGCATTTGGATCGAATATTAGTCTAGCCTCTTCAGCTGTTAGCTGAGCAAACTCTTCGTCTATTTTTTTAAGAGGTGCTTCGCTCTCCTCTGGAGTCATCCAGCCACGTTCTATTAAAAATCCTACATTAGTCCTTCGTCGAAACAAACGGTCTCTTCTTACGTCAATTTCATCAAATACAGGAGATGATAAATCTATTGGTTGCTCTCTATCAGCACCCTCATCTTCACCAAAAATATCTTTGGGAGCCATATCATGTCCATCACCTACCATAACTAAGTCTTATCCCTTATTTCTTCAAATAGTTTTTGCTGTTTATGTGACAGCTTTCTTGGTGTATCAACGATAATCTCAACAATGTGAGCTCCACGGCTACTGCCTTTTAGGTGTGGCACTCCATGATTAGATAGTTTAAAGTCGCTTCCGCTTTGAGTACCAGCTGGGATTTTCATCCGGACAGGTCCATCAACGGTTTCTACTTCTATTTCAGTACCTAGAGCAGCATCAACCATGCCAACATGTTCTTTGCTTAAGATTAGGTCACCTTCCCTAGTAAATTCTTTGTGAGGCTTAACCCTAACGTTTACATATAAGTCACCGTTAGGTCCATTGGCAATTGCTTGGCCCTTTTCGCGTAAACGAATTACTGAACCGTCTTCAATACCTGCAGGTATTTTTAGATCAATTTTCATGGTCTTTACTCTAGTGCCTGTGCCCCTACAAACACTACATACCTTTTCTGGGATCTTCCCGGCACCATCACATTTAGGGCAAATCATTGCCTGCTGAATATTACCAAATACAGTTCTCTGGACCCTAGTAACTTGTCCTGCACCATTACACTCATCACAAGTCTTTAGTTCATAGCCAGGTTCTACGGTCGTACCATTACAATGATCACACTTGTCTTGAAGATTAAGTTTTAGCTCAATCTCAGTTCCAAAAACTGCCTGCTCAAAACTAATATCAACGTTTGTTTCAACATCTGCGCCTTGGTTGGCCTTCGTTGCTGTTGTTGTTGGCCGCCGCCAAAGAAACTGCCAAATATGTCACCTAGTCCTAGATCTCCAAAATCAAAGTTCATACTCTGGCCCTGGAATCCACCGAATCCTCCGCCAAAGCCACCACTTCCAGTGTCATTACCCACGCCAGCATGACCAAACTGATCGTAACGTTTTCGCTTTTCTGGATCTTTTAAGACTTCGTAAGCCTCGTTTAACTCTTTAAATTTTGCTTCATCACCACCGCGATCGGGATGGTGTTCAATGGCTTGCTTTCGAAATGCTTTTTTGATTTCATCAGCGCTAGCATCTTTGCCAACGCCTAGTATTTCGTAATAGTCACGTTTTGCCATTAATTAATCCCGTTTATTAAAGTCTAGTTTATTTCTTTTCGTCGTCTTCAACAACTTCGCCTTCAATTGGCTCGTCTTTTTTGTCTTCTTTTGGTTCATCTTCTGAACCTTCTTTTGAGTCATCATCTGCTGATTCGTACAGCTTTGCACCGATTGGCATGATCTTATCGCTAAGTTCTTTGCCAGCTTTTTCAATAGCATCTTTATCAGCTTTTTCGTCCTCAGCAACTTTCTTAGCTTCTTCAACAGCTTCATCCAAAGTCTTTAGATCCTCTTCAGAAATCTTATCCTCGTTGTCGCGTCTTAAGTTTATCTGGCTTGGTAAATTGCATTATCAAGTAAGTTCTTAGCTTCAACTATTTCTTTCTTCTGCTTGTCTTCTTCAGCATGAGCTTCAGCTTCTTTAGCCATCTTCTCAACATCATCTTTACTTAAGTTACCACTGCCTGAGATAGTTATACTTTGCTCTTTACCAGTTCCCTTATCTTTAGCAGTATACATTTAAGATTCCGTTAGCATCAATATTGAAGGTTACTTCAATTTGCGGGATACCACGAGGAGCAGGTGGAATTCCATCTAAGATAAATCGGCCTAGGCTCTTGTTGCCTTCAGCCATTTCTCGCTCACCTTGAAGATACATGAATTTCAACTTGAGGCTGATTGTCTGCGGCAGTTGAGAATACTTCACTTTTGCTTGTAGGGATAGTCGTGTTTCGCTCAATTAGCTTAGTCATTACTCCACCCATGGTTTCAATACCAAGACTTAGCGGAGTTACATCAAGTAGTAGAACATCTTTAACATCACCTTGTAATACTCCACCTTGAATTGCTGCACCAACAGCAACAACTTCGTCAGGGTTAACGCCCTTCATTGGTTCTTTACCAAATATTCTCTTTAACTTTTTCCTGAACTGCTGGCATTCGAGTCATTCCACCAACTAGTACTACTGCATTAATGTCACTGGCTTTTAGCCCTGCATCTTTAAGGGCTTTTTCGCATGGTGACTTTAGTCTTTTCAATTAGATCCGGCTACAAGTTGCTCTAACTTTGCTCGAGTTAGTTTGTGCTCAAAGTGCTTTAGGACCACTAGCATCAGCAGTTAGGAATGGTAGGTTTATATCTACTTCGTTAGTTGTTGATAGCTCAATCTTAGCTTTTTCAGCTTCATCACGTAGTCTCTGCATAGCAGCTTTATCATTAGTATAGATCGATACCCTGTTCGGTTTTAAATTCATCAAGCAAGTAGTTCACTATTACTCGGTCAAAGTCAGCACCACCTAGGTGAGTATCGCCATTGGTACTTTTAACTTCAAACACTCCATCACCAAGTTCTAGAATTGATACGTCGAATGTTCCACCACCAAGGTCGTAAACTGCAATCTTTTCATCTTTCTTGCCACCCTTATCTAGTCCATATGCTAGAGCAGCAGCAGTTGGTTCATTAATAATTCGCTTAACTTCAAGTCCAGCAATTTTACCAGCATCTTTAGTTGCTTGTCTTTGCGAATCGTCAAAGTATGCAGGAACTGTAATAACCGCTTCTGTAACTGGTTCACCTAAGAAAGCTTCAGCATCAGCTTTTAGCTTTGCTAGGATCATGGCACTGATTTCCTCAGGGCTATATTCTTTGTCGCCCATCTTGACCTTAACGCCATTACCACTCTTAACGATTCTATAAGGCATTAGTTTAAGATCACGCTGAACTTCTTCATCTTCGAAACGTCGACCAATTAATCGCTTTACTTCATAAATTGTATTTGTTGGGTTTGTGACTGATTGTCGACTTGCAACTTGGCCAACTAATCTTTCCTTATTCTTATTAATAGCAACGACACTAGGAGTAGTTCGCGCACCTTCTGAATTTGCAATAATCTCCGGTTTACCAGACTGCATTACTGCCATTGCTGAGTTTGTTGTACCGAGATCGATTCCTATAATTTTTCCCATATATAATTCTCCTTCTTACTAAATAATTATGACGACTTCAAGTCGCCCATCTTAACTTTTACCATTGCGTGTCGGATTACGTTTTCACCTAATGTATAACCGGGCTGTAATTCTTCACTGACGATCTCATGCGAACCCTTACCTTCTTCCATGCTGACTGCTTCATGATATGTAGGATTAAAAACTTCACCGACTGTAGCTATTCGCTTGACCCCAAGTGTTTCTAGGGTCTTTTCGAACTGTTTAACGATGCCTTCAATTCCTTTAACATAGTCATTGATTGAAGCTCTTTTGGAATGTGCTTAATAGATCGCTCAAAATTATCAATTACTGGTAGTAAATCCTGAATAACGTCAGCTTTTACATAGTCGTTTAGACTAGCAATCTGCTCTTCGTGACGCCGCCGTAGATTTACACTATCTGCCCGTTCGCGCTGTAGCGCTAGGGTCAGATCTTCAATTTGCTGTAATAATGCAGCTGATTCGTCATCAACTACCTGATCTTCTGGTATATCAGACTTCTTTTGTTTAGGCATATAAGTACCTCCTCTAATGTTCTACCTGTTTTTTCAACTAAAGCAATTACATCTCGATAACTTTGCCTGGTTGGACCAAGCACACCAACATAGCTTTTGTCTGAATATGGGCTACGGAAGCGACTAATTATTAAACTACAACCAGCGCTTCGGCCGATAGGGTTCTCGGCACCAATATAAACACTTAATGGTTCATTTGGCGCAGCTTCCATAAGCCAGGGTTCTAGGTTGTCCAACAATCTCGCAACTTGTTGGACCTGCTCGCCATTAATAAATTCTGGTTGACCAAATAAATTAGATAAACCACTCATATACATCTGCCCACCAATAGTAGCCAGCCCAAGATTATGGGTTAGTTCCACTAGTGTATCGACAGCATTTCTAATAGTTTGCTCCGGTAATCCACCACCAGCTACTCTGGCTGAAATGGCTCGCTGTGCACTTCTTTCTTTAGAGCTCTCGACATGTTCTGTTGAGTTGTTAACGTAAAATCGATATCCCTTATCAGTTGGGATACGACCAGCACTGGTATGAGGCTGTGAAATAAATCCTTGTTTCTCAAGCTCTACCATGTCAGCCCTGATAGTAGCCGAACTTACACCAAATAGTTTTGCCAATAAATTGGATCCAACGGGGCTAGCGACCTCAGCATATTGTTCAACTATAGCTGATAGAATTTGGGCTTGTCTTTCACTCATATAAGCACTCATATTCATTAAGTGCTAGTGTAGCGCATTTAGCACTCACTAGTCAAGAGTGCTAAGTAAGTTTTCTGCGGCTATTTTTAAGGTGTTAGCGAGCTGTTTAGAGGATTTTTGTGTCTCCATATCGGCTTTTAAATTGCTAATATCTGAGCTAATTTCCTGAACCGCCCTATCCAGCGAGTCATTAACAACAAAGATAAATTTATCTGATTCTATTGCATATTCAAATTCTTTTATAGAACTTGTAAGCCGTCTTTTGAACTCTTCGGGAGTTATGCCTCCACGATTCTTTAGCCTTCTCATCCATTCATCAAAACTTGGAGGTAAGACAAAAAAAGTAACAATATCTGGCTTATGTTCACTTAGGATTTGGACGCCTTGTACTTCTATCTCGATTAAAGGAATCTTATTTTTGTTTTTCGCTCTCATAATTTCATCTAGCGACATTCCTGAAACTTGTTGATTGTGTATTATGGCTGGTCCTAGGTAATTACCCTTTTTTAGACCGTCAAGCACTTCATTTTCAGTTTTAAACCAATAGGGGCCACCGTTTTGTTCTAAAATACCTTTATTATATCTTGGGTGACGAGTCGTGTCGGACAAGATAAAACAATAATCTCCAGTTTTCTGTAGTTCATCGATTATTGTATTACGACCGGTTGATGTTGCTGAAGATAGTATTATGAATTCACCCTTATTTAGCTCTTCCTGTAGATCATCAGACATTTTGTAGTTTTTGAGGATTTCTTCAAATTCAGCTAAATGAACCAGTTTGTTTTTCATGTTACAGTTATAACAGAACGGAGAGCTTATAACTATGAAAATAGCGCCTGATTTTAAATTACCTGATCAGGACGGGACGGAAAGAAGCTTAAAAGACTATGCTGATAAATGGTTAGTTCTTTATTTCTATCCAAAAGACAACACTAGCGGATGTACAAAAGAAGCTTGTAACTTTAGAGACTGCCCGAGATGCTATCGCAGAATTCGGCAATGCTGAAGTAGTCGGTGTTAGTAAAGATACGGCCGCTATCACATAAAAAATTTATTGAAAAAAACCATCTGAACTTTACTCTACTTAGCGATGAAGATCATTCAGTTATTGAAGCTTACGGTGCGTGGGGTCCTAAGAAATTTATGGGTAAAGAATATATTGGGATAAACCGCAATACATTCATAATTGATCCTAAAGGCAATATAGCAAAAGAATATAGAAGTGTTGATCCAGCTAAACACGCAGTTGAAATTATTAATGACTTGAAAGCTTTACAAGCTAAGTAACTAGTCTCGCTTTAACATCACAGTAAAAGCTTCGGCAGGAATATCCACCTTACCAAATCGTTTCATTCTCTCTTTGCCTCTTGCTTGTTTTGCCCATAGTTTCTTTTTTCTAGAAACATCACCGCCATATAAGTTAGCCGTTACATCTTTTTTAATCGCACCGACGTCTTCACGGGCAATGAATTTACCACCGATTGCGGCTTGAAGACTTACTTTAAATAATTGCTTAGGAATAATGTCTTTGAGTTTCTTCACAGTTGTTCTGCCAATACCTTCAGCTTCTGATCTATGAACAATGATAGTTAGAGCTTCAACAATATCTCCAGCTACATAAAAATCTAATCTTACTAGATCTTCCAATCTATAATCGTCGAGGTCGTAACTAAATGAACCGTAACCGCTTGTTAAACTTTTTAGCTGGTCATAGAAATCGGTTAATAGATTTGCAAGAGGTGCTTCAAAATCGATAACTGCTAAATCTTCATCAACATAAGACAGATTCTTTTGGATACCGCGACTAGCCATAAGCAACTGAAGCACGCTGCCAACGTAAGTCTTTAGGGCATACTATCTCACCCTTTACCCAAGGCTCTTTAATTTCCTTAACTTTTGACATGTCCGGTAGATCAGCGGCTGATTGAATAGTAATCTCTTCGTTGTTCATAAGAGTAACCATGTAATCAGTTGATGGATTAGTAATAATTAAACTAAGGCCATACTCACGCTCAAGTCTTTCTTTAACTATGTCCATGTGAAGCAAGCCTAAGAAACCTGCTCTAACTCCAAAACCTAAGCACACTAGAATTCTCTGGTGAAAATTGAATGG
This sequence comes from uncultured bacterium, assembly GCA_963699195.1. Taxonomy (GTDB): domain Bacteria; phylum Patescibacteriota; class Saccharimonadia; order Saccharimonadales; family DATKHC01; genus JBBQBA01. Next base: position 283,488 of record OY969420.1, on the reverse strand, counting down.
CCGCATCGCTAAGGCTAAGTTTTTCTATTGCATCTTTTAATAGCTGGTATTGCTCAGCTGTTTCTGGGAAAAATCCAGCATAAACAAATGGCTTAACTTCTTTGTAGCCTGGTAGTGGCTCAGGTGCAGGAGTTTTGGTTAGGGTAACTGTATCACCAACTTTAGCTTCTCGAGTACTTTTTAAGTTAGTTACGATGTAGCCAATTTCCCCATTATCTAATCTTTCTTTTGGCGTTAGCTCAGGAGCTAGAAAACCAACTTCAAGCGCCTGACCCTCTGCGTCAGTTGCCATCATGGTAATGGATTCATTCCTTGCAAGGGTTCCATCAATTATTCTGAACAAATAAAACTACTCCTCTATAGTCATCATAATAACTATCGAAGATTAGTGCTCTTAGATTGGCGCTTGCATCGCCCTGCGGAATTGGAATCAGTTCAATAATATTATCTAGAACTTTGTCGACTCCGTCCCCGGTTTTAGCAGATATTTTTAAAATATCTTCTGGTTTACATCCAAGTAAATTAATAATTTCTGCCGTTACCTTTTCAACATTAGCTGCCGGTAAATCAATCTTATTTATAATGGGTAGTATCGTTAGATCAGCCGCCATTGCTAAATACACATTGGCAAGTGTCTGAGCTTGGATGCCTTGGCTAGCATCAACTACAAGCAATGCGCCCTCACAAGCCTCTAAGCTACGTGATACTTCATAACTAAAATCTACGTGACCTGGAGTATCAATTAGATTTAACTCATGGCCCTTGTAGTTCATTTTTACTGGGGCAAGTTTAATAGTAATGCCCTTTTCCCGCTCTAAATCCATCTTGTCTAATATTTGGGCTTTCATGTTTCGCTTATCAATAGTGCCCGTAATTTCAAGCATGCGATCGGCCAAGGTACTTTTACCGTGGTCAATATGAGCAATAATGCAGAAATTTCTAATATCTGCTTGTTTCATTACAAAAACAGATTATAGACTAAATCGCCAAATCCTCTTAATATTGGATTTTTACTGGTTTCAGATACTAGTCTCTTTAACCTATATAAGATAGGTTTTGGCTCATCCAGTCCAAACAAAGATGAAATAGTTAATACGTGAACGGTTAATGTAACTAATGCAATTAGCGTAAACTTTGTTCCAAGTTCTATAAATCCGTGGTCTGTAATTTCAAGTGGCAATAGTGAGACCATAATATATGCAGTAACTACACTAAATCCAGTTACTGATATCGTCTTTAAAACGTTTCCCCAAAAGTCTTTATCTAGTAATTTATGGTCGCGAATGACCATGATAACTACTAGAATGAATACCTCGACCGCTGCAACAGTTGACTGGGCAAGTGCTAGACCAGCAACACCATAAGCTGATGGTCGACTAAGTTTATAAGCTAGAAATATATCTAAGACAATCGTAAATATTGAGATCAATAGTGGTGTGAGAGTATCTTTTTGTGCATAATACCATCGAGATATGATTGTATATATTGTGGTGAAGAATATGGCTACAGTTAAAAAACCAAAAATTATAGATATCTGCGATGAGTCATTTGCAAAAATTAAACGAGCTAAATAACCTCTGCAGAAAAAAGAAATCACACTAACTGGAGCAACAATCCAAATCATAACCCTAAGTATCATTAAAAAGTCTTTTCTAAAAAGATCCGGCCTATGCTGAGATATTCGATTAGATAGCCTTGGGAATACTGCTGTTGAAATAGCCGATCCAATTAGTAGAGTTGGAGCTGTCATTAAAATATTAGCATTATTGTAGTAACTAACATTTCCGGACCCTAGGCCTGTGGCAAAATGGGTTTCAACTATACTTTCTATCTGGTCCATACCTTGGTCAATCGACCTTGCTGGGAAGTTTCGAAGAACCGTGTTTAGATCTTTTCTTCCCCAGAATATTTTAGGAGACCATTTAAATTTAAGACCATGTAAACCACTTGCAATGATACCCAACTGTATTAATGCGCCAGCTAATGCTCCAATTCCAAGGCCAACTAAACCAATATTATCTCTGAATATAAAGATACTCATAATAATTGACAGGTTATAAAAGATTGGAGCAATCGCGTAGAAAAAGAACTTACCATTACTCTGCTGAAGACTTGTTAAAATTCCCGAGATTGTAAATAGTAGTGGGTTAAAAGCTAGCAGACGCATAATAACGACCGTGTTATGAAGTTGCGGTGGAGTTAGTCCAGGAGCAACGATGTCATGAATCAGTGGCTTAGCAAAAATGAAAATAACATACGCCAACTACCGCCATGACAACAGCAAAAAGGTTCAATAAACTACTAGTTAGCTCATAAGCGCCTTTTTTGTCTCCTTTGCTCAAGTGATCAGTCAGTACTGGAATAAAAGCTACACCAAGGGCACCAGCTGCAATCGTATAAAAGAAAAAATCAGGAATGTTAAATGCCGCAAAATATGCATCGGTACTGTTTGGTCCAAGAGCATGGAAGTTTGCATTAACCATCTTCGTTCTTAAGAAACCCTAAAATTTGTCCAAACATCGAAGCAAAGACAAGCAGTACTGCTGCATTGCCTAAGCCCATTCGTCTATTGGCTCTTTGGAAGCAGTTTGATTCATCTAGTTTTATTATAGGTTTAATTAGACTGCTTAACACAGCCTAAAATTACTTTTATTTTGTTTAGTATAGTTGAGCTGATTTTGGTAAAACTGCATCCTTTAAGATTACTAGCTACTTCTTCTGCTTCTATGGTTTCTTTTTCAAGTAATTTATCTTTTAGTGCTTCAAGGTCTTTCTCGGTTATGTTTAATTACAGCAGATGCTCGTTCGGTCGCTTCAGTAATTAGGCTCTCAACTTCGTCATCAATTATCTTAGCTGTTTCATCTGAATATTCTCGGTCATGAACTAATTTGTCCATCATCATACCTTCATCAGTGTGGAATACTTGATCTCGTAAGTTTATGTGCCCATTCCCTGGTTGATGATCATGTCTCTGGCAAGTTCAGCCGCTTTTTGCAGATCATTACCTGCACCAGTTGTTACTCGGTCTCGACCATAAACAACTTCTTCGGCAATTCTTCCTCCAACCATTCGAGCTAAGACATCCTTATATTCAATAATACTGTGGTAGCTTTTATCATCTGGTGGTATAAACCAAGTAACACCGCCTGTACCACCACGAGGAATAATTGTAACTTTATGGACCATGTCGCTGTCTGGTAGAACATGACCAACAATGAGCGTGACCAGCTTCGTGATAAGCAGTTAGTTCTTTTTCTTTGTCGCTCATTATCTTACTTTTACGCTCAGGTCCAATTGCAACTTTTTCAAACGCTTCGGTTACATCTGCCTGATTAATTTCAGTATGGTTGTTGTCTAGCTGCAGATGATTGCAGCTTCGTTGGCAATGTTCGCTAGATCAGCACCTGAGCTACCAGCTGATTTAGCAGCTAGCGCATCCAGATCAACATCCTTATGCATTGGTTTCTTAGCAAAGTGAACTTTAAGAATTGCTTCACGATCTTTTCGATCAGGTAGATCAATATTTACTCGTCGGTCAAATCGTCCAGGTCGAAGTAGCGCTGGATCAAGTACATCTGATCGGTTAGTTGCTGCTAGCACAATTACGTTTGTGCCCTGTTCAAATCCATCCATCTCAACCAAGATCTGGTTTAGGGTTTGTTCGCGTTCATCATGTCCACCACCCATGCCACTGCCACGTCGTCGTCCAACAGCATCAATTTCGTCAATGAATATAATACATGGCGAATTCTTCTTGGCTTTCGCAAATAAGTCTCTAACCCTACTTGCACCAACTCCAACGAACATTTCAACAAACTCAGAACCAGAAATACTAAAGTAAGGTACGTTTGCCTCACCAGCTACAGCTCGTGCAAGCAGTGTCTTACCCGTACCTGGAGGGCCAACTAGTAGCACACCTTTTGGTATACGAGCACCTACAGCTTCGAATTTTTTTGGATATCTTAGGAATTCAACGATTTCTTGTAGATCTTGTTTAGCTTCCTGACTACCAGCAACACTGCCAAAATTAATTCTTTCTTTTTCATTACCATATAATCTAGCTCGGCTTTTACCAAAGCTCATTGCTTGATTACCCTGTCCTTGAGCACTTCTAAGCATGAAGAATAATAGACCACTAATAATAATTATCGGGAGAATATCAATACCAATGGTTGCTAGGGTTGAGCCAGTACTTGATTGTGGTTTATATGAAAGAGAGACTTTATTGAGTTCTAACCCGCTTGTTTTAAGGTCAGTATTTACTGCCATATATGATTGTTGAGTTGCTTTGCTTTGACCCTTTTTAGTTATTTGTATGTTAGTGCCATTAGCAACTATCGTTGAATAATCACCGCTATTGGAATCCTGAATCACTTGAGAGAAAGGAATTGTTTGCAGATTAGATGGTCTGTTATAGGCAGCCACAACAATCAGATGCAAGTAATACCAAATAGTGAAATAAAGCCTACATTCTTGAAGCCTCGTTGTTTTGGAGTTTTACTTGGTGATGATTTAAAGGGATTTCTATCCATATGCTTGGGAATTATAACTATTTTTCTCTCTGTAATGCTAGCATTCACGGTTTATGAGTGCCAAGCTGTTTCGATTTATCTTCAGGAAATGTGCATGATTAATATCAATGCCGTGATTTGAACTCAGAGTTTTTGCACTAATTGTCAGTAATTCCAAAAGTTTTGAATTAAAATCCCGGATTCCATTTTGGCTAAGCCAAGACGCCATAATTTCTATCGCTACGGAATGAGGCAAAAGTATAAAAGCACTGCGACTTAGCTCATTATCGTTCGAGTATGTTATTTAAGTAATCCTCGACTTCTCTATCAATTAAACTATTTGTTAAGGCAGTAGCTTTGATTATGCCTAGTAGTTGTCTTTCTTTGTTCTGGGCTTAAGCTTGGGTAGAATATTTTTGTCTAATATAGTTTCTTTTGATAGTTAATATTGTTATTTGTACTGTCTTCACGCCAAGTAATTCCATTGTCTTTTGCATATTTGTAAAGACTATCTTTATCTATATGAGTTAATGGTCGAATAATTTCATCAGTTGATTTAAGCGAACTTAATCCTTTTCGATTTGTTCCTCGTAATATATTTAATACTGCAGTTTCAAGTACATCATCCTGATGATGTGCAGTAATTATTGCCCTGGCACTACTTGCGTTTTTTACTGATCTTAAAAAATTATAACGAGCCTTTCTAGACTCGGCTTCACTGGCTTTGGGGCCAAGACTTGCTTTGTCAAAAACAAATGGTAGTCTATTTTTCTTTGCAACACTCTGAACTAATTGTCTGTCTTCTTTTGAATCATGTCTGATGCCATGATCAAAATGAGCAACAACTAATTTTATATCGGATTTTTTAGATAATATGTCTAGAAGGACCATGGAGTCAACCCCACCTGAAACTCCTATAACATATGTGCCGCCCGGAATATCTACATTTAGTTCATTCATAATTAATAAGTCCTTCAATTAAGTATACTTAAATATAATCTCGAAGGGTCTTACAAAAAATTAGTAAACACATTGATGAGATGGTATAAACTATTACCTAGTATGGCGGCGTAGCTCAGCTGGTTAGAGCGCAGGACTCATAAGCCTGAGGTCATAGGTTCAAGTCCTATCGCCGCTACCATTTCTGCCACGGCTTAGATACAGTGGGATCACCTTTTGATATGATTACTCTGTGCGTTCAAACATATCAAAAATATATATTGCTAATTTTTTAACCGGAATAGTATTTTGGTATCCAATTGAAAAGTTATTCATGCGAACAATTGGCATATCTCCATTTGGAGTTGGTATTAATGCGGTTGTTCTTCTATCGATAACTATTCTATTTGATGTGCCAGCTGGGGTCTTAGCCGATAGGTGGAAAAGAACCTATACACTGGTTATAGCTTTAGTTGGGTTAGCGGTAAGTGATTTAGTCCTTGGTTTTAGCCATTCACTTATTATCTACTTAATAGGTACCTGCTTTTACGGTATTTATTTAGTCTGCACGTCTGGAACATTTCAGGCCTTGATGTACGATACATTAACTGATATTGGTGAGCAGAATCACTATGATAAATTCCAAGGTCGTGCTTACGCACTTTTTCTAGCAGGTGTTAGCGTAAGTTCTTTGATGGGCGGTTATATATCTGCATGGATTGGCTACAGAGCCAGTTACTTTCTATCCATTATTCCGGCAGTGATAACCGTTTTTATTTTGCTTAGTATTGTTGAGCCTAAGAAACATAAAGTGCTTCATGATAATCATTATTTAAGACATGTAGTTAGTGGTTTTAAAGTGCTTAAAGCCAATCCACTAGTTCTTAACTTGGCTATATTTTCTGTTATTGCCGGAGTATTAAGAAACTCTCAAAATGAATTTGCTGGTCTTTACTATATAGCCCTAGGATTAACTGCGATTCCAACAGGTTATGTTAACGCCGTGAAGTGGTTATCTGGTGCTGTAGGTCAGGTTTATGCAAGACGAATAGGTAGAAAAGCATTTATTTTAATGCCAGTGCTATTTATTAGCTTCCTAATATTTACATTGATTCACTCAAGATACGGTCTAATCTTTTTTATGTTGGCGGTTTTGCTGCAAGCAATTCTTGCTAACCAGGCTGAAGCAGAGATTCAAAATCATATCCATTCTGAGACTAGAGCAACAACACTTTCTGCAATTAGTTTTCTAACAAATATAGTTTTAATACCGCTAGGTTTAGCTTTTGGATGGATAGCGGGCAAGTACAGTCCTTTTAAAAGTTATCAGTTAATCGCTGCGATTGGGATTCTCTACCTAATATATTGGATATTTAAGGGAAGAGGTGAAATTTCTGTACTTTACAATGAATCATCTGACGCAATAATCATACAGCCTGCAGATGAGCCTACAGTTATAAAATAGTATCCATATGAAATATGAAAGCATTTCATAAAATTGAATTTTACTGGCTAATTATTGCTTTTTAATTTTTTAATCCTTATTATTAGGTCAGCTTATTAAAAACAGATATGCAAAACGAAAAAAATCTAAATACATCTCCACAAAACATACCAGAGCCTGAATCTCAAACACCTGCTAATGAAGCCTCACCCAATGTCGTAAGTACCGGTGAAAATAATATACAACCGGCTTCTACTAATTTGAATCCAGGCACAACATCACCTGCAGTCACTGCCGCCACTAGTCCGAGCCCAAATATTGTAAATACGGCTATAGCTGATCATAAGGTAGTAAATGACGGTGCAACTGCTGATCCGTTAATGAACCTTGTTGGGTCACAGATGCAAGAGAAGAAAAAACCTACACCTATTGGCATATATATTCTTTTTGGTCTTGCTATCATCGGTTTTACTTCGAACTTCTTCGATACATCAGAGTATAGTAATTATTTTTCAATAGCTATGCTTCTCGATTTGTTATTTGCAATTGGTTTATTAGTGCGCTTAGAAATTGCTCGTAAAATATACATTTATCTCGCAGGAATTATTATTCTTTTAAGTATTGGCATAATTATATTACTTGCCCTACTTCAACATAGAGTTGCTGAACTTCAAGCGAATTTGAATAACACCATTAATAACGTTGAGCAAAATAGCACTACTATCACCCAAGATCAAAAACAGCAACTAAACTCTGTAAGAGATCAGTTAAACAGTGAACAGAAGTTAGTGGGTAAAGCGATAACGTTTAGCTATATTAAATATGGTGTATCTATTTTGGAAATGGCTGGTGTGATAGTTTATCTTACACGACCTAAAGTAAAAGAAGTTTTTATTAAATTACCGTCTTAGCACCATTTACTTATCTTTTGTAAGTACTACTAACTTAACGCCAGGAAAATTAAAGCCCGGTGGATTTGCACTTTCCGATTCTTTTTGAAGTTCATCGAGAATACTATTCCATTCAGTGTCATCCCTGCCCTGAACCTTCAAATCGGTACTTCCGGCTTCTCTTAATTTAAGTACTTGAGAATAATCCTTCATAGGAGTCGGCGGATAGCTTTTAACTGATACAGCACCATGTACCCCAGATTTTTTAACTTCTTGTTCTAATGTTGATCCAAAATCTGCGTCAAAAAGAAAACCACCATTTATCATATAATTCTTAACTTTTTCAAATACATCTGACCCACTGGCGGTTGCCCAGTCAAAATCGATAAATAGTGCTCTTCCTCCAGACTTCACCACCCTCAAAATAGATTTAATTCCTTTTTGTTTATCATTACCGAGGTGTGCAATGACAAATCTTGCATGAACAATATCAAAAGAGTCACTGTCAAATGGTAGTGCTCTTACATCACCCTTTACGGTATCAGCTCCCCAAAGCCTCTGTTTTTCTAGGAATTCATCATTTTTATCAAGGGCAGTATATATGCCACCACGTGAACTTACATATTTAAATAGGCTGATATTCGGACCTGCTCCCACATCCAAAAAGAACTCTCCAAGATTCATAGCACCTATCGCATCTATAGATATTTGATTGGGCAAATCGAAGCTACTTAAACGCTCAGTTTCTTGCGTTAGCTTGCTGTCTTCTGACTCATAAATATTTGCTGGATCTTGCTGCACTCAAACATAATATAACAAACGTTCGTTAGAAATTATGTACTTTTAGAAAGCTGCCCTAAGTTGTAGGAGGTTTAAAACCTAGTACTACTAAAAATTTATTTGAACTCACTTGAGGGCCATACTGGTTTGGTTCTAGCTTACCTGGGGCAAAGAGAAGATACAATCCAACAAAGAAACTAGCAAAAGGTATAAACCCAAGCAAAATAAACCAACCTGACTTATCAAGATCATGCCATCTTCTTATTTGTAAAGATATTGATATCGGTATAATCATTATTACCGAGGCAATACCAACAATAATAGCTATAACATTTAGTATGCCTGATCCCGAGTTACTGGAACTAAGTGCCTGCGAATTCATATTTGAGCTATACATACCAGATGATAGATTTGTTGAGGACGGCGTCATTACAAAATGGCTGATTATCAAAAGGATAGCTACGATTACTAAGGGAAGAAGAGCATAGAAGCCACCAAGAAAATAGCTAAGTCGCCCCATTCTCCTGCCAAACATACCTAAGCTTTTGGCTGGTTGGCTAGGGTCAGGCGATTGTTGCGGCGATACAGAACTAACGTTAGGAGATGCTTGAACTGGAGCTACGGGTTCACTCGGGTTCTGGGTGGGCTGTGTTTGTTGATTTTCCATCTTCTTATCTTTAGCCAACTGTATCACAACACTGTCTTCAAATAAAGCTAATGGTTACTCTTAAGTTATGCAGCTGATTCTAAATATGCAAGAAGTTGTTCCCCAACTTTTCTATTTCCATGATCAAATGCTGCCCCTCCTCTAACTATACTAACTAAGTTGTCCGCGGTTTTACCAAGTTGACCATCTGCGTTAACTAGCCAAGGGAAATTGGGGCCTTGATCAAGTAACCAAGTTAAACTCTGTTTTGCTTCAACTAATCTGTTTTTATATTCTATGCTATCTATCTGTCCTTTACGTACTTCTATACGTGTTTTCCAATGTGAAAGTGGAGCCACTAAGCCAACAGGTTTAACAATACCAAAACCAGTTCGGTTTATATCATCCATTGAACTTGAAAATGCAGCTATCAATGTAAAAGGTGCTTGATAGTCTTCAATGGACGTACCATAAACTGCATTTGATACAGGGTGAGTAGCTATTTGGACAAAATTTCTTTCAATTACATCGTTAATAATTTTGTTTAAGTTAATTTTATTCTCTTTAATAAATCTATACGTCTCCGGGTCTTCATCGGGTCGTTTGTCTCTAGTTGTAAATCCCTGAGCATGACCAAAATCTGGATATCTTGATATAATTTCACTTATTAACGAAGTCTTCCCAACTGCAAATGGTCCAATTATTGGAACTATAGTAACGGTTTTTAAATGTTTCGCTACTTCGTCTGACGGTACGTATGTCTCAGCAAAAGCTTTAACATCAAGTTTTAATTTTTCTATTTGTAAATCTTCTGTAATCATAGATTTTAGCTTAATTGCATACTTTTAGAATAAATCTCAACTGTTTCTCTGGCATTTGGTTCAATGTCTAGATGCGCTAAAGCCTCGTTAGGCAAAGCCCAAATGTATTCTTGAGCTTCTTCGTTCAATGTAACTTTTTTACTTTTTACCTTAACTACACTGTCTACAAATATATGTTGAATGCCAACCTGATAGTATCCAGAATTCTTTATTTGATCAAATGTACATAAATGTTTGCCGACTTCTCCATTAAGTCTGGTTTCCTCTTTTACTTCTCGGAGCAATGTTTCTTTTAGTTGCTCGTTTCGTTTTACTTTGCCACCAACAATGGAATATCGGTTGTTCCATTTATGGGTTTTAACAAGTAGGATCTCCTTTTCCATACGACTATTTCTAGGTTGATGTTCGATTATAGCCCCAGCCGCCACGATTGATCCAGGTACCATTAAATTTTCCCAAAGCCGATTTATATACTTTTCATTTCGTTTAACCCTAGGAAGTGGTAGAGAATTATTAAGTTCTATAAAACTAGTGAGTGCTGATGGTGAGACAACCGAATTATTATGAATGTATACAGGGTGATCGGTTGGTTTATTACTGAAGAAACATCTTACATTTGTAAGTTGAGCTATGCCTAGTTCATATGAAGCCGATTTACCAATATAGCCACCTGGATTTACAAAATAACTGAAGCCGTGTTTACCCAATTGTTTTAGTTTTTGTAAATATAATAGTTCTACAAGTCTAGGGTCTTTACCTTCCTCACCCATAAACAAACCAAACCCATTAGTCTCAGCCACTAACTCACTGCTGCTTGGAGCCAATACTTCAATACCAGCCGCCGTAAATGTCTCCATTGTTTTTCTGATCTCGTCGAGATGTTTTGAAAAACTACCATGAACCACACACTGGAAAGTTGTCATGAGATAATTATGCCACCAAGGCCGATTCAAGCAAGCTTTATAGTTTCCTATTCTACTAATTAACTGGGTGTTTGCGGTTGTGTTTAAGCTAAATTTCAGTAATACTTAATAATATGGATAATCCAGTGGGGGCACCTAATTCTAATTCACCAAAAGGTAATTCTATTGATGGATTTGCCAGACCATCTCGTCCAATGCCTCATTCTAGTCCGGCAGGACAAACTCCAACGGATAGTGCTACTACTGTCAAACCAGCAACTGCACCACCACCTTCTCAGGAAATATTGCCTACAGATAAAGTCGAACAGTTGATGCCGGAAAATGCATTTTCAAATAAACCTGAGAAGACATCCAAGCTTTGGACGATAATACTGGTTGTTCTAATTGTTGTCATATTCGTCGGTGGTATTTTTGGAGTTTATAAATACCAACAAAATAAAATCAATTCAGCCAACGCCAAAGTAAAGACATTAACAGTCGAGAACCAAGCATTAAAAAATAAAACCATGACTAATGGCACTTCTGCAACCACAACTGGATCTACTACATTAACAATATATAATATTCCTGAGTTAGGGGTTTCTTTAAAACTTCCTGTGGTCTTAGTAGACCTTACATTTGTTGAAAACAGTGCAAAGATAGGGGTTAATTTGTCTAGTCAAACTTTGGCTGCTGCTGATCCTGCATGCACTGCTTCTGCGACAGTCGCACCACTCGGTACTTTAGAAAAAGTAAATGGGCAATTCCCAAAAACTGCCAGTTCAACTACCACTTTGGTTAAACAATACCCTACGTATTATATTGCCTATACAACACCAGCAAGTAATTGTTCAACTTCTACTCAGGTGAATGCTCTTGCAAACTCACTTATAAATAGTCTTAAAAGTTCATTCGCCAGTATAGAAGTAATTACGTCCTAAAAAATTAATCCTCTAATGCTTTAAGATATTCGTCAATTGCAATCATCTCGTCCGATTCTACAGGAATTAGCTCATATGCTAGTTCCGGGTGAAGGATTTGTTTTATAGATTTTTTCATTTTTTTACCTTTTTATGTTTTAAAAGTTAATATCCATTATTATACATATATTTGCTTTATTGTCAAGTTTGGTTATTACTTGACAGGTTGAATCCCCTTTTGCTATTCTTATTAAATTACCGCGGGGTGGAGCAGTGGCAGCTCGCGTGGCTCATAACCACGAGGTCGCAGGTTCGAGTCCTGCCCCCGCTACCAAGTGATACTTTTGAGCCCCTTGAGGGCTCGTTTTCGTTTCCGGATCAAGAAAATGTACTATTTGCTAGGTTCCATAACCCCATCCAGAGTGTAATTTCACCTCTGTTACGAATTCTAAGCCCCCGATGTTATTGCATATAGCATTTTTCAAGGTTATGCTTAAAGCATTATGAAGAAAGTATACAAAAATGAATCAGGTTTCAGCGCAGTAGAAGTCCTATTAGTAATACTAATATTGGTAGTAATAGGGGCGGTTGGTTACATGGTTTACCATAATAATCACAAGACTACGGCTTCGACTACGACTAACACTAAGCCAGCAACGGCGGCAAAGATAACTACGACAACCCCCGACCCTTACGCTGGGTGGATTAGCTGTAGCGATACAAGTGAAGGCCTAAGCTTTAAGTACCCAAGCACCTGGACTGCAACAGGAATAGGTACGGGTGGAGCTTGTACAGCTGATAGTGAACATCAGCTATCGCTTTATTCACCTCAAGTTAGTAGCGTACCTTACTTTTTTAGAGTTGAGTATTTTCCTACCAGTGCAAGTGACGGTGTTATTGATGGGGACAACGGAACTGAAACCATATTAAGCGTTAAAGCACTTAGTGTGCTAAAGAGTAAGGTGCCACTATATCTCGTGGCCTTTAATGCCCCAGGCTCTAGTAGCTCAAATGATGTCTTTGAGTTTGTGCTGACCGACCAAAACTATACAGTTGGTCAAACAGTTGACCATGTAAAGGCGGCTGCAAGCCAGAAAGTGAGTGGTGACCACTACCAACTCACAGCTAATATGGTTACGGAACAAGGCCAGCAATACTTAGGTGAATACACATTGGCTCAGTACGAAGCACAGCCTGATTACAATAGCATCATCAAATTGTTTGAGTCGCTTGGCTACTAGCCTTTAGCAGAAGAAAACAGGTTCGAGTCCTACACGGGCTATCCATATAAAACTTTATGCTGCTAGCCTAAGCTGCTGCCATCTGTAAATCTCACTCGCTATTAGGTTCCATTCCGATTGCAAGTACTCAACCAGAATGATTTCCCTCTGTTTAAAAACAGAGGTTTTTTATTGTAAATAGATGGTTGCTGGCTTATGCTTACTTTATGAAACTAAACAAAAACCAAAAGGGTTTTAGTGCCGTGGAGTTTATAATGGTTTTCGTAATTATTGTTCTTATAGGAGCAGTAGGTTACTTTGTCTATAAGAATCACCATCAACCAGTAAAAGTTGTGACAATTACTAAATCTACGCAAGCAAAACCTACCAATACAGCCACTACAATTAACCCGTATGCAGGTTGGAAAACTTATACATTACCAGTTGAGAAATTAAGCTTCATGTATCCATCTGATTGGACATTATCAAGTAATCCTCCTTCATCAACGCAAGACGATGCTTTACTTACTTCTAGTGATGGGTTCTCAATTGATATAACCGACGGCCAGGGTAATGGTGGTGATCCTACCCCTGAAGTTCCAGCAAGTTCGGCTATACCAGTTAAATACATTGGTAAGTCTGATTACCTAGTTCTCACTTATGGCATTGGCTCACGTGGTCAAGGCTCAAGCGATGGATTAATAAATGGCGCCATATTACAGACAAGTACTGATGAAGGAGCTGGGCAAGATGGTGGCTACTCTTACCCAACAGATAAATATGCTACTCAAGGTAGCACACAGACCGGTGAAGGTGCTCCGCTTCCCGGAGATCCAACTGACTATATTGTTATAGAATGCTTTTTGAAAACTCAAATACCGTTACAGCAGATCTCAGGTAGTTCAAACTTCACGGATGCTGAACTTGTTATATCATCTATGCACTATTAAACTCATACAAATTTCTTCATCTGTATAGTTTTCCAACAATTAATTTCCAGTTCGAATATACAAGGTCTACCAGAATGTCTTTATCTCTAATGAAAAGCCAGAGATTTTTAGTTATTTGATACTATATGCACATGAAGCTAATTAGAACTCAGAGCTACGAGACTGCCGCTAATACTTATGGTGATGAGAATAACTCACGTATCGCAATATTAATGCCAGGCCGGCTAGATACTAAAGACTATATTAACTTTACTAGTCATGGGAAATACCTAGCCGAGAAAGGTTTTTTTGTACTTGCCATTGATCCACCGGGAACCTGGGATAGTCCGGGTGAACTAAGTAATTACACAACTAGTAATTACCTTAAGGCAGTAAACGAACTCATTAGCCACTATGGCAATAAGCCAACTTTACTACTGGGCCATAGTAGAGGGGGCGCCACAGCAATGCTTGCGTCTGCAAATCCGACAGTGAAAGCATTAGTGGTTATTAACTCTGCCTATGGGGCACCAACTCCACCAAGCCCAAATGGATTAGTTAATGGAGTATTGCCAGAGATACGCGATTTACCACCTGGGGATGTTCGCTCCAAAGAACAAGTACATTTCGATTTACCAAAGATTTATTTTGAAGACGGTAGAAGACATAATCCTCTTGGGGCACTAATGAATTTCAAAGGACCCAAGCTTGTAGTTCATGCATCACGAGACGAATTTATGGAATTAAGTAAGGTTATTGAGATATATGAAGGATTATCTGAACCAAAAATGTTTTTTGAGATTAACTGCAACCATGACTACAGGCTTTATCCTGAGGTAATACACTCTGTTAATAATGCGCTTGGACAGTTTATAGATAAGTATCTCAGTAAATCCAATTGATAAAGATCTACCTTATTTCAAGACTCTAATTCTAGAAAAGTTTTTCCCTTCAAGACCAGCTAAATGGACAGGTTCCCAATCAAATTTAGCTGCGTTTAGCTGTTTTGGCGATAGAACTAAGTCATAATAAGTGTCGCCTGAGCGTTCAAGTGCACCAACTCCAGCCCAAAATTTAGCTAAAGATTTTTTTGTGCTACCGGTTACGATTGAATCATCATAATAAGTAGGACAAGTCCATACCATGTCGGGAAAATTTAGATACTTGCCAAGAGTTGGGGTCATAAATATAGCTTGATGCTGTAGCTCTGTTTTTTCTCTCCATAAAGGGTCTTTGTCTTGACCTTTTAAAAGACGAACATTAAGCTCAGTCCTAGCCCTCATCTCATCATCAAGAACCGGCAATTTACCCTTGTGATCATTAAGGTGCTTTTTCATTGCTTCTGCAATTTCCAAATCGTACTTCTTTTCATCATCAAACATTTCACGGTGACGACGATAAGTAATAGACACGTTATCTGGTAGATATGGCTTTATCCAATCTAACATAGCCCGGAAAGTACTACTGTATGCATCTAGTTCGTCACGGTTTAGATTATCTAACCTTTCAGCGCTTATGTCTTGAGAGAAGTAGTCAAATATCATGCCCGGTTTGTGGACAGCCGCAACATATTTCATCCAATCCACATAATAGATAAGACTTAGGAGCTCTGCCCATTCAATCTCTGGAGCCTCATCAAATCTCCACAACTTATTGCCACCGAAACACTGTGTAACCATTATGGGTGTCTGGTCTTTGACTGCTTTTTTGACTACTCGTCTCGTAATGTCTACGCAAGGTTTGCCAGCTTTAACTTTACGAAATTTCTTAGACATTAATCTTGAATAAACGATCTCTTCAGGGGTACCCTTAAGATCACCGTTGTTTGGTAAAGGCTCTTTTAGCAAATCTAGCTTTTTCTGAATATATTCTTGTGCAGTCATAATATTTGGAGATGCGAGATAGACATTAACCTACCGTTGCAGCTTTGCAAGCTGCCACCTATTCTCGGTCACCGCATCATAATAAATGTATCAGGTTACAATTCAAGTGTATAGACTGCGCTAAGAACTACTGTTGGTTTCTTCTGAAAAAGAAATTCATCCATGCCTCAAAATTGCTTTGATATTCTGGCTTTTGAGGGGGAGAGTTTGAAGTAAGGCTATTGTCGTTTGGTATGTTTACATTATTTGCCAGTGCTACACTTTTAGGCACTAATATTAACTTCTCACCAGGCAAAGCTTTGCCTAATAGCTGTCTTGATTGAAGTTCTAGATATTCGTTCGTATTGTAGTACTGATTCTGTAGTGAGAGATTGTTGTTTTGTAGATTGGCTAGATCATTCTGTTGCTGAAGTTGAGTAATTTGTTTCTGAAGATTGTAGTTTGTTTCTACTGCTCCAACACCACTCCAGGTAACTAGAATAGCAATTACACCAAATACTAATAGCCCTGCAATCCGAATATCTTGCGAGCTTCTATTTATTATTTCTGTTATAAAAGTTTGAATTTTATTAATCACGGTAGCTACATTTTAGCAAAAATATCAAGATTATTCAGATTACAGAGAGGTCAAATTTATTGTTTGGGAGGTATAGTTTGCGAACTATCTGGGGAAGTTTGACCCTGTACTGTTGGTGCAGGTGATGTGGCTGTTGGGTTTATTGTTACTGGTTGTATAGGTGGAATTGGAGCTGATTGGGCCAGGTCTGGGCTACCTTGAGTATAGTTTACTGGAGTAGTTGGTGATGTAGTTTGAGAAGATGAAGATATATCAATGTCAGTAGTTCCCTTTGCTTTTGAAACTCTGTCTCCAATTTTGACAATTTCATACTTTCCCTCTGATATCTGATATTTTATCTCTTTTCCATTGTCTGTTTTAACTTTAATCATGTATTGGTGCGTTACGCCACCACTCATTCCAGCCGTCATATGAGGTCCCCCATTATTCATGTGTTGAACCTCATTGATGTTCTTATCAATTACGACCCCTTGGAAAACTTCTTCTTTTTTCCTGAAATAACTTACTATCATAAAAGCAATGACACCAAAGAATATTATAAGAAATATAATAAATGGAACTATGTTTTTCATGTTCTTGATTATAGTTTATTCATAAGCAAAATCGAAATTTATATAAATAGTTTTGTTATAGTGTCTACATGTTTACCGTTAATGGTTTGAACTTACATGGTTACATTCTTTTAGTAATTCTATTTGCGTTTCTATCCCTGCCCATTTATATAAGGTACTTTTTAAGATATATGGATTTCCGATCTCGCCTTCACAAACTAAAAAATAGTAATACCGTAGTTGCAGAATACTCAGCACCAATAAATCTTTCACCAGCATTCTTTGGAACCATGCTGGATAATCGTTTAAAAATGAAAGAAGTAGCGGCAACTATTTTAATGCTTCATCTTAAAAAAATAATACAAATTGAATATGATAAACAGACTTCTAGTTTTCAAATCAGACTTTTAAGTAATCAAATTAACGACCTAAACAGACATGAGCAATACATAATTAGTGTAATTACGCCTCATTTATATAACGGGGTTATAAAAGCTAGCAATATTGGTGACGCTTTTAGGACCTCC
Organism: uncultured bacterium; assembly: GCA_963699195.1. Lineage (GTDB taxonomy): Bacteria > Patescibacteriota > Saccharimonadia > Saccharimonadales > DATKHC01 > JBBQBA01. Next base: position 265,947 of record OY969420.1, on the reverse strand, counting down.
ATGGGAACATTTATATTTGTTGTGGAACAAGATCTACAAATTGCAGGATATTATATGTTTAATTCCAAGATGAACACCATTACCCCTGCCGCGTTTGCAGGAGCAACATTTAAAGCGGCCTTTATTAAAGGAATGATTAAACCTTGGAATTGGCCCGGATTTATCTTATCTTTATTTTTTCCTGTGTACGGAATAATTTGGATAGTAATTGCCTACATGTTTTATAACAGACTTGGTATTTATAACTATAAAACTAAAAAATGGGAAGAAATATGGCCGGAAATAGAAGGATACTATAACTATTTGGTAGTTGCAGAAAAACAACCAAGAAATTTTGACTTAACAATAAACCCTGAGCTGTTTAATATTTCTGTGCATGATCCTTATTTAGTGGCTGCTCAGCTCGAGAGTAATTGGATGAAAATATTCGATTTAGGAATAGAAGTAAACGCTGGTTCAAATAGTGACTATAAAACCGGGTAAAAAGTAGTGCAATCAGCGTGAGCATTTTGGTGGGGCTGGTTGGATTCGAACCAACGACCAATCGGTTATGAGCCGACTGCTCTAACCACTGAGCTACAGCCCCATTTCTCAAGACGAGTATAACAGATTACTTTAGTAATGTGAGTAATTCTTCAATGGAATCGGTACTCATTAAATGCTTCTCTAAGTTCTTTTGCTCCATCAAAGTTATTAATATATACCTTAGCAAATCTCCGAAGTGTGATTATTTTTCTTTCGTTATTTTTCCATGTATCGGCAAATAATTGGATATGTTTAGCAAACAACTCCCTTTTTTCTTTTGGCGTCTTCTCGGCCCAAATAGAACTACCACTAAATACAAATGGGTCAGTAAATATGCCCCGACCGATCATTATCCCATCTAGTTTGTACTTGAGGGCCAGCTCTCTACCAGCCTTAACGCTTTCTACATCACCATTACCAACTATTAGGGTCTTAGGACTAATTTTATCTCTAAGCTCTCTTATATGGCCAATAGAACCCCAGTCCGCCGGAACAAGGCTCATTTCCTTCTTAGTCCGTCCATGGATAGTTAAACTATCTAGTCCTTGTCCTAGTAAGAACTCATGCCACGTAAAATCTATATCGTTATAGCCTAGCCTTGTTTTTACGCTTACTGGAATCTTTCCATTAGCGCCTGACTTTAACAGCATCAATGATTTCCTTGGCTAGAGGCCTATCATTAATAAGGGCTGAGCAACAACCATTGTTTACAATTGCCTTTATTGGACAACCCATGTTTATGTCTACCCCCGCATAGCCCATATCCAGTAGCTCACCGGTCGTCTTATAGTAGTTCTCCGGGTTTTTGCCCCATAGCTGAGCAATTATTGGCTTATCGCTCTCAGAAACCCTTAATTTGTGCATAAGCCTTGCTCTACCTGGGCTTTGAAGTCCATCAACATTCACAAACTCTGTGAAAAACAGATCTGGTTTGGCACAATCTGCCACAATTTGCCTAAACACTACATCAGTAACGTCATCTAGTGGCGCTAAGACAAAGAATGGTCGTGGTAATTCGTCGTATATGTTCATATGTATTTAGTATAAAATAATAACGCCTGAAATGCATCAGGCGTTACATCAGGTTTTGCTTTAAAAAACTAAACTATTTGCGCTTTAGTGTTAAGAAACCGTTTCGTGGGTTTTCATTAACTGAGTAACCAGCAGGTAGTTCATTAACTGTTTCAGGTCGTTCGTCCTTACTGAAGTAGTAAATGGTCTGCTTCTTGCCACCACGCAAAGTAACGTTCTTTGAGTTTAGAAAATATGTTACTCCTTTAGAATTTGTGTGCTTATATGCCATTATTACATCTCTCCCTCTCTTGTAAATTTGTAATTGTATTCATACCATACTCTTGAGTGTTTCAGATTGTCAACTCTATTTATCTCTATTGTCTCCCTAACAGGTTACTTATCTTGAAAAATTGTAGTTTATTTAGCAATAGATTATTGATAAGAATAAGCGTATAGGCTACACTACAAACATCTAAAGAAGATATAATAATAAGGGTAAATGTGGGAGTTTAAGCAAAAAATGGAAACATCTAATAACGTATCTGAGCCAAAGCATAGCGCTCATCACGTAAGCCATTCAAGTCAAAATAAGAGGAGTTTTTTCAGTCTAAGAACATTGTTTGACATATTAATAATTGGAATGGCAGTTCTGTTACTAGCCATTATATTCTTTGCTGTTACCAATACCACTGGAAGTGAGAGTAGCAATGTAAATAGATCAGATTATCAAGCTGTTTGGGTCAATGTTGGTGGTAATGCCCAGGTTTACTTCGGTCACATTCAAACAATTAACTCACAGTATATTGTGCTAAATCATGTTTTTTATCTTCAGTCTTCAAGCACAGCCTCAACAAAAGTACTAGCACTAACTAATTTGTCTTGTAACGCCTATAACCCACAAGACAGTATGGTAATAAAGAATGCTCAGGTTTCATATTGGAATAATCTAAAAAGTAGCAGTCAAATAACAACTGCTATTAATAACTGGTTCTCAGATGGATCAAATTGTTCATCTAGTGCAATGACCTTTACTGCTCCAGCCTCCGCTGCCACGAGCTCTTAAACTTATAGTCTAATCGTCCTCTTTAGGTGCTGGTTTTAGCCTGTAATTAAGCCATTTCTCTAAGCCAAACCTAGCTACAAACAATACAAAGAATAAGAAACTGACTAATAAGCTCCAGCCTGCCAAGTCTGGTGACCAAAATGGAGACACAAAATCAAACTCATAAAGAGCTGGTGAGATGGGTTGAGCAGAACTTCCATGCGTAGTCACGTAACTTTCGATGCAAGGCACCCTACCCCTACCCGAAAAACCATCAGGAATCAATTTTTGGCAGTAAGCTTCCGCATCTGAATAAACTTGGGCGTTTGATGTATTAACACTCGCATTTTGTGCAGCCTCTAGGCGTTGATAGGTATATTTGAGCTGAATCGGTGGGTAAATAGCATTTGGGCCGCTTGCAAGGTTAGTATTCATATGTGAGTAGATATATTTACGAAGGTTGTTCAGGGCAAGTGAGGTGTTACCATTTGCCTTATCTACTTGTAGAAGTTTATTTCTGAGAGATATTGCATGAAGATTATTCTGTCTTAGTGCATAAATTGCGACACTACCACTTATCAGAAAGGCAATAAAAAAATACCAATAACTAATTGGCTTTATCTTTGCCAAAATATGGTGAAGTTTATGCTTATTCATATATTTACTGATTATTATATGATGTCTAGCTAAATCTACTTAATCAAAAGTTGCTTAAGTTTTACATGTTAGACTGTACTCATGCATATATATTTCTCAGCTATTGGTGGAGCTGGAATTGGCCCTTTGGCTCTGTTAGCACACAAAGCAGGCTATCAGGTTTCGGGATCAGATAAACATGATTCTAGCTATATTGAGGCTTTAAGGCAACAAGGCATCACTGACATATATATAGGCCAATCGGCTGAGCATATTGCCAAAGTTCATAGCGAGAATCCAATCGATTGGTTCGTCTACAGTTCAGCTGTAGCTATTGAGAACCCTAATTCACCAGAAATAAAATTCTGTGAAGAGAATGGAATAAAGGTAAGCAAGAGAGATGAACTTCTCAATGAAATTATTGTTGATCACCATTTCAAACTAATTGCAGTGGCCGGCACGCATGGTAAATCAACCACTACAGCCATGATTATATGGATGTTTAAACAGCTGGGTTTGCCTGTTAGTTATTCGCTCGGCGCAAAAATTGGTTTTGGAGACGATGGTGAATTTGAAAAGAATTCCGAGTTCTTTGTCTATGAAGCAGATGAATTCGATCGAAACTTCCTTAGTTTCAGACCATATATTAGCGTGATCAGCGGAGTTAGTTGGGATCATCATGAAATATATAAGACCCGTGAAGAATACCAAGACGCCTTTATTGAATTTGTAGAGCAATCAAAACATACAATAATTTGGGAGGAAGATGATCAATACTTAAAGCTCGAGGGTAAGCCTGGAGTTATAGTTGAGAAATCTCAGAACCCTCATATATATAAAATCACGCTCTTCGGTGAATATACCAGACTTGATGCCTACCTGGCCGTAAGAACATTACATGAAATAACCAATGAGCCGATAGATAATTTAATACCAATTATAAATAAGTTTCCTGGTCTTAAGCGTCGAATGGAGAAATTAGTCCCAAATCTTTATACCGATTATGCTCATACACCAGAAAAAATTCGTGGCGCAATGAGTATGGCTCTTGAGATAGCCAGCAGAAACAGACAAGACGTAATAGTTATTTATGAACCACTGACAGACCGAAGACAACATTATATTAAAGATGAATACAAAGACTGCTTTAACGGAGCTAGAGTTGTATATTGGCTACCTAGTTATTTAGCCAGAGAAGATCCAGAGCAGAAAATATTAACCCCAGAGGAGCTAATTTCTCGCTTGTCAGATCCTTCAATTGCAAAGGCAGAAACTAGAGATGCGGGGCTAGAAGAGATAATCAAAAAACATATTCTAAATAACGACATGGTGGTTGCCATGAATGGTGGTGGCGCAGGCAGTTTAGACGAATGGCTCAGGCAGAAGTTTCCTGATTAGGTTTATCAAGTTCGTCTTCAGGCGGAGTAATCTCTAGAGACGGCTCTGGTGGTGTAAATCTGTTTGCTACAAGTTCCCTATTATCATAGTTATCGAACTCTTCAGTTATTACATCTCCTACTAAATTCTTTAATATCTCCCTGGCAGTAATAATTCCAACATATTCTTGATCACTATTTATCACTACTAATACTTCCTGAGATGATTTGATAATTACTTGGAGCGCTTCATCCAAATATTGTTCCTCATGAACATAGTGTAGTGATTGACTCATTATTTCATTAACCTTTAGCGTAATTCTCGAGTTTGTCAGTGCAGCAATACTAAGTATTCCTACGATGTCAGTGGTTTTATCACCGTAAACAGGAAAGTAAGTATGCTTAGTTTTATGCAACTCACTGAGTACGATTGGTCCTAGGGTTTCATTAACAGAAATGGCTTTAACTTTTCGTCTAGGCGTCATAATATCCAGCACTTGTTTATCGCCAAAATTTAATGCATGCTTCAGGAGATCTATCTCAAACTCATTAATTCTATTGTCAGTTTGTTTTTGTTGAACATCCAGAAGTTTAACTATATCGGATTTTTCATATAAACCCGTGTGTGATGATTTGGGCATTGCTTTTCTTGCGTGTTTCAGTGGTGGGTGAATATATTGAAGGATCCATCCCAGCGGTCTAGCTACAACTTGAGCAAGATATTCACTTACTATGCCAATTGAGCTTCTTGGTATCCAAACATAAGCCAACCATATAAGGGCTAAGTCAACGACCAATGCCACCCACAGTGGTGATTTACGGGCTACATACACAAAAAAGAAAGTACTAGCAATTGCAGCTAGCAAATATAAAAATATTTGAGAACTGTATTCATAGGAAGCAACTACGTATAAAGATTTGGCTGGCTGCTCACCCGCTCTTGCTCTTCGTTTAAGCTCCGTTAGCGGGATAGAATGATACACCTTGGCAATACTAACAAAGAAAATTACCAATAAGGCTAATATAACTTCTAGTACTACGTACATAAAATCAGTCTAACACGCTAAAGGCTAAGTAATCAGCTACCTTTTAGTACTTAATAAATTGTTGCCATCTAGGACGGCGAATTTTAACATCCACTTTTGCACCTCGTGAGGGTATTATTTTTATTTTGATGGGCATAGCCCACACCTCCCACTCAAATCGTTCCACCAAAAAACAAATTGAGATTTCTTTTTATTGTTTTTGTCTTCAAACCAGAGCAAGCACTCTGCTTTTTAGAAGTATTAGTATATTTACATAAGCGTTAAGCTAAGTCAAGTGCTGGCATAAAACTCCTATTGATAATAAAGCTTATGCCTGTAAACTAATAACAGGTTAGATAAAAAAATAAAAATGCATGAAAGTGTTTTCACAGCCCTAAGTATAGTAATCGTCATAGCATCTGCCATGGCATTACTTATGAGATTGATTAAGCAGCCGCTTATTATTGGTCATATTCTGACTGGAATTATTGTTGGCCCACTAGTTTTTCGTGTTATTGGGTCAGTTGATTCAATTGCTACATTCTCTAATATCGGCATAGCACTACTGCTCTTCATCATAGGTCTTGGACTAAACCCAAAAGTTATCAAAGAGGTAGGGAAAATTGCAGCGGTTGCGGGACTTGTTCAGGTTGCCATAGTTGCAATCATCGGTGTTCTATTTGGACGAGAGCTTGGTTTTAACTTCCGGCAAGCGGCCTTTTTAGGTATGGCACTGTCTTTCAGTAGTACCATTATTATTCTTAAACTGCTTAGTGATAAAAAAGAGAACAACAGACTTTATGGAAAAATAACTATTGGCATACTTATAATCCAAGATTTAATTGCTGTATTTGCACTGCTCTTTGTAACTTCCCAAGGAAATAATTCCTCCATTTCATTACCTCAACTAGGAATGTTGGCCACGAAGGGATTACTTGCTGCAGTACCATTGTTCTTGGTCGGCAACTATTTACTGCCCAGAGTTAGTAAGTTTATTGCTAGTAGTCAAGAATTTCTATTTCTATTTGCAATAGGCTGGGGCTTTGGCGCAGCTGCTCTTTTCCAAGGCATTGGTTTTAGCTTAGAGATTGGTGCGTTACTTGGTGGTGTAGCGCTAGCTAACTTACCTTTCTCGCAAGAAATTAGTGCAAAATTAAGACCTCTCCGAGACTTTTTTATAGTGGTGTTCTTTATTTCGTTAGGTAGTAGACTAACGTTTTCTACTATTGGGTCAGAATTAAAGCTTCTAATAATCAGCATTTTAATAGTGGTTCTAATTAAGCCATTTGTAGTTTTGATAACCATGGGTGCAATGCGCTATAAAAAACAAACCAGCTTTAAAACCGCCATTAGCTTAGGGCAAATTAGTGAGTTTTCATTAGTCCTGGTCTTGCTCGGTAATTCAGCTGGCATAGTTCCAGCCAGCATGGTTAATGTAATTACGTTCGTGGCATTAATTACGATTGCTAGTTCAACCTATCTTATTAACTATGCAAACGGAATATATAAAGCCATGGAAAGACCACTAAGAATTTTTGAGCGTTCTAGAACTCACGCCGATAACTCTTTGTTGCAGCACAATTATCAGTCAGTATTATTTGGTTATAGAAAAGGTGGTCAAGAATTCATTCAGTTATTTAAAAAATTAAAACACGATTTTGTGGTAGTTGATTATGATCCTGAGGTTATTGAATTAATGGAGCAACAAAAGATCAACTGTATATATGGTGATGCTACTGATATTGAATTACTCGGCGAAATTGGTATTGAAAAATCTAAACTTATTGTCTCAACTATTACCGACCATGACGTTAATGTATTCTTACTAAAACTGATTGCTAAAATTAATCCTAAATCCATTGTTTTAGTTCATGCTGAATCAATTAAAAAAGCTGATGAGTTGTACGAACTTGGCGCAGACTATGTAGTTATTCCTCATTACATTGGTAATGATAATGTTGCGGCCTTTATTAAAAACAGTGGACTAAAAAAGAGCGAGTTTATTAAGTATCAAGAAAAGCACAAAGCATATATAAGCTCACACTATGCTCTAGAAGAAGCTGCCGAAGTATAAAGTTTTTCATTAACGATGTATTTGTAAACTTCCTCAGGTATTTCTTTGGGTTTAATCCCTTGTTTTAATTTTTTCTTTACATCGGAACTATTAACATATACGTCCCTAGACTCAAACCAAGAATATTTAAATTTAAGTCCGCTTGTTTCACTTAGTAACCTTAGCCTAAGGTTAATCTCGTCGGCAGATTGATTATTAAGCCCAACGATAATATCTATGCTGCTGAAGTCTATGCTTAGTAAATTTGGCAGTCTAAAGAAACGTTTAAGTGCATGATCAGGTACAATCACTGCTAATTTGTGGCCACTAAATCGTGATTGTAGAAGGTCAATATACTCAGCTAAGTTTGCCTTAGATTTAATAACGATTGTTCCAAGTCTAGGATTATTTGCTACTCCTAAGATCGCCATATTAACTCTATGGTCAAAAGCTTTGACGCCTTGCTGATAGCGAGGTGTAGGCTCTACCAGAAAATACAATTTGTCTAATCCGTGCATAGCAACTGCATTCTCTGCAAAACTTATATGACCCTGATGAATTGGGTCAAACGCACTAACATAAACACCAATTCTCTTCATACTACTAATTATGCCACTAATACCACTTTTTGCTAATACTATTGTGCTCTAGCTTTAATTGCTGTTAGCCTTGGCATAAAGCTTTGGGCAGCACCATTAAGTCCTAGCACTTTCAATGCTCCTATTAACACATAGAGCTCATCAACTAACGGAACTTCAACTACCGAACTATCTTCTAATTTCTTAAAATAGTACTCAACCTTTTCAATGAGCCACTTTTCTTCTTCTGGGCGAATTTGATTACTTTTAAGGCTGGCGGACTTTAGGCTACCTGAAACAACTTCAAGCGACCGAGCCGAATGGTCACGCTTTTTTAAGTGACCTCGTTTTATAAGGTTATTAACATGCAGCGAAACCGTGGCCACTGAGGTGTAGTTCAACGCTTTCATAATTTCTCGGTAGCTTGGGCTGTAGCCATGTGCTTCAATAAAATTCTCAATATAAGTAAGTAACTCCTTTTGTTTCTTGGTTGGTTGAATTGGCTCACTCATGCAGGCCTAATCCTTGTCCGAGTTCTAGTTTTGTTAGTCATTTTCTTCTCTGGGAAAACCCAGTATTTGTACCAGAAATAATTCCATATTGTAAAGAATCCAGCTGACACAAATTGGCCAAGATATGGCGTAAGCCCAGCGTTTCTAAGACCTCTAACTATTAGATAATCGATAAGAAAATTTACTGCAGTTATTATCAGATACCTTGTAGTAACTTCGGTCTTATGTTTAGCAAGGTCAGCATTATTAAATACCCAGTAGCGTTGCAGCATATAGTTAACTACCCAGCCAATAATATCGGCACCAATTTTTGCAAGGAAAAGATTCCAGTGGAAGACTGACCAAAAAATAAAGAATGCCAGATAACCACTCCAAAAATATGCTCCACCGCTTACGAGATATTCAACTATCTGTTTTACGGACCAACGTTTACTTTTAGAATTTTTTGTTTGAGGCATAACTTATGTTTAGCTACTTTTTAACATCCTTCATTATAGCAGGCGTAAGCATAATTCCAGCCATTCCCCACCATATTAAACTGAGAGTATCATCTGCCCACTCATGAGATAGCAAGTTAACAAAGCTTATGCCAATTAAACTTGCGAAAAGAAGACTTGCTAATGGATCTTTTTTTAGTTTCCATAGTCTCATACCAACTATGATATTTATTGCCAAGAAAAGTAAAAATCCAAGCCAACCAGTTTCTTGAGCAATTTGAATATAATAATTCTCGGCAATTCTTGCTGGATGATCATTGTGTTCTGAAGCTGGGCCAGCCGTTCCCGTACCTTCTCCAAGTGGTTCACGGACCACTTCCTTAAGCCCATTTTCCATTGCTGATGCGCGCTCGGAATTTGAGCTTATAGATGCTCTTGATGAGTTCGAAGTATGAAAAAATACATTATCTATAGTACTGTTATGGCGAAGAGTTATGATACCCAAGCCTAAAACAATAATTGCAACACCGCATATTAATACAACCTGACTTCGGATCTTACCATGTAATTTAATTAAGTAATAAAGAATGGCTAAGCTTATTGCTAAACCTATGTAAGCACTACGTGAGTATGTAAAGAAAAGAGCAACTAAACCAGTAAGTGCGAGTATTATTTTCAGCCACTTTTGTTTTTTTAGATTAATAAAACAAGCAGATATTATCAAAATCAAATAGGCTCCAAACGGGTTAGGGCCACGTAGTGTCGATTGTATTCGATGGTATCTCAGTTTTTGATCAACTGTAGAATAGGCAGGAATAGTTTTTGCCCCATATCCGAAATGGCTAAGGAAATTAAGGCTCAAAAAAAGTTGGGCCAAACCAAATGCAACTGTTAGTGCTGCAGGTACGAGCAGTATTACCTGCCAATTATCTTTTAAGAATTTAGCCTTGTATGCTGCAACTGCAGCAATGATGAAGAATACTAAGAACCTAAGGTCAATCATTAACCCTTCGGCTAATGCTAATGCATTTACTCTATTAGCCGCATATGCATTAAGACCCAAAGAAATATTAAGACTTATATATACAAGAATTAGCAAAGGTATCCAATCATTAACAATCCACTTTTTCAAGCGAGGAGTTTTAAAAATGATATAGATAACAAAAGGGCTCAAAAGAACTAACAATACTTCTTTCCACGCTCTAAAAAGATCGTAATGGTTGAAGTTACTGGCGGCCCAAGTAGTCAAAAATTCATGAAAAGGCAGTAAAATGATAATGGCTGCAATTATTAAGCCAATAATATTTGATAAACGTGTAGTTAATGATTGATTCATGAATGCTACAATCTAGTATAGCTTATGAAAAGTAAAGCCTCTTTGGTATATAGTCTATTTCTCAGTAGTTGGTGACTTCTTGTCTCTACTACTAGCTTTTGGCATATCGTACATACTTAGGGTTAGTATTGATCATGAAAAAATAGCTAGTCCAGTTCATGCCATGAGTTATATCGATGCATTCTTTATAATTCTGCCATTCTGGATACTTATTTTTGCTCTAACAGGTCTATATAACAATAGTATCTATGAAAATCGATTCTCTGAAGCAGGGCGGCTATTTGTTGATTCATTTATAGGAATTCTATTTATAATCGGTTACAGCTACATATTCAATAAGACCATATTCCCTGCTCATTTGGTCGCGTTTTATGGATTCGTATTATCTTTTGCACTACTAGTAATTTTCAGAAATCTTGCCAGATATATAAGAAGTGTTCTGTTTACATATGACATAGGTATAACCAATGTCTTGTTAGTTGGTAATACAAAAATTACCCATGAGCTAATCAAACTCTTGTATGACTTTAGGGTTTCGGGTTATCGAATTATCGGTGTGGTTGGTCCATCAGCACATTTAGATGACATGTACAGAACCATACCTATATTTTCAACTTTTGATGATGCTAAAAAACGTATAGGATCAGCCAAGATAGATAGTATCTTGCAAACTGAACTATATTCAGATGAAGAAAAAAATAAAGAAATACTTGAATATACTCAGAGTAAACATATTGGTTATAGATTTACACCAGCCAATAGTGAGTTGTTTACTGGGAAGATAGAGGTTGAATTATTTAGAGCGTCGCTACCAGTAATTGCAGTTCATCAGACTCAAATATTTGGTTGGGGCCGAGTAGTAAAACGTATATTTGACCTTATAATTGGCATAATACTATTTATTATTGCTATTCCCTTCATGCTGATAACAATTATTTTGATTATCCTATTTGGCGGCAGGGGCGGACTAATCTTAAAGCAAACTAGATTAACAAGATATGATCATAAGTTCAAAGCTTACAAATTTAGAACTATGAAGAAAAAGTATAATAGTATTTCCCCCGAGCAAGCATTCACGCTTATGGGTAAGCCCGAACTTATCAAAAAATATAGGGATAATGGCGATTCTATACCGAATGATCCAAGAATAACAAAGATTGGTAGATTTCTACGAGCTTCCAGTTTAGACGAATTACCCCAAATTATTAACATACTAAAAGGCGACATCAGTTTAGTTGGACCAAGAGCTTTAGTCCCCGAAGAACTAGAAAGCTATGGCGGGCGCCATTCTATCTTAAGCGTTAAGTCTGGGCTCACTGGACTAGCACAGGTGTCTGGAAGAAGAGACATAGGCTTCGAAGAAAGAAGGCAGCTTGATATATATTATGTACAGAATTGGAGCTTCTGGTTAGATTGCATAATTTTAACTAAGACTGTGAAAGCTGTTCTAACAAATAAAGGCACAAAATAGGTGGTAACAGAAGAAAAAAAAGTAGCAATCGTATGTGACTGGCTAACCGGTATTGGTGGAGCAGAACTTGTGGTTCTGGAACTACATAGGATGTTCCCAAATGCTCCAATATATACCTCTCAATATGATCCTTCTAAGATAAATTGGTTTCATGATGCCGATATTAGAACGACCTGGTTAAACAAGCTGCCTAGAAGTCTTAGGAAACTCTTTCCAGTTTTAAGGGCATTTAGTTTCTCTCATTTGGATTTAAGTAACTATGATTTAGTAATATCTTCTAGTGGCGCCGAGGCAAAAGGCGTTAAAACTGGACCAAGAACAATACATGTATCATATTGCCACTCACCTACTCACTATTACTGGACAAGATACGATGCTTATATGAGAAGGCCAGGATGGGGAGCTTTTGATTGGTTGGCTAGACTTGGCCTTAAACTACTTGTTGGTCCTATGCGAAAATGGGACTTTAAAGCTGCTCAAAGACCTCAAACATTAGTAGCTAACTCGAGTTATACTCAGGAAAATATTAATAAATACTATAAAAGAAACTCAACTATAATATTTCCGCCTGTTGATGTTAAAGACTATTCAAATGCAACGGCCTTTGCTTCTGAGCGATCTGGATTCATAGTAGTAGGCCGCCAAACACCATATAAACGCATCGACTTAGCTGTTAGAGCTTGTACTAAATTAAATTTAGACCTTACTGTCATTGGATCTGGTCCAGAGAACGCTAAGCTCAGACATGTTGCAGGCCCAACAATTAAATTTTTGGGCCAAATTAGTGATGCTGAAAAGGCCGAGCATCTTGCGTCTGCTAAAGGATTTATTTTCCCGGGAATTGATGACTTTGGTATCGCAGCAGTTGAAGCGTTAGCTGCTGGGACTCCAGTTATTGCATTCGCTCAAGGCGGTGTTATGGACTATATTAATGACGATAACGGGATACTATTTAGACAACAGAATCCCGATAGTTTAGGCGTAGCATTGGACGCTTTTAATAATAAGGTGTTCGATATTAATACGGTTCAAGCAAGTTCATCTAAATTCTCTACCGATAAATTTAGAGAAGGAATTACCAACCTAATTAATTCACTATAGTACCGGGGGTAAATTGGAAACAGATAAATAATTCGGATTTCCACCTGACGATGGGAAGATATTGCCAAGAGGATTATTTATCCAGATGCTTGGGTCAAATGTAAAATTCTCTGCTGCGGTAGTAGCTACATCGCCACCGGTTCGATTAAGCCTAACTTGCTTTGCCTGGAATGAGCCATCTACATTTAATACGCCACCACAGTTAGTTGTCAGTGCTGAAGCGGCCCATTGCGTATCTGTAGTTGTTGCACATGTGGTTATATATCCACCTTGGTTTACTATTGAAGTTGGTTCTGCTACATATACTCCATCAAGTGTATTGACTCCACTTGCAATATTTATATTTCCTGAGGCTATTACATATAGATTCGGAATATCGTTGGTATTACTATAAGATGAACTTAACGATATATTTGTATTAACATCTACATCTCCATTTACAAAAACAACAAGATTTCCTGAAAATGATGAAGCATTAATTTGTATATAATGATTTGGGCTTGGTGGAGGCGTAACCCAACAGTAAGTAGTAGGCACTGTCGGAGGTGCAGGTGGAGTGCTAGGAGGTACAGGTGGAGTGATACAAAGACCTGGACCAAATGGGTTAGTAGGAGTGGTTGATAGATTATAGGGGCCACTCGAAGCAAGAGTCTGATCGTTTAATCCGGATACAGCGGAAGTTAATGAATAATAATCTGTCATGCAAGTGCTAGTTGCCCCATAATAACCCCCGAATGTACCTGTAGTATTAGCGAAGGTCAAAGGATCAGATGCTGAGCTAGAGAAGAATGGAGAAAGTGATCCTCCGTTTGGAGCGATGCCACTAGATGTTTGAAATCCATTAATTACACTAGGCGCTAATGCAGCCAGGTTAGTTGCTGATCCATTATTAGTAACATTATATCCAAGAATACCGGCACTAGAACTCGAACCACAACTATTACCAAAACCGGCATCGCCAGTAACTACATCACCATTAAAAACATTAAAATATGGAGTAAGGGCACTGGCTGAAAGCGTTAAAAACGAGCCTATAGTAAGTGCAGTTATAAATCCTAATAGTATAGTCTTAGAAGTGCTAAGTACTGCTTTTATCATTTTCTCTGCCTCTGAATATTTTTGATTTATTATTTAACACTTTTACGGCCATATATACATGACCATTATACACCTAAATAAAAGCATTAAACTTATTTGTTTTATTGGACCATACACTTATTATAGGTAAGTTAACTATGACTAAAGTCTCTGAAGATATATTTAAAGCATACGACATTAGGGGTAAGGTTGGCACCGAACTCAATACTGAGTCTGTAGAAAAAATAGGTAGGGCTTTTGCTGATTGGCTTCCGAAAAAAGGACTAGTAGCCGTAGGTAGAGATATGAGAAGCGATTCGGCAAGTCTAAGTAAGGCGCTAATAGAAGGACTTAGAAAACAAGGTGTAGATGTTTGGGATATTGGTGAAGTTACAAGTGACATGATTTATTTTGCTGTCGGTAATTACGGTCTGTCTGGTGGTGCTATGATAACCGCTAGTCATAATCCTGGTGAATATAACGGCATTAAACTTTGCCGTGAAGAAGCTAAACCAATTGGTGAAAATTCAGGGCTACTTGAAATAAAAGAGTTAGTCAGTAAGGGTGATTTTAAAGAAAAGTCTAAGCCAGGCTCTGTCGAATCTAAAGATATAATTGAGGAATGGGTTGAGCATGTTCTTACTTTCATAGATATAGATAAGCTCAGACCACTGAAGCTTGCTGTCGACGCTGGCAACGGCATGGCTGGTAAAATATTCCCCGAAATCGAACCATACCTTCCATTCGAGATCAATGAATTATTCTTTGAGCTTGATGGAACTTTTCCAAATCACATAGCAAATCCATTAATACTGGAAAACTTGGCTGACCTACAAAAAACTGTAACCAAGAATAAATGTGATGCTGGTATTGCATTTGACGGCGACGGTGATAGAGCGGTTATTATAGATGAGCATGGAGCTCCATTAAGTGGGTCTGTACTAACGGCTTTGTTAGCAGAATATTTTTTAGATAAAAACCCGGGGGCTACAGTTTTATATAATGCCATCTGTGGCAGAGTAGTCCCGGAAACGATTGAGAAGGCTGGCGGTAAAGCGATTAGAACCCGTGTTGGTCACTCTTTTATAAAGAACGACATGCGTAAATACGGTGCGGTACTTGCTGGCGAGCATAGTGGACATTATTATTTCCGCGATAACTATATGGCCGACAGCGGTTTAATTGCAGCTATGATTGCTATGTATATTTTAAGTATTGAGAAACGTCCACTTAGTAGCATAGTTTCTAGCCTAAGATCAAAGTACGTACAAATTGAAGAAACTAATCTTGAGGTAGAAGACAAAGAAGCGGTTATAAAAAAGGCCGCAAAGGCTTTTGATGGACAAAAGCAAGATTTGTTAGATGGACTCACTGTTTACTTTTCAGATGGCTGGTTTAACATACGGCCAAGCAATACTGAACCATTACTTAGACTAAATGCTGAGGCTAGCTCAAAGGCAAGATTGGATAAAATCGTTAGTCAGATAACAAACATAATTACTTAGCCACTTGCTGATATACTAAAGAAAATGAAAATACTAGTCACCGGCGGTGCAGGATTTATAGGGTCAAATTTTGTTCATCATATATACCGTGAAAGGCCTGACTGGCATATTACTGTTTTTGATAAGTTGACTTATGCCGGGAATTTAAAAAACCTTGAAGGTTTTAGTGAGGGTCGGGTCGCATTTATAAAAGGTGACATTTGCGACGAACAACCTCTTTCAAGTGCTGTTGGTGAAGTAGATATAGTCGTTCACTTTGCAGCTGAATCGCACAATGATAATTCCCTAGCCTCGCCCTGGCCTTTCGTTAATACAAATGTAGTTGGAACTTATCAAATATTAGAGGCTGTAAAAAAACACAAAAAACGATTGCATCATATTTCAACAGACGAAGTTTATGGGGATCTTGAACTTGATGATCCAGTCAAATTTACCCCAAACACCCCCTACAATCCTTCAAGTCCATACTCAAGTACTAAGGCTAGTTCAGATTTGTTAGTAAGAGCTTGGGCCAGAAGTTTTGGAGTTCAAGTAACAATTAGTAACTGCTCTAATAATTACGGTCCATATCAACATGTTGAAAAAATAATTCCAAGACAAATTACAAATATATTAGTAGGAGAAAAGTTGAAGCTCTATGGAGATGGCAAAAACATCAGAGACTGGATCCATACAGAAGATCACTCTTCGGGAGTCCTAAGTATAATCGAAAAGGGAAAAATTGGGGAAACTTACTTAATTGGAGCTAATGGGGAAAAAAGTAACATTGAAGTCTTTAAAATGATTTTAGAAATTATGGGTAAAGACGAGTCATGGCTTGAGCTTGTTAAAGATAGGCCGGGGCATGATTTGCGTTATGCTATCGACTCTTCGAAACTTAGAAATGAATTAGGATGGCAACCAAAATATACAGATTTTCGATCAGGCCTTGAAGCAACAATTGAATGGTATAAGAATAATGAGGATTGGTGGAAGCCTCAAAAAGAAGCAACCGAAGCAAACTACAATAAGAAGGAAAATTAATGGTATTAGCAACTACAGAAATTACGGGGCATAAAACAGACATTCCAGGACTATTAATATTTAATGTATCTGACGTTAGTGATGATCGGGGTTACTATCAAGAAAAGTATCAGAAAGCTAAATTAGTCTCTGCTGGTTTGCCCGAAGATTTCAATGTCGTTCAAACAAGTGTGTCATATAACAAAACACGAGGAGTAACTCGTGGCCTGCATGCTGAACCGTGGGATAAATATATATCTGTAATATCTGGTAGAGTTTTTGCGCCTATGTTGACCTTCGAGCTGGTGATGGTTTTGGGAAGGTTGTAACAGTTGAGATAGATAAAAATGTCGCAGTATATTTGCCTCAAGGAGTTACGAACTCGTTTCAAACATTAGAAGATAATACGTATTACATATATAACGTCAACGCATTTTGGAGTAGTGATGCACTATGAAAAGTATTGTTTGTTAATCTGGCCGATCCGGATATAAATATTCAGTGGCCTATCAACTTAGCGGAAGCCACCATTTCAGATCGTGATCGAAACCATCCTAAACTTTCTGAAATTAAACCCATGGAAATTAAATGAACGACACAGAAATATTAATACTTGGGGCAAATGGTCAATTGGGTAAGGCTTTGCATGCTAAGTATCCTAATGCTCGGGCAGTGGACTCAGATATCTTAGACATTACGGATAAAGAAGCCTGAATAATTTTGATTGGTCAAATATTAAAACAATTATTGAACGCAGCAGCCTATACAAATGTCGATGGTGCAGAGACTAAAGAAGGAAGAATTGCAGCCTGGAAAGTAAATGCGGTTGCTCCAGGTTTACTGGCTGCTTTAGCTGGCAAAAATAATTTAGTTTTAGTTCATATATCCACTGATTATGTTTTTGATGGCACAAAAGAAAATCACACTGAAACTGAAAACTTTAGCCCATTATCGGTATATGGTTCAAGTAAAGCAGCTGGTGATATTTCTGTGAGTTTACATTCGATCAAATTTCTATATACTGCGAACTAGTTGGGTGATTGGAGATGGAAATAACTTTGTAAGAACAATGCTAGAATTAGGACGTAAAGGAGTTAATCCAACCGTAGTTTCAGACCAAATCGGTCGACTTACATTTACGAGTGAGTTGGTAAGGGGTATTGACTTCCTTCTACAGAACAAGCTAGATTCTGGAACATATAACTTTCAAACGACGGTGAACCCGTAAGTTGGGCAGAAATAACTAGACAAATTTATAAAATTGCTGGACTTAAAAATACTGTAACTGATATATCTACAAAAGAATATTATACGGACAATATTAATGCCGCGCCACGACCTTTACAAAGTAGTCTTGACTTAGGTAAGCTAAAAGCTACAGGCTTTGAACCAAACGATTGGATTAATGACTTAACCAAATATATATCGGAGGAGTAGGAGCTATGAAAGGCATAATTTTAGCTGGCGGTTCAGGAACTAGACTTTATCCAATTACAAAAGGCATATCAAAACAGTTAATGCCAATATATGACAAACCAATGATTTACTATCCTCTTAGCACACTTATGCTTGCCGGGATTAAAGACATTCTTATTATTACTACTCCCGACGATCAACATCAATTCCAAAGGCTTCTAGGCGATGGCTCAGAGCTTGGGTATTAATTTACAGTATGAAGTTCAACCTTATCCAGATGGACTAGCTCAAGCATTTATTATTGGTGAAGAATTTATTGGTAATGATAAGGTCGCTCTAGTTCTTGGGGATAATATATTTTATGGTGATGGTTTTGGTAAAAGTTTAGAAAGTTGTGTTAGATCCTGATGGTGGTATTGTTTTTGCCTATCCAAGTCTCTGATCCAGAGGTTATGGAATTAGTTGAATTTGATAAAGACTTAATGCAGTTTCGATTGAAGAAAAACCAGATAAACCCTAAATCAAATTATCGCGGTAGTTGGATTATATTTTTACGACAATAGAGTTGTTGATATTTCAAAGAATATTAAACCAAGTGAAAGAGGTGAGCTTGAAATAACTACTGTTAATGAAGAATACTTAAAAATGAGGGAAGCTAAAAGTACAAATTATGAATCGAGGTTCAGCATGGTTAGATACTGGAACATTTGAATCTATGAATGATGCCAGTGAATATATTAGGGTTATTGAAAAAAGAACTGGTGTAAAAATTGGTTGTATTGAAGAAGTAGCCTTCAAAATGGGATATATAGACAAGAATCAACTAGCAAACATAGCAAACCCTCTACGAAAATCAGGGTACGGCGACTATCTCGTTAAATTAATTAATTAGACGATTCGCATACTAGTACTTGATTCGTTATCTTTATCGTTATTATTTTTAAATACAATTTTTGAATAAAAGAAATAGTTCCAGCCTAGACCAATCAAAACAGCAGTCAGTTTAGCTAAATTTAATGCTATTTGTTCACTATGGCTATTACTATTCAAAATATTATTTATTAAATGGAGGTATATTGGTTTTGTAAGGTAGATTATCACTGTTTGAAGAACTATTACGCAAACGCCAGTTATTAAGAAAAACTTACTGAATAAATTAAGATTTGGTTTTGATTTATGCCTAAAAACAATATAGTGATTTAAAAAATATGAGACAGTAATACTTACGCTTACAGATATAGTGTTGGCAAGCCACACTGGAAAGTGCAATATAAAAACAAGCGTGTTCAGTATAGATAGATCAAAAAGCGTGTTGAAAGTACCTACACAAATAAATCTAAATTTGTCGTATGCCCATATCTTTTTTATCATAAGTTAATCACTATAAGTTTATATTAAAGAGAGAATATATTGAAATTAGGTATTGCAATACCCACATATAATGAAGCCGGAAATATTTCTAAGTTAGTTGACGAAATATATGCAAACATTAATCACATAACTAAGCTTAAAACCACACTTCTTGTTATTGATGACAGCTCGCCCGACAATACAGCCAATTTCGTTAATAAACTTACTAAAAAATATGCAGCCAAGAAAAATTTTGAAGTTGTACTACTTTCACGAAAAATAAAAAATGGTTTGGGCCAAGCCTATTTAGATGGATTTAAATATTTATTGGGTTTAAACGTAGATTGTATTTTACAGATGGACGCAGACCTGTCTCACAATCCAGTATACATTCCATTATTCATTGAAGCCGCAAAAGAATATGATCTTGTCATTGGGACTCGTTATATTGACGGAGGACAAACTCCTGACTGGGCACTCAGTAGAAGATTCTTGAGTAGGTCTGGAAATCTATATACACGTTTGATACTTGGTAAAAATATTTCGGATTACACCGGGGGATATAATTTATACTCATCTTCCCTTTTGAGAAAAATAAAACTAAGTTCTATTAAATCAACTGGCTACGGTTTTTTAATTGAGCTTAAGTATAAATCCTCGAAGGTTGCTAATAATATATACCAGATTCCTATAGTTTTTAACGATAGGCTTCATGGTAAATCCAAAATTCCAAAAAATACAATTATAAAGAATTTATTTTTAGTCCCTCGCTTGAGAAAAATAAAATAACCTCTACTTAGACTTGGATTTTACGAAAGTTTTCAAAGGTTTGTAAACAATTATTAATGCACCTGCGATAAATGCTATATAACCTAAAACTATATAAGGTGGAGTGTAGTTGAATATGACAGTTGATTTCCCTTTTGGAACATTTATTTTTTGAAACAGTGGTCCAGATTTTGAAACTGCCTCGGACTTACCATTTATAGAAGCCATCCAACCCTTCATATATACTTCTTGTCTCTGAATTACACTAGCCTCACTGCAATTAGTAAATAACGTATACTTATTAGGACTCGTTAGGCTACAATTACCCTCTATCGTTTGGAAATATGGTTTCAGGTTTGGTAGTTCATAAACTGTAAAATTACTGTCCCAAAATACCGGCTTCAACGAAAACTTACTAGCCACATTTTCTGCTAAAATTCCATTTTTAATTACCACGTATTTAACTCCAATTCCGCTATATGATTTTAAGTTAACTAGAAAAGCCTGAATAGGTGTATCACCAGTTTGTGAAAGCTGATTCAACCCATTAAAGCCTTGCGATGGATTTACGTTACTGTTTAGATTTTTAGTTATATACTTTGTCCAACTATTTACAACTGGCTCGTTATTTGTGTCTATTTCAGCTGCTCCATAGTACGTTCCATAATTAGGCTGGAGATATGCAATACTATAAAACCTATAATTTCCTATGTGATTTTTAATGTAATTGATGGGCTTGAGATCTTGGACACTTGATCTAGGCGCTGATGGTTCCGGTGCAATAAACATTATCAATGCCCCGCAAAGTAAAACTACAGGTATAACAATTTTTGTATATTTTCTAAAATATATTAGAGTTGCTACGATTGCTAATAGGCCTACTACTTCCCAAGCTATTGATAGTATGAAGAAGAAATATCTATGTGGCAGTAGATATAAATTACTATAAACACTTAGCGCCTCAACTGATAATATAAAAATTGCCAACAACATTAGACAACTTATATAGGTAATTTTCTTTTTACTAACTTCTTCTTTTTTACGATTTAAGAGTGCTTCAAAACCAAACATGGCCAAAATAATTATGGATAGTTCTAGGGTTGGGCTTGCATACCTATAAAACGCTACTTGCTTCATTCCCGGGATTAAATTAACTAATCTATCCATTCCTTTAAGGCCGTAGGTTCTGGTAATAACTACGAATGAAAATATCCCCAGCATATAAAGAATTGGTTTATTTTTCTTCTTTGCAGTAAGCAAACCAATTATTGCTAAATAAATTGTTGTTATAGAAATAAATCCACCAACGTTATCCCAAAAACTAAGAAGTATTGATGAATGGTCGTAATAATTAAACTGGAATATGGGCCCAAATATATATGGCATTACTAAAGCGGGTAGGTTAGATATAGGTAGGGCATAAGTTGATAATGATCCACTATGGCCGCCAATATTAGCAAAGGGAAGATAATCTATAAAAGATATAAGTATTGGCATAGATAGAAGTAAGCCGACAAGAATGCCATATATAACTTTCAGAGTAAACTTGTACCAATCTGAGTGTCTTTCTTGAATTGCTCTTACTAGAAACCATATCCCAGCCAAAGTTCCATCTAAATATGCTCCTTCAGGAAATCCTGAATAGATTGAAAAGGCTAATGCCAAAGCTATAATTACCCAACCACCGGATTTTTTATTTTTAGTTTTTTCAAGAGCAATTTCAATCCCTAAAATTAGAAGGGGCATAAATGCAATTGGATTAACATTTGCAGAACCAAACCACGCAAATGTACCATTTATCGCAAATAACATACCACCCAATACTGATACTGTTTCAGAAAGTTTAAGTTTTCTCAGTAAGTAGTAAGTGCCTATTCCAGAGATAATCTCTAAAACTATATGAAAATAAAGTACGCCATTCGTAAGAATCATGAGCAGATTAAACGGTAAGAAAAGAGAGGCTGATTGCATTCCTCCAGCTAAAGGGGCTCCAACCTGTTCGTTGTAGTTCCACCAAGGCATATTACCGTGAACAATGTCTTCTGCGCCTTGATGTCCTAGGGTTTGTGTCGTAAATCCTATATTTGGATCGATAGTACTATAAACTCCGTAAATGCCGACTTTACCAGATACGGATGCGCCCGAATAGTTATCGACTGGATTACTTTTAAACACACCCGTAATAAAAAGTATGTTTGCTAAAATAACTAACCCAATTATTAGAAGTGGACCTCTAAACTTTGAGGTTATATTGTTTACTCCCATTAAGTTAAGTTTACTTTAGGTCAAATAAATACTCAAAGTTACCTTTGTTTATATTTAAATGATACCTAACTTTTATTAATACTCATGTCAGTTTTTTGTTGCATGAAGATTATCCTCTTGAATATAAAGAAATTCCAGAAAGCGACAATTATTACTAACAGGATCTTTGCTATAAAAGCCGGCACACCTGCTTTTACAATAAAATGAATCATAATATCTGTAATAATTAAGTTGAATAGCCCTGTTACTAAATATAAAGACATTTGATGAACCATTTTTTTCTTTTGTTTATCATGTGCAAACACCCAAAATCTGTTCAACAGGAAACTTGTAACTAATCCTAGGCTAAAGCTAATAGTGTTTGCTAGAACTGCCGATAGATGAAACTCATAATAAAAAATTAGAAAACTACCGTACTCTATAGTAAAAGCTGTGCCTCCTGAAATTGCATAATGAAATAGTCTTTGTTCTATTAATTTATTAACTAATTTCATTGTCTATTTTTTTTATCAATCTGATATTATGCGGATCTTGTATGGCTTCAATGATCGCAATTTTTCTAACTATTTTTTCTATTCTTATTTGATCATCATGCCTTCTTAAATATTGGATTAATAGTGATAGTACGAATACTAAAGTAAGAATATAAAGTAGTAGGTCCGCCCCTCTACCAACACCAACTTTGTGAGCAAGTACATTTGTCGACCCAGGGAAAAGTACTGCAATGACTGCAAAGATAAAAAATATTAGGACAATTAATTTTCCGCCGGCTTGCTTTTTAGTTGATGCCTTTTGGGTCATAAACCAAATTACAATTGCCAAGATAAATATAACTAATATGGCTCTAATGATCATTTTTTAACCCTACTTAATAACATATCTGCTAAGATATTTACCGAGTTTAGCATTGATTGCCCTTTTTGTTTTGAGTAATCGCTATAACTTATAGTTACAGGAACTTCTTTATATTTCCAATTACCTCTCCCAATCTTGTCAATAATTTCAGATGCATGAGACATCCCTGACATTCTAATATCTATTGCCTCTGCAAAAGCTCGATTAAATACCCTCAGCCCATTATGCGTATCGGTTAAATCAACGCTACTAAACACATTCGTAAATGCTACGGCCAATTTTAGAATAATTTTCTTCGTTGTTGGCATGTTAATGGTCTCACCAAGAAATCGTGAACCTACAACAATATCTAAATTTTCTTGTTTTAGTATTTTGAGCATTTTTTTCACATCGGCTATGCTATGTTGTCCATCGGCATCAAACGTTACAAGATATTTAATATCAGGGTTTAATAAAGCGAATTCTATTCCTGTCTGAAGCGCTGCACCTTGCCCCAAATTTAATGAATGCTCTACTAATAAAGCGTGAGTTTTTCTAATTTGATTAGCTGAGTTGTCCTTACCGCCATCAACTATACAAACAATGTTGGAGAATTCTTCATTAATATCTGATACGGTGTTTACTATAACTTTTTCCTCATTGTAGACGGGCACTATTACGGCCGTGTCTGGGTGCATAATTACTCCTAGGTTAATTATCATTAGTCTAATATAGATTCACTGTTAAAAGAAGCGTTTAAAAGTCTGCTACAATCATTGTAAATGACCGCAGCGAAGAAAAAAGATGACACACATTCATCTGTTAAAAAAAGGTGGGCCAAATTTGTAAAAAGCATATGGCTATATCCGTGCATACTAACTCTCTTGCTTGTTTTATTAACAGTACTGAAAATTAATGGCAGTTCCGTAGGTGTCTATCAGAATTATTTTTACAATACAAAAGTCGATTCACACCTAATTGCCTTTCATCCTAAATCAATACGATCAGATGAGTTTCTAAATAATACGCAAATGAGCATAGCGCAAAGCAGGGATAATTTTGCGCAAGTAAATAAGAACTTGGGCGATGGTGAGAATATGTCTCTAATTGAGGACGCCCCATATGCAAGTTGGAGTGAGGCATTTAAGCCCCACAATTTAGCTTTTTTTGTACTGCCTTTTGACTACGCATTTGCATTTAAGTGGTGGATTATGGCGTACTTGCTACTTATTAGTTGTTACTTCTTTGTACTTTCACTTTTACCGGGTAAAAGGTTATTAGCAGCAGGAATTTCAATTTCAATTCTATTTAGTGCTTTTGTTCAATGGTGGTACCAATACATTACACTTGGCCCGCTTTACTATAGTTTTTTTATTGCAACCGTATTTGTACATTTTCTACGTCAAACTAGAATACGAAATAAAGTAATCTTAGCGGCGTTAATAGCCTACCTACTAAGTTGCTTTATATTAGTGTTCTACCCACCATTCCAGATTGCATGCGCGATTGCACTATCTGGTTTTATAATTGGTGAGCTTATAGTCTATTACAGAAAATCAGGACTAAATTCGTTTTTGAAAACTCTAGCCTGGTTAGCGGCTAGCATACTTATTTCTGGTATCGTAGCGGCAATCTACTTTACTACCAATAGTGGTGCAGTTAAGGCCATAAATGATACGGTATACCCTGGCCATAGAGTAGTAGCTAGTGGTGGATTTAATATTGAACATTTTTTGTCAGGGAATCTTGGAAGACAATTTATATCGGTAAAGAAAACTGCTGACTACCGATTATTTAATGCTCCAACTAATCAAAGTGAAGCTTCAAATTTTTTGCTGTTATTGCCTTTCCTTTTTATACCAGCACTTTATCTTCTCTTTATAGACAAAAGGAAGAACAAGAAGACCGACTGGCCACTACTATTAAGTTGTGCAGTTTTTGTGCTCTTCTTGTTAGAACTTTTTGTGCCTCAATTTACTACCGTATCTAAGCTATTTTTCTTCCAGAGAATTCCACTCCAAAGAGATTTAATTGGTGTCGGACTACTCAACATTATTGTTCTAATTTTGTTTATAAAAAACTATTACAAGAAGGTGAAAATTTCTAATAAGTTAGTTATACCTTACACGTTTTTAGTCCTCTGCATCGAGGTTTATCTCGGACTTTATGCGAGAAGTCATTATCCAGGATTTATAACACTTCACCGCGCCATATTATTTGCCATTCCGGTACCGATTATTATTTATTTATTGCTGCGTAAATATTTCTCATGGGCAATTATTGGATTAGTAGCATTCTCATTATTTGTAACATATAAGATAATGCCTCTTTACCAAGGACTTGCAGTTTTAGAAAGCAATCCAATAAGTATTTCTGTTCAACAAATTGTAAAACAAGATCCTCATGCTAGATGGGTTACTGGTGGGCTTTTACTAGAGAATTTTGCACTTATAAATGGGGCGCCATCTTTGTCGGGTCTTTATTACTATCCACAAACAAATATATGGAAAAACATCGAACCCGGTAATCAATCATATATATATAATCGCTACGCAAATGTTAACTTTCAATTTATTGATAGTGGTAATCCTAACTTTACACAGCTTCAATTATTGGGCGGGGATGACTATTTAGTAAATACAAGTGTATGTAGTAGTTTACTTAAAAATAATAATGTTAGGTACATACTTACAACTCAAATTTTAAAAAGCTCATGTGTGAAAGTAATTAGAACCATTTCATTACCTGGTGGTACTTTCTATATTTATAAAGATAGTTACTGATTTGATTTTTAGTAAAAATGTTACAATTTATAAGAATAATACTTTGGGGTTAATTTAGTGACTAAAACATTCACCTGTGCTGAATGCCATAAATTAGAGATTTCGAAGAAAGCAGAAAATTACGAGTAAATCATGGTTAGTAACAAATCAAAAACTCGACAAGTAGACCTAACAATAGTGGTGCCAGTTTACAATGAAAAAAAAACCATTGAGGATGTGCTGCGAAAAGTTTTCTTGCTTTCAATTGAAAACTACGAGGTAATAATTGTTAACGACGCTTCGAAAGATGAATCATTAAGTTTAATAAGAGGCGTCATCAAAAGCGAAAAACCTAAGTGCAAAGTGCAAATATTAGAACATGGTAAAAATAGAGGGAAAGGAGCTGCTATTAAAACTGCGCTTCAACACTCTAGCGGGTTATATTTTGTTGTTCAAGACGCTGACCTTGAATACAACCCTAAAGACATAGAGAAAATATTGGATACGGCAATAACTAACAAATATGAGGTTGTTTATGGTTCGAGATTTTTAGGTGACATATCAAACATGCCAAAGCCAAATTATTATGCTAATAAAATATATAATATTCTTATCCGTAAATTATATAATGTAAACGTAACTGACATGCATACCTGTTTTAAAATGATAAAAACAAAGACAATGCAAGGATTCAATATGCGCTCAGAAGGCTTTGATTATGCAACTGAACTTATTAGTAAGATACTTAAGGCTGGCATTCCCATGAATGAGGTACCTATTAGCTTTAATGGGAGGACTAAAAAGGAAGGTAAAAAAATTAGTTATAAAGACGGTATTGATTGCGTATACAAAATCATCAAATATCGATTTAGCGATACTATATGATTGAATTAATAAAAAAGCACAGAGTACTGGTGACGAGATTTGTAATAGTTGGGAGTATTGGTTTTATATGCAACTTTGCCGTTCTGAAAACACTAACATATTTAGAAGTAAATAGTGTGATTGCAGAAGTTATAGCTGTTTTAATAGCACTACAGATAACCTTTTTGTTACATGATAATTGGACTTATAAGTTACACATTTCAAAAATTAAGCATAAATATAAACTATCAACTAGATACTTTGGCTATTTAACGAGTAATTCAATAGGCGCCTTAATTACTGTGGTATTGTTTTCAATTTTCTCAATTTTTTTGGAACATTTTTACGCACTGGTACTAGCATCGATGTTCTCAATGGTTTGGAACTTTATTATGAACAAATTGCTAGTTTGGAGACATAAAACTTCTGAGGATATTCCAGAAGTTTAAGAGATTGCTAATCCGTATCTATATATAGCAAAAACCGTACAAAAAACCATCATGGCAACAAGAATTATTTTTGCAGTATCAACACCTTCTTCTTTTATTCTGACGTTTGGAAAGAGACTAGCCAGTGCTGGTATTGTAAGTATTATTAATGGCAAGAAGTACCTTCCTTGAACTCCTTGAATTTCGGTGCTTCTTGGAGGAGTGTAATATACATATAGCGCCGTAAAGATTGCTAATGCCGTCGCAGTTACAGCAACTAATAGTGCTGAGGAAACATGCTTTTGGAATTTTACCTTGCCTACTAAAAGAAAACTCAGCCCAAGAGATAAATACCCAGTAACTTCAGATAATCCTGGTATTGGTAAGTAAGTAAAGCCAAACCAACCAAACAAGGTATCCATATAAAATTTACTGCCATATAGCATCGAATCTACTAAAGCGTGTAAATAGCCAAGTGGATGAGTTAACACAAAGTGCCTTTGCACATTTGCATCGCCGTACGTCCATTGCATATCGCCCCTAACAAGACCGTTAGATAGAGCGACATCATTTGTCCAGTCACTCCATATGCCAAATCCGATCATTGAGACTACTAATGATGAAGCAACTGGGATCCAATAACCAAGACTTGTCTTCCAGTGTCTTCTTGGAAAAATTAAGATTAGAAATACTAACAAGAAATATACTGACTTAATAAGTGGAAGTAATAAGACACAAATAAATAATAAGACTTTGTCTAATATAGTTAGTTTTTCATTAGCAGATAGGCCCTTAATAATTATTGACCCGAATAAAATGCTAACGCTAATTAAAAACGAGTCTGCCGTGATAGTAGAAGACTGGAATACTACTACAGGCAATAATGAAACTACAAATACAACCCACTTTAGTTGAGAGTTTCTTAATGTGTACAAGCCATAACCCGCACATAGGATAAATGCACCAAACCCTAGCATTTGAGCAAGAAGAAGAGTATGACCAAGGTTAAGATTTAAATGAATTCCTGTGTATACACCAATAACACTTGGTGCGTACGCAACGGGTGAATATGCTGCACTATTTACATATGAAATGAGTTCAACTTTTTTAGATATCTTTTGACTTGAGACAAGAGCTATTTGCTGTTTATCCTGAGAGGTAAGAATTTTTGAGGTCGTTTCTTGCCCTGGTCCCGCTGGAGATTGTCCAACAAAACCTAGCTCCAAGTTTTTTAAATCAATAACATTTAAAGGAATATTTCCCCCATAACCTCCACCATGCTCATGGTTAATAAAGACGGGCCTAACACCACCTTCAGCAATTTGGAATACTCTAGCAACATGTGCCCCACCATCAGGCGCCCACATAGCTGGAACATTAAAAACTAGATATGTGCCGGTCGGGATAGCAGTTATTAAGAAAATAAATAGTGGCAGCAGACCACGCCATGCACGAATCTTTGCCAGAGAAACTATTCGAAAAGTAGATTTGGTTTTATGTTTAGTGGCCATATTTTTTATTGATAATACACATGTATTTACTTATCTATATTACAGTTCTGTAATATAAATACCAATAAATGTATCTCCGTATCAGTTAAGCAATCTTGGTTATGTATATAATAGTATCTAAATACAATAAGTGTTAAAATTATACAAGTAAATATGATAATAAAAATCCATGGTCAATAGTCAAAGAAAGTATAGCCTTAAATCGAATTCTCCGAAGAAATCCAAGAAACTGCGGAACATTATTATTGCTATTATTGCAGTGGTGGTAGTTATATTTATACTAGAAATCACCAATACTACTCATTTCTTCCATAAGCAAAAAAACCCAGCAGTTATTCCAGTAACTAATACTACCCAACCTACAAATACTAAGAGCGACAAAAGCACTAACGCATCTACAACTCAAGGTACAGTAAACTCAACCAATACTTCTACTTCAACTAAACAAACAAGTAGTGGAAGCAGCACTCCTTCAGGAAGCTCACAGCCTCTTGTTGCTCCATATGGTAGTTTCGTAAGCAATCACGTTCCAGGACAAGATGGTAGTACAACAGCGGAGTCATCAGTTTGTACAACCACACCAGGAGCAAGTTGTTACATTCAATTTACAAATACCTCTAGTGGTGCCGTAACAAAATTACCTTCACAAGTTACAGATGGCAGCGGCTCAACATCTTGGTCGTGGAATGCAAATATTCTAAGTTCAGGTAGCTGGCAAATATCGGCCATTGCAACTTTGAATAATAAAAGCATAACTAGCACTGACAGTGTTAAACTAGAGGTACAATGAAAAAGATTTTAACCTATATTGGTATACCTGTCATTTTAGTTGTGGGATTTATTATTTTAAATAGTTCCATAGCTAAAGCTGCTTTCAATCCTAACCTGATAATTGATGACTCAGTATTTAATAATACTAGCTCGATGAATGCTGCCCAGATAAATAGTTGGTTAAACTCTAATTTTCCAAACAGTTGTATTAGTACTAACAATGGTTTCACTTCTCCTGATCCAACGGGATATTCTCCTTCTGGAGGATTTACATATGGTGCTAATGTGTCCGGCGGCCAAGTAGTTGCTGATGCCGCACAAGCTTATGGGTTAAACCCAGAGGTTTTGTTAGTTACCCTAGAGAAAGAGTCCTCTGTAGTTACCGGTGACGCATCTTACCATTGTCAATATATTAATACTGCTATGGGATATGGTTGTCCAGATAGTGGAAGTTGCCCTACTAATCCAGCTACGGAAAGTGGTTTTTCTAAACAAGTGGTTCATGCAGCCTGGTTACTTAAATTTGGTCAGCAAAGATCATTAGGAAATACAGGGTTTGATGTTCAATATGTCAATTATCCTGAGTTTGGAGATGTGTGGAACAACTCAGATGACCCGCAATCTTGTTATGAGGGACCAATGACTGAAGGAACCTTTAGTAGGTGTCCGGCCACTTCGCCAGTATTTTATGACGGATACACTACTATTGATGGTACAAGTGTAGATGTTCAAAGCGGGGGTACTGCAGCTTTATATTGGTACACTCCTCACTTCTCAGGAAACACTAATTTCTTTAATATATTTAGTAATTGGTTTGGAAGCCCGATAAGTGCATGTAATAGTGTGGGCAATTTATCAGGAGTTCGAAGTGGTCCAAGTATAATTAAATTCCAACCTAACTTAGGTCAACGAGCATATTATTCTCTAATATTACAAAATAACACAGGTTCAGGTTGTGTAGAGGATCACATATTAAACTCACCGAGCGGGCAAGCCTGGCTTGATCACGTTACAACTGGTATGCGGGCGTCTGATCCCGATGATGGCCAGATACTAGCTTTCAAATCAGCTTCAAATAAACCAGATCAATTACTTTATGTCGCCTATGGTAGTCCAACAAGCAATGTTACGGTACATGAATTTAGTCCGGACGAACAAACTTTCCCAGGATATTATGACGCTTCAACAAATCTAGGTGGAGTTACAGCATCACAGGGTACATTTGTTGCAGGTGACTTCTTGGGGCGAGGCTATGATCAATTAGCATACGTTCTATATGATGGTAGCAGTGGCCATGTGGAGGTTCACTTGTTTGATCCAACCCTACAAAGAGCTATTGGATATTACGACGTTGCAACAAACTTAAGTGGAGTTACAGCATCACAGGGTACATTTGTTGCAGGTGACTTCTTGGGGCGAGGCTATGATCAATTAGCATACGTTCTATATGATGGTAGCAGTGGCCATGTGGAGGTTCACTTGTTTAATAAATCACTTACACAAGGAACCGGCTTTTACGATGTAGTAACTAACTTAACTGGAGTTACTTCAACACAAGGCACATTCATTGGCGGTGACTTCTTGGGGCGAGGCTATGATCAATTAGCATACGTTCTATATGATGGTAGCAGTGGCCATGTGGAGGTTCACTTGTTTGATCCAACCCTACAAAGAGGAGTTGGATATTATGACACTTCTACAATAATCAGCCCTATTGATCCAACTCAATAACAGATCTTATTAGTTTCCTTTTCGCATTAACAGCCAAATATATTCTTTTGATATATTTTTTTTAAACTTATGCATTCTAATTATACTAATTGAAAATAACGGTAATCGGAGTAATCCAAAAATTCTTCCTTTAACAAGTTTAGGTACAGCTTCTGCTTGACCAATACGACGCAAATGACGGATGGTATGCCTATCTGAAGTTATGATGCTTGGCAGCATTCTAAATAAAAGTCCTATTGGAATGTTTTTTGTTAACACGGCAATGTTATTACGATAAGTCATATATAATGAAAATCCTGGTGTTTTACCCGAGCTTGCTGAACCCATGTGGTAAGCAAACGTGTCTGGTACTAAGTAGTTATCCCAGCCCATTACAGTAGCTCTAGCAGACAAGTCAACGTCCTCTAAATACATAAACATAGTTTCATCAAACAGGTGCTTAAAGGGTTGTTCGTGTATAAACCTACAGCTAACCATTGCAGCCGCAGCATTTACCCCAAAAACTTTCCTTGGTCCCTTATCGCCAGTAAATACTGTACGCCAATCAGCTTGAGTGCCACTACCCTCACGAGAAATATAAATATAGGTCGAGTCTACAATTGAGTTATCGTAATAGTCTAATGTTGTACTTTGAAACAAGGCGCCTTTTGGTTTCATATCAGCAAAGTTAACCATTGTACTCAGCCAATCTTCCCTAATACGTGCATCAGAATTTAGAAAAACTACGTATTCTAAATCTGGGTATTTATTAAGCGCAAAGTCTATACCTACATTATTGCCTTTTGCAAATCCTAAGTTTTTTCCAGCTTTATATACTAATACTTTCGGGTAATCTTTTTTCGTATACTGAACCGATTCATCACTTGATCCATTATCAACCATAATCGTTACATATTCTTTATATGTTTGGCTATCAATCGAATCGAAACATTCTTTCAAAAGGTTTTTATTATTCCAACAAACAATAATAAATGCTACTTTTGGTTTTTTATTCATTTCTTCACCTCGACATGATCAACAATAAAATCATCAAAACTATCTACTAATTCCGTTAATTCATTAATATTTGGTGAGTAGAAATTTGATTTTTTTGAAAATGTATTTTGATTATCGATCTTTGATAATGCAAGAAATTCTGAATGTGACCAAATGACAAACCTATTGTTTTGATCTTGTTTGTTCTTCCCTTTAATATATATATTTCCACTGATTTTATTTACATTTCTAACCCAATCTACTGATCCAAAAGCAACTCTTTTACTCGGATCGATGCCTTTGAATAGATTCTTCTTTCCTTCACCCGAGTCGACTATGCCCATGTCATATATTCTTCCGTTGCGAATTATTTTCGGCGAAACTGCAGTGATACCCTGTTCCTCAGCTAACCCAAATAAAGAGCTTATATCAGTGTCTTCTGATGCCGGTAAAAAAGTACCGTTAACAACTAGGCATGTCGGATTCTCATCGTCTGGTTTACCTATAATTACTTCTATGGAGTTCTTGACTACATCTTTATTGTGCTTATATTTATTTACAATAAACTCTTTCTCTGCTTTCAATAAATCCAGGGGTTCAATATTTAAGAATATCTTCCTACTCCTGGCATCCAGCTTATACTTGGCACTGTAAAATCCTGGCATATTTTTTATTGGATAGGCCTCCACATTCTTTATATTTCTCCTGCTGAAATGTTCATTTAGTGCCCTACACCCTAAAGTCAAAATGTGCTCTTTGTTGGAGAAGTCTGATGCCGTGGAACCCTCAGCTTGTCGCCAATGATATAAAACCATCGGTACGTGACCAACTTCGATTCCTAAATCTATAGCTCTAAGTAAAAAATCATAATCTTGCACGCTATCAAAACCAGACCTTATACCACTAAGTTTTGTAACCACTTCGCGTCTTACAACAACTAAATGATTTATATAATTTACATTTCGCAACATGTCTACCGAAAAATCAGGTTTAAAGTGTGGCTCGAAATATCTTTCACCGTCATCACTAATTTTGTCTTCGTCTGAATATACTAAATCTAGGTTAGGGTTTTCGTTGAATTTTTCAATTATTTCAGCAAGTGCATTGCTATCAAAAGTGTCATCATGATCCATAAATGCAATTAATTCACCGCTTGTCTCTTTAATCCCTTTATTGGTGTTTATTGCTATTCCATCATTCTTAGTTCTTATATATTTTATTCTTACGTCACTTCTGGATCTTTCTTCTATATATTCATTAGAAGATTTTTCAGATGATGCATCAACAATTATGAGCTCCCAGTTTTGATAGCCTTGAGCGAAAATACTAGCAAGTAGTGGTTCAAAGTATTTCTTTGGCGTATTAAAACAAGGTACTATAATCGACACTTTTAAAGTTTCATTGTCTAGTTTCTTGGAAGCTAAATAGTCATAATATTTAAGCCTGTTTTTGTTATATTGATTATTTGAAAAATTTATCGCCCGCCTATGTCGTATTCGAGAAACATATTCACGCACTTTACTGCCTCTTTTACTTCCTTGAGGTGCAATAATGCGTATCAATTTAGGCTTCATAATATACTTCTTAATGTTTTATCTTTTTAATAATATTAGATTTTCGAAGTGGCTTTGTTACCTTCCAGCTCTTTGATTCAATTACGCTCTTATAGTTTGAAGACAATAGCTCATTTGTAGATTTCAGAGCATTATTTTCTAACGTAAGTCGATCTATAGTGTCCTTCTGTTCAATATCGCTCTGACGACCGGATTCATAGTGTTCTGCTACGTAATTAATTGCATCAACCCATTCGGTGTTAATTATTTTTTCATACTCCTTCTTTTTACTATCTAATTTTATACCAGTTATTAAATCTATGGTTCGGTTAACTAGTTTATCTGGATTTAGTTTACTGGTTATATTTTCATAGGCTTCTTTTTCTATTTGTTCAACATTTAGTGTTTTAAGTTTCTCAATTTTTAATGCTAGATCTTCTGGGTTATTTGGTTCAAATAATATACCAGTTTTATTATTCGTAATTAATTCTGTAGTTCCTCCAGACTCCGATCCAATAACAATCGTTCCAACTGTCATTGCCTCTACAGTAGTTCTACCAAAAGCTTCATTTTCTGCACATACTAGAACGGCATCAGATAATCTCATGTAGGGATAGGGGTTTGCTATATTACCTAAAAATAGTACGTTTGATTCTAGGTCAAGTTCTCGGATAAGTTTTTTTAGATGAGTTAGATATTTAGTTGTACCTTCACCTATTAATAACAGCTCTGTATTAATTCCTTTTTGTTTAAGTTTACGCATTGAATTTATAGCAATGCTTTGGCCCTTTTTTTCTTTTATTCTGCCAACCATGCATAGTTTTAATGATCCTGATCCTTTCAAAGATGAAGTATCTATCTTCTCTTTTGATTTTTTTTCAATTGACTCCAAATCCATCAGGTTATAAATAGTATGAATTTTTTTATCTATATTAGTGTCCCCAGTTAAAAGACTTTTTTTAACTGCATCTGAGCAACATAGTACTAAGTCCGATTCCTTTACAATAAAGTCCCTTACTAAATTAATATCATGCGGAGGTATCAAATCATGATCAATATCCCCAAACTCATGAACATACCAAATAAATGGTAGTCCCAAGGATTTTGCCGCCCCGAAACCCCATGGATTAACCATAGTATTGTCTAGTACAGCCGACGAATATAGTTCTTTACAAATTTCTGTTATCTTGGCAGCAGCCTTCATATTAAGATAATTGATTGCTTCTTTGTCGTTTGGATTATCAGACGAGTGATCGAGCCAGAATGTATATCCATCTACCACACAATTGCTTATACCTTTTTCAATTAATGCATTTTCCAGCGGTCCATCTTTTGGCACAACTACGTGAGACAATATGCCCTTGTCACGAAAGGAACATGCTAGATCTATTAGGGCGTGTTCTGCGCCATCAAGTCTTGGGCTATGACTAATAAGTAGTGGGTAGGGATTGTTAGTAATTTTTGGTATGCAGTATAGGTTCGCATATCCATGTTTATCTAAGTAAGTTTGCCAATTGGCTAATTTACTTGAAAGTCTAATTAATGAGAAATTATTTTCATCAACTAAATAAATATCCTTATTTAGTCCCTCTATTTGTTCGATCAAATCTTTTGAGGTTTTGCCTGCCCTTTCAAGACACTCTGGATTAATTTCGATGATTAGCTTGGTTTGCGAGTTGTTTTTTAAAGTTTTTTGTAGGCCGTTCAAAACACTAACTTCATGGCCTTCGGTATCAATTTTAATAAAGTCTACTTGTTTGTCGCCAAATATTTTGTCTATTTCAACAACTTCTACCTTTTGTTTTTTTATTGTTTCCGCGTTTGGATGTTCGTAAAAACCAGCTGAGTCTGACGCCCACGGTATATTAAATTCATCGGTACCGTTGTGATCAGAAGCTGCATAATTGTAAGTTTTTATTAAGTTATCCAGTTTATTAGTTTTAACGTTTAGATTAAGGAGTTCGAAGTTTTCGTTGACTGGTTCGAGTGCGTAAACATGACTTCCTACCGATTTTGCAGCATACAAAGAGTAAGCACCATAGTGAGAACCAATATCTAAAAATACTTTTTTTGCGTCTAGATTATTCTTTAGAATTTGAAGGCTAAATTTTTCGTATTCATTTTCTACGTAATGGGTTTGGTATCGTGGCATGATGAAATATGGCATGCCTTTAAAAGTTATCTTTATTTTCTCGTCTAAACTATAGTCGTCTTTGTGGGTCATAGTTCCTCAACTTCAATTTCAGAATTTGGGTTAACTTTTCCTCCAGTAAGAAATGATTTATCTACATATAAAGAACAAGCTTCATTCTTCCAGGCGAAGAATGTATTGAAATCACCAGAGACAACATTTACAGAAACTTTGTAGTTTCCTTGCTCAAAAATATTTTTAATTCTAAATTTAAATTTGTACTTCTTCGTGGCTTTAATATTATAGGTTTTGCTTTCAGTCCATTTTGAGTTAGCGGCAACTATGAAGTCTCCCAAATCATTCGTGATAATTACTCCGGGCACAATGTCATTTTCATCACGTTTTGCAGAAACAATAAAATTAACTGTGAATTCCTCAATATCATCATTAATTTTACTTATTTTCTGCCCACCATTGTCCTCTAACCAAACCTTTTCAACGTTTACGGCTGCATTATCGGTTGAAACCGCACCAGAAATACCAAGTGGCAATGCGTCTCTCTCGGACTTATCTTCAATTGAACCTAGATCATCATCTTTCTCAATGAATTTACTCATAAATTCAGGTACAACTTTTTGCGGATTTCCTTCTGATTTAATAACACCATCGTCAATCAAAATTACTCTATCGCAATATTTTTTAACACTGTCCATGTCGTGAGATACAAATACTACGGTTTTCTTATCGCGTTTTAATAGTGTGAAGTATCTTAAGCATTTTCTTTGAAAATCAGCATCACCAACAGCAAGAACTTCGTCAAGTAATAAGATGTCGCTTCTTGCTCTTATGGCTATAGAAAATGCTAACCTTACTTGCATACCCGACGAATAATTTTTTAATTTCTGATCCATAAATTTATGGAGTTCTGCAAAATCAACAATGTCTTTGTACATATGTTGCATTTCTTTTCGAT
The DNA here is from genome assembly GCA_963699195.1 of uncultured bacterium. Lineage (GTDB taxonomy): Bacteria > Patescibacteriota > Saccharimonadia > Saccharimonadales > DATKHC01 > JBBQBA01. The sequence continues at coordinate 228,925 of OY969420.1, read as the reverse complement.
TAAACCCAAGTAATGCACCATTTAGAAAAATATTTTCTCGACCAGTTAATTCAGGACTAAACCCAACTCCAAGTTCAATAAAGGGGGTTAGTTTACCATTTACATGTATCACACCTTTGTTTGGCACATATATACCTGCGAGCATTTTCAATAATGTACTTTTCCCGGAACCATTACGCCCAACTATTCCAAAAAATTCTCCTTTATGAACATTGAAGCTTATATCATTCAATGCATGCTGGTTCTCATATCCCTTTTTTCTATCAAAAACATGAATTAGTGCGGATTTTATTGTATTGTGTTTTTCTATTGGCAATTTAAACGTTTTAGATACGTTTTGTAACGCTTATGGCTATTTCTTCTGGTCTTTGCTCGTCCATCTAAATATCCTCCGCAAAGTATTTGGATTGTTTTCGAAGAATATGAACCAAAGATTACAACTACAAATACAATTACAAATGGAATATATTGATATGGTCCGCCATTAAAAATACTGTGTGCTGTAATTGTATCGTGTGTAATTACTGAGTAGCGGGCGGCCTGAATTGACTGAGCCATAGGGTTTATTAGTATTATTTTTTGAAAAGTTACATTTGGTATACGTGATAGGGGGTATAAAATAGGTGTCAAATAAAAACCCGCTTGTAGTATTACCTCCCAGATGTAACTGATGTCTCTAAATTTTACATATGCTGCAGACAAGAAGAATGACAGGCCAAGGGCAAATATATATACCTCTAGAGTAATCAGTGGAAACCATATAATTGTGTCAAGAAAGCCAACATGAGCAAATAAAATAAAAACGGTTACGACAATGAGGTTAAGAAAAAAGTTTATTAAGGCCGATACGCTACTTGATACCACAATAATCCATCTTGGTATCTTAATTTTACGGATTAAATCTCCCCTGCCAACAATTGAAGTAAGACTTTGCATGGTCATTTCGAAAAAGAAATTCCAAAAAACTATGCCGAGTAACAAATAAACGGGATAATGGGGTATTCCTGCTCCGAGCTTTAAGAATTTTACAAATACAATGTATAAAATTAGGAAAAGTAGAAGTGGCCTAAGAAGGGACCATGCGTAACCAAGGGCGGATCCTTGATAGCGAAGCTTAAAGTCAGTTCGGACAAGCTCATTTAACAAAGCCCTGTTTTGCTTGGATAAGATACGCTTAAACATTATATATAGGTTATTATAGAGAAAAAGGAATATGAAGTCGATGAGGAAAACAGCGGTTGTAGTGCCGAATTGGAATGGTAAAACAACTATTGTTGCTTGCTTAGATTCCTTGCTAAATCAAAGTATTGATTTCAAAATTATTGTCGTAGAAAATGGATCAACAGATGGATCACTAAATTTTATTCAAGAAAAATATCCAAATGTTGAATTAGTAGTAAATAAGAAGAACTTAGGGTTTGCAGGTGGTGTTAATTCTGGCATTAAAAAGGCTATTGATTTAGGTTCAGACTATATAGCCCTTTCAATAATGATGCAGTGGCTGACAAGAATTGGCTAAACAATCTTGTAAGTGTCCTGGAGTCAGATTCCAAAATAGGCATAGCCACATGTAAATTAGTTAGCATCGACGGAAAAAAAATTGATAGTACTGGCGATTTATATACTAATCTGGGGCCTACCGTTTCCGCGTGGACGTGGTGAAGAGTTCTCTAATAAGTATGATGAGATGTTAGACATGTATTTGCTGCTAGCGGAGGAGCTAGTCTATATAGAGTAACTCTTTGAAATCTATTGGTTTATTTGATAAAGATTTTTTTGCTTATTACGAAGATGTTGATATTAGTTTTCGAGCTCAATTAGCTGGTTGGAAAATTAATTATTTACCCAAATGCAATTGCTTATCATGAAACCGGAACAACAAGTGGGAAGACTAAAGGGTTTTACTACCTATCAGACTATGAAAAATCTACCATGGCTATTATTGGAAAAATGTTCCAACAAGATATCTATTTCGGGTTGGTTGGCGATTTAAATTTGCCTACATAGGATTTTCTTTTAAGTGCTGTTAGGAGGGGTCAGGCTTGGCCAGCCACTAAGGGCGTAGCTATGTCGATTTTGTTGTCTCACCAAGAAACTTATTGAACGATCAAGAATTCAATCATCATAGAAAGTAAATTCAGAGTATATTTGGAGTATTATTACACATGACTTACCACCAAACGCAAATAAGCTGAAAAAATATAAGGTCTAGGTGGTGGAATATAACAGGAAAGAAAATGCAATGAAAAAACTTATCATTGATGCAAGAGAATCTGGAACTACAACCGGCAGATATATTGACAAGTTAATTGAGTATTTACATGAGCTAAACACAGGTCTTGAGATAACCGTACTAACCAAACCTCACAGAGTAGATTTTTTAACCAAATTGCCAAAAATTTTGAGGTTATCGAATCTCCTTACAAAGAATTTACATTTGCTGAACAGTTTGGATTAAATAAGCAATTAAATAAACTAGAAGCCGATCTGGTGCATTTTGGGATGGTTCAACAACCAGTCCTATATAAAGGTAAGGTTGTAACAACTATGCAGGATCTGACTGGTACACGCTTTAACAATCCAGCTAAGAACCCTTTTGTATACAGGTTCAAACAGCTAATTTATATTTGGGTAAACAAGTTAGTGGCTCGTAAATCTAATGAGATTATTACTCCATCTGAGTTTGTCAAAGACGACGTGGCAAAATTTTGCAAAGTTAATAGTCGAAAAATAACAGTAACTTATGAGGCTGCTGACAGAATAACCGATAAAGCAGAACCTTTAACTGAATTAGAGGATACTAAATTCATCATGTATGTTGGTCGTCCAGCACCCCATAAAAATCTTTATAGATTAGTTACGGCTTTTGCGGCTCTAAACAAAATGAGGCCAGATTAAAACTAGTCTTAGTTGGTAAAAAAGATGTTTTGTACGATCGGCTGGAGAAATGGGTGACAGATAATGGCATAAAAAACGTTGTATTCACTGGTTTTGTTAGTGAGGGAGGTCTACGTTGGCTGTATGAGAATACGCAAGCCTATGTATTTCCAAGTCTTAGCGAAGGTTTTGGTCTACCCGGACTAGAGGCTATGGGTCAAGGTGCACCAGTTGTTAGTAGTGATGCTACTTGTCTGCCCGAAGTCTATGGCACGGCAGCCCATTACTTTGACCCAACTGATACCGAAGACATTGCCATAAAGATTGACGAAGTATTAAATAGTAAAAAATTACGTGAAGAACTAATTAAAAAAGGTCATGGTCTAGGTAAGGAAATACTCTTGGAAGAAAATGGCCGAACAGACCCTTGAAGTTTATAAGTCTGTCTTAAAGAAGAACGACCCATTACTTAGCAGGTTTTAGCACTACGTGGCGATCTCTTCCCTCGCCTTGCGATTCGGTTTCAAGACCAGCTTCAGTTGCTACTTTATGAATTACCCGTCTGTCTGCTGAATTCATTGGCCTAAGATCCATTGGTTCATTTGATTTTTTAACTGCTTCTATCCACTCTCTGGCTATTTCAGCAAGTCTCTCAGCTTTAGCCTTTTTATAGTCAGCTATATCAATATTAACTCGACTATATTCATGGCCGCCATTTCTAAGAGCACTACCAACTAAATATTGAAGGGCCCGCATCGTTTCGCCTTTTTGGCCTATTAAAAAACCATTTAGATGAGTTGATGGTACATTTAGTTCTATTACGTCTTCTTCCGAAGTTGCATATATTCTGTGTTTAATCCAAAAAAAGACAAGATGTCTTCAAGATATTTCTTTGCATATTGAATTGATTCTTCCATTATTTTTTCCTCCGTTTATTTTTGGAGTTTTTTTAGGTTTTTTTTGGTTTTGGTGTTTGGTTTAGTGGCTTTTTAGTTAACAACTTCGCTTTCAACAACTGTTCTGCTTGTTGCTTTTGTTGTTCTTAGAGGGCTTGTCTGCAATTACTTCCATTTCTGTCTCATCTTTTCTAAGTATGTAGCCCTGTTGCAAGAACGCAATTAATCCTCCCACAAACCAATAAAGACTTAGAGCTGAAGCAATATTTACTGTAAATAGGAATATCATAACTGGGATAAAGTAGCGCGTGCTTCTTCCAACTGCGGCATTAACCTCAGCTTGATCAGCTTTGTTTCCCTTACCTGCTTCTTTAAGATATCTTCTAAGGCCTTTTTTCTCTTGGTGTCTGGTAATAGCTGCTTGCTTGAGTAGTACTGAGTAATCGCACTAGCTAGAACTATTATCATGGCCGGCCAATAAATGCCTCCTTGCCTAAGGCCGACTTTGGATAAATTAACAAAACCAAGTAGGGTTGGGTCAAATAGATGAATATTATGGCTGATAGTTCCTTTATCCAACTCATATTTGCTATAAACGAGTATGAGTTTGTAACAAGACCTCTGGGTTACTGATGACTCCTCGAAGGCCTGAGTATAGACCAATTAAAACAATAAACTGAATTACTAGAGTACCAAGTGAACCAAAGGGGCTGATTTCTTTTTCTTTATATAGCTCCATTAACATTTGTGATTCTTTTTGCTTATTACCTTTTGTGGCAGCTTTGATCTTCTTAATCTCTGGTTGAAGTTCACGCATTGCCTTAGCTTGATGAAGCTGCTTTTTAACAACGGCCACATCAGTATACGAACAACTAGTGTAAAGAGTAATTAAGGCCAGACCGAAGTTATGCCCAGGTAAAATGGCATATATAAAGACCAGTAGGTTGAAGATTGGCTTAACAATTACTACTTGAAAAATGGACGCAAACATACAGGCTCCTGTTAGATATACAAATATAATATCATGCGATAACTAGCTTAAGACTTGTTAGTACTTATTATCAACACCAGCCTGAAAAAGCTGCGCTTTTACTATGCCGGTTTAGCTCATCGGGACTAAGTTCATTTATTTGGTCACTAAAAACCGTGATAACTAAATCGTATGGTTCAGTTATTAATGGTTCTGTTAGTCTAATCTGCTCGTATAACCTACGTCTTATACGATTTCTTACTACTGCTGATTTATTTACTTTCTTATTTACCACCACTGATAACTCTATAGGCTATTGCGCCTTTGTTTTTGATATACTTTAATGAACAGAGTGGTCCACGGACAGTTTTACCATTTCGGTAGATATATCGAAGTGAACCATAGCCGTGGAAACGGTGAGATCTTGTGATCATAGTAATTACTTTAGTCATTAGCTTAATAGAAAGTTTTGCTCGACCTTTTAGTCGTCGGCTTTTTAAGAATAGTTCTTCCAGATTTTGAAGACATTCTCTTCATAAAACCATGCCTCGTGGCGCGGTGTCGCTTCTTTGGTTGATATGTTCGTTTAGGCATAAGTATTAATGGTAGGTGGTCTTAGGCTGCTATAAGTCAAGTTACAAATTTCAGGCCACGTTAAATTGACAATATTTATTCACTAATCCTAACAGGTTTTCCACGATTGCCCAAACCTTTTCCACTATTTTATAGATAGAGGTTTTTGTTGTGTACAATTTTCGATCTGTTTTGATTTTTATTGTTGGGTTTCGATTGTTGGAATCAATTTTCTGTGGAAAAGTATAGGTCATTCTGCGCTATAGTTAGTAAATACTAATAAAACTTTGGGTAAGTTGTTGGGGGTACGAAAATACATGCAGGATAACCTGTGGCAAGCTGTTTTAGGCGAAATTGAACTTAGTGTTTCGCATGCTAGTTTCATAACCTGGTTTAAAAATACTAAACTCTTAAAGCAAAAAGATAATGTATTAGTTGTTGGTGTACCTAATGTATTTATTAAGCAGCAGTTGGAGCGAAAATATAATCAGTTGATCGTAGACGTCTTAGCGAAAAACGGTGTTAAGCCAGAAAAAGTTGAATATAAAATTCATTCTTTTGCCCCTGATACAGACGACTATTGAAGAAGAATTGACGAGCCGGTGTTAGTAATGAAGAATGAGCCCGCTTATGCCAACCAAACAATCCAGTGAACTGTCCCATACCTATAGACAAGGCTTAAATGATCGCTATACTTTCGAAAACTTTATTGTTGGTGCCGGTAATGAACTTAGCCTACGCGGCCTGTCAGTCGATTAGTCAACTACCCGGAACTAAATATAATCCTTTGTTTGTTGTATGGTGGCGTAGGTATTGGTAAAACACACTTAATTCAGGCAGTTGGGAATAGTATATTAAAACAGCAGCCAGAAAAACGAGTTATCTATATTTCTAGCGAACAGTTCGTTCAAGAATTTGTTGATGCACTAAGATTTAAGAAAACCACTGAGTTCGCTAAGTATTACCGAAGTCCTGACGTTCTGATTATTGATGATGTGCAGTTCATTGCTGGCAAAGAGAAGATGCAGGAAGAATTTTTCCACACGTTTAACGCACTTCATCAAGCAAATAAACAAATTATTATCAGTAGTGATAAGCCACCTCGTGATATTCCAACCCTAGAGGAAAGATTAAGCAGTCGTTTTGCTTGGGGTATGACCATAGATATGCAAACTCCTGATTTTGAAACTAGGTGCGCAATTATTCAAAGTAAAGCACATGGTCACCAAATTGAGCTTACCGATTGATGTGGTTGAGTATTTGGCCACTTTAGTTCAAACAAATATTAGAGAGCTTGAGGGTGTATTAAACCAATTACTGGCCTTCTGCGAAATGAGAAACATTGAACCGAATCTAGTAGTGGCAACGAACCTACTTGGTAACAGCAAGCTTAGGCCTAAACATATTAGCGCCAAACAGGTTATAGATAGAACAGCTAAACATTACCAAATATCTATAGAAGATATTCTTGGTCCAAAAAGAGACAAAGATATTGTAGTGCCTAGGCAGGTTGCCATGTACATATTAAGAAGCGAACTTCATTTAAGCTTTCCTAAAATAGCCCATGAATTTGGACGTAAAGACCATACAACAGCCATACATTCAGTCGATAAAATAGAAAAAGAGCTGTCTTATGATAGTTCAATTAAAGCAGCAGTGACTGAAATTAAGGAGCACTTATATGCATAGTTTAAGTGGTTTTGTTGTGGGTAGCTTGTGGGTAGCTTGTGTCTTAGTTGCTATTGAATGCACAGCTTTTGTTTTAGCTTTTTTGCCAGGTGGATAAAAGACCGACTTGTACTACAAACAAACACAGCAATACCCAACGTTATCCCACTACGATTTTCGTCTTTTAACAGATTCTTTGGTGAGGTTTCCCACATTTCCCACAGGACCTATAAGAACAAGAACTGAATTATATAAATATATTATTACTAGGCGATTGGAGGATTTATGAAATTGCAAGTAACCCAAGAAAATCTAAACAAGGCGCTTAACAGTGTCGCCAGGATAGCAAGTGGGCGCTCCACCCTACCAATTCTATCTAACGTTCTGTTTAAAACAGTTAATAACCGATTGAGTGTTGCCGCAACCAACCTGGATATAGCTGTTACTCACTACATTGGAGCAAAAGTTTCATCAGATGGTTCAATAACAATACCAGCAAGATTAATCCAAGATTTTGTAAGTAATTTACCAAACGATATTATCGAGCTAGAACTAGAAGACAAAAAACTACACATAAACTCAAAAATGTACAAATCGGTTATAAATGGTATTAGTTCAGACGAATTCCCTGTTATGCCAGCAATAGATAAGGGTGAAAGCTGGAAAATAGACGCCCAAAACTTTAAACAAGCACTTCAACAAGTCGTTATCGCCGCATCTAGTGATGATTCAAGACCAGTGTTAACCGGAGTTTATTTTAATTCACACAATGGTCAACTATACGCTGTTGCAACAGATAGCTACAGGCTGGCTGAGAGGCAACTAATGCCAATAAAAAAAGATATTAATATACTGATTCCAGCAACAGCTATCCAAGATTTGCTTAGACTTATTGCGGACTTTAGCGGTGAGGTTGTAATAACCTATGACGACCAACAAGTACTATTTAAAGTTGGAGATATTGAGCTAGTCGCTAGGTTAATCGAAGGTAAATATCCTGACTACAGACAACTCATTCCAACAATGTTTACAACGACAATTAGCTTGCCTAAAAGTGAACTTACCAACATTACGAAAGTGTCTGCTTTGTTTGCTAGAGAAAGTGCTGGTAGCATAACAATTAATGTAAATGAAGAAGCTCAAGACATTAGTATTCATTCAGTTGCCTCTCAGCTGGGCGAGAACACGGCTACCGCTAAAGCTAAAGTATCTGGCGAAGGAGTTGTTACTATGAACTCAAGATACCTCCTTGAAGCCCTACACGCGCTTATTGGTGATGACGTTGCCTGCAGTTTTAATGGAAAGCTTGAACCAATAGTTATAAACAATACACAGAAATCATCTAATTACTTGCACATAATAATGCCACTTAAAAGCTAACTAGCTATTAAAGCTAAAATGGTAATCTTTTAATATGATTACTGACATTCATCTACAAAACTTTAGGTCCTATATAGATGAATCATTTGAGTTTTCACCAAAAGTTAATATTATTGTTGGCCCAAACGCTAGTGGCAAAACTAGTTTACTCGAATCATTATTAGTTTGCGCAAAAGGCAGCTCATTTAAAGGGAAAGACGCCGAACTTATTAATATAAAAAAACGGTGGGCTAGGATTGAAGCAAGTACAGAGGACTCAAAAAGGGTTATAAAAATTGAAAGAACCGACCCTGATAAATCCTCCAAAACATTTGAAATTAATACCCAAAAAATATTCAGACTTAATATGCAACAAACCATACCGGTAGTGTTGTTTGAACCAAACCACTTACTATTACTATCTGGATCACCCGAACTAAGACGCAACTACCTTGATGAAATTTTAGAGCAAACAATTATTGGCTACAAAACCACCAAAGCAAATTACCGTAGAGCGCTTGCCCAAAGAAACGCATTGTTAAAAAGGAGTGAAAACATAAATTCAGAACTTTTTGTTTGGAATATTAGATTATCAGAACTAGGAGGAAAACTATTTAAAGAAAGACAAAAACTTGTTGAGACATTGAACAAGGACTCAACTAAAATATATGACACTTTGTCAGGAAATAAAGAAAAAATTAGCCTATCCTATAAAACGTCAATCAACATAAATAGTTATGAAACAAACCTTTTAAAAAAACTTGAACAAAGTATTAAAACTGACACACTTAGAGGATTTACTTCTCACGGACCACACCGGGATGACGTTCAAATTCTATTGAATAACAAACCAGCTGGCGAAGTAGCATCTAGGGGTGAAACAAGATCAATTGTATTAACACTAAAATTGATCGAAACAAACATTATTGAGCAAGCTAGGCAGCAAAAACCAATTTTATTATTTGACGATGTATTTAGTGAGCTAGATGGTGCAAGACGGCTAGCTCTAACAAATATTTTAGAAAGCCATCAAACTGTCATCACCACTACTGATGCAGATATTGTTGTGCAACACTTCATGGAATCAAATAACATTATTCCACTAGATAAGTAAGCTAGTGTCCTTCAAAATCATTACCGTTAGCTGCTGGAGGCGCAGTAGCAATATATTGAATATCATAGTTAGCTGGGGTAACGTTTTGATAAGCCAACCAACTAAGCGCGTCTGACTTGGCTTGGGCGGTACCCGAACTTATTGTAATTACTGGCTTACTTTGACCATTTGAATACTCTAAATAGTAACTAATTGTATATTCTAAACCAGGACCTAACACGGGCAACTTCCCTATTACAGCATTAGTAGTAACAGCCTCAGCAACCACTGCATTAATATCAAGTGTTTGGTTATTTGTTTGGCCTTTATTAATTTGGACAGCTGTCGATGTTTGTTCACCACTGTTTGAAGCGCTAACCAAGTATGAGCCAGGCTTTAGTCTTAATTTAACACTATCCTTACCCACATATTGAGCTTCGGTATTTGCTTGGCTAATTTCAATTATTGCGCTGGGGTTCGAGGTGTTCACAACCAACACTCCGGTCGATTTTGTGATCGATAGAGCAGACAAGGCTTCATATACCACCAAAGCCACCAACAATAATATGACGACTACCACTACGGCTTTTATTTGTCGACTTGTTTGATTGGCTTGTTGTGTCATCGTGTCGACTGCTTGAAATTCGTTCTGGGGATTAGCTTGAGGGGGCATATACATATCCCTTGGTATTTAAATATTGTTGAATATCTTGAGGAAGTCCCTGAATAGCGCTATTTGGAAATAAGCTACCTGGACCTAACACCGCCACATAAAAACCACCAACTTTTTGCATTACAACCATTCCATTATCCGCTTGATTATTTGGTACTGTTACATGAGCCAATGCCCAGGTTCCATTATCGTAATAAGTAACGTTTTGAAGAGTAAAATTATTTAGTACAGAAGTATTAATATTAGACCCATTCATAATACTTGTCGATTGAGCTACTTGGCCAACTAGAGGTGCTGCGCTACTCAAATTAACTGTAGTCGTATTTCCTAGTATTATCTTTTTTATACTAAAGCCAGCAAGTAATAATACTAGAATCAATATGCCTACAGTGTATATTTTTTTACGAGAAGAATTATTGTACACTTGATCCTCCTGCTCCCTGACCAATATATCGTAAATAAACGAAACCTGGCTGTGCTGTCATTGTATCCGCACCAACCTCTGGCCTACTATTCTCACTGTGAGCGCCAAAATCTTGGAGAGTATTTCCTTGAACTGATTCAATTACCTCAACATGGTCTGGGTTTGGTTCCACAACATCGCCTGGCTGAACCTGACTCAGTTGAATTACCTCCCAGTTTTGTGGAGGATTCTGCTTTGCATCCGATAGCATTGAAAAAGTAGTCCAAATATCATCAAGTCCATAAACATCGAAAACAGCTATACTTACGAGACCACTACAATCAGTAGCACAAGACGGCCCTATCGTGGGACATTCCTGATGCCATACACTCGGTAATTTATGGCCAGCCTGTGAATACATGATCGATGCGTATTTTAGCACATCACAAGCAATAGCGGCATTACCTGTTGTCACTTGGGTACCTTGTGCACAATCTGCTGAAGTAGCAGCCACAGTGGCCGTACATCCGCTTGAAGTTACAGTTGGAACCATAGTGCCTGTAGCTGGCGTGGGGCTAGCAGTTCCACCAGCAAACATAAGCTGGCTAGCTGGAACGTGATTTTTGCCTTCCTGACCAACACCTATTTCTACGCTCGCCATCTGGGCATAATTGGCTCTAGTTTGGGCAACTAATGAAGTATAGGTATTAAAGTATTGTTGTTGATTAGCTTTATCTGCTTCTGCCCAAAAAGTATTCCCAGGATAATTTTGATAATAGGTTAGAGCTTGTACAAATTGTGCTGCAGTTGTGTTTGGTTGTGTTAACACCTGCTCCAACCTATTTTGAAGTGATCCGGTTATTGTTTCAGTTGCGGCAGTAACACCGGCATCGAATGATACAAAAGCCTGAACCCCATCGCCCGATGCCTTACCAGCTATAAGAGCAGGATTATCTATACCAGTATTCCAGAGGTTGAAGTAGCCTGTATTGGCAATATTTCCGCCCTCTCCGTAAGCCCACGCGGTCATTGCTATTACGTGTTCCTGTGTGACAGTATCAGATGTAGGAACGCCTGCCACTTGGGCAACGTCCTGCAACACGTTTATTATGAACTGCTCTAAGTAATATGGTTGTTGTACGTTAGCGTTCCACGCTCCAGTTCCAGTAATGGTTGTACTTCCTCCTGCTGGTGTAGCAGCTCCATTAGCGGAAGTACAGGCTGTATTTTGTGCATTTGGGTCATAAAAAGGGGTTTGTTGAATAATAGAATTAGTATCATTACTATTTACAGTACCAGTTAAAGCGTCTGCACCAACGTTAGAAACGGAAAAACACAGAACGGTAATAACAAGAAGGGCACTTTTAAAGAGGTTAATACTAGTTTTGAGCTTGTGGCGCATTTTGAATACTCGTTAATTGATCCATTGTGTTGTTATAGCTTTGAGATAACCTATACCTAAATACTAAATCATTTAAGCCATTAGTGGAATCAAAAGCCATTTTATCTACACTATTTGGCCCCACATAAGCTTGACTACAAAGGCCGCCAATTATGTCACCATCAGCACTTCTAACTATCCAAGCGGGGTCGGTTGTATCCGGGTTTTTGAAGTTTCCAAACATGGCTGGAGGTTTTTGGGTTAATAAATCTCCCATAGTCAAGCTGGGGGAGTAACAAGAACCATAAACTGCTTGAATGTATGCTTCTTTACCGCTATTGGAAAGTATTTGTTGATTTTCAAGTGGCTGATATGAGGCATAAGCTGGGTTGTTTGACGAAGGGTCCATCATTGCTTGCTCCTGAGCGGTATAACCGTATTGGACAATACCGTAGTCACCAATATCACCCTGGGAAGTTACAGCTGCGTGAGCGATCGGGATTTTATCAAATAAACTTAGGAAAGAAGAACCAAATTTAACAGGATTTAAATCACTAACAATACTTGAGAACATCTTAGATATACTATGTCTCGAAAGGTCAGAATTGATTGTTACACCAACCCTAGACAATAACGAGTTATTATTACTTAGCGCCAAATACCTTTGATAAAAATCTTTTGAATTATTTTGATCTGCAATGAAAGTTGCGTCTTCGTTATTGTTATATGCTACCTGAGTGTTAGTTAATGGTGACCCACCAAATTCTTGTCTTCCAACCTCGTTAGCATTTAGATTGCCTCCAGCATCAGCTTGATTATCAAAATCTAATCCCTCACTTAGTCCGTTGTAGGTTTCAGCACTTTTTTGTAAGACAGCCATTTTTGCTAACATTGTAATTGCACCAAGAGCCGCTACTTTAGCCAACTCCTTCTTGGTAAACATTTGACCTAATTTCCCACCCAAGTTTTTTAAACTTTGAATAGTTGCTTGTCCAACAGCTTTTGCAGTAACTTTTGAAGCTACATTGGTTGCTATATCCTCAATAGGTTGATCAACTGCCAATTCTAGCCCCTCTGCCCCGGTTTGTTCAGCTCCAGCTGAAGCCCCAAAATCAGGTATAGATGTAATGATTTCAAAAATAAGTTGACCCAATAATAAACCTACAGCCACTACTGGATTTGTTAATACTCTACACAGGGTCGGGGCAAAGGTATTAATTGCATTACCAAGGAGGCTACCAAAAGCTAGATTAGCAATTGAGTACTGTCCACCCGCACCAGCCTGAGGGCTAACAAAACTACTACCAGTGTCCACGGGGTACCCACTAGCTCTTTGTTCCGCATTTGATTGAGCAACAAGTCCGACTTTTCTGCTCATTGCACCTATAGCTTCAGCATTTACATTGCCGCCATCTTTTTGTTGATCGGCTGCACTTTCAACATAATAGAACGACCTTTGTAACTCTGCGTCTTGATTGTCTATTGTTGGTCCGGCAGTAGGACTATCTAATGATCCATCATAAATTATGCAAATTGGTACTGCAATGGCAAATGCGATACTAAAGTTCTTTAGAAAACCCGTGAGTGCACTATCAATATCATTATTCTCAAGATTATCGGCTGCTACATCAACGCCGTCAGTATTATCTACGATATTATTCAAAGCAGCTTTATTATTTAAGTCAGCCGCCTGCTGTGCGTCACCGTCATCAATGGCTTTCTGTTCGGATGCGACCAGACTGGTTTCAGGTGGGGTTGTATTGGGGTTATCAATAGCATTTTCTGCTTCTGTGGCTAACTCCGAGTCAGCATCCTCCGGAGTAAGGTTCTTAAACTTGGAAGTGACATATGCCAACAGACCAATACCTAATTCCTTTCTGATGCTATTCTCTATTGCACCCCTAATAATTATTCCTGTCGAATCCCTTAATGAATCATCAAGGCCCGCACTTAGGTCTTGAGCCCCCTTTACTTGATCTTGAAAAGTTTGAAACGGATGCAATCGATTATTAAATCTTTGTCCTAACGTGGCTCCACTTACGGGAATTGTTTCGTCACCAACTGAAATACTGCTGAGATATTTGCGGCCTAGAACACTAGTCCTATCATAGTTATAAGTTAAGTCCCCATTAGTACCAAGGTTTCTCATTACTCCGTTTGGCGTAAGGCTATTGAATTTAGCAATCAACCCATCAGTGGTAGTCTTAAAGCTACTTTGGACTGCGGCCTCTTCTGCGTCACTCGCAATTCCATCTACAGCTGCTTTTTCTGCTGCAATCTGTTCACTGTCTTGCAAGAAGTTTCTAGTAACTCTAGCAAATTGCCATGACAAAATATCTTGAGCAAACCCAGGTATCATTAAAGAGCTTATAAAAACTAATAAAACTGCCCCCGCTGCAAGCATTCCGCCTAATCCACCACCAAGTAGAATGAGCGTCTTCTTGTTGCTGCTTACTTTTGCGGCTAGCTTGCTCTTCTTATTCTTTCCGGGCTTATAAAATGAGTTGGAATCATTTTTAGGTATACCCCTACCCCCTTTACCGCCTTCGCCGCCATCTATTACCTGGGATTCTTCCTCTACGTCACTATTTGCGCTAGTATCACTTTCATTTGTTTTTGGCCCACTACCGGCACCAGTTTTGTAAAATGAGTGATTTCCTGAAGCTCCGCTACCTGCCGTGTTTGAGCTTGAAGAGCTAGTATCCGGTGAACTTGAAATAGCATTACTACCACTACCAACCCCTTCACTATCTCTAATATAGTCAATTAGGGGTTCTTTTCCGGTTTTATCATCGTATACTCTTTTATTTGCCATAAGCTTTCAAAAACTATGTATTAAGGGGCGAAATTTGATGTTGGATATTTATTGATTTTTCTTGTGGGTTAGCAGGGATAATTGGTTGTGCTTGTGGAATGGCCTGAACTGGCGCAGGACTGGTTGTTATAAGTCCATGTTCAGTTTGACTTGCTATTACTTGGATGTGTACATGGTTTTGTCCAGCAAAGAATAGGCCCTGTCCAACCGGAAATTGGCTAAGTCGCTTCTTTTCTTCAATAGTTAACTTAAATACATCAGCTAAAAGATCAACTGCTGTAGGCGATTGTTTTAGTAGTAGCTGCATGGAAGCGTTCGCCACAATTGCTCGCCCCATTCTTGAACCGATAAAATCTTCAACGTCCTGGCTAATGGTCGTGATACCTAAATTATATTTTCGAGCCCTCTTAGCTAAACTAAACATGAAGTTAGCTGAGTCTTCATATTTCATAAGTTGCCAAGCCTCATCAATTATAAGAAGCCTTCGCTTTTGGTCTGTTTTCGTCTTGTTATATATATAATTCAAAACAATATACATAGCGACGGGTCGTAATTCATCTTCAAGATCTCTAATATTAAATACCACCATTGGGTTATCTATGTTGATGTTGCTTTGTTGAGAGAAAATACCCGCAAATGTACCGGTTGTGTACTTTCTAAGACGTTGAGCTAACTGCGGCCCAGTACCGCCCATATGTAGTAAAGTGTCGTAAAGGTCATTAATTGTTGGAGGACGTGCCTTATGTGTCAAAGGATCATTGGTTATACCTAGTTTTTCGTATGTTGCTATTAAAGCTGTGTCTAGGTCAGATTCTTCAACAGGACTAAGGGCAGGAACAGCTGAAGCTGATCCTCCGACCATTTGTACCTGAGCACCACCCATCATCAGCCTTAACAGTCCATGTAGCGTAATTAAATTAGACCTTAGTGCATTGTCTGCTTCTTCGGAGTCAATAACTTCAGGTAAATCAAAAGGATTTATTCTCACATTTGAATTTAAGCTTAACCTAACATAGGCACCACCAACCGCTTCAGACATTTTTTGATATTCATTTTCGGGATCAATAATGAAAATCTCTGTACCAAACATCATGCTTCTAAGAGCTTCTAGCTTAACCGCAAATGATTTTCCTGCACCAGATTTAGCAAATACTACAGAGTTACTGTTTTCTAGACTGAAACGATCAAATAACACCAAGCCTGAGTTGTGCATGTTAATTCCATATAAAATTCCTTTATCATCACTTAAGTCTGCGCTAGTAAAAGGAAAACTGGTACTCAATGCTCCCGTTCCAAAGTTTCGACGAATTTCTAATTTGTCAGTGAACTGTGGTAAACAACTTTTAAATGCGTTCTCTTGTTGGGCTGTGGCTGGTTTTGAGTAAACTAATTGTTGTCCAAGCAGAGTTTCGACTTTATGCGAAACTAATTCAAGTTCATCTTCGTTTGATGCGTATATAGTAAAGTAAAAACCAAGCCGAAAGAATCTTTCTTCACCTACTTGAAGCTTATCTCTCATCTCTTCTGCGTCTAATATGGCTGCTTGCTTTGCGGGATCACGAACTCTACCTTTTTCTGTATCAATTTGAATACCAGCCTCAAGCTGACTCACTTTCTTTCTTAAGTTTTCCAACACTATTTGACCATTTACTGGATATACAAAAAGTGAAATGTCCAAGATCTCATCTAAATTTATAAAACTACTGAGCCAACCGGTATTTACTTGTCTTGGATAACCGTAAACGTAATAACTTCTAGCTAATCGGGTGCCTATTTGAAAGTGTGTACTTTCAAATTCAATAGAACTTGGAGCAATGAAATCTCTTAAGGCGGTTTCTCCTTTATGGAAAGCCGCATTTACTTCCTGTCGCTCACGAAGTTGCTGTTCGCGTAACACTGCTGCTCGGTTGGCTTTTTTTCTCTTACTTGAGGCCACGCTAAGCTCCCGTCTCGTTATCTAAGTTTGGTTGAGGTGCCATACCTTTGCCTTTTGTAATAATTGGTGCATTTAATTCTTCAAAGTCTTTAAGTTTTTCTCTTACAGCCGTATCTGGGTTATATGTATTGTAGAACAACTCAATAAGCTCTTCGGTGTCGAGTGGTAAACCCTGTATGCCACATTGCGTAAGACCGCCTAAAATATCCTGTGCTCGGTTACGTAACTCATCTTTCGCTTGATTTAGCGTATCTTCGTTGATAATTACATGATTTTCTTTAGCATTAAAAATGTTAACAATTCCACTAAAGAAATTTTTACTCTGCGTAATTGCTTGCTGTAATTCGTCGACTGGATTGTAAGGAGTAATAATGTAAAAGTCCTTGTTCATAATATTAGTTTGCTCAGACAGCGTATACATAAAGTTTATGTAATCATCCATCAGAAGTGCTAACAGCATGTTGTCTTGTTCAGACCTGATCTTGTCCAGTCGATCAAGATATACGCTTATGTCGACACGTTCTGAATGTATATAAATTTGAACTGGGAAATACAGCGCATTTAAAAAACCCTGAAAGCCAAACTCAATACTTTCTTTCTCCTCAGGGCTCATAAGGTCAAAGTTAGTAGCCTTGACCATAACAACCGACCTAAAGGTACCATCGTTCATTATCACGATTCCGTCACGTATCTCTGCGATATCAAGTTCATTTTGAGTACTGTTTGGATTAGTCTGTTTGGCAGCACCTTTTTTATTCTTATTTGATTTTTTGTTCGGTTTAGCAGGAGGAGATGGCTGACGACTTGGTCTTGAGGCACTCTGATTAGGCACTGGAACAGCGATGGGTGCCTGGTTTTGAGAATTATTGGTATTCGGATCCATAGATAGCCTTATTTTATTTTATGCCAGGATTATCGTAGAGAGACTATCACTTCTACTGGGTTATCTAGCTTTTTGGCCTCGTCTGCTTCGCGAGCTAATGACGCTAAACTACGATTGTTGTCTCTGGCTAACGTCTCAATTTTAGCATAATCGGGTTGAGTTGTCACAGGGGCAATCGGAGGTGGGGTCGGGGCAGGAGGTGGGGTCGGAACTGGTATAAATACTTTCAGCTGACTATTCGCTGCATCGGTTGCATTCACTTGATTTGCCGGTTGTTGAGTTATCGGGCTTGAATAGGTACCGACATCAATGGGGGTTGAAAGTCCGTAAGCCACATTAGCCCTTGGGGCGTAATTGCTATCGTTATATGCTTGTGGTTTCGCGCCATTTTTAGTTTGGTTCATAAACCAGTAATCTGGTTTTAGTTCGTCCTTCTTAGCGGGTGGATTGTTTACTAAATCTTGGAAACGCTTTTTTTGTGTAGCTTTATTGTCTGTTAGCATTTGGGTTATTTTTTGATTATTCTGGTTTACGTCCTCAAAAATATCGTCCTGAGCCGTAACGGCAAAGTTTGGTACCTCTCCAGGCATCGCGTTTGGGTCAATTAAACGATCAGAGGTAGGACTAGCTGCTATATAAGCTGGTTGACTATACAGGTTTGCATTAACGTTTTTTATTGCCCAACCTCTACTGTCAATAGTATTGGCTAGAGCTTTCAGTCTACTTTGAACTTCTACTTCGGTGTAGTCTTTGGTAAGTTTTCTTTCAACTTTTTTGGGTATAGTAATTGTTACTAAATTGGATGCACCAGCTTGGTTCCATTTTTTTACCCTTGGTTTGACAAAAAAACTGATCCTAGCGAGCAACCAAATTTCGTTTGGTTGATCTCTGCCTAGCGGAGCCGCAAGTAATCCAAAAAAGATAATTACCGGTAGAAATGGAATGACAAATAGCAAACTTACATAGGCTAATTTGAATGCTATAAACCCTGACACAATAACAATCGCAGCATAGATAAATTGTCTAAGACTCAATGGTCCAATTAATTTATCTTCCGCTTCTATATCTTGAATTACTTTATAAGTCGCCATAGTAGATCATTAAGTAAGTTACTTTATTAGCCTCCTCCACCCCCAGTATAATCGGTCGGAGTAATGTTATGTCCAGTAGCACCGGGTTGTGCAGGTGGTGTTCCGCCAGCCGCCGCTGCTGCAACTGCTGCTGCATGGGCTATGTTTTGTGTTGCTTGAGTAGCTGCACGTTGCGTATATTCTCTTCGTTGTTCCTGGAAGTAATCATTATCTCGGTGATCATCTATAAGTGAATGTACGGTCGCAGGTTGATTATTCCTGTCTCTTACACCCACTACATGCGCGCTTAGAACTACGTCTCGCAATACACCAGCTTTTTCAGGAGCTGCAGCACCCATAGCGTCATGAGCACCAGCTACAGTTGCCAACGCATTCGCAAGTTCCTTATCCGCCCTAACAAGTCGATCATCATTCCTGGGTAGATTTTTATATCTTTCTCTATTTTGTGCAGCTTTTGACACGTTGTCCAACATAATTGGAGCAAACGCGTGAATTGCACTAGCTCGGGCTTGTACAAGTTCGCCTGGAGTAGTATTGGCTAAAGCTTGTTCCGTTAGGAATTTACCATTTGCACCAGTTTGGGTTGGGTCTTTAACCTGCTTATTAGATTTGTTCAACTCCTTGGCTTGATCAGCAAATCCCATTTTCCAAAGGTCAGGCCTATTAGTAGAAGCACCAATTTGGCGCATAGTTCCTAGCATCATTCCAGACAATAATTCATTTCCACCAGCGGTTGCTGCAACTGATTTACTGACCTCTTCAGCATCCTTAAATCCTGTACCTGTACCAGCTCTACCCATCTCGGCAGCAATTTTAACCGCCTCCGGACTTGATGTTTTCTGCGCAGCTTCAACTACAGCAACTGCTTGAGCAAGTTCACCTGGATCTTCAAATCTACCATTGTGCCCAAAGTCGGTTAGTATATCTTCAATTTCTCGTCTGTTTCTACCAAACTTAGTAGCCATTAATTTCTCGTCATCAGGAAGCACTGCATTGAATTCTGCATTTTTACCACTGACCAGTTCATCTGCTTGTGCCTTGTTGGCTTTAATAAGTTCTGCCCCCATTTTAGATTTCCATCTTGTTGGATTTAAACCAGCTCGAGGAGCTAAAGCTCCAGCTTGTGCTAATTTACTTATTCCACTACTTACACGGTTTGTGTTACGCATAAGATTTCCAGATTTGGCTTTTTGTGCTCTTTGTTTTCTTTGGTTGGTTCGGAAATCGGCAAGTGGTCGGCCAAAGTTTTTTTGAGCTCTGGACGCAAGACTTCCTGTAGCACTTAGTAAACCTCCAGCCCACTTAAATGTAAATGGTATTAAGAAATAAGGGCCAAAATATGCAACCATAGCAGTACCTAGCTGAACAGCACCACTGTTACCCTGGGTGGCTGTTACAGCAAAAACTCTACCAATCGCTATAAATGCGGCAATAATCGGGAACATTATTAGTGCCTTACTAAAGTTTTCCCACCAAAACTTCCAAACTTTTTCGGTACTTGGCAGAATAAAACAGGCTATGGCGATTGGGGCAAAAATTGCCATAAAAATTATGAATATTTCTCGGAATGTAAGAAGCGCAAAGCCAATAACTACTGCCAGAGCCGCAGTTAATGCGAAAGACAACAGCCCAATTAAACCAAATCCAATAAGTGCAGCACCACCAATAATAGTTAGAGCAAAAGAATCGGTTGGATTAATAGTAAATGTCGTAAATTGCGGAATAAACGGTTGATAGATAAGAAACCTAACGCCATTGCCTATGTCATTTGATATCTGAACCATTACTTGGACCAGCTGCCAAGATAGAGATATACCAATTACTGCTATTAACATCCTTGGCAGCACCTTTTTGATGGTATACGCATCAAATAGCTCAAAGCCCAACGCCTGAGCTATTATCATAATCAGCGCCATAATAACGACCATTCCAATTGCTATGGTTCTTAGGCTTTTCCAGGCAGTATAATATGATTCCGACGTTTGATTGCCCGCCCCACAGGCTGCCCCTGTTGGATCTGTGTTGTTGAGATCTTGAGCTTCACTTGGGTTTAAAAACGAACAACCATTAATATTTAGTAAATTATTTATCTCGGTATCTAGATAAGCGACAAAACCGTTGGCTGCTGTGACTATTGGACAAACCAGCCAGGTCAAGGGGTTAAGAATAGAAATCGAACACGATAAGCCTATTTGTTGTTCCTGGGCAGCCGTAGACATTGCACCTCCGCCATCGGTATTAATGCCAGGACAGTTAGTCCCCGGCGCTAAAGGACCATCTAAGCTTGAACCGGGACAACCGGCCGGAATAAGGGTCGTTGATGAGGGTGGTGGATTAGTAGTACTAAAACCGCTAAACCCTTTAACGTTAACCGTTATATTAGTAGCACCATTCACGAAATTTACTGTGTTACAGCTGTTTACACCACCAAAAAGAGAACATGCGAACCATTTTTGTTCTTCTTCGTCTTTTAATTGTTGATCAGTTACCGTAAAGTCTGCTGTTGATACTTTTGCAGTATAAGTTTTTGTGAATACAAAATCATTTGTACCTCCAACTTGACCCCCGGTACTTGATGTCGCACCACCGGTTTGAACCACTCCAACAACCGCACCAGTTGGGCCACCATCCCTAATTACTATTGAATCTGGTCCGGCTGGAGGAGTTTGAGCACCCCCGGTATAAGCAAACTGTACGGTATCATTAACGGTAAATGTGTTAATCATTTCATTACCGTTAGCCCTGGATGTTTTTGGTGGTGCAAGTATGAGGAGTACCGTAGTTATTAAAATAATACCACTTGCAATTTTAAATATTTTATTCATTTTGCTCATTTCAGATATGAGTTAAGTTTATAACAAAATACAAGTAATCATAAGCATAAAATAAATAATTGATACTCGAGGCTGACATCGAGCTTACTAAGTATTGGCCCCTTGTTTATTGTTGCACCACTAAAGCCTAAGCTTTTAATACGGTTCTCTACCCCCTTGTAGGGAAATAATTTAGAGGTTATAGTATCTAATAGAGTCTAAATAATAAAAATGAAAAAATTAAAACATCTAATTACGACTAAATACACAGCACTTCTTATTGTTCTGGCTATTGGCTCTGCATTTTTTTCAAGCGGTGTTGCAATGGCTGGTACTCCCATGGGTGTTGCTTACTGTTTCCTAAACACCACAGGTATTACTTATCAGTGTGGGCCTGGCACCGGTGACGCTACCCTTGACGGTACTGGCAGCAATGATTGTTCAACTGTACCCATATACGACACCAATAATAACTTAGTCAGTGGACCTACTTGTGAGGGTAACAGTCTTTATCAGTTTGTTGCCGGAAACTGTTACACATACGGTATAAACCCTAATGGTATTCAGTCTTGGACTAAAGAAGCTGACTGTTCATCAGATGATTTTAATAATGTTTCTCCAAAAACTTTTGCAATGCCGACGGACTTAACAACTAATGTTCCAGATAATGCTGGTTTTGCTAACTGTTCAAAGAATTCAAATACCTGTGACCTTGTCCTCAAATATGTAAACCCAATTATTGCATTTCTGTCTGTATCGGTAGGTATTGTAGTAGTTATATCAGTAGTTTTAGGCGGTATACAATACTCATCTGCGGGCGATAATCCACAAGCAACCGCTGCAGCTAAAAGAAGAATAATAAACGCATTACTTGCGGGTGCTTGCTTCCTGTTCTTACTAGGCTTTATAGAATTTTTAGTCCCGGGAGGTTTTCTCAATAGTCCTTAGATGACTATAATTAAAAAAAGATTATGTTTAGTATTTTAATAACACAATTAGTACCAATTTTTAGCGCTCTTGAGGATGCTAGTTGTAATCCGGATAAAACCTTTTTTGGACTACCTGTTTGGTATAAATACCTTAATGTTACCAGTGATGGTTGCTCGTTCTCCGGATTTACTTTCTTTACGAGCGCGGGCATATTTAACCCAGATAATATATTTTTGATACTTCTCGCCGTATTAGACGATCTACTTGTTATAGCTGGAGTTGTTGCAGTTGCCTTTGTGATTTACGGCGCTGTTCAATTTATGCTAGGACAAGGAGAACCAGAGAGGATTAAGCACGCTCAAGGTACAATACTAAACGCTATTATCGGATTGATAATAGCTGTGCTTGGAGCAGCAATTGTTAACTTTATTGGTAATGCCCTAAGTGCATAGGACTATGAAATACTCAAAAATCAAACAATTTATGGATAAAAATAAATTTTCGGTGAATTCGACTAACAACCATATACGTACATACTCTCTTATTGGCCTTATTCCAGTTGCCGGAATGCATGGGTTTGCCGAATCGAGTATAAGTCTAGCACCCCTACCAATGGTTAGTACTGACGGTTCTGAGTTTTCAACTATCTTAAGTATTTTGTTTGCTACACTGGGCGCCATTTGTTTATTAGTCGTAGTAATCGCAGGCTTTAGATACATTATATCAAGAGGAGATCCACAGCAGATAGCTCGTTCAAAAGATACCATTATCTATGCGTTAGTAGGTCTTGTAATAGCCGTTCTAGCATTTACAATAGTAGATTTTGTGTTGGGGCATTTATGAAATATTTGAAACTAACATCATTCAGTCTACTTATTCTTAGCTTAATATTTCTTTTCTCTTCCTCAGTTTTTGCAGCTTCAAACTTTAATCAGGTTTGTAGTGCCACTACCAGCACTGCCAATAATCCTATTTCACCAACTTACTCAAGGGGTATACAAGGACAAAGTCCTATATGTACTGATAATCCGACAAACAATCCGCTATTAGGTCCTGGTGGAACACTTACAGAAGTAATTAATGTGATTGCCATTATTGCCGGGGTTGCTGCAGTTATAATGATGATCATCGGAGGCATAATGTTTGTAACTGCTAGCGGAGATTCGCAGAGGGTAAACTCCGCAAAAAATACTATTATCTATGCAATTGTTGGATTAGTGGTTATTGTTTTAGCAAGGTTTATAATAGAACTTATTGTCGGTAGGATTACCTAAATAATATGAAAAAACTTATACTCTCATTACTTCTTACGCTGCCATTGATGTTTGTGTTTTCAGCATCAACAGTATCAGCGGCTGCAAATACTGCTACCGGAGGTGCCGTAACTCAAGTGTGTACTGGGTTATCAACAGCTAGTGGTGGAACTGGTGGCTGTACCGCAGATAATGGAGCATCCGAAATTAATAATGTTATAGCTGAAATCGTCGACATTTTAACTATTATAGTTGGGATAACGGCGGTAATAATGATAGTAGTTGCTGGTTTTAGGCTTGTTGTATCCGGAGGAGACTCCAATAGTGTTGCCAGTGCAAAGAACTCAATAATTTATATTATTGTAGGGGTAGTTGTCGTTGCAATAGCGCAGATAATTGTTCACTTTGTACTGCACGGAGTTAACAAAGTTCTGTAAACCATAAGCGTTTACTTGATGAACCTAACTAGCTATGATATAAGTAAATACGAAATCTATCGAAAGGTAATAAATAAATGATACAAAGAATAAAATTTTTAATAACGTCGCTAACAATGTCTGGGATGATTTTCTTGCCAGCTCCTAATTCCTTCGGCTGTACATGCAGCAGATAATGCTTGCTACACAACTTTGTGGAGGTGCTAATTTAGTTCAGGTGATGGTAACACGGCTACTGTTTGTACTAGACACCAGTAGTTATTAACAGTATTATTAAGTGGGTACTTGATATCTTCTCCATTATTGTTGGTATCGCTGCAGTTATTATGATTGTTGTTGGTGGTCTTAAATACACAATATCTGGTGGTGATTCGAGCAGAGTCAGCCGGAGCAAAAGATACAATTCTGTTTGCTATAGTCGGTTTAGTGGTCGTGGCGCTAGCGCAAATTATTGTCCACTTTGTGCTGCATAACGTAAATGCGGCTGCAATGTAGCAGCAGGAGCTGGTGTCGCCGTAGGCGGATAGAAGATAACATTAGTTTGATAATAAAAAACGCTCCGTAATGGAGCGTTTTTAATTGCTGACTATAGATCTATTTTATAGAACTTGAATCTTCTTTACGGTCTCTTGTTTAACTTTAGTGAAGCTGATAGTAAGTACACCGTCTTTTAGGACTGCTTCTACTTCATCTTCCTTAACAGGAACTGGTAAAGCAATACTTCGTGAGAATTCACCCCAGTAACATTCTTGTACAAAGTAGTTCTCTACGTCTTCTTCATTTCCTGCAGATAGCGTTCCCCTAATACTCAAAGTATTATCAGCAATACTTATGTCTAAGTCGTTCTTATTGACTCCAGCAGTACGTGCTTTAACCACTAGTTTTTCTCTAGTTTCGTATACATCTACTGCTAACTGACCGGGAACCATCCCGTCATCTTCTTCCCATTCTTCGGCTACTGCTGCTGATGCTTGATCATCTTCAGCTACTGGTTGATTTAAGTCGTCGTCACCTAAAAAAGCTGCTGTTAATTCGTCTTCCTCCATCAGTAAATCGTCGTCATCATGACTCTTTCGTGCCATCATTGTTACCCTCCGCTAAGCGTGAATTAATTTTTTAACGATTTGCAATTTTTGTTACTGTTCAGTATAGCTTATTAAATTACGGAAAGCAACAAGCTCAGGCTTATTTACAACACAATACTTACAACATCCTAATGTTTAAGGGGTGTAAATAAAAGTACCAAGCATTACTTTTTTGCCAATTATGATTATTTATCTATGCTTAAATTCATTAATATTTGTTCACATTTAATTATCTTAAGGATATAGTTAAGACAGTGAAGCAAATAAAAAAATATATGCCGAGTGCAGGGGCTACAAAAAAGGTATTAATTTATACCGCTTCGCTTTGTGTACTGATAATAGTGTTTATTGCGAGTCTTAGAACCAGCGAAGGCCAACAATTTTCAATGCTTGCACAATCATTTCAACATGGTCATCTGAATTTTCTTAAACCAATTGGTGGCTTAGGTGAAGACCCTCTGCTTTATCATGGCAAAGTATTTTGGGGGGAAGGACCCTTCCCGGCTGTACTCCTCCTGCCTTTCGTTGCATTATTTAGCCTATTTCACATATTTTTTTATCAGGGGTATCTCCAATGGGTTCTTATTCTGGGAATAATATTCTTTGTTTATAAACTAGCCCGTAAGCTTGCCTTTTCGAAAGAAGATAGCTTTGTAATGATGCTTGGATTTGTATTAGGAAGTGCTTTCATTGGCGTAGCTGCCGTTCCAAGTAGTTGGCTTTTTGCTCAGGTAGTTGCTACCTTTTTACTCTTCTGGAGCTTATACGAGTATTTTTACGGAAGACGCTGGTGGTTAATTGGTTTAATATGTGCCCTACTTCTACTTACTCGGGCCACTGCCACACCAATAATTATATTCTTTGCTCTTGAGCTTTGGCGACTCTCAGACAAAAAGAAATCTGTAAGGGTAAAACAATATATTTTTCTTTTTCTACCCATGTTTGTAGGAGTTGGTTTAATTGCGCTTTATAACTATCTTCGATTTCAAAATCCATTTAATGCCGGCTATGCTTACCAATTATTATATCCAGCGTCAAATGAGTCAAAGTCTTACGGAATTTTTAGCATAAGACACATCCCGGCAAGTTTGTATGCAGCATTATTTCGCCCGCCACTTCCAGTACAAATAGATAACACATCATGGACAATGAAAGCTCCTTTTATATCTAATAATCCGCAAGGTATGAGTATTTTTATTACTTCACCATACTTACTAAATCTGTTTACGCATAAGTGGTCTAGTTTTGATAGACAAGCTAAGAATCTTTTAATTGCAATTGTTGTGAGCATTCTGGCCGTACTATCCTTCTATGGGTTAGGAATGGATCAGTTTGGCTATCGCTATTCTCTAGACTTTCTACCGCCGCTATTTCTACTGTTCATGATCATGTACCGTAAAAATCACAGTAGACTTTCACCGGGCATGAAGTTCTTATTGCTTGCAGCTGGAATATTTAACTTCTGCGTCGCAATAAACTTTATATTTCCGAAAACCTAAGCATCTTTGAAAAATAATATTGGCGGGACACTCGGGTCTAGAACTTTCCACCTGTTTTAGACCTTTCTAAGTACTATTAAGGCCTCCCGATAATAGGTGACTGCTTGATAAAACTACGTTGCTCCAGTACTCGCAAAACTGCTTGAGCCACCTCTTGCCTGCCAACGTACCATTTTGTCGGACCATGCTCACGAAGCTCAAACGGCTTAGGTGAAACATTTTGTAGCTTGAGCACTCTTATAACCGTCCAGTCTAAACCACTGGCTTTAAGTATCCCTACATGATTCTTGCCGTCTTTAACTCTAGCTGGATCAATAATACCAATGCTCATATTTAAAAACCTGTCAATTAGGCTTATTTTATCTCCGGAGAAGCGCACACCGGTACCAGTCAGACTGACAAGTCTTTTAACCCCAAGGCCCGTCATCACATCAACTACTTTTTGAATAGCTAAAGTCTGAACATTTGGCTCTGAACCCTTAACGTGACCAATGAAACTAGCCGCAGCGTCTTGGCCCAAAAGTAAGTTTTTTAGTTGTACTTCGTTAGTAGCATCACATTCAACTACCATTAGATTAGGATGTGGCTTTAGATGGCTCTTACCTCGTACTCCAGCGCGAATTGAATGGCCAGCAATTAGAGCAGTCTCGACAAAGGCTTGACCCGTTCGTCCACTAGCTGCAATAACGGCTATCTTCATATTTTCCCTAGATTGTGTTTTTTAAAAGAAGGTATTAAAAGGTTTGTCTTTCTTTTATATTCAATATACTTGGTGTTATCTCCCCATCTTTTATCTGCAGACTTTTCTAAAATTGGTATGCCGCTGCCATATCTTAGCAGTACGATGATTAGCACAGGGCTAATTAAGCACAATACTCTTACCATCGAGTTAAGTACTGGAAACGTATATAAATAAACCCCTACCCAAATAAGCATTTCGCCAAAGTAATTTGGGTGCCTTGATAAACTCCAAACTCCGGAGCCTATCCATTTATCTTTATTTTTTGGCTCAAGTCGAAATTTGTATTTTTGAAAGTCTGCCATTGACTCAAAAATTAGGCCAATAAGCCAAATAATAACTCCGACTATAGAAATGACTGATAAATCTTTACTTCCTGAGAAAGCTAATATAGCTGGTACCATTAGTACCCAGGCAACAACTGCCTGGCCTACCCAAAACTTTGCAAATCTAGTAAAGCTTTCGCGCATACCGTCAAATCGTCTATCCTTGCCGTTTTTAATAACTCTATACAAAAGAAAGCCCCCTAGTCTCAGGGACCATATCAATATCAGGGCCGTACCTATTGTTTCAAAAGACTTATGGCTCGAACGAGAATATGCAAATAGTCCAATAAATATAAACGAAAGTGAGTATGTTATGTCTGTAAGTTTGTCAGTTTTTAGCCTATAGGCAATTGCGAAAAATATACCGTTCAGGGTAAGTGATATAACCAAGGCTAACAATAATGTTGATGACACGTTACCTTATACTAACAGCTTATGCTACCCAGTGCTTAAACAATCAAAATAGTAGACTCAAACTAAAAAATACAAAAAGTTCCATGATCTATTTGGCGGAAAGAGTGGGATTCGAACCCTCGGAACCCTTGCGGACTTAATAGTTTTCAAGACTATCTCCTTCAACCACTCGGACACCCTCTCCAGGAGTCATTATTTACTGTTATATTGGCGGAGAGAGAGGGATTCGAACCCTCGCGAGGAGTTTCCTCCCCCTAGCAATTTAGCAAACTGCCCCCTTCAACCACTTGGGTACCTCTCCGTAACAGATTGTAATTATACCAAAACAACCCCAAATAACCATCTGAGGTGACTTCTATATAAGCTTAACAAAAAAATATACTAATCTATAAGATAAATAATCACTAAATGCATGAGTTTTATGCCAAGATATCGTACAATACCCTTATGGACGAAAACAAACCAGATAATACAAACGTTTCACCACCAGCGGCTGTGCCGCCATCAGAGCCAGAAACTTCTCCCACACCAGCACAAGATCCAGTTGCTCCTGAACCAATAGCTGATCCAACTCCCTTCTGATTCTGCTGGACCAGATGAGCCAAATGAATTGCCAAAATCAGATTCAATAACCTGGTCTGCATTAGAATTTGTGGAACGTGATAAGCCTGCAGGTTCGTACTTTGGGCTTCTATCATAATACTTTTGATTTCTGTAGGAGTTTTCTTATTACTCATCACAGTATCTTTCCGCCAATTATGATTATTATAGTTGGATTTGCATTTGGCTTTATTGCAGGGAGACATCCGAGAACGATTGAGTATAAGATAGACGATAATGGCATTTCACTTGGCAATAGAACGCTTGGATATTATGAATTTAAGTCATTTTCTATGGTTGATGAGGAAAATTGGCGCAATAGTATTTAATCCACTGAAGAGATTCTCTTTCCCAGTTACAATTCATTTTGAAGTTGATGATGAAGATAAAATTACTAGTGTTTATGTCCGAATTTTTACCGTAGAAGTAGCTCCAAAAGATTCTGTTGATCAATTAATGCGGCGTTTACGGTTCTAGAAGTAGCAATATATTCATACTCTGTTAAACTCTCGATTGCTATCTTTTTTTTATTTGCACCCGTAGTTCAGCTGGATAGAATGTCGGCTTGCGGAGCCGAAGGTCGTAGGTTCGAATCCTGCCGGGTGCACCAATATTGACCATTCGTATCTATTATTCTATAATATATTTTATGACAGCCTCACACCCTCAAGAAACCTCAGGTAATCCAGGTATAGATTTACCGTCTATAGAAGAAAAAATACACCTAGTTCAATTACTCAGGGAAAGGTATCCTGTTGGACGTATACCACGCGATGATGGAACTTCATATGTAAGACTTGGATACAGTGCGGTAACATCGTACAAACAAAGGATAAATATAGGTGCAAAAAGACCAGAAACTGATCCAGATACTTCATTGGCTTGGCAAATCAAAATACCTGGCAAAATTTTAAAAACACTCGTTGTTAACAGTGCAGGTGTGGTTGACTTAGCGTTTTCATACGAACCAGACAGGTTCTTCGAAATAGGCACATCTACTGATGGTATACCTGAGGTTAGAGTTCTTGTAGAAGATGGCTCATTGACTGATCGGGTAGATAGATCAGAAGTATATAGACTTTATACAGACCTGCAAGCATCTAGAGAAGCCTAAGATTAGAATAAGTAAGTTCTGACTTCACTTACTACCTTGCATTGCACTTAATATTTAAAATGACTTCAGCTAAGGACGGACTATCACCCGTTACATTTCTTCTTAAGCCTGTTAATTAGTGTGTCTCTCAGCCAAGTTTGATGTACCTACCAATAAATCTGAAGTTAATACTTCTCTAGCTGGCAAGACATTTGCATGTGCCATTGCACCTGCCATTATTGCAGCCAATGCAAGATCTCCTACCATTCTCGCGGGAGCCTCTAATTCTGAAATTTGTTTTAA
Organism: uncultured bacterium; assembly: GCA_963699195.1. Taxonomy (GTDB): domain Bacteria; phylum Patescibacteriota; class Saccharimonadia; order Saccharimonadales; family DATKHC01; genus JBBQBA01. Next base: position 198,815 of record OY969420.1, on the reverse strand, counting down.
TCTTTGTAATTCGACTAACTCTAGTAATTCTGGATTTGGTTCAAATTCGACTAACTGGTAACTTTGTATTGTTTCATTTTGATTTCGAAGGGTTTCCATAATAGATATATTAGCATAAGCTTGACCAAATGTCAATTTACTCTCATATTGATTACTCTAGAATTTCTGACTATGCTTGCTATTGTGCGCAAAGTTTTTGCTTTAAAGTATCCCCTGATGATGTCAACTTCTTTTGCTATACTTTTGCTATGAAGACACTGGTAATCGCAGATAAAAACCCCCATATAAATATTGCTGATATTGTGAACCAACAAGCCGTTGAACTAGTCGTAACACTCGGAGATCTTACTATTGAAGATATATTAAGCCTAGAGAACGTTACAAATATTCCCAAGATTGGCGTGTATGGCAATCACGATAGCGGAACATACATGCCTGAGCTTGGTATTCTAAACATGCATCTTAAAACCTGGGATTACAAGGGTCTAAGATTTGGTGGTTTTCAAGGATGTGTACGTTATAAAGATAATCCGGATGCAATAATGTATACACAGGAAGAAGCTAATAAAATGATGCAAGGATTTCCGAAAGTTAACATATTCCTGTCTCATTGCCCACCAAGAGGCATTAATGACGAAGAAGAGTTAGCTCACCAAGGTTTTGATGCTTTGAGAGATTACCTTGATTCTACTCAACCATCAGTATGGCTACATGGTCATACATACCCAACTGATGAAACTATCATTCGACAGCATGGCCCTACACGCATTGAATATGTCACTAAATACAGAATATTAGACCTCTAAATTAACTGATTTTAATCTGAGCTCAGATAATAATTTATGTTAAATGTAGCATTGACCCAATTAAGGTAATGAATGGCACACTGACTGAATGGTCTAAAGTATTCCCCAACTCGAACACTTAATTTGACTAAGTACTACTTTTATGGTAGTATTTATGTATTAAATTTAAAATAAAAACATGTCAGAAAACTCAGCTACAAATCCCGAACTTCAAAGAACTATCCCTTGGGGCGGAGTAACAGATCCCTCACACCATGATCCACATTTGTTTAGATATTTAGTATTTCTTGACAGTGGTCGCCCAATTGAAGCAAACGATAAAGATCCGAATAGCAGATGGGAATATTTATTAGGTGATCCATCTAGAATTGCAACTGCAGGATTGATATCGGCAAGTTTGGTCGACCAAGACCATACTGCTTTGTGGCAAGGAACATCTTCAACGCACGGATTTATAATTGAAGTTCCCGAGGACGGCGTAGTCGCTACTAGCACAAGGGATATGTTCACAAAAGGCGAAACAGAAAAATCATTAAAGCAAAAATACCCTGTTAAATCTCCAGAATCCATACTTTCTGGTACTCCTTCTCATGATCATAATGAAGTTCTTGTTACCGCAGAACGTATTAACGTTAAAGCGGTATTCTGGGTTAAGCCGCAGCTAGAAGAAGGTGAATCGCCTTATACTCGCGAGAAAGTTATGGAATTGGCACAAGATGCTAATATGCCATTTCTCGAATTAGATCTAATGAAGTACTAATTATTCAGAGCTAAACCTGGTTTATTTAAGTTGAACCAACTAAGTTTTCCTTATTTCAACTTTGTCCTATCAAAAGTTCGAAAATCTATATTTACGTATTTTCCTTGAATTACCTGCGGCAACCAATACTTATCGTCAGGCCACATTTTTGTATACGGAATATTATCCAAATTAAACCACTTCGGAGCCATTTCCTCGGTCTCAGTAGGGTTCCCTTGCCAGACTTTGCAAGTGAAGACTATAACTCGTTGGCCATAATCTTCTTTGGATTCCGCAGATGTAAAAATAAGTGATGCCATTTCTTTAAACTCCAAGGGTTTTACTTTTATTTCTTCTTGGCATTCTCTAATTGCAGTTTGTCTTATGTCTTCATCCCTATTTTGTTTTCCGCCAACGCCGTTCCACCTATCTACGCCGTATCCCCTTTTTTTCATTGCTAAAAGTATCTGAGTGTCATTTATCAAGAAAAGGAGCGAAAATTGCTGCATAGTTATCAATTATAACTTAGAGAGCAAAGCCTTATGGGCTCGTACTCTCTGAGTATACGGAGCACAGTAAGGCTAAGCCCATCAATATCACTTTACGGATATCAAGAATTAAGCCATTTTATATTGAAGATGTACGCAGCCATTATCAAATTTTTTCAAATCAACCAGCTTAAGTTCTGTTTTAATTTTTTTAGGTAACCAGAAATTACCACCACCTATAATTTTAGGGACAATAAATTGGTGAAATTCATCAATTATCCCAGCTTTTATTGCTTCTACGGCTAAGTGTGGTCCACCAATATCAAAATCTTTATCTGACTCAGCAACCATTTTTTTAATATCTTCAATCACAAATGTATGCTCAACGTTTGTATTAGCTGATGATACTTTGATAAGTGATCCAGAGTATACTATCTTATTTGCGGCTTTCCATATTTTTGCAAACTGATTCGAACCGTGGTTTTGACTATCGGCTGGTATTGTATCCCACACTGCTAGTGTTTCATACATTCGTCGCCCAAGTAAAAATGTCCCAACATTTTTCAAAATATCATCGATAGTGCCTAGAATTTCTTCACTTGGTTTAGTCCAATCAAAATTGCCATTTTCATCCGCAACAAAACCATCTAGTGAAGTAGTAACTAAATATATTAATTTACCCATAATTATATTGTCTCACATCAGTTAAACTGCTGAATCTTATTACCTACATGCAAGTTTAATTAATGTTGCTATTGTTTTAAAGCGCAACTCCCATAATCCTATAAAGAAGTCCAAACCTCGACCCTTACAATTTATAAGAAGATTGACTTTATATCAAGCTTATGTTAATATACTTATATGTCAGAAACACAAAAACACATTCCAGAATCATCTATACAACCCACAGAACAAACCCTTATGACTGAAACTATAAGCCCAATAACAAAAGAAAGCTTCATTAAAAGACGAATAGCTGATATAAGAAACTTTTATGAAAACCTTACGCCTAAACAAAGAGACGTTCTACAGGTTGGGGCAATGGCATTATCTACTGCAATAATACCTTCTATAAGTTTAATAGAAGGTGGTTCTCAACAAGCTCATGGCTCAGAAATGTTTCTTCAAGCCGAAGCTATGGCAGGTTTAGTTGGTTTACAAACAGCAGCTGTAGTTAAAGGTGTAAGAGCTCTTAGAAATCGTTAAATCAAGTTATTGGTATTACTACGTAGATGCTAGTAACTTATGTGTTAATGGGTTGATTCCAAGTAACACCTAGGTGCTACTTTGTTATTATTAAGCTAATGACTAATATATTTCCAATAATACTACTTGGTCTATCAGTTGGTCTCGGTAATTTCGCAGCTGCAATAGCAATTGGTTTAAGTGGCGTTAACAGAGCAGTACGTATTAAAGTAACAATTGTCTTTGGTTTATTTGAGACACTTATGCCTATAGTGGGATTAGCAATTGGAAAAAGATTAGCTAGTCAAATAGGAGGTAACGCTAACCTTATTGGCGGCAGTTTGCTTGTTCTCACCGGAGTATATGTAATTTATGGATCACTCAAAAAATCCGAAAAGGACAAAAAGAAAAGTAAAAATCCTGCAAAACAAAGCAACCTAAGACTTATTCTTGCTGGACTCGCCTTGAGCGTAGACAATTTGATAGTAGGTTTCAGTTTAGGTACACAGAATGCACCACTACTTACTTCCGCAATCATCATAGGGGCATCTAGTGTTGCTCTAGCGCTAATTGGGCTAGAAATTGGTAGTCGTCTAAGTGATAAAGTAGGAGATTACAGCGAGATTTTTAGCGGCTTAATATTAGTATCCGTGGGCATTTTAATTGGATTTAAGATAATCTGATTATCAAAACGACTTAACCTGAAATTGGTTATGGTAAGATTAACCTGATTAAATATTTAGGAGAAAAATTTATGGCATTTTTTGATTCAGCTAATCCAGAACAACGAGTAGAAGAAGACTATAAGGAGATGATCCAACTTCTTACAGAAATTAGAGATTTGCTCAAAGAGTCATTGCAGTCTAATCAAGCTTAGAAATAATCGCAAAATTATAATTAGACTACAATCTAATTCCTCAGCAAATTTGCATATTGAGCGTCTACGATATAGAAGTTAATCATATGGCTGGTTATGCTTATCTGCTATATGTAATTTTAAAGATGACATATTATAGGGATATCGATTATGCAACAAACAGACCCAGCTAGAAAAAGAAAAATAAGAGCAGGCTTAGCCTTCGCGGTACTAACTGCAGTAATTGTTGGGGTAGTTATACTTTCCTCACCATCAAGGGCTAAGAAGAATTTGGAAACAAGCGGAGGAAGTAGTACCGCAGCCTCTCAAACGAATTCCACGGGCTCAACTACCTCTTCGGCTACTTCAACTACGACTACTACCAGTAATTTTAAAGACGGCACATACACTGCAACCGGAGAGTATTTCTCTCCTGGCGGTCAAGAGTCTATTAAAGTTACAATCACCCTCAGTAACGATATAGTTACTGCAAGCTCGGCTGTATCGGGCGCAAATGATTCAACAGCAGCATCTTACCAGTCAAATTTCATTAACGGATATAAACAATTTGTTATTGGCAAGAAGATCACTTCAATTAATATAAGTAATGTATCCGGTTCATCGTTAACTTCACAGGGTTTTAATGATGCACTTCAACAGATCGAACAGCAAGCAAAGGTCTAGTTCTAATAATATGTAATGAAATTTTTCAAAACAATTGACGAAATTCTCAACGATATAACAATGTATCGTTTGTTGGTCTATGGACTCAGTCTAATATTGGCTTGCGGTACCGTACTGAATTTAGCCGGTCGGCTACCCATTTCTGCGCTTAGCATCCTTCTTACTTCATTTGTAATAATAACAGTGGGAATAATTGCTGATCGTTGCCTACCAGTTCTATGGGGGACTACAAGCAACAAAGACTCTTCATTAATAACTTGTTTGATCCTTTGCTTTATCCTACCACCTTCAAGCCATGTACATGACTTAGCTCTACTTGGTTTAGGCGCATTAATTGCTATTACTTCTAAGTACATACTAACTTATCACTATAAGCATATTTTTAACCCAGCTGCTCTGGCGGCACTTATTCTTGGCTTGACCAGTTTGCTTCCAGCTACATGGTGGGTTGGCAGTCCGGCTATGCTTCCTATTACACTAGTTTTTGGTCTATTGGTACTTCGTAAGGTTCGTCGGTTTCAGCTGTTCTTTAGCTTTCTGATTGCCAGCATGATTGTTGGTATTCATTTGGGGCTTATGCATGATCAAACACTCGGTTATGTACTATCAACAGCCTTTAAATCATCTCCACTTATATTTCTAGGGACTATTATGCTAACTGAGCCTTCAACCACCCCACCAAGGATATGGCAACAGCGAATATACGGTTTTATTGTTGGTGCTTTATTTATGTCTGAGCTACATGTCGGTATAGTATCGGCTACGCCAGAACTAGCATTATTAATAGGTAATATTTATTCCTACATAGTTAGTCCTAAATATAAGTTGAAGCTTCAGCTAAAGGATCGTAAACAACTAGCACCAAATATATTTGACTTTACGTTTGCCGGAGCTAATGGAATGAAGTTTAGTCCTGGCCAATATTTAGAATGGACCTTACCAAATGTTAAAACTGATAGTCGAGGAAATAGGCGAAGCTTTAGCATTGCTTCTGCTAGTGGCGAGAATGACATTCACATAGGAGTTAAAGTTTCAAATTCCGGTAGTAATTTTAAGCGTGCTTTATTAGCCCTAGAGGAGGGTGAACAAGTCATTGCTGGCCAATTAGCCGGTGACTTTGTATTGCCGAAGAACCAAAATCAGAAACTAGTCTTTATGGCCGGTGGAATCGGTATAACTCCTTTCGTAAGCATGGCCAAGCATTTAATAAAATCCCAACAAAAGCGAGACATAATACTGCTTTATTTCGTGGCAGATCCTGCAGAGTTCTGCTACCAAGATGTTTGGCGTGAATCATCCGCTTTCGGCCTAAAGGTAATGCCGGTTGCAGATAGAGTGGTTGCTGGTCAACAATGGCCGGGCTTAGTAGGCGTACTTACTCCTGAGATGCTAACTCAATTGGTACCTGACTTTTCAATGCGCCGATATTATCTATCAGGTCCGTCCGCCATGGTCGATAACTACTCTAAGCTTCTTCGAAAGCTCCATATTAAAAAGAAACAAATAGTAACTGATTATTTCTTCGGCTACTAATTGCAGTTAGTGCCATCATTAATTGGCACACAGTTGCTATCTATTAACTTAATTTGATTGTAGCTAATTGTAGTTCCCGAAATAGTGAAAATGTGATCGCCTTTATTCAGGGCTATTTTCGAAGAACTTACCCAAGTCCATGTATTTAATGCGATATTACTTCCCTGACCAATTTTCAGACATGTATTTCCATCTACGCCAACTAGTAGCGGGTTATATGTGTCTGGCAAAGTATAGAAACTTATTTGAATCGGTGACTCAACATTTATCCAAATATAGTAATCTCCACTATTTGGCACATTCACGCTGACTGTATTTGTGCCGCTTTGAGCCTGATATGGTCTGCAGAAATTTGATTCATTTTCGCTACTTGTATTTTGAAAACCTATAAGCACCAAACCACCAAGTATAACTACCAAGACTGTAAAGATGAAAAGGTCGTGTTTAATTAGTTTGCTATTTAGTATTCTCATATCATTTGCTCAATTGTAATACCGTTACTGAACTTGGTGGAAAATCGGCAATCAATCTGCCTTGGCTCAAGGTTGCATCTTTATTTATTAAACTAACAGCAGTTGGGTCGCTCGGAGTGTTATAGGTTAAATAGCTATTGGATCCAAGGGTCCAACTAGCTACGTTTTTGTAATAATTAACAGCTGGTTGGACCTCAGCCTCAATCGTCTGATTTTCAGAAAAATTAATTACCATTACTGATTCTCTACCTTCTTTATCTGTTGTAGCAACAGTGGCTAGAGTAGGATAGCTACCGCTACTAAAGTAAGTAGTAGGGTTATTTTGAATGTTTGAGCTAATTAAGTTTGAATACAGAAGCTTCGAGTAAGCTTGCATTACGTAGGCGCTAGGCTGTGGTATGGGGTTAGGCCCAGGCCCACCAAGCAGAGCATTGTTTGCAAAAATCGAATTATTTATAAAGGTCTGATAACCTGGCGGTGGGGAGTTTTGATATGCAATTAAAAAGTGCTTTTCGGCTACTGGGATATGAGCATTTATCATTATTCTAAGCATATTTGCTACAAATAAGGCGATGTCTTGGGACCGATGATAGTTAGGCTGACCAGTTGGTGATGTATAGGCATTAACACCATATTCGGTTATATCTAGCCCAATTTCACCTGCTTTATTGCCAGCATATTGATTTATAGCAGCTTTTAGATTGTTTATTGTCTGACTGAATCCAAAACTTTGCTGGATGATTGTATTATGAAACAAGGATGCTGAGCTATTAGTTGATAGTATTTGTTCAGAGTATAGATGTGCGGCTAAACAATCATACGGGATTTTACTACCCATTAACTGTATAAAATCGACAGCTTGATAGGCTGAGCAGATTTGAGCTTTTGGATCGGCTGCCTTCATCAAATCGTAGTACTTTATAAAACCATCATGTGGTCCCGACTTATAACTTATTTTAACGACTGCGTTGTTCGGGACAACTGCACCGTGGATGCCATTTCCAAAACTGATTTGCCCAGATGTGTTATCTAGTACGTAGACTTTGGCGCTAGCAGAAACACCAGTAAAGCTACCTACTTGGGTCCATGCTGAGCCATTAACGTAAACTGTCTGGCTGGCCATAACCACAGGGGGGTATTTTGCAAAGAAGACCTGATTGGCAGTGCCATTACCGACTAAGTTGTTATCGGCTGCTATTGTTTTTTGTTTGCTAAATTCTGTAACGCCGCCATATACATATTCACAAAGGTGAATGTCGGTACTATTACATTCATAATTATTGCTACCAATTGATACAACTTTTCCAGACCTCCAATAATTCTCACCAGAACTTGATTGAGTTTCATTACCTACTTCCCATAACGGCACATTATAAGGAGCTGGGTGACCATTCTTGGCTCGGAGCGCCCCCCATGGATTAGTAATTGGTGCAGTCATGTAGGCTACCCAATTGGCCGCCTCTTGAGCCGTTCCAGTTCCAAAATTTACTGTTATGTCACCAACCGAATTAGATTTTTGTAGTAGTTCTCCAAATTCATCCGACCCAAAGTTAGATGGCAAAAAAACATCCTGCTCCTGATAAACTACATTGTTTGATCGGTTGTTCTGCGGTCCTATAGCATTTTGCCAATGGTACGTATCAGATGGGATGCCACCTGGATATCGGAGTATTGAAATACCGATATTCTTTGTTTGAGAAATTACGCCGGGATAAAGTTGGCCAGTAGTTACATCTTGAACGCCGCCTCCTCCGTCATACCAAATTTCATTTGCACCATAATCTAGTGGGCTAATACCAGAATTTTTAGATAGATTGCCAGTGGATATTTTAATGGGGGCAGTCATCGATTTTGGATAGCTAAAGCTGACAGTGTTTGGATTACCAAAAACCACTTTGTTGTTAGATATATAAGCGCTGCCGCTTAACTCACCACCATTAATATCTTGGGCATTTGTTATCTTGTATGAGAATACACAGAAATATACTCCAAAAAACAGCAATAACAGTGCCTTACACATTAATTGAGCTTTTTTATTAAAAATTTGAATATCTACCCCAATACGATTTTCTTGAACCTAAGGTTATTTTAAGTCAAAAAGTGATTATTCATAAGCTTTAAGATGCTAAACTAGGTCTATTGAGTAACAAAAATACCAGGAGACGCTATGCAGCCAGATGATGCCCAAGCCCCAGTAGATAATCAGGGTGCCGCTGTTCCGCATATAACTAGGTATTCTGGACTATCGGGCAATGAAATGTACTGTGCTGCGCTTCTGGGTTACACTCCGGGTGATCTGATTCTTGGTAACAGTGTTTTTTCCATGGGTGTTATAGGTGAAGAGCGGGCAAAAGTGCGGACAGTTGTTGGTGGAGAAGTAAAAACTATTACAGAAATGATATCTAATGGCCGTAAGCTCTCCTTGCAACGTTTTGAGGAAGAACTTGGAAAGTGTAGTGCATCAGGCGCTTGTGGCGTTACCACTGAGCTTATTTTCCATCCTGGCAATATTGAATTTTTATCTGTCGGTTCGGCAATTCATCGAGCTGACACTGATGGCCAAACCTCATTCACAACATCAGCCGATAATCAGGAGCTATTTTGCCAATGGGATGCTGGTTTTCAGCCTGATAGTATTGTGTTCGGTAACATAGCTTATTCAATCGGAATTGGTAAAAACTTTCTTGGGTCTATAAAAAAATTAGCACGTGGTGAAGTACATTCTTACAGCGGCATATTTAATACAACTAGGAATATGGCCCTGGAGAGAATAATACAAGAGGCCCGAGATTGTAACTGCAACAGTGTCGTTGGAATTAGGACCAGTATCTTACCGATTGGTAATCGAGATACTCAGGAAATGATAATGATAGGCACCGCCTCGCAAAACACTGAACTTAATGAAATAGCTGCTAGTGTTGGTGGTGTAACTACTAGCGGTCTGACTGCTGAAGAGACTTGGAATATTGCAAAACTAGGCTACACGCCACTAAAACTAGTTATCGGCACGTCCATCTATTCATTAGGTGTAGCGGGTGGTGTCATAGCTAACTTCAAGAATCTAGTTAAAGGTGAGATTCAAGAACTAACTCAGTTAATTTATGGGGCTAGAGAAGAATCTCTAAAGAAAGTTCAAGAACAAGCCGAAGAAATTTATGCGGACGATGTTATTGGAATAGAAACCTACGTATATGATTTGGGTGGTGGACTCATCGAGTTCCTTGCGATTGGCACTGCAGTTAAGAAAGTTCCTGGCATAACTACCAGAAGTGATCAGTTACCACCTCAAGCAATAATAAGGGACAAAGCCACCTTCGTTGATACCGCTAATGCCTCCTATACTGTTAACATGCAGAATCTCAGGACGAGATATGATCTAACTTGTTATTTTCTTGAGCAGGTTTATAAAAGTTTCAAGTTCTTCGCCACTAAGTTTTCGGACAATAAAACTTTTGTTGCCAGTTAAACTATCAATTATGGTTTGACGAATCTTATTACCGGCTGGTTTTATCTCAACCATTTTTACTCGCCGATCAGTCGGGTCTTCATAACGAGCAACCAATTTTTTTCTAACCAAGCCATCGATGATTCCACTAGTATTTGATGGATCACAATGAAATATCCTAGTGAATTCATTCATTGGCCGGGATTTTGAAAGCATTACTAAAGTTAGCGCCTGAATCGAGGATATATTAAAAGACTCACCAATTTCTGCTACATTCTTTTTTATTAGAAGTAGAAACTCGGTTAGAGCCATATATGATTTTTCTAGTTTTGCTTGTTGATCCATAATTTAACCTTGTTCATAAATAGTTGACAAACTCAACTATTGACTATTACAATGATATTATATTAACAAATTATTACATAAATAATCAAGAAAAGGAATCTAGCTCATGACAGCAAAAGTAAATAAGAAAGATAAGACAACTAGTCATTGGTTTATATTAGTTATTCTAGCTTTGGCTCAGTTTATGGTGGTGCTTGATGTATCTATCGTTAATGTGATGTTGCCTACCGTTCAACACGCATTTCATTTAAGTGTATAAAATCTACAGTGGATTATTACTGCATATACTCTAACTTTTGGTGGCTTCTTGCTACTTGGTGGACGAGCTGCTGACCTTTTTGGTCGTCGAAGAGTTTTCTTGACCGGCGTTGCAGTTTTTGCTTTAGTTTCCTTGCTTGATGGATTATCCAATAACGGTGGTATGTTAATTGGTCTTAGATTAGTACAAGGACTGGCTGGTGCATTTATGTCACCTGCAGCTCTATCAATTGTGCTTGTCACATATAAAGAAGGACACGAGCGAAATATTGCCTTGTCTGTTTGGGGTGCGGTTGCCGCTGGTGGTGCAGCTGTTGGAGTACTACTAGGTGGAATTATTACTCAATACTTGGGCTGGCGTTGGAACTTCTTTATTAATGTTCCAATCGGAATATTTGTTCTAATTGCTGCTATAAGAGCTTGTTAAGAAGCACATGAATCAGAAGAGACTAACAACAGTCTTGATCTTACCAGGTGCAGTATCTGTAACTGCAGCTCTTATGTCACTAGTTTATGGACTTGTTAAAGCCCCTACGTCTGGCTGGACTTCTCACTCTTCACTAACTTTCTTCATTATTGCCGCCGTATCTACTTGTCTTCTTTGTCTGGAATGAGAATCGAGCTAAACATCCACTTATTCCACTATCAATCTTTAAAATTAGAAACCTAAGTGGTGCCGACACTATTCAGTTATTTACTGCTGCTGGACTATTCTCGGTATTTTTCTTTGTTACTTTATATGTCCAAGAAATACTTGGCTATTCACCAGTTAGAACTGGCCTAAGCTTCCTAGTTATCCCAGTAGTTATTGCACTAGTAGCTACTAATACGCCAAAGCTAATTCAGCGAATTGGCTACAAACCGATTCTAGTTGTTGCTCCTCTGTTTACCGCTACTGGTCTATTCCTGCTTGGTCACAATCTTACCGTCCATAATGATTATTGGGGTCATTTGGTACCAGGTATGGTCGTTATGGGATTTGGACTAGGTGCAACTTTTGTAAGTGTATTAGTTGCTGCAACCTCAGGTGTCCCAGGACACTTATCTGGACTAGCTTCTGGTCTTGTTAACACTGCTCAGCAAATTGGCGGATCATTAGGGTTAGCTGTTTTATCTGGTATAGCTGCATCATCAGCTATGCGCTACGCAGTTCACGCACATGCTCAAAATACAGCCGCAATTGCCGTTGCAACTGTACATGGATACAAAACAGGATTCTACGTTGCAGTTGCTTCAGCTTACCTGCTTCAATAATAGCTATATTCGTTATTAAGCAGAAAAGGGGCAATGTAGTAGTTGATCCTGCTGCTATGGCCGCTAGCTAAATAAGCATAATCGTTTTAGGTACATAAGCATAATTTTTGTATCATTAGTTAATGGATATGATAGCCCTATTGGGTGCTGGCTTAATAGCGGGTTTAATAAATGCCGTTGCCGGTGGTGGAGCTCTTCTAGTTTATCCGCTGCTATCTCGTCTTTGGGCTTACCACCCATAGTGGCTAACGCATCGACTACTCTAACACTTTGGCCTGGAGCTTTAAGCTCGGCCTATGGATATCGAAAATACATTAAAGAAAATTCCCAATTACTTACTTCTGGCTACTTACTACCAAGTGCAGTCGGTGGGTTAATTGGTGCATTCATTCTCACGAAAAACATCTAACCATAGATTTCTCGATAATAGTTCCTTGGTTAATTGTGCTAGGTGTCGTGTTAATTGGCCTTCAGCCTATATTCATAAGAAACTATTAAGAAAACAAAAATAGATCCAAAAAAACCAGTGCTTTAAATCTAGTTCTTAGTTGCCATTCCGATGTTTGGCATGGCAATCTATGGTGGATATTTTGGGGCGGGTTTTGGAATTGTGATGTTGGCACTACTTGGTTTTACTAAACTATCTGATATTCATCAGATGAATGGTCTAAAGAACCTATCTGGTGCAACGTATTAACTTTATAGCATCAGTTTATTTTATTCATTATGGTCTTGTTGATTGGCACTACATCCCAATCCTTACTTATTGGCTCTGTTATCGGTGGCTACATTGGCTCTACTTACAGCAATAAACTACCAACCAAACTTATTCAGTTTGATTATTGTTCTAATCTGGCATAGCTGTGGCGGTCTATCTGTTTCTCAAATATACTAAGAAAGGATTATAGATACGAAATAAAGATGTTGTGGTATAGTAAATAGGCTAGAAATAAGCTGCTAAAGTGTTCGTTAAATAGAATCGTTCTAGAAATAATATTTAAGGTGTTTCAATGAGGAGCAGCTAACTGTTTGCCAGTTAACCTCAGAAACTATGAGGAAAAAAATGGCAACTAATTTATTCGTAGGTGGACTAGCCTATAAAGTAACAGATGACGAATTAAACGATTTTTTCGCAACTGTCGGAACTGTTACATCTGCAAAAGTGATTGTAGATAAGTATTCAAACCAATCCAAAGGATTTGGATTTGTTGAGATGAGTACTGATGAAGAGGCTAAGAAAGCTATTGACGAGCTTAATGGCAAAGAACTTGAAGGACGACCAATCGCTGTAAGCGAAGCTCGACCTAGAGAAGATCGAAAGCCATATTTCAATAACGGTAACCGAAGCGGTGGCGGCGGTGGCGGTTTTGGAAGCGGTGGTTTTGGAAACAGCGGTGGCGGTGGTGGCGGACGACGTTACTAAAAAGCCTTAATTTCTAATCGAAATTGATTTAATAACCCCTGGGTATCACTCGGGGGTTTTAAATATTTATACCCTATTTTTTAAATCTATTCCCTGGTCTGAGAACCTCAACGGTATCATCGATAATTCTAATTACTGCTGAGGGCTCTTTGTCAGAGTAGTCTCCACCGTCAACGTAAAAATCTACCTTGTCTCCAAAGACTTTAGTAGCTTCGTCGATATTTACAAGTGTTGGTTGACCAGTTTTATTGGCGCTTGAAGTTAAAAGTGGTCCAGTTTTTTCAAGTAAACTAATAAGTTTAGCATCATCTGGTATTCTGACTGCTAGCAACATCGTGTTTATTGTTATATAGTTCAAATCAAGCGAACAAGGGATAAGTATACTCACCGGACCTGGCCAATATTCCTCTACAGCCTTTAAATAACGACGCTTTAAGCCTAGTTTCTCTAATTGGTCGATATTTGCTGCTATAACAGTTCCGGGTTTATCAGTGCGTTCTTTAAGTTTATATAAGCGCGCAACCGAGTTCTTATTATTGGCTGCGCAAACAACCCCATAAATAGTGTCAGTAGGTAAAATGCCAACCTCTCCTTTAGCCAGGCTTGAGATTATTTTTGGATCAAAGGAGTCGTATTTGTGCATTGCTGAATTATAACAAAACGGAGCTTATCTGTTTGATATAATTTTGCTATGGGAAGAACTCATAAAGAACAGTTGGAACTTTCTAGAGAAATTGTAGAAGCTAAAACGAAAATAACTATAGGTGCAAAGTACCATCATCATAAGAGCAAAGATAAAATTTACGAGATTACAGGATTGGGATTTTTAGAGTCGAATGATGAACTTTGTGTAATCTATAAGGCTGAATATGGTGAGCAGATTACCTTCATTCGCCCATTAAATATATGGCTTGAAAATGTTGAATGGGACGGAAAAATTGTCCCTAGATTTAGTAAATTGTAGCTAATTTAGAAGAGAGTATATATGGCAGCTGCACCTGAGGCAACCATCAGTGCAGTTAGTGCCCAGCCTAGACCGCCCGCAATCTTACCATTTTTCCATTTGCCCATGGTTTTCTCTTTACGGGCGATAAGTAAAATTAGTACCAAAATAACCGGAGCAACCACCCCATTTGCGACGGCAGAGTATATAAGTGCTTTAATCGGATCTATACCGATAAAGTTAATCGAAAGGCCAATAATCATTGAAATAATAATGATGCCATAGAACGCAGAGCCTTGCTTTAACTTCGAGTTCAGGCCTTGCCTTTTACCAATGCTCTCACTTATTGCGTAAGCACTGGCGCCCGCCATGACAGGTATTGCAAGAAGCCCCGTACCGATAATACCAATTGCAAATAGCAAGTAAGTTGAATTTCCAGCAAATGGTCTAAGTGCGTCAGCAGCTTGAGCGGCGGAAGTTATATTAGTAACACCGTGGGTAAATAAGATACTTCCACAGGCGGCAATTATAAAAAACATTACTATATTGGACAAAAACATGCCAGACCATACATCGGCGCGCATCTTTCTCATCTCCTTTTTATCAGAACCCATTCTGGATTTTATGGTCGTTTGACCAACTGCTACCTCTTCCTCTATTTCCTGAGATGTTTGCCAGAAAAACAGATATGGCGTGATAGTGGTACCCAAGATTGCACAAACCAATATTATTTGAGCTTTGGTGAATTGAAGATGTGGAACAACCGAATGCCTTAGTATGTTACCCCAGTCAGGACGAGCCAGTAGTGCAGATAGTATGTATGCGAATAATATAAGAGCCAACCACTTTAGGTACTTTGCATAACGGGCATAAGGAGTAAAAACCTGAAGAACTAAGATTAAGACGCTAAATCCAATAACCAAACCGGCAAAATCTAGTCTTGGTGCAAGCAACTGTACGCTCTTAGCCATTGCGCCTATATCTGCACCAATGTTAAAAGTATTGGCCGCAAATAAGAATATGGTGCTAATATAGAGAATTTTCCTGCCGAAATGAGTCCGTATATTACCAGCTAAACCTCGACCCGTAACCAGCCCTATACGGGCGCACATCTCTTGAATAACCGCCATAAGTGGGAAAGTAAATGCAGCCATCCAAATTAGACCTAGTCCAAATTGTGCTCCAGCCTGGGAGTAGGTTGCTATACCGGACGGATCATCATCCGATGCGCCGGTAGTTAAACCTGGTCCCAATAAATACCAATAGTTCTTGGCCTTTTTAAGAGGTTCATGGCCAGTCATTGGCATGTTTTTTGCAATTTTTTGACCACCCTCAACCCCGTATTGCAGAGCCTGAGCGGGAGCTTCAATAGTTTTTTCTATTATATTTTTAGGCATCGCTAATGCTTAGATAATATCATTACTAGAGCAATAGTTGTTACAATATATCTGTGAAAATCGCGATTTTAGGATTTGGCGCCGAGGGACAGTCGGCATTTAGCTATTGGAATACAGAGGGTAATGAAATAACCATTTGCGATAGTGATGAGCACGCACTACTACCAGAAGGTGTAAGCTCTAGGCTGGGAGCAGATTATTTATCCGGCTTAGACAGCTTTGATTTAATAGTTCGTTCACCCGGTTTATATCCAGGTGATATAGTAGCGTCCAATTCACCTGAAATTCTTAGTAAAGTTACAAGCTCAACCAACGAGTTTTTTAAGATAAGCCCAACTAAAAATATTATTGGAGTCACCGGAACTAAGGGTAAAGGAACTACATCTACGCTAATAACCAGATTACTTGAGGCCGCAGGTCATAGGGTGCATTTAGGTGGAAACATTGGGAAGCCCGCCCTAACACTATTGAAAGATAAAATTAGCCCGGACGATTGGGTTGTTTTAGAGCTTTCCAGTTTCCAGCTAGTTGATCTTAATTATTCTCCACATATTGCCGTGTGTCTGATGATTGTGCCTGAGCATTTGAATTGGCACGTTGACATGGATGAATATATTAGGGCTAAAACCAATATATTTAGCCATCAACTAAGCACGGACATCGCCATATACTACGGAGAAAATAAATATTCTTCGGATTTATCAAATGCCAGTCCTGGCGAGAAAATTCCTTACTTCACCCTGCCTGGTGCGGTTGTTAAAGACGGAAGTTTTGTAATAGATGGCCAAGAAGTCTGTAGTGTGGCTGATATAAAACTGTTGGGCGAACATAATTGGCAAAATATATGTGCTGCCTTAACCGTATATTGGCAAATAGATAAGAATATAGAACTTGCTAAGTCAGTAATTACTAACTTTAGTGGGCTAGAACATCGGTTAGAACCTGTTGCTGAAAAAGACTCAATAAAATACTACAATGATTCATTTGCGTCAGTACCCGATGCAACTATTGCTGCAATTCAGGCGATTCCTGGATCAAAAGTACTCATTATTGGAGGATATGACCGCCAACTTGAGCTATTGAATTTAGCTTCTACAATCAAGAAAAACGAGACAACTATCGAGAGGGTTCTGTTAATTGGTGAGAGCTCTGAGAGAGTAGCTGATGTACTAAATAAAATCGAATTTAGCAATTTCCAGATTACAAACGCAGAAACAATGAAAGCAATCGTAGAGCTTGCTAAGT
Organism: uncultured bacterium; assembly: GCA_963699195.1. GTDB lineage: Bacteria > Patescibacteriota > Saccharimonadia > Saccharimonadales > DATKHC01 > JBBQBA01. The sequence goes on along the minus strand of OY969420.1, from coordinate 181,741 downwards.
CTATTGCAAAACCCGGAGAATCAGTAATATTATCACCTGGATTCCCAAGTTTCGATATGTTTAAGAATTTCGAGGATCGGGGCAACCAATTCAAGGAAGCGGTAAATAACTTATGAGTAAGTATGAGCGATTTATCTTTAAGGATTATGATTTTAATCCCGAATCTAAGTATCTAAGGTTGTATTACAGTTATGACGGAGAAGTTGAGTTTTGTGAATCTTATAAGTTTGATTTTGATTTTACACAATATGATGAGCAATTATTAGATAAAGCCATTCAATCTCTGTTCTACATGGCGGGAGTATCATATTTTAAAGCTTACGTAGCCCCAAAAACAGTAATAGATAAGGGCCAAATGAGCTACGAGATGGCTAGATTCTTCTCAAAAACTTACGAAAAAGGACTAGGCGAGTTCTTCTATGTTAATAAGCTAGATCCAAAAACAAAGATAGAGTTCCCGGTTAGTGAAGAAAACCCCTCTGAACCTTTAGAACATGGTGGTAGCGGCCTGTTAGTTGGGATTGGGGGTGGCAAGGATTCACTAGTATCAATTGAAATGCTTCGAGACAGTGGTCTTGATATAACAACCTGGAGTCTTGGTCATCGATCGCAACTTGAGCCACTAGTAAATGTAATTGGCCTAACGCATCTATGGGTTGAGCGGACTTGGGATAGAACGATGCTTGAACACAACGCATCAGGTGCGTATAACGGCCATATACCAATTTCAGCCATACTTGCCTGCGTTGGAACAGTCGTGGCTATATTAAGCGGCAAGCAGGACGTAGTAGTATCAAACGAGAGCTCAGCTAATGAACCAGACCTAAACTATGAAGGAGTTGAAATAAACCACCAATACTCTAAGTCGTTAGAATTTGAGAAGGATTATCAAGACTATTTACGCAGTACCATCATAGATACTAGCTACTATTCATTGCTAAGACCATTAAGTGAAGTTAGAATTGCTGAGATTTTTGCTAGAGTTGGCTTTTCTAAATATAAAGGAGTATTTAGTTCTTGCAACCGAGCATTTACCCATGATAGTGATCATATTTTTTGGTGTGGCAAATGTCCAAAATGTGCCTTCACCTTCCTTGCCCTAACTCCGTTCGTGGAAAGAGATGAGCTTGAAAGCATTTGGGGTAAAAACCTTCTTTTGGATTCAAATTTGGAAGTAACTTATAAGCAACTGCTTGGTGTTGAAGGCGACAAGCCACTCGATTGCGTTGGTGAGATAAAAGAATCAAGAGCTGCTATGCGTCTGGCTCAAAAAATATACCCCGAGCTTAGCAAATATGAATTTGAGATACCTGAAAATTATGACTACAAAGCTCTAAGTGATCATTTAATGCCCCAAAATATATTTGAAAAATTTCAAGATAAGCTAAATTCAATATTTAGTAAGTGATATAATCAAACTGTTAATTAGAAGAAATAAAAAAGATGGGCACAATACTTTTTCTCATAGTTGCAGCACTCGGATTCACTTTTATTGTTGTCCTAACTATTGTTGCAATTTGGCGAGTGTTCGAAAAAGCTGGTAAACCAGGCTGGGCAGTGTTTGTACCCTTCTATAATGCCTGGATCCTAGCCGAAGTTGGTGATCAATCTGGTTGGTGGGGCATTGTACTAACATTATCAATATTTCGGTATGGTGATCTCAATGGCAATAACAGGACCCTTCAAAATTTGGTATTCCTTTTTACTCTTATAGGTATAGCCATATACATCAAAATTTCACTCAATGTAGCTAAAAACTTTAACCAATCAAATAGTTTTGGAATATTTTTGGCATTAATACCGATCGTAGGTTATCCGATGTTGGCATTTGGTCCATCGCCTTATAAACATACAAGAAATAGAAAGAGAAAGAGGGTCAGTCATGGCTAAGAAAAAAGCAAAATGGTTTATTAAAGTAAGAGGAAGTTATTTGCCTAACAGTAGCCAGGCTTGGTACCTATATATTCCTTACGTTTCTTATTTAACATTCTCCTTTATTCTAGCTTGGGATCTCGATGTTTCTAGAGTGGTCAGGGTATATCTAGTTATCGTTCAATGGGCTTTTGCGGCTATGTTTATGACCTGGATTGCACATAAACATTCCTGATTAAATAAACACAACTTTGTTTAAAAAATACACCGGATTATTAAGTTACAAACTGCTATTATTATTCCAATGTAATAATTGAAAGAGGGGGTATTATGAAAAAAATTCTGATGATTGTGTTTGCGCTTCTAGCAGTAATATTCCTCGGGATAGCAATTTATTATTTTGTAACTCCTGCTGGTTCTCTGCCTCAAAACGTTCCTGGATACATCGCTGGGTCAAACAAGATTCATACCAAGCACGGACTTGCTTCACTGATCCTTGCAATCGGGTTTGGTATTTTGGCTTGGTTTTCTAGTAAGAAAAAGACTACTTAACCAAGAAATACACTGAATAAGCTATACCACCGAAGAAGCAATATATTGCAAACGGTGTAAGCGTTTTTGTCTTGAAGTATTTAACAAGGAATCTAACCGAGAAATAGGCGGCAATAGCAGCAGCTAATGCACCGGCGATCATTGCCGTTCTAAGTGAGTCGTAAGAGTGTTGGAATATATCAGGTAGTTTTAGCAGTGCAGCAGCACCAATTACAGGAGTCGCCAACAGGAAACTAAACCTAGCAGCATCTTCGTTATTAAGGCCAAACAATAGGCCTCCAGCCATTGTTGTCCCAGACCTTGATATGCCCGGAATAAGTGCAAAAACTTGGGCCACACCAACACCAATTGACTGCCACCAGTGTAGCTTCGCTATATTTTTATCACTTTGCTTATCGTTAACAAATTTTTGATTGGATTTTTTTCGAAGTTGTTCGGCAAGGTATAAAATCACTCCATTTATTATTAAGAAAAAGGCAGCTTTCTGAGCCGAAGCAAACAAGCTTCTAAGTGAATCTTGGAATAACAGACCCAAAATTCCAGCTGGTATGGTTGCTACCACTAGTAGCCAACCAACTTTTGCATAACTGTCATCTTTATCAATCTCACGCGCGACAAAAGATCGCCATATTCCGCCTAGAATCTTCTTCCATTCCTTGAAAAAGAAAAGAAATAGAACTAAAGCAGTAGCAAAATGTGTAGCAACTAGAAATGTTAGGAAGTATGGTGCATTTTGATTTAGGTGCCAGCCAAATATGCTGGGTAGAATCACGCTATTTCCTAGACTTGATACCGGAAAAAGCTCGGTTACTCCTTGAATTAGGCCCATGATGATGGCTTGGAAAACGGTTATCATACTACATCAAGGATACAGATAAAATTAATATTTAAACAGTATTGAATTAGAATGAGATAAGGCAAAAATGGAGAGGTGTCCGAGTGGTTTAAGGTGCTGCTTTCGAAAAGCAGTGTACGGTTCATCCCGTACCGGGGGTTCGAATCCCTTCCTCTCCGCCAGTCACGATTTTCGCCAAGCTATCTGGATAGGATGGTTATAGATTAACAAACTACCAGATGGTGAAAGCTTGATGATCTTCTGCGGCTTACCGAACTGATTAATGGTGGCATCTATGGTGCAGCTGGGGCTTTGTGGGTCAGGACTATTTGATGGTGCAACAAGGCCCGGTGTTACAATTATGCCGTTTTTTTCACTGGGTATTTTAAAACGATCATTATCAACTAGAGCTGAATCTTTATACACTTTTCCGTAAAAACAGACCGTGGGTAAGACATTATATTTGTAATCACTTAAGTAGTAGGTGACATTTGCTGCCCAATAGTTTATATAGGCATTCTCTACCCCATTACTTTTCAGAGCTGGTATTAAGCTATAGCTAAGTTGATTTGGCTTGGAGTTATGATTGTCGTCAATCTTTGCAATAGCAACAATCAAACTACAAATTATCGACAAGCTGATTAGCCAAATTGCCAACTTATAGAGATACATATTTTGTTTTCTCAGATCAAGAAATCCATATACTGCTAGTAGTGACGTGAGAGGAATCAAGATAATAAAATAACGCGCTGTATTTGATATGGGAGTACCAACTGCAATTACGTACAAAAAAGTAAAAACAATGACTGCAATTACCCATAAATTAAATAGCGACAAGATACGTTTACGAATAATATTGCATAGCGCCAAAATGGCCAGAAAGATCACGCTTAAACCTGGCAACCCGGCTAGAAATCGCCATAGGCTAGGCGAAGTATTTACGGTGCTAACACCAAAGAAACTTAGATATCCCTCTAGGGTTTGTAGGATCTTTGTTGGCAAGTAACTTGCAGATACTACTGATGAACTTAGTTCATTTATTTCATTAAATTTAGTTAGATGTATACCAAAATGGAGGGTGATCACCCCCATTAGCCTAAATACAGTTAAGCTTATTATCAGCCCAGTTGACACAAGCAGGACTGGCCACAAATCTCTCTTCCTTACAGCGTAAATTATTGTTGCAATGGCAAGTGGAACCAAAATGAAATATAGCGTGTACGGATCGTCATAAATAAGCAAGCCGGTAATAACTGCAAAACCTGCAGCAAAGGCTAAATAGCGCCGATTTAGCTTGCTATGGTTTCTACTAAGATCATCAAGGTACTTAGCCGCAAAAGATCCAACCATTAACATTAGTGGTAGTTCGAGGTTACGAGTATTAGGATTAATCGTCTGGGCGATCCAGTAGGTTCCACAGGCTATAAACCAAACAAAAACTAACCATTTTAGACGAGTATTTGGACTAAAGTTTTTCCACCAGACCCACAATAAAATGAACATTAACAGGTTAAACAAGATGGATTCAAGTGCTATTTGAGCAACAGAGGGGCGTGACATTAGTCCAAATAACCAATAAATTGGATATTTTAAAATGTAGGTATCAATTTGAAAATGCAGAGCATGAGGCGACATCAAAAGATTGTGAGCCATAGTTTGCTCTGCAACATCATCTGAATTGAATGATCGACCAATCAAGTTTGAAAGAAATGCTAAAGTTCCCACTAGTATCACCGCGAAAAAAACCACTAGAGAAAAATTCGCTTTAATTTTGGATGATACTTTTAAAGTTTTCATTTTAGATATAGTATAGATAAAATCCGTGAAACTGTCCTATTATCGATTGGTATAAGAAATCCCAAAACTACGCGGTTTATTGATTTAACTTAAAGGAAATACGATGGCTATTAAACCTAAATGCGACAAGTGTGGGAACGAATTAACGGAATTTGGAGCCATTTTATTTAGCCCACCAGATGAAGAAAGTATGGTTAAAAAACTTCATATATGCAAAGAATGTTATAAGCAAATTGTGGCAGGATTAGATCACTCGTAATTATTATATTGACTGGGCTTAAGAAAATATATATAGTTAACCTATTGGTTAACTATTATGGATGTTTCCTATAACTCACCCCAGTTAGATATAATACTAGATGCGCTCGCTAACCAGCGCCGTCGCGGTATTGTACACGATTTGTCGCTGTCCCCTAATACCGTTGGTCAGTTGGCTCGCAACCAAGAACTAACCTTGCCTGCTATGCACAAACATATTCGTATTCTTGATGATGCAAAACTAATAATTCGTAAGAAAGTTGGACGGACGAATTTCGTGGCTTTAAATCAGGCCACCCTAAGAGTGGTACAAAACTGGATAATGCAATATAAAACTGAATGGGGTACGGTCAATGCAACTTTAGAAAATTATATTTCCAGGATGAAGGAATAAGTTCTGGAATGATTAGTAATAAGTTAATGGTTTCAATATGGAACCGAAAGGAGAAAATATAATGGCAAAGTATGTATACATATACTACGCAACAGATAGCTCAAATGCTGGAAGCAATGAGGAATGGGGTGGTTGGTTCGGTAAATTAGGCAGTAAATTGATTGATGGCGGTAACCCATTTGATGACGGCGGAAAAGCTGTTAGCAAAGATGGTGTTATGGATGTCAAAGAGATGCCCGCAACAGGTTATTCTATTGTTAATGCTGGCAGTATGGATGAAGCTACAAAATTAGCTCAGGACTGCCCTTTAGTAATAGGTAAATCTGGTGCAGTTTGTATCTACGAAGCATTACCTATGTAGCGAGGAAGTGCGACTTTTTTAAACGGCCTATTTGGCCGTTTTTAAATGTATGATGACCTCCCTTAAGCAACAGCTAAAGGTTAATGCTACAATTATGCTTATGTTAGTCGGTGAGTTTTTTGTCTGGTGGTACACACGCGGATGGTATCAAGTAGTACTTAGTATGCAGCGTCGGATGACGAAAGCACTGAATATGTTTTCAGCATCAAGTATACTGCGTACTTTGTTTGCACCGTGGCGACGTATTATAACCGATCCCGGAGATAGTATAAGTACTAGATTTAAAGCATTCGGCGATAACTTGTTTAGTCGTTGTATTGGCTTTGTAATTCGTATATTCACGCTGTTAATTGCTGGGCTTCTACTCGCGGTTGTAGGCATAATTAACATTCTCTTAATCGTTATTTGGCCATTTCTACCATTGGCCATTGTCTTTGCAATTATCAAAGGAATTATAGGATGAATGGCAGCGGGGCGGATTTAAATTCAATTAGGGCTAAGAAAGCTCGTCTGGGTCATAAAGTTGGCAAATTTGGACTCGATCTATTAATTTCGATCGGGCTAATTGCCGCAATTGCAGCTGGCACTATGTTTGCGTTGCAACATGATCATTTAGCTTACTTTTTAATTGCGTTAGCGCTTCTATGTTTTTGCTTGGCTCTTTGGTATGTTCATGACCTTGCAGATTTGCCGGTAAGTGGTAAATCGATAACTGATAGATTGGATGGCGAAGTACTTGCCTTGCTTAATCCAAAGGTAGCACTTACACCTGTAGTTCTTTGGAAAAGTTTAAGGAAACACTGGCAAGTTACTTTTGTCATTAATCATCTTTTAATTTCTGGCGATGACGTAGATCGATGTCTGTCCAATGATAATTTTGAAGTAGATGGTGTATGGCGGGTTGCCGATGTTCTACGTAAAGAAACAAGTGCTAAAACTATTGAACCAGGGCATATAGCCGGAGCTTTGATGTTGATATCCCCTAGCCTGCAACCTGAACTGACTCAGCTTAAACTTGGGAAAGATGCTGTTCAGGATGTCGTTTTATGGCTTGGTCGTGCACTTGAGACGATGCGAGCTGAGAAACCATACTTTGGTGGCATTGGAAGAGATTGGGCAAACGGTTTTACGCCTCAGCTCAACCGATTCGGTGATAATGTTAGTCTCAGTATTGAACATGGTGGTAGCTACTTTGGCTGGCTAACTGGCTCGGATGGCGTAAAAGGAATGAAATCAGCTTTTTCTCAGGGATCAAATGCAATTGCCCTAATTGGAGATGATGGCATTGGCAAAACCAGCCACGTCTCAGCTTTAGCAAAGGTACTACTTGAAGAGAGGCATGATCGAAACCTTGAGCACCGACAAATCATCGCATTAGATTCCTCCACGATTATTTCTAATGCACAGGGACCTGGTGAAATAGAGGGTTTAGTGGTTCAACTTATGAATGAAGCTGGTCGGGCTGGTCACATAATCCTGTTTCTAGATAACGCTCAACTCTTTTTCAGTAATGGTACCGGATCGTTTGATGTTACGCAGATACTATTACCTGTTTTGCAATCACACATAGTGCAAATGGTTCTGGCGATGACGCCACATGACTATCAGCAACTACGAGCTTCACATTCTGCATTTGCCAATTTACTTACCCCAGTAATGTTAGCTGAACCAGATGAAGAAAATACTATGCGTATACTGGAAGATACTGCCCTGGGACTTGAGGGTCGACATAAGGTATTTGTCACCTATGGTGCGGTTCGTGAGGCCTATAGATTAAGTGGTCGTTATGAGGACAACTTAGCTTATCCTGGCAAAGCAATCCAACTACTTACTCAAGCTGTTACACACGCCCAAGAGGGTATTGTGACTGAGTTAGCGGTTCAAAAGGCTATCGAACAGGCTCATGGCGTAAAGGCCACTGCGGCTGCGCCAGTTGAGGCTAGTACTCTGCTAAATCTAGAAGACAAAATTCATGAGAGAATGATAAATCAAACCCGAGCAGTTAGTGTGGTTTCTAATGCTCTACGGCGCGCTAGGGCCGGTGTTGCCAACCCTAAGCGACCTTTCGGTAGCTTTATGTTTCTCGGCCCAACTGGAGTTGGTAAAACTGAGCTAGCCAAGGCAATCGCAGCAGTTTACTTTGGTGCAGAGAGTAACATGATTCGACTAGACATGAGCGAGTATCAGCGACCTGACGACGTAAGCCGATTACTAAGCGACGGGCAACAAGAAAGCCAAAGTCTAGTTTTATCTGTACGTCAACAGCCGTTTAGCGTAGTACTACTGGATGAAATTGAAAAAGCCCACCCAAATGTTCTTAATTTACTTCTACAATTGCTAGACGAAGGAAAGTTAACCGACAATAACGGTCGCGCTGTATCATTCAAAGACTGTGTGATTATAGTAACTTCTAATGCCGGCGCTCAGGAAATCAGAAAGAAGATTGAAGCTGGTGAAAAATTGGAAAAATTTGAACCACAGCTAGTTGACGAACTGATCAATTCAGGCCAATTTAAACCAGAACTACTTAACCGTTTCGATGATATTGTCGTCTTCCGTCCACTCAATCAAACAGAATTAGCTCAGGTTGTGCAACTAATGCTGGGTGAAATAAATCAAACTCTAGCAAATCAGAATATTGCAGTGGAGCTTACTCCCGCGGCTATTGGAAAGATAGTTTCTGTTGGATATGACCCACGCTTAGGTGCTCGTCCTATGCGCAGAACTTTGCAACGTGCAGTTGAAGACACAATTGCTCAGAAAATACTTCGTGGTGAAGCTAAAGCTGGTGACAAAGTGGTTCTAGACGTTAAAGATTTATCAATATAGGGCTATGAGCAAACGAAAACTGGGTAAAGCAAAACCGAAAACAACCCTTTGGTATATTGGTTTTTGGGCAACGATTTGGTGGGGCGTTAGTGGAATATATCTCGTCTTACTTCTTTGGCTATCCCGAAATAATTATATTTACAGCTCAATGAACAATAGCTTCCTATCGGCGTGGAAAGGAGCAATTAAAGAAACCTATACTACCTCATCCCTATTACCTGGACTTCTTAGTTTGATCATTATTGTTTGGGCAGTAGGGGCAATCATTTGGATAATTGAACTAAAACGTCAAAAAATTAAATATAAAACTGCTTTTAAGGATCTATTTCTTACAATAAGAAAGTAAAGGCCAACAATTATTTAATTCTGAATCTATTTAAGTTTATTATTAGTTAATGACCGATAGTATTTTTACAAAAATAATTAAAGGTGAACTCCCATCTTTAAAAATCTATGAAGATAAGTCTACAATTGCAATTATTCCTCTCCACCCCCTGGCACTTGCACATGTTTTAGTAATACCAAAAACTCAGGTAGAACAATTTTTTGAGCTACCAGATAACCAATATCACGACTTAATGAACACCGTAAAGAAAGTGTCAAAAAGGATTAACGAGGTTTATAAGCCAAAACGTATTGGGGTAAAGGTTGTTGGAATTGATGTAGATCATGCGCATGTTCACGTTCTAGCTTTTGATACCATGGAACAATATAACGAAAATGAAGTCATGGATGCGCCTGTTAATGATAATTTACGATCTGAAATGGCTAAAAAACTAGCGTTTTGATTTATTATTAATATATGTTTAGCAATTTCGCTATATCTCTACTTATCGGCATGGGCTTTGCGGTATGGTTATACAACAGATTTCAAAGACGAGGCGGTGGGTCAAGTACTAGAAATTCAGCAATTGGTGCGGCAATAGCTGGAGCTGTTGTTACCATATTTCTAACTGCAATTCTTGATTACGTATTTCACAAGTTCGGCGTTTAAATTTAACTGGCCTTTTAGTACTAATTACCTTGGTATTTATCGGTTAAATTAGTATGATATGGCTATGGATGAGGTGGGGCTTGGTAAATCGCTGCAGACGCGCGCGTCAAAAAGCCGGAATGACTCAACAAGAGCTTTGTCAAAGAGCAGACTTAAGTTACTCAACATTGGCAAAAATTGAACGAGGAGCCATCAAGTCGCCGTCTATTTTTACTATTCAACGCATTTCTCAGGCCCTTGGAGTTGATTTAAATGAATTAATCGGTAATTCCCCTACTAGCGCACAAACTCCTGCTAAAAAACGCTCTAAGACCGGCATTCGTTTTGTGTATTTTGATATTAATGGCTGTTTTGTTCGTTTCTATCACAAGGCTTTCACTAAACTAGCCAGTGAAACAGGAATAGGTGCGGAAGCAATCGAAACTGCGTTCTGGCACTACAATGATGCTGCTTGCAGGGGTGAGATGACCTTAGATGAGTTTAATATTAAATTCTCTAAGAAATTAAATATTCCCAAGATAGACTGGAGAAAATATTATCTGGAGGCAGTTGAGCCAATTCCAGAAATGCAAGAATACATAAAAGTCGTGGCCCAAGATTATTCATGTCGGTCTACTTAGCAACATTATGTCCGGATTTATTGATGCTTTGAAAGAAGCTAAATATATCCCTGATGTTCATTATGATGTAATTATTGATTCTTCTACAGTTGGAGCCGTAAAACCTGAAGCTAAAATTTATGAAATTGCCGAATCGCAAGCTGGAGTTGCGGCGAGTGAAATATTACTTGTTGATGATTCACGATCAAATCTTATGGCAGCAGAAAAAATGGGCTGGCATGTGCTTTGGTTTGATGATTATGACCCAAGCGAAAGTATCCCAAAGATTAAACAAACTCTCGAATTATAATAGATGAACCTAGTGCCTAGTAAATTGTATGTACTGAGCCTTTAGTTTGGCTAACCTTCTTTGCTTTGATCTAAGTTGATCTTGGGTTTCCTTAACCAATTTTTCTGGGGCATTCTTCACATAGGATTTATTAGCAAGTCTTGCTTCAAGTCTGTCAATTCCTGCCCGGTTTGTTTAATCTGGTTTCTGAGTGAATCTAGGAAATGGTCTAATGCCTGCTTATCTAGCTCAAGCCAACAATCTTGACTACTGTTAATCTTTAGGCCATCTGGATTATCTGATACTTCAACAGATTCTAAGCTAGCAATTGACTTTATCATTCCAGCATGAATTTTAACGAATGCGTCTTCACCGTAAACTAGCTTCAATTTCTTGGTTATGCCAACTACTCCTTTTACAAATCTAATTTCGCTGACTACTTTCTTTAACTTCTCAAAATCTTTGGCTTTGTTTATCTACTTCGCTGGATTTTTGGCCATTCACTGTTAATTAATAAGTCACTGTCTTCCCATGCTAAGTGTTTGCCAGATCGTCTCTGTTAGAAAATGGGGCAAAAGGATGCACTAATTTCAGAATTGCTTCTAGGCCATATGCCAAAACACTATTATTTAGCTCGTGCTTAGAAGCTTCAATGTACCAGTCTGCAAAATCATCCCAAACTAAGTGATAAAGTGATCTCATACGCTTCATTGAACTCGTATTTATCTAGGTAAGTTCCGCAACTTTTTTCACTCGCCTTCTTAATTCTCCAAAGTATCCATTCATCTTGGCTTGTAAGCAGATTTTATGAGAGAGTCTTAATTCAATTGATCTCCAATATTATCTTCAACAAATCTAGCAACGTTCCACAACTTATTACTAAAATTGCGAGCTTCTTCAACTCTTCTAACATCAAAACTTCGATTAACTCCGGCGACTCTACCACTGATAATTCCCATTCTGAGTGCATCAGAACCATACTTTTCTATAACTGGGATTGGGTCAATAACATTGCCAACTGATTTACTCATTTTTGATCCATCATCAGCCATTACATAACCATGAATGTAGACTTCTTTAAAAGGTACTTTCCCTGTAACATATAAGTCCCAACATGATCATTCGACAAACCCACTGGTAAAGATATTTCTCCACCAGTTTCCATGATGCTTAAGTGGGTAAGAACTCTTCAACTCTTCACCATCTGGATAATTAAGAGTTATATATGGCCATTGACCACTGGAAAACCATGTATCAAAAACGTCGGGATCACGTCTGTATACGTGGTCATTAATGGTTATAGTCTTCTTTATTAACTCGCTCGTCAAATATCCAATCATCTGGATCATCAACGTTTTGAAAAGCTGGAATTGGAATTCCCCAAGGAATTTGCCGACTAATGTTCCAGTCTCGAATATTTTTTAGATATTCAAGTGATTGTTTGAATCGACTGTTTGGATAAAATTTAATCTCCCCTGCCTCAAGTGCTTTAATTGCTTTTTCTGCCAGTGGCTTCATGCTAACAAACCATTGATCACGAAGAAGTGGTTGGATAACGGTATCACACTTATAACAGTGCCCAACTCGGTGTGAATGAACCTCTTCTTTTATTAAATAGCCCCTGCTCTTCTAAGTCTTTTACAATTAATCTTACGAGCTTCATCAACTGTTAACCCTCTGTATTCTTCTGGAACATTATCTGCCATAGTTCCCTTTGTAGTTATGACAGTGATCATTGGCAATGAATGCCGTTGAGCTACATCATAGTCGTTTATGTCATGCGCGGGTGTGATCTTAACTGCTCCAGTACCAAATTCTATATCTACCATCTCATCTGCAACGATTGGTACTTCCCTGTCCACTAGAGGTAATTTGACAGTTTTTCCAATATATTTTGCATATCTTTTATCATTTGGATTAACGGCTACGGCCGTATCGCCAAGCATGGTTTCTGGTCGGGTAGTTGCAACTGTTAGTTCCCCGCTACCATCTGTAAGCGGGTATTTTATATACCATAATTTACCGGGCTCTGTCTTATATACAACTTCAATATCTGAGAACGATGTGCCATGAAAAGTACAGAAATTAACTAAGTCGCTCACCTCTGTAAATTAGCTTATCATGCCACATTTGCTTAAATGTTGTGTAAGCCTGATCTACCACCTTTTCATCAAGGTAAATGTAAATTTATTCCAATCACAGCTAACCCCAATATGCTTAATCTGCTTGATCAACTTAGTTTTATTGTCATTGAACGAAATCCCAAACTTGCGAATACAGCTCTTCCCTAGCTGTAATCAAATCGTGTTTTACCCTGTTTATTTAGATATTTTTCATAAACAACCCAAGTTTCAAATCCGGCATGGTCAGCGCCAGGAAGTAAGCAATGCATTCTTCCCTTTTAAGCGCTGGTATCGTATGGCTATATCTTCGAGAGCATGGTTAAACTATAAGCCAATATGCATATTAGCATTGGCGTTAGGTGGTGGCATAACTATGCTGTAAGTTCTCTGGCAGAACTGTGCTGCTTGAAAAGCACCAGATCTTCTCCCATAATTCATAGATGTCAGATTCGTATTGGTTTGGCTCGTAAACTTTTGGTAACTTCATAATCTTATTAGTTATTTTAACGGAAATAATCAGATCTACAGAATAACATCTAACAAAAGCTTTGACTACTTAAGTTTGAGGTTCACGTGAAAGACAAATTAAACCCAACTTCCCCCTGAAAGCCTAACATATAGACAAGACCAAAGCTTTTGTTTAAGATGTGCGACCTGTATGGGCTTACAGGCATTACCAAAATTTTTGTTTTCGTATTTAAGCATAACCGTAGTTAATAATTCAGGCAATAGAAATTAAAAATGTAAAAGTTTAGATATTTACTCTGATTAAATTTAGAAAATTTACATACTTAAATTTGGTTTAGATGGTAAATTAACAGAGGATCATGCTAAGGTTTTTTTACTGTAATGCTGCTTGGTAACAACCAAGTGTTGCTACCATTGCGCCATTATCAGTGCATAATTTCGGATCAGTATATTCAATTTGGATAGGCAATCGAGCAGCTAATTGTCTTCGTAAGTTCTCTGACTGCTTGCAACTCCACCACCAATAACTACGCTTTTAGGCTAAACTCCTCATAAGCTTGAACAGTCTTGTCTACTACTGTTTCAACTGCTACACGCTGGAAACTAGCTGCAATATTGGCTTTCTGAGTATCATTTAAGCGTTCTGACAGCTTAGATAGAAGGGAAGTTGTAATCTTCCCCAATAAGCTTTGTGCGAATCTTAAAACGGCTGTTTTAATTCCAGAGAAACTAAAATCATATTTATTTTCTAATTTAGACTTTGGTAAGGGATAGGCAAGGGGATTACCGTTTTGTGCGGCTTTAGCCATACTTGGACCACCAGGGTAGGGAAGCCCAATAATTTTTGCTACTTTATCAAATGCTTCCCCAATGGCGTCATCTCTAGTTTGGCCAAGTAATTTATAGTTAAAATGATCTTTAAAATAAACTAAGTTGACTATGTCCACCACTGACAATAAGCCCTAGCATTGGAAACTCGGGTTGTTTAGACGGAAGCTTATAGCCGGCTAGCGTGTTTCTGTTAAGAAATTAGCATATAGATGTGCTTCAACATGATTTACCTTATAAAGAGGCTTATCTTTTGATAATAGCTAGGGTTCTGGCAGTTATAACTCCAACTAAGCAGGGAGCCACCTAGTCCAGCACCATAAGTTACGGCGATACCGTCAATATCCGACCAATCAACCTTTGCATCCGATAAGGACTTGTTTAATAACAGGAATAATTGACTCAATATGGCTTCTAGCAGCAATTTCTGGTACCACGCCTCCGTAAACAGCATGTAACTCCATGCTACTAGCAACGACATTGCTTAGTAATTTCTTGCCGTCTTCAACAACTGAAGCAGCCGTTTCGTCACAACTAGTTTCAATACCTAATATTTTCATTCAATCTACAGTATACTGTGAATCATATGAGTTTTAGATCAATTTAGTTAAAAAAATTATTCCTAAGGCGTTATTCCCGGCAATTGAACCCTATGGCCATTTGGCTGAAGCAGTCGGTGAAAATATAGTATTTGGCTTTCCGGCTAAAAAATTCAAGGTTATTGGAGTTACAGGCACTGCTGGGAAAACCACTACCTGTACACTTATTACTCACATGCTTCGGAAAGTGGCTATAAGGTGGCTATGATGACAACGATTGCCATAGATTACGGGGACGGGAAGGGGCCTCAGCCAAATTCTACTAGGATGACTTCGCTTGGTTCATTGAAGCTGATTAAGGCAGCCAAACAGATCCAAAAAAGTAACGTTGAGTGGTTAGTATTAGAGACGACCAGTCAAGCTCTATCTCAATACAGAGTTTGGGGAGTGCCATATTCAATAGTTGGTTTTACCAATCTTGGTCATGATAACTTCCATTATCACCGAACTTTTGAACGTTATCGAGCGGCCAAAGTCATGTTATTTAAACAGGCAAATAAAAACCGCAAGGGTCTACGGATTGGTTTAGTTAACAGCGATGACCCGAGCTGTAAGTACTTCGCTGACGCCATTAAGAACCCAATAAGCTTTGGTATTAAAAGCGGTGATCTTAGGGCAAAAGACATTAGCCTAAAACCTAATGGCAGTACTTTTAAGGCTACTATTGATGGTGATAGCTATGACATTAAAAGCAACCTACCAGGCGAGTTTAATGTCTATAACGTACTAACAGCAATTGGTATTACCCGTGCTGCAGGTCTAACAAAACAACAGATAGAAAAAGGCGTCGCTAGCCTAAAGACTGTTGAAGGCAGGATGAATACAGTTGAAGAAGGTCAAGACTTTGGCGTGATAGTCGATTACGCAACGACACAAGAGACATATAACGAAGTATTTAAGACGGTAAAACCACTTGTCAAAGGCCGAATTATTTCTGTTTTTGGATCTGCTGGGAGACGGGACGAATTGAAACGACCACTAATTGGCGAGATAGCTGGTAAATACTCAGATATAGTAATTCTGACCGAAGAAGATGATCGTGATCAAGATGGCCAGGCAATTATTGAAGAAATCGCTGCGGGAGCTAAAAAAGCCGGTAAAACAAAAGACAAAGACATGTTTTTCATACACGATCGAGCCAAGGCGGTTGAAAAGGCAATTGGTCTAGCCAAGACTGGTGATATGGTTCTTCTACTTGGTAAGGGCGAGGAAACGGTAATTCTTACCAACAAAGACGGTTTTAAACCATCTCCTGGCCACATATATAACGAAGCTACAGATACAAAGCGAATCTCATACAATGAAACTAAAGCAGCTCAAACTGCTTTGAAAAAACGACTCAGTAAGTAGTTTGTTAAAGACTGTATGCCTGAACCTCGGCTACCTTCATGCTTGATGTTGGCGTGTTAGCGTTCGTGATTGTACGAAAGCCTGAAGCAGTGTTAGAAGCTACTTCTAGATCTATAAGTATTTCATAAGGCTCGGAAGTAATCGTAACACTGCTTGAGGCCGTAACTTGATACATCTGGGTGCCATTGACGAATACTTTAATGCTTTGTCCGGGAATATACTCGATGCCGTAGACATTGTAGTTGTTTACGTTTGGAACTGTGTACAGATTCTGTTGTTGCCCTTGATTTGCGAAATAGTCACTGTGCATCAGCGTGTTGGGGTTTATTGACCCCGAGGTAAAGCCACCCTCGTAACCGTCAAGTTCATTTGTTGGAGTGCCACTGGGGCCTGGCATAAACCATATGCCTGGCCACATGCCTTGAGACTGATCGGGCATTTGGGCTTTTACTTGCACGTACCATCCACCTGTAGGCAGGGTAAATTTACCTTCGGTGTTGATCACGCCACTAATCCATGGATAGTTTGAGGCAAATTGATTAGTATTTTTTTGAGCGGTTAGTGTCAGTCCGTTATTAACACTAACTTGGCTTGGTCCAAACATGGCTATTTGGTTACCCGGTCCACCATTTGCAACCGAATTCGGCCCACTAAATGGTAGCGGAAAACTGCCGAAATTATTCCATACGCCACCATTAGCACCTAAATATGTATTCCACTTACTGCTATCCAGAGTTGTGCCGGTGAATTGATCGTCAAAGATTAACTGTGAAGCGTTATAGCCGACGGGAGGCGACAAACTATTAGACGTTGTTTGACTGCTTCCGAATTGGACATATTGACCTCCACTAGTTCCACTACCAGAGGCAACAACTGCTGGAGCGGTCAGTGTACCTGATTCTGCCTCAACCGTGGCATACGGAGTTTCGGCATTACTACCATTCAGTAGTCTGACGCCAATAATAGATAATGCACCCACAATAATTAAAGAAGCCATCAATCTTGCTGCATTAAAGCTTTTGAATAAGGACTCACCAAATTTAATTTTTTTCATTTTCTGGTTGTTGTTCCTAGGAGGATTATACCTAATTAAAGCTACTCATTGTCTAGCGTTAAGGTAGAACAACGGATAGACCCTCCTCCTTTTTTTAGTTCCGGCAGTGATAGGGCCATTACTTTTAGACCATGGCTCTCCATGTCGGCTTTAAATTTTGGTGCACCTTCATTCATTACTACTGCTTCACCAGTCGAAACTAGATTAAGTGCAAAGGCTTGCATAGTTTCAGTATATGAAACTTCGATTTTATCTAGTGTCTTAATGCCTCTCATAATTCTTCGACTTCGACGAGTAAATACTTTTGGGCACCAAGCAATTAGGGCGTTGTGATCGGCAGTTGGCCACTTTAGCACAGCAATTGCCAGGTCTAGATCATATGTCGGACTATCTGGCCAACCTGTTATTTCGTTTTTCTTAGCTGGCCCAAAAGGGAACAGCCGACTCGGTTTTGTTCTTAGGGCGATGACTTTGCTAAAACCGAGTACAGTCTTCAGGTAAGGATGGGCCGACTTAGTTGTTCGGTAGGGCGACTGGACGAAAACTCGATCACCACATACTAGACAATCACCCTGACCGCTAAATCTTTTAACGTTATCTGGCAATGTGAAAGTTTCAATACCATTAACTTTTAAGTGATTAAGGGCGTAGGCTTCCTCGTCACTACGTTTTTCGGGCAATCTTGACATAACTGCTTTGCCGCGCCTGATAAGTGCCCAATTAGCGGTATACACGCCGTCTTGGAGGTTCGGTGGTGCATCTACTTTAATAACCTTTACGCCAACACTTTCTAGTGCGTTACGTATACTACTGTGTTCAGCAATGGCTTTATCATGATCTACTGGATTACTCGAGTCCATCAGGGCATTTATTGCAAACTGGTCAGAGAAATATTCGGCGCCCGACATTAATACTGTTTTGTTTATTTTTGGAGACATCGAAACCATTATAACTAAAAATATTAATAACTGTAGTAATCTTCATATCTTGACGATGATTTAGCAGTCAGCTATAGTGAGTGCTGAAAGTTAGCACTCATATAACTTAAGTGCTAACGCGTTATCTTAAAGAACTAATATTAGGAGTATCAATAATGAGTGTAAATATTGAGCCTGTTGCCGACTATGTATCTAGCTCAGCAAGAAGAGGCTGAAACAAAAACTGCCAGTGGTATTTTTCTACCAAGTCAGTCCGCAGAAAAACCAGAAGTTGCTAAAGTTTTAGCTATAGGGCCAGCTGTCAAGAACGTCAAAAAGGGAAGCAAAATTATTTATAAAACTTACAGTACTAACGAAGTTAAGTTTGGAAAAGATGAATATATTTTAGTTAAAGAAGAAGACATCATAGCAATTGTTAAATAACCCGAAAGAGAGATGAATAATTATGGCAAATAAAGTTTTTTATAACGAAGACGCGCGAAGGCGAGTACTAGGCGGTGCGGAGATCTTATACGACGCAGTTAAGACTACTATGGGGCCAAAAGGACGTAACGTAGTAATTAATAAGTCTTTTGGCAACCCAACTGTTACTCATGATGGCGTGACTGTTGCTAAAGGTGTTGAAATTGCTGACGTTGATGACGAAACCCTTAGGCTACAAAGTTGGCGCAGAACTAATAAAACAAGCTGCCAATAAAATGAATGATGTGGCTGGTGACGGAACAACTACGGTTACGGTTTTGACTTATCATATACTCTCAGGAGGCTAACAAACTTATTGCTGCCGGGCATGATCCGATTGCGCTTAGACGAGGACTTGAGAAAGCAGCTCATGCTGTTATTGCTGAACTTGGCAAATTAACTGAGGATATTACAGGGTAAAAAAAGTCGAGTATCAGAAGTAGCTACAATATCTGCCGGGGATCGCTGAAATTGGCAAACTTATTGCAGAAGTCATAGAGAAAATTGGGAAAGAAGGCGTGGTGACTGTTGAAGAAGGCCACGGCTTGCTACTTGAGAGTGAAGTGGTTGAAGGTTTTACATTTGATAAAGGTTTTTTGAGCCCTTACATGGTTACAGACACGACCAGAATGGAAGCTGTTTATAACAAGCCTGCCATTATTATTACCGATAAAAAGATAAGCTCAGTTCAAGAATTTCTTACCAGCACTTGAAAAGCTTGCTCAAGCTGGTAAAAAAGATTTAGTTTTGATTGCAGATGATGTTGAGGGTGAAGCACTAGGCACAATTATTCTAAACAAACTAAAAGGATCATTTAATACAATTGCTATTAAGGCTCCTAGTTTTGGTGATCGCCGAAAAGATATGCTAAATGACATAGCAGTATTAACTGGCGCCAAGTTATTAGTGAAGACCTAGGCCACACTTTCGAAGATATAGATCTGATCATGATTGGATCTGCTCGAAAAGTTATCGTTACTAAAGATGAGACAACGATTATTGAAGGTTCTGGTAGTAAATCAGAAGTTAAAGCCAGAATTGCTCAACTTAACCAAAGTGCACAGCCGCCACAAGTGAATATGATAAAGAATTCTTAGAAAATAGACGCGCAGCACTATCTGGTAAAGTTGCAGTTATTAAAGTTGGTGGTGCCACTGAAACCGAAATCGAAGAAAAGAAATTTAGAGTTGATGATGCAGTTCACGCTGTTAAAGCAGCGCTTGACGAAGGAATTGTTGCAGGCGGTGGAGTAACTTTAGTAAACCTATCAACCGGTCTGAAAATTAGTGGTAATGATTCTGAAGCAGCCGGGGAACAGTTACTTAAAAATGCTCTTGAGCAACCATTTAGGATACTTCTGACAAACTCTGGCTTGAATGCTGATGAATGGCTTCCAAGTAAAGGCAAGCTCGAAAAAGGGGCAAGGAATCGATGTTAATAAGCCAGGCAAACTAGTTGATCTTAAATCAGTTGGAGTGGTAGATCCCACTACCGTTACCAAACAAGCCCTTCAAAATCAGTGTCAATAGCCGGAACAGCTATGACAATGGGCGCTTTAGTTGCAGAAGTACCTGAAGAAAAAGAAGCTGCACCACAAATGGGTGGCGGCGGCATGGGCATGGGCTACTAGAGAAGAAAAATATCTCAGTCTCTCATTAAGCTATACTAGATTTAATGCTTTACCCAGAACTTAAAGATTTCGTGATCGCTATCGTTGGTGCGTCAGCTTCATTTATTGGTCTACTATTTGTGGCAATTAGTTTTGTCCTGAATGATGAGGATATGTCCGAAGATAGTTTAATGACAAGACGAATACTAGCCGAGAGTTCATATGCCGCGCTAATTAATATATTTTTTGTTGGTCTTGTTGCATTAATTCCCAATACCACCCTTGGCTATGTGCTAATTGTTATGTCTTGTCTGGGTATAACCACAAATATGCACTATGTAAGAGTACTTGGTGGAAAAAGAACACAAATTCAGAACTGGTTAATATTAGTATTTTCGGTACTAATCTATGTTATTGAATTGATACTTGGTATATATATTCTAATCAAAGGTCATAATTATACTATGAATAACTATACGTTCATGACGCTGGTTATTTTCTTATTTAGTATGGCGCTAACTAGGGCATGGGAACTTACAGGTATAAGACCCCATAACCATGCTCGAAAATCTAAGTAATTAATTCTAAGCTTCTGGGTGAGTAAAGTAGTTTATTTCGTTTACGACATCAAGTAAAGCTTGAGCTCTTGATTTTTCATCAGGTATTTTCAGTGCAGAATCGTAGGCTGACTTAAGAAGAGTTTTATCATCGGTGGCTTGAATTAACATCATGGTAGTCCTAAATTTCTCTTCAGGAGTTTGGTCTAAATGTCCTACTAAGGGTGTCAACTGTTGAAGCGCTTCTCGTTTAATATTTATCAGATCACTATTGTCTGTTGAGTCGATAAGATCATCTGAAGGTTGTGCGGCTGGTTGAGCTGGTTCAGCTGCAGCAGCTGGAGGTGTGTTATCTGGTTCTACTATCGTAGGAGGAGTTGGTTCTGGGGTTGGATTTGCACTTGCTAATAAATCATCACCACCCACGGGTAATTCTTTAGCTAAATCATCTATTGCCCCAGTATCTTGAGCCGGAGCTGCAGTTTGTGTGTTTAATCCGAACATTTATTTCACCCCCTAAAAAACAGTATTTATAAGCAATATAGCATACACTATATACATCAGTAAATGAGAGAAATGCTTGTGCTAGATGACTTGAAGCTTATACACACCCGAGATAGCAAAGATGCTCTGGGAGTGGCGCAAAAACAGTGGGAACAATATAAATATGATTACCACTTTTCCTGGAGCCCAAAGAATGAAATTACAAAAATATTTTTTTCGGGCATGGGAGGGTCAGGTTTGGCTGCCAAGGTTTATAAAAGCTGGCCAGGCGTAAAACTACCTTTTGAAATTATTCAGGATTATTCTCTACCGAAATATTTTGATAGTAAAACACTCATCGTTGTTTCAAGTTATTCGGGCAATACTGAGGAGACTATCTCTGTTATGCAGCAATTACTTGACTCGAATTTAGCCGAAGACAAGAGGCCGATGATTGTAACGATGGCTTCTGGTGGTAAATTAAAAGAAATTTCTGAGCAAAACTCCTTGCCGTTTATTTTATTGCCTTCGGGCTATCAACCACGAATGACAATCGGCTTTCAGCTAAGAGCGCTCTGCGAGATTTTGGATTCATCTAACCTAACTCAGGGAACCGTATTAGCTTTGGATCAATCTGCTGATTGGCTTAGAGAAAAATTAGAAGCATGGGCGCCTACAGTTCCAACGAAAGATAACCATGCTAAAAAAATAGCTCAAGATATTGTTGGTAAATCAGTTGTTATTTATGCCAGCAATCAGTTTGCTCCACTAGCTTATAAATGGAAAATAGATATTAATGAAAATGCGAAAACCGTTGCCTGGTGCGGACAATACCCTGAATTTAATCACAATGAGTTTCTTGGATGGACTCACCAGCCTATCGAAAAACCTTACGCTGTAATTGATTTAAGGAGTAACTTAGATCATCCACAAACTCAAAAGCGGTTTGAGCTAAGTGATAGGCTTTTATCTGGTAAAAGACCATCCCCAGAGATTATTAAGCTTGAGGGTGATGATTTACTTCATCAAATTATTTGGAGTATTGGTTTAGGAGATTTCGTCAGTTTATATCTAGCAATTCTTAGTAATATTGACCCTACGCCAGTGGATCTAAGTGAAAAATTCAAACTTATGCTCCAGTGATACAAATAAAGATATTTTATTTTTAGATATTCTATATTTTCTCAAACAAAAAAGAATTGGCTATATGTTGTTGTCTCTTACCTAACCGTGCCTCCTTAAATGAAATCTCCTTGAGTTGGCTGTATGATTTACGTATTTCATCTGTTGTACGGTAATACATAGTGTTACCATATTTGCCCTTGGCGGCGTTGTTACCACTTGCAAATTCGTCTTTGTCGGAATAACAAACCAATAATAATTTCCCACCCGATTTTAATAAATCACTACATTGTTTGGCATAACTATCCGTTAGTTCTGGAGCTATGTGATGGAGGATACTGTAATCTAAGATAAAATCAAATTCTGAGTCTTTTGGTAGTTCACTTTCTAGTTTGGTTACATCACCAACAACAAAACGAACAGGCAGATTAGCTTTTTTGCTATTGCTTGTTGCGATTGATATAGCTTTTTTTGAAAAATCTATGCCTACTACATTAAAGCCATGCTTAGCTAAATATAAACTGTAGTTCCCGGTTCCGCAGGCAATATCTAATGCTTTACCTCCGGTTATTTGCCCAGTTTGAATTAATTCGACTAGTTCGATGGGTGGTTCGACAATTTCCCAAGGAATATTTTCCAAGGGCATTTTATACATATCGTCCCAGTGCTTTATTTTAGCTTGAGCATCCATGTTCGAATTATATCAGTTAGATCAGACGCTAGGCTTAAATAACCAGCCAGGTATAGCTTATTAAC
This sequence comes from uncultured bacterium, assembly GCA_963699195.1. Taxonomy (GTDB): domain Bacteria; phylum Patescibacteriota; class Saccharimonadia; order Saccharimonadales; family DATKHC01; genus JBBQBA01. Next base: position 158,612 of record OY969420.1, on the reverse strand, counting down.
TACGTGGTTTTTGGCTATCGATTATAGCCTTCATAATAACGATCTTGCTAAAGTAGAGCATTCCCAACGTAAATACATTTAATATTATGTACCAAACGTATGCTCCACCTGGTAAATCTTTTCTCATAATAACCCTCCACAAGTTATTTTAATGTTGGGTTAAGAATAGTTTAAGAATATACACTGAAGCAACACTAAACTTAAATTAATACTCGTAATTCTATACATATATAATGACGAGTTGTATTTAGACAGTTAGTGTATAATTCAATCTGTAGCGAGTAAAAAATGAAAATTACCAAATTAACCAAACTTAATGCAAAAGGATTTTCTCATCACTTTATATTTGCGTTAATTGTCGTAGTTATAATAGCCTTGGTCGGAGTCAGAGTAATTCTCTCAAGTCATGCAGCTACACAGCCGGTTACCCCGGCCGGTACGTATGTTTTTATCAACATGCCAGCTGGCAATCTGACGAATATTACCCACGAGGTAACTATTAATAATGTTCCCAACCTCGGCAAGACTGACTATTTCTGGTCGCATCAGTATTACTATATGGGCGGTCCATCGGGTCAGGGTGGTTATATTGGCATCCAGGGTATTAATCGAGCAGTATTTTCTATATTTGATTGGGCTAGCCCAGAAGCATCAAAAATTTGTAATGTACAGAAAGCCAACTTTGATGGAGGTAATGAGCCTGGAACCTCATGCATAATTAGCTACACAGTAAAGCTACATCATACTTATCGCCTAAGTGTTACAAAAGTTAGTCAAGACGCCAATGGCAATAATTGGCGAGGCACAGTGACGGATTTGACCTCAGGTGGTACAACTACAATAGCAACCGTTAACGTCCCAACTAGTTGGGGTAATATAGCAAGCAATTCAATAGTTTGGACTGAGTACTTCACAAGCATAAGTAGTTGCGCAAGCCAACCAAAATCAAATGTTACATTTAGCCATTTTACGGCGAACAATAATAAATTTACCGCGCTTGCAAGTCATACAACTCAAATTACTCAAAATTCATGCACAGCAAATTCTAAGATAATAGTTAACAATAACAATTCATTCACCGAAGAAATGTAAACACCCAGCTATGATTGTTATTTTTGCTCTGTTTTTATGTGGACGGGCACGTGATCTTGGCCACCCCGGGTATAAACTTTTGCAGACGTACAAATTGCCGCAGTATATGTAACGCCATCTTTTTTAGCTCGCATATTTAGTGGGCCTGTACATGAAAGGGAGTAAGCAGCAATTTCTGCTTCTTTTGACTCTATAGCCCTATCTAGTGTCTCCAATGAATTACCAGTATGCTGTCTAACGAACCTCTTCATTTCTTCCGCTTGATCACTTGGCATTGTAAGGTCAACATATTGATCATATTCGGCCCCAGACTCACCAACCAAACCTTCAGCAGCAAAATCCATAGATTGCTTTAAAACTAATAGTCTACCTAGACTCCTAACTTCACCACATTGAACTGGACATTGTTGGCATTTTTCAGGCACAACCGTAGCAATAGTTTCTGCAATATCATACATTCCCATAGTTTGTATATTATAGCATTATTAACCTGTAACGTCAATTCTTTCATAGTTGTTTTAGGCTATATTTGTTACAAAATTAAATTACGTAATAAAATTTAGTGATTCTAATGCGCAGGGTGTCTAATTATTTACGAGCTACTAGCTTTTTTCTTCTTAAAACTATAATACTTACTAGAGATATGTTCATTAATATTAGCGCGACAGGATAGAGTAGGGTAGCAAAACTGTAAGTAGTTATGGCTAATATAGCCAGAAAATATTTTAGGCCAGCAATCTCGTAGCTACTTAGCGTCTCGCTACTATGATCGTTCCAGGTTTTTCTTGCAGTGGGCATAAAGGCTAGCAAATCAATAATAGTGATAAGAACTATTGCATACGTGGGGTTTTTTGTTAAGAACCATAGAGGGAGTGATAACAGGGCAAATACAAAGAGTATGATATCAACTTTTTTTATGTCTTTATCTTTGTTTTTAAAAGCGAAAAATAAAATTATTAAACATATAAATCCAGTAACAATGTTATGTACTGCTCCCCAACCGGATCCTGCAGCCAGTTGTGCGAATCCAATAATAAAGGTTACTACCGTCCAAACTAACCAGGTAAAAGCGTGTGGTTTTGTTTTCCCTCTTAGAATATCCCTTATATACGGCACATAACCAACTAGGGATAAGAATATAGTAATGCCGCCAATAGCTGCTTTCATCAACTAATATTATCATTTGTGATTATTACGATTAAAAAAGTCTATAACTCTGTTTATGCACCTACCAACTAATTAAAACCAAATTTTTAATAAAAATACTTTACAAGGGGAATATAATAGTAGATAGGATTAAGTAAAATAAATATGGCTTTAGTAGATACTATAGGTGAAACAACTGGGTCTGACTCTCTTGAAGGTAAGGGTCCTAACCTGAGATTAGTATCATCTGAAGTAGTGTTTTACGGCTTGCGAGATGAGCCAACGACTACAAGTGAAAGCCCCGGGAACAAGTATATGGCAATGGGTGTAAGTCCAACTGAGGTAGATCACGCGCATTTAAGTAGTCATGATTTTGAACAGTGGTTTCTTGATATACCGGCAAACACTTATAACGAATCTGCAGGTGTACCGGATGAGAGTGTAAGCTTTGATTATTAAACTAAGACATTTTTAGCAAAAGCATCTCGTAAATATTAAACCCGACAAGGTATAATAACAGAAATTAGGCTTGCAAAAATTGCAAATATGTGCAATAGTATAAGCATGACCAATTTCGAAGGAACTAAAACAAAAACTGAACCTGTTACTACAGAACGAGAATGGCTATACGATGATGGCTATAGACCCGAGGAACCTGCCCGAGAGGTTGGACCTACGGTTCCAGGAACGGATTTAGTGCCATATGTTAACCATACATATTACGGGGACATTGACCCAGTTCGTTATGAAACTGAAAGAGTTTGGCATGTAATTAATGATGCTAAATTTTTCGGTACCAGGGAAGAGGCTGATAGAGTAAGGTTTCGAGGAGAATTTAACCCTGAATTTAACCCTGAAGAAGATAAAGCTGAAGTTTTGGAGTTTGCAAGATTTGTGTCTGAACAACTCGAAGCCATGGAAGTTCCTCCGACTTTTGATATAGTATCAACTTCAAACACTAGAGATGATTTAATTGGTGCCACTAAATTATTTAGAAAAGCAGTACTAGGAAAACATAAACCACCTATTGAATTTAGTGAAGAACCACTGGACTCTGGATGGTTAGTATCGGCAACAACTCTAGATAATCCCTTTGATGAAGAGGCAGCACATTATCATGCAATTGATGGTCAAATTACTGGCATTTATCTCTCAGCTACTGGCAAGGGCTTAATGAAATTCGTAGGGACTAGAGATGGTCTAGCTAGGACTAAAGATTTAAGCCAAAGTGGATTTTCTGAAACAGATGGTGAAGGACCTAATGGTGATCGTCATATAACACTTAGAGCACAACATTTAACCGTTGAGCCATTAACCGAAAAAGACAAGTTTTATGAGCGTACATTAGGCACTAATGTTGGTAAAGTAGCCCTGCATATGAATTATAACCAAGACAGTATAAGCCAATTCTTGGTTGATCTTGCTCGAGCCAACGGTATTATAATAGAAGATATTTAGTTACAAAACATAAACGTTTGACCATTTAGTTTTCAAAATCTTTACACCAAACTGCGCAAGTATAATTTTATTCAATATATAATTAAGTAATGACGGAAATAGCGCTAAAACAAAGTCGTATTAGCCAGGCCGTGATTATTCAGCCAAAATTAAAAGAGATGATTAAAGTAAATGAATTATAAGGTTTCCAATGGCATTCCTGAGGCAGATTTAGCTAAGTGGCTTACAGAAGCTGGCAAAAAGTATGGCAAATTTGAGGACGGTCGAGTTAATTATAAAGATGCTGACATAGCCCCTATAGTTATGTGCACTGTGGTTTGTGGCAAGGAAATCCTTCTAGTTAAACGAGGCTACGGGCTAGCGGATGCAGAGGGGCTTTGGTCAACAGTCAATGGCTTTATCGATGAGGTTAAACCAGTCAAAGATCAAGTTAAGCAAGAAACCAATGAGGAACTAGGGCTCACGCTCACAGATGATCAGATTAAGGTCGGAGATTCCTACACTCTAGCTAATCCAAAAGAAAAACGCGTATATATAGTATTTTCTTGTCTTGTAACTCTAAAATCGAAACCAAAAATTGTACTTGATTCAGAGAATACGGATTACAAGTGGATACTCAGGCGAGACTTAGAAAACTATGAGATCCTGGACGATTTACCCTTAGCAATCGACTCAGCGCTAAAAAGTCAGTAAATTTGTTACCAACTAAGTTTCAGCGAATCAGCAGGCAAGGGTATTATTATTACCTATATGCGAATATTAGTTATTGAAGATGAAGTTAAATTAGCTCAAAGCCTACAACGAGGATTAGGAGCAGAAGGTTATGTTATAGATGTTGCCTATGATTCTGATCAAGCTGATGTACTAGCGGGCAGCACTGATTACGATGCGATTATTGTCGACTGGATGATACCAGGCAAATATGATGGTCCAGGTCTAATTAAGAAATGGCGACTTGAGCAGCAACAATTTCCAATATTGCTATTAACTGCTCGAGGTTCGATTGGCGACAAAGTTGGTGGACTTGACGCAGGAGCAGATGATTATCTATCTAAAGCCATTCTCATTTGATGAACTACTAGCAAGAGTTAGGGCACTACTACGCCGGCCAAAACAACACAGTGGAACTAGTATTAAAGTTGGCTCGTTATCACTTAGACGTAATTTCAAAATCTGTTAAGGCAGAGGACAAACCTGTTCATATTACTGCTAAAGAATTTCAATTATTAGAGTACTTGATGCGTCATTCAGGCGAAGTATTGTCCAAAGAAAGACTACTTAGTCATGTTTGGGCAGATGAAGATCGAGTTCAGCACAATACTGTTGAAACTTTTATTGCACATTTCAGAAAAAAGCTTGGTAAATCAGGTGATCTTATTGAAACTGTGCGTGGTTATGGATATATAGTTAGGTAAAATATAGATAATGTTCGAATCAGCCAGACTTAAACTAACTTTTTTCTATCTTGCAGCCGTAATAGTACTTAGTCTTGATATTAACCCTAGGTACTCGGTCACTTGCTCAAAGAGCTTTTGATGATACTGATGCAATGCAACAGGGTGGGATCAGAAATCTTATTAGAGTGAGGTTGGTTTGCCATTCCAGATAATGGTTTTGATAATCTACATACTCAGCAAGACGCCCTGATTCACCAACAGTTAAATGAGTACGTAATTTATATCAATGTTGTCGCAATCATTTTGGGTGGTATTGGTAGTTATTGGTTCGCCGGCAGAACGCTAAGACCAATAGAAGAGGCTCATGAAGCTCAGGCTCGGTTTGCATCTGATGCCAGTCACGAACTTAGGACTCCGTCTAACTGTTATGAAAACTGAAAATGAAGTATTTTTAAGGCAAAAGTCATTTACCGATAATGAAGCAAGAGAACAAATTAATAGTAACTTGGAGGAAATTCAGCATTTAGAACAACTAACCACTAACTTACTATCCTTGGCTAACTATGAAAAAGGTGAACGACTAAAATTACAAATATTAAAGCCAGTGATGTATCTAGTTTAGCTGTTGATCAACTGACTAAGTTACATCCTAAAACAATAAATAGAATAAATGTTGATGTTGCTGACGCTAAGAATTTACGGGCACAATGACAGCCTGGCTCAAGCATTAACAATTTTCTTAGATAATGCATTGAATACAGTCCGGAAGATAAGCCAATTAAGCTAATCGGACCTAAGTGATGATGAATTATATAAGTTTATGGTTGAGGATGAAGGCCCGGGATTGATGTCAGTGACATGCCTTTAATTTTTGATAGATTGTATAGAGGTGATAAAAATAGATCTAAAACAGTAGCCGGCATGGGCTTGGATTGTCTTTGGCTAAAGAAATAGCAAAAGCAAATGAGGCTGGTTTGAAGTGTCAAATATGAGTGACGGCGGAGCCCGATTTACTCTAATTATTCAACTAGCTTAAAACACTTTAACTAGTGTTATTATAGAAATGATATAAATCCACCTTGCAACAACCCAGTCATTGCTCGTGACTATAAGGGAAGTGGTTTCATCTATGAGCAACTAGTATATTAGGTCGATAGTATTAGTTCTTTTGGTTAACTTAAATTAAAAGGTTATATAGATGGTAGAACATAAAAAATGGGCAAGGGACTTGAAAAACAAAGACGAAATGGAGTGGTACGATCAGCACCACAAGGAACACATGAGAAACTGGCGAGCTTGGGGTAGCTGGTTTAGCTGGGGTTCACCAGTCGGGTTAGGTCTATTTTATGCGTTGGTTATCATATCAACAGGCATATTTATTTGGTTAAGACACCATTAGTAGATAGATCGACCAGAGTAAGTACCGCTAGAAATAGCGGTACTTTTAAATTCGCGTCTTTTTTATACCAACTAAGTAGCCAATATAACTAAATAGCAGGTGAATTAGTACCCAGACGACAAGTATATAAAAGTAATAGTCCAACTAAGAACAATAATAGGCAAACTTAAAAGTATGCCGCCGACAATATAATCAATCTGATCAAAGGGAATCCAGGTTCTACCCGGTTTAATGCCGACTTGTCTTTTAAAGAAACTCTCAATTGCATCACCAGCTAGAGCACCAAAACCCATGAGTGGGCCGAGAAGAAGCATCTTAGGCAGGTCGTAATCTACTTTCCCAGAGATAGCTCTTATCCATTCGGAGTGATTAAAGCCATATCGTTGCAAATAAATTACGATGGTTGCAAATATTATCCCGCTAATTAATCCTAGCCAAGTTTTATTATCTCCAAAGACTCTTTTACCCTTGAATTTGGCTCCAAAGTCTAGAGGTTTATACAATATATTTAGGGGCTTTATTCTATGGGTAAAAGTAGGGCTAACATTCGAAATACCAGCTGGGAGAAAAAACCACAGTGCAAACCAAATATCATTAATCATTAACTGTATCTTCTCATTATTCGGTTATATTTTGGATACAAAAGCGCCCTTAAGGTTGGTCGTTGTAAGTATAGGTGTACCTTTTTGCAAGCTCGCTTAAAATATTATTTCGACTTGGGGCATCGTGTATTGAAGTATATGTACGACCAAATCCATACTTGCCGTGTGCATCACTACTGGCTACACCAATTAAATTATTTAGATTTGTCCATACCAGCACTTGACTATATTTACTCTGAAGCAGAGCTCGCCCATTGCCAATTTCCACTATATCTATATAGTCGACTATTTCTTCCAGCACGTTTATTTGTAGACCTTTCCTAGTATTCTCTAAGCGGATGTGGAATATAAACCAAGCCACCTTGTTCTTTAATTTCTTTATCGTCTCGTATTGTGCTTAAGCCTGCTGGAATTTTTTCTTTCAGATAAAGGCCTATTATCTCCCCGCTAGTAGTCATTATTTCTTCGCCAACAATGATTCTATCACCTAATTTTTCAGCCATTTTTTGAGCAAAATCTAATTCTATTATGATCAGTAATTGCTATGTAATCTAACTTACCTTTGGTGATATACGTCTTCATACTCACTTGCAGAAATGCCACCGTCTGGGGAAGCAATCGAATGGGTATGAAGATCAATCTTGAACATCGAGTTTTTTGTTTACCCTTACTAAACGACTTATTGCGGTGAAGCTAGCCATTACAATGCAATTATCACCATTGCTGCACCTACATAATTGGTTAGAAGTCCCAAAATAAGAATTACCATTCTAATCTCAAATCGCATAAAACCATCTTTAAATAGGGTATTGGCCTTCACGTCTTTATGCTTAGCTAAATATGCTGCTTCACCTTTTGCTTTAACATAGCTAACGGACAAACTTGCTCCGCAAGCTAGGATTGCCCAAACTGCTAAATAAGGCTGCCCGATAGCAATCAAACTATATCCAGCTGCCGTGTAGAGCATTACTTCCTTATATCTATCAGTAACAGCATCAAGTACCATGCCTTTGTTGCTTTCGCTGCTCTGCAGTCTAGCCAATTCGCCGTCTAAAGTATCGAATAGACCAAATACTATTAATGAGAATTGCTGCCCAAATATTATGGCGAGTGGCAATTAAGATAGCTATTGGAATATGAGCAATCAACCCTGTTATGGTAACCATATTAGGGGTCAATTTACCGTCGCTTATTTTATTTAGTAATTTAGCAAACTGCCGAATTATTTTTCGAACAAAATCTCTCGCCGGGTCTAATGATGAGTTATCCGCTTGAGTCATTTAATCTATATTATAGCTTGATAGGTGTTAATTGCTATAATAAGACTTTATGATCACCGCAGTTGTCAAAAGACACACCGATTTTTTTAGAATAAGCACGCACTACTTTTAGCTTTTCTTATTGCAGTAGTAGTAATACTGATCGGATCAGATAAAGCTCATTCTAGCTATTATAATTTTCTGATATTATAACATGGGACTAGGCTTTGTTCCGGTTATATTAGCTTGGTGGTTGGTCGAACGGCTTAAACGCAAGCCTTGGCTTAGTACAGGAAACGTCCTGTTAACACTACTTTGGCTGGGTTTTCTACCCAATAGTTTCTACATGATTACAGATCTTATCCATGCTCAGACATCAATTGGTATCGATCTTTTGTATAACATTGTCCTTATTTTCTTTTGTATATTTAACATCACTAGTTGCGGGATTTATTAGTCTGTATTTAATACATGTGGAATTGTATAAACGGTTTTATTACCGAAATGTTCATCTAGTCATTGGTATTATTCTTTTGCTCTGTAGTTTTGCAATATATCTTGGAAGATATTTGCGTTGGAATAGTTGGGACGTAATCTTCAATCCAGCCGGACTTCTATTTGATGTAACTGATTCAATTGCGAGTCCATCAACGCACCCAGACGTATTTGTAACTACATTTACGTTCTTTTTATTGCTAGGTTCAATGTATATAGTAATTTGGCAAATAGCGCGGGCGTTAAGGCGCAGCAAGAAACTTTAACTGATATACTAATCTGTAATGAGAGAACAAATACAAACTATAATTAAATCTGTTTGCCGCGATTTATTTCACATCGAGACAGACATAGAATTAACTCGCCCAGCTCCAAAGTTCGGTGATTATAGTACAAACATTGCACTAAAACTTGCTAACCAACTAGATAAGACACCAAAAGAAATTGCTGAGATGATAACTAAAATCATGAATAGTGAGAGTAGCGAGCTTATTGATAGGGTAACTACGGCAGGCCCCGGTTTTATTAACATAAAACTAACTTTTAGTGCGCTCCACAATAGTTATTCAAATGCTTTTAATCTAGATAAATTTAATGCCAGCAAGCTAATACTAGTTGAATCCGGTGATGCTGATCCTTTTAAGGAAATGCATCTTGGGCATCTATATAACGCTATAGAAGGTGATGCGATTGCCAATATTTTGGAAAACTCAGGCGCAAAGGTTAAAAGGCTAAGTTATCACGGTGATATAGGCCTAAAAGTTGCTCAGTGGGTTTGGGCCGTTGGTGACTCTATTAAATGGGATGAAGATAAGGTAGATAGCGCCCTAAAGGATACTGATTTAGGTGCTTACTACGTCGAAGGCGTTAAAAAATATAAAGACGATGAAGCTGTAGCTGCTCGGATTAGGGAAATTAATGAACACATATATAAAGGCGATGACAAATTAATCAACAAAATCTACTCAAACGGTAAAAAACGGGGTTTCGGGCAGATAGACGTAATATTTAAACAGGTAAAAGTTGAAAACGACAAGCGATATTTAGAGAGTGAAAGCAGTAAAGTTGGCATTGAAACGGTTAAAAAGCATATTGGTGACGTTTTCACTGAAAGTCAGGGAGCAATTGTCTACGAAGGCGAAAAAGTCGGGCTTCATACCAGAGTATTTATAAACTCTCGCGGACTGCCGACTTATGAAACAAAAGATCTGGGCTTAGCTGAAATGAAAGCCAAAGATTATCCTGAGACAGACAAGTCTATTATCATTACAGGTAGCGAACAAACTGAGTATTTCAAGGTTATGCTAGCTGCCCTAAAGGAAATAGACGAGAAATTAGCCGACTTAACTCTGCATATTCCGCATGGCTTTTTAAGCCTAACAACGGGGAAGATGAGCAGCAGAACAGGAGATGCCTACACCGGCAAGCGATTACTTGAGGAAGTTGAAGTTGCAATTAAGAAACAATATCCTGATTCAAAGGTTAGTGATGAAGTTTTTCTCGCGGCAATAAGGTATACATTCTTAAAACAACGCCTAGGTAATGATATTGTCTTTGATGTTAAAGAATCGGTCAGTCTGGAAGGGAACTCGGGGCCATATATACAATATGCGCATGCAAGAGCCAGAAGTATTTTAGAAAAAGCTGACAAGGCTGGCAAAAAGATCGCTCCTGAGCTTAGAATTGATCAAATACCCCTGGAAGATTCTGAAAGGTATCTGGCAATGAAGATTAGTGAATTCCCGGAGATTGTTGAAAATTCAGCCAAAAGCTTTATGCCACACTACATTTGTATCTATTTATATGAACTGTCACAGGAATTTAACAAATTTTACGAAAATAACAGGGTAATTGATGATCCTAGGATGTTTACTAGGCTCCATATAGTAAAGATTTATGCAGAAGTACTGCAAACTGGCTTGAAATTGCTAAAAATTCCAGCTCCTGTGCATATGTAAGAGCTATTATTATGCATTCCTAGAGAAAGGAGCATAATTTTAATGAGTACTGAGAGCAAACGACCATACATCCGTACCAGAGAAGTCAGGGTTAATATACCCGTAATGAAAGTACCAAGGGCTTTTCAAGGGTTTCTCGATTTTATAAGGGGTTATGGTGTCGTAACAATAGCAATTGGACTATTTTTGGGTGCAGACCTAAAGAGCATAGTCGATTCGCTTACAAATAATATAATCAACCCAATACTTGGTGTGATGACGAACAATATAAATCTAAGTTCTGAACACATTTGTATTAAGTCCAGCTCTGGTGTTTGTACTTCTATGATCAATTATGGAGCTGTTATTAGTTCGCTGATTAGCTTTCTAATTGCTGCATTCGTAGTATATTTGATTATAAGGATACTAAGACTAGATAAATTTGAACAAAAAAAGGCTAGGTAATGAACTCAAACTACTCCGAGGAAGAGTTGAAGAAGAAACTAACTAAAGAACAGTTCAAAGTCCTGGTTAAAAAAGGTACTGAAGCACCATTTACTGGCAAACTTTTACATAATAAAGAGAGTGGAGACTATACTTGCCCAGTTTGCGGAACAGTCCTATTTCATAGTGACACCAAATATGACTCAAATACGCCAGGATTAGCTGGATGGCCGAGCTTTGACGATGCTATAAAGGAAAACATTGTTCTGTCTGATGATCACGATTTATGGATGAAGCGAACAGAAGTAACATGTAAAACTTGTGGGAGTCACCTAGGTCATTTATTTGATGATCCAAGCTCTCCAACAGGGCAACATTACTGTATCAATTCAGCCAGTCTAAATTTTGTACCCAAAGAAAAATAATACTATATAACGCTATTGCTAAAATTAGTAATTTATGGTAGTATTATACTGTTAATTAAAAATAAAAATGACAGAAAAAATTGAAGTAGATTCCCCCAAGAACCCAAATGAATCATTTGTTAGTCAGTTGGACAAATTTGCCGCTGAAATACCTGTATTGGCCGAGCGCAAAGAAGCAATTACGGCTGCTGGGTCTGAACTAGTCGAAGAGTTTGGAATCAAACCTGAATTTTTTGATGATGATTCAAACACTTTACTTTTTGCAGCAATAGCCGACAGATATGCTGATTTAGAAGCGAAGAAAGATAAGATTGGTCTTGGGAAATATTCAAGTGACAAAGAATTTATATTTAACTCAGTAATATTACTAGCTCAAGGCGATAGCCAATTATATGAGAAATTGAAACCGCAAATTGCTGGTGAGGGCTTAGCTGACGATGATCCTAAAAAAGAAGCTGCTTACGATAAGTTTACTAACGTGCAAGTCAGTAAAGAACTTCAGGATGCTGTAAATGCTGGAATGCTGGACGGGGTAAAACAAAAACTTGGTATCAGGCCGGAAACTGAAGATCCTTATGTTATAAGAGTTTTGAATATAGGTGACGATGCAATAGTTGACGGCATGAAACCTCCAGTCACAGATAGTATGCGAGCTAAAGATGAATATACTGGTCCTGAATGGGTAGAGCACTTTGAAGATTATGATAGGTACCGAGCATATGTAGATGGTTTAGAGCAAAATGCTGCAGAAATGATAGAGTCCGGTGCTATCAATCATATTGCGGGTGCATGGGTTACAAATATAAATGGTGTTAAACAATTGTGTATGCCATTACCTAGGGCTGAAAAATTATTATATAAAGACCAAAAACGATCTGAATATTTTACCGAAGAAGACCTTGAAAGAGAACAAGCAATCTTTGAACATGAATATACTCATACTCAGGGCGGGCTGAATTCTGCTGAAGATGTATTTTACGGAATCTCACTGGAAGAATTGCGAGCTGAACTATTTTCAGGTAATCGGCAGGGCTACCAAGATGTCAAAGGATTTTATGACGATATAAGGTTTGTCACAGGAGTAGATATTCCTGGTTATATGAGGGATCATGAAAAAGGTGGTCAAAGATATGATCTCCAGAAGATGTTGGTTAATAGGTTTGGACTTCAAAATACTCTGGAACTTATGTTAAGAGCACCAAAATCCTATGTTGATAACGGAGAACAAATCCAACGAGAAGTAAACCGGTACTTAGGTGAACCAGACGGTATGATTACTCGGTTATTTAAGGATGAAGAGGCTGCAGGTAGGGCTGGATTAATTGATGAACGAATAGATTCATTTGTAGATCGCGTGATACCAAAGGATTTGGATATGGAATTCGTTTTTGGTTATAGAAAATCCGCACTCCATTTAGACTTTGTTACTGAAAGAATGCAAACAACATACGATAAAAAAATGAAAACCCTTCAAAAAGTCTAGTACGGTGGAATAGTGGTTTGGTATATGTTTTTGATATAGTTATGCCATGGCAGATATAGATAAAACCATTCTTCCGACCAAACTTCTTTGGGTAGATCTAGAAATGACAGGCTTAGATCCAACTAATGACGTAATTATTGAAATTGCTGCGGAAGTTACAGATATTAACTTCAAAACCCTAGCTAATTATGAGGCTAGAGTTAAACATGATAGAGAAAAACTAACAGCTCTTTTCGAGGCAAATCCCTGGTATAGAGATACTATGCATGAAAATATGGAGGATTTTTTAAAAACTCTTGATTCAGCAAAGCCATCTGATCAGGTTGAGTCAGAGCTAATAGATTTCGTTACACAAAACTTTGGTAATGAACCTGCAGTACTTGCGGGAAATTCAATTCATAATGACCGCAACTTTATTAAGTTCTGGTGGCCTAAATTCGATGACAAACTACATTACAGAATGTTAGACGTAACATCTTGGAAATTGATTATGGAAACGAAGTTCAACGTAAGTTTTGAGAAGAAACAAACGCACAGAGCTTTTGACGATATTCAAGCTTCTGTTGCCGAACTTCAATATTACCTAGAATGGTTTGATAAGAATCAGCAATGAGTGTAAGTCCTCTAAAACGTAAAGACGTCGAGGGCTTTGTCTTAGCACTGAAAGGCTCTAAGTTAGATTTTCCATTTGGAGAAGGTGTAGCAGTCTACAAGGCTAAAGATAAAATGTTTGCTCTTATTCCTGAGGGCAAAGAGCCAATTAGTATAAGTCTTAAGTGCCCAACGGAGCTATCTACGCTACTTCAGGAAAAGTATGAGAGTGTGATGCCGGGGTATCACTTAAATAAAAAGCATTGGATAACCATAGTTTTGACGGGACAGCTACCATTGGATGAGGTGGAAGATCTAATATCCCTATCCTATGGTTTGGTAACTTCTACTGAACTATAATTCTGGAACCCTTATGGGGTGTGGTATTGCGTCTGGATTTGGTATCCATGGAAATTGTAGCTGTTTATAAAGACACTCTCTGACATAAACGATCCTCTGATTTTCCAATTTAACGATTGCATTATCAAAAGGAGACATATAATCGTGTCGTATAACCCTTCCTTCATACAAAAATCGTTGATCACTATGATGCATTTGAACCCATATTGTTTGCCCAAGAGTGCTAGCCTGTCTGGGCCAAACAAATTCGCCTTCAGTCTCATCCTCTCTAACTACCATACCATTTTCTAATTCAGCTATTTTTAAAGTTCTTCCATCTAGATCGGCTCTTATACAGGTGCCATTTCTTAGTAAAAGTTGATCTTTGTAGCTAACGCTTACATTAAAAACGTCGTGGCCGAAGAATGTTTCATCCTGTTCGGGGAATTCATAACCTATATCATCAAAATAAGATTCAGGCATATATCTACCTCCAAAAAACTGATAATTAATTAGATAATATATCGGAACAGAATTAATAAAAATTGCTTATGCTTGCATACTTACATTCGTAGTTTCATTATAGAAATGAAATGGAAAACATAGACGACGTAAACATCAGCGGCTTTTTAGAATTGAGTCAAAGTGAAGCGCCTAAACCTAGACCTAAAGGTCTTATAGAACGTCTTTGGGAACGCAAACTAGTTCGTGGTGCTGCAATTGCAGTCGCTACTCTAGCTTTACTTTCACCACTTGAAAGAGATGCGTTTGATTATGGAACAACTAGGGCTGGTACTAATATTGCAAACACTGCATTTACAGATTTATATGGATTGGCAAAACCTAAGATATCAAGAATAGAGGATCAAGCACAGGAAAAGCTAACTCAAGCAGAACAAAATGCTCCGAATCGATTTATGTTAGCAATGTGTAACTATGCAGTTGAGCATCATGTAAGTCGTCAGATTCTAGAGGCCGCAAACGTAAAATGCCCAGACACTATACCTAATCATGAAGGAGCAGTGCACTAATTCGGTAAGTTGCTAAGCAACAATAATTGATCATTCGCATTAAAGTAAGTGATTAGCGTAAAATAACCATAAGATATGGATGCGGTAGAGGATGTAAAAGCAAGATTAAGTATTGAAGACGTAATTGGTGAGTACGTTCAACTTAAACGTGCTGGAAGGAATTTCCGTGGACTGAGCCCATTTACTGCCAGAGAAAACTCCAAGCTTTATGGTTAGCCCAGAAAAACAAATTTGGCATGATTTTTCTTCAGGTAAAGGTGGAAATATTTTTAGCTTTGTCATGGAAGTTGAAGGCATAGACTTTAAGACGCGCTTGAATTACTTGCCCGTAAAGCTGGAATTGATTTAACTCAATATAATTCCTCTCAATTCCTAGGTAGAAATGCCAAACTTAAAGAACGAATGTATGAGGCTCTAGAACTAGCAACAAAATTCTATCAAGTTCAATTTTCTAAAAATCAAACTGCCTTGATTATGTTATTAAACAACGAAAATTCACAAAAAAGGTAGCCCTAGATTTTAGATTAGGCTATGCACCAAATACTGGCAATAGCCCTACTTAATTATTTAACTAAAAAAGGCTTTACATGATAAGGAACTACAACAAGCTGGGCTAGTTACTAGAAATTATCGGCAACCAACTGATATGTTTAGGAGTCGATTGATGATTCCACTGGCTGACGGGCAGGGTAGAGTCATTGGTTTTACTGCTAGACTACTTAGATGATAATCCAAATGCACCAAAATATTTAAATACCCCGCAAACTATGCTCTATGATAAAAGTCGACACGTTTATGGTCTTCACATTTGCAAAAGAAGCAATTAGAAAAGGCGGTTATGCCGTTATATGCTGAAGGTAACTTGATGTTATAGCTAGTCACCAAATTGGTGTTAATCAAGTTGTAGCTACTGCTGGAACTGCAGTTACTGAAGAACATTTAAAAATACTTAGTAATTTAACTAGTGATATTCGCTTTGCTTTTGATAAAGATAAAGCAGGACAGAAGCAACTGAGCGAGCAATACCAATTGCTAGTAAAGTTGGCGTTAATCTAAGTGTAATCGATGTAGACAGACGCTAAAGATCCTGACGAACTTATTAAAACTAATCCAGATGCATGGAAAGCAAGTAATTGAGAATCCTGTTTATGCACTTGATTGGTTAATTGATAGCTATAAATAATCAAATTGATCTATCCAGGCAATCGGTAAACGAAAATTCAGTGACATAATTTTACCAGTTGTTGTCAAGCTTAATGATTCAGTTGAACAAGATCACTATATTTACGAAAGCTTGCTGATCTACTACAATATTAGTAAAGAAGCACTGTTGTCGAAAATAGATCTATTAGGCTCGAAAACAATCCGTAAGACTGAAAACAAAAAACTGCTCGAGCCACTGGATAAAGAATGATATTGAACAACATTAAAAATCAAGATCAACTGCTTGCCGCATCGCTTAATAAATGCAAATATGCGTAGTTTATATTAAACCAATAACAAAAGCTATGTTAATTGGAGAAAATGCGCCAGTTGTACTCGAATTTCTTAAAAACTAATATGAGACTTTCAAGGCGACCCACTAATGGAGAAAGCATTGAATAACAGCTTAGATTATGTTAAAATGTTAATGTTACAGTACGAGGCACTATATCAAAATCTTGATGAAACAGAATTAGATTATGAATCTAAACGTTTACAAGATCGCCTAATAACTAAATATGTAAAACAACAAAAAGATTTACTATCAATTGCGATGCAAAAAGCAGACGCTATCGAAATTCAAAAACTATTAAATCAAGCAAAAAACCTTGATATTTTACTAAATCAAACCAAGGAGGTATCTCATGGCTAAAACTGATGAGTTAGCAGTTCATGATGATGTCAGTTATTGACCCAGCTGTTAGAACAGTGCTAAAGATGAATTAGTTGCAAAGGCAAAAAAAGATCGATCAAATTGATCAAAAAGATATTTTTAAAGCAATTCCTGATACACCAGAAAACGTTGAAATTTTAGACGCTCTATATACTGAACTAACCGAAGCTGCGATTGATGTAGTTGGTATTACTGAACCAACAGTTAGCGATTTGCTGACGGTTGGGCTGATGAGAGCACTGAAGAGGAAATAAATCTAGAAGCAGCAAACTTCTTTGATGATATTTCTGATGACTCAGTTCAGACTATATCTACGTGAAATTGGTAAAATTCCACTACTATCAGCCGAAGAAGAACTAGCTCTTAGCTCAAAAAGTTGTAGCTGGTGATAAAGACGCTAAAGATAAAATGGCTGAGGCTAACATGCGTTTAGTAGTAAGTATTGCTAAACGTTATGTTGGACGTGGACTAGACTTACTAGACCTAATTCAAGAAGGTAACACTGGACTGCTTAGAGCTGTAGAAAAATTTGATCCAGATAAAGGATTCAAATTTCATACATATGCAACATGGTGGATTAGACAGGCAATCACTCGAGCTATTGCTGACCAAGCTAGAACCATTCGTATTCCAGTTCACATGGTTGAAACAATTAATAAGTTACTTCGAACTCAGCGAAGACTTACTCAAGAATTTAACCGTGAACCTACTAATGAAGAAATAGCTAAAGCTATGGAAATTGAAGTAGACAAAGTTGAACACATAATGAAGATCAAACAGGATATTTCAAGTCTTGATGCTAGTGTTCATGAAGATGAAGAAGATTCAGTACTTGGTGATTTTATTGAAGATGAAGACACTGTTAGTCCTGAAGAATCGGCTACTAGCCAACTTTTAAAAGAACATGTTAAAGACATGCTCGGTGGGCTTAACTGAACGTGAACAAAAAATTATAAGACTGCGTTTTGGTTTGGAAGATGGCAAGAACTATACCCTAGAAGAAGTTGGTCAAGAATTTAGTGTTACTAGAGAGAGAATTAGACAGATCGAAGCTAAAGCTCTAGCTAAACTACGTAAACATAAAGATGCTAAGAAACTTCACGATTATCTGAAATAGTATGACAGGTCAGAATAAACAATTAGTGATCATTGGAATTGGTGGACTACCCAGGTCTGGTAAAGACATGCTTGCAGAAATATTTATGGAGCGGGTATTTTGGAGTATCACTAGGAGATATTGTTAGAGATGCTATCACGGGTAAGGCATGCCGATAAACCGGATCCAATTTCTAGTAGCTAACACAACCGAAACATCAAATTGGCTTAGAGAAAATAAGGGTCCAGATTTTGCCCTTAAGGAGGCTTTAAATCTGTATGAACGAGGCGAGTAAATCAAAAAGCTATAAAGGTCTTCTGGTTTGGAGTGTTAGGGCTCCAGTTGAAGTGGATTTTATTTTAGCTCATCACGGTCATTTGATTTGGGTTGAGCTCAGGATGAAGTGCGACATGAGCGCGCTATACATAATCTGAGGGAAGGAGAACTCCAATTAGTTTGGAAGAGTTTAAAAAACAAGAAGACGAACAATGGGTTACCACAGCCCGGGCTATCACCTGAAATTCAAATGAATGTATCATATGTTAAAGAACATGCGACTGATTATTTAGAGAATAACTCAAACAGTCACGATGAATTCAACCGTAAGGCAATGGCACTAATCGAGAGCTTTAAGTTTTAGCATTATTATTCTTGTCTCTCAAGATATACTATTAGGGCATGGCAGAGACGCGTAAAAGATTTGTAATAATTGATGGTAAAAGTGTTTTTTATCGTGGATATTATGCAATGCCAAGTCTAATGACAAAAGACGGAATTTCGACTGGTGGCGTTTATGGATTTGCTGTCATGGCTCTGGAAGTATTAAAACGACTTAAACCAGATTATGTCTGCGTTGCATGGGATAAGCCAAAGACCAACATTCGAAAACGTTTAGAACTTTACCCAGAATATAAGGCTGGTACGTAAACCTGCGCCAGCAGATTTCTACGACCAAATTCCGATTCTGCATAAACTATTAGATGCGTTTGGCTGGCCACTATATGAGCTAGACGATTACGAAGCTGATGACATTATGGGAACACTGGCCCATCAGGCCAAAGCCAAAGACGTGGAGACAATGCTTAGTAACTAGTGATATGGACGTACTTCAATTAGTTAATTCTCATACTCACGCTTATCTACTTAAAAAAGGGCTTAGTAATATTGAAGAGTTTTCGCCTGAGAGTTTTGAAGCAAAATATGAAATACCGGCAGAAAAATTCCTAGACTACAAAGCATTAGCGGGGGACTCATCGGATAATATTCCAGGTGTACCAGGGATTGGTGGAAAACAGCCATTGAGCTACTTAAATCCTACAAGGATCTTGACGATATTTATGCAAACCTTGATCTTATTAAAGACAGTACTAAAAATAAACTTGAAGCCGGCAAAGACTTGGCCTATCTGAGTAAAAAATTAGCGGAGATATGGCTAGATGCTCCAATTAAACTTAATCTTAAAGAAGTTGATGGTAGTAAATCTAATCCTGAGGAAATTCAAAAAATACTAAAAGATCTTGAGTTTAGATCACTACTAGCTCGTCTACCTGAAGTATTCAAAATGCAGGATAATTTTGTAGCAACAACTCAAACACAGCTAAAAGTTGCTAAGAATATAATTATTGATTCAGATGAAAGCACTAGAAGATATAAAACTTAACGATACTAAAAATTTAGTTGTTCATGGCAGGTCCAGCGGAAAACACGGAGTCGATCCAAAGTTTCTGATCCTAAGCCCGGCACCAGATATTGTATACACGATTAAACTGGATTTAGTTAAGCAATTCTAACATTGACTACAAAACTTGGACCTGTGCTAGCTAGCCATGAGGTTGCTAAAATTGGCTATGATATTAAATCTTCGATTGAGATTGGCTATAACTTGGACGTCGATATGTTAAACGTTGGACACGACGTAATGGTTGGAGCATTTTTACTAAGTCCACTTAGACGCAATCTTTCGCTTACTGACCTAGCCGAGAATGACCTTGATTATGATGGTTCATCACTAGAGAGCCTTGACGATGAGGAATTTGCATCGCGTGCGCCTGAGATTGTAGCTGTTATCCGGGGTCTGTGGGAGTCTCAACTAAAAGAATTTAAAAAACTTCCCAAAATGTATTCACTAGCTCAAGACATTGAATTTGAAGTAATTCCAATCCTGGCAAAAATGGAACATATAGGCATTGAGCTAGATACCAAGAAGCTAAATGTCATGTCGGACAAGCTAAGTGATCAAATTAGTGACATAGAACAAAATATTTATGGGTATGCAAATAAAGAATTTAACATTAGTTCGCCCTCACAACTTGCAGATATTTTATTCAATGTCCTTAACTTATCTACAGCTGGTATTAAGAAAGGTAAAACTGGTTATTCAACCGGATTTAGAGAGCTAGATAAGCTACGTGGGTCGCACCCGATTATTGATTTAATAACTGATTATAGGGAACTAACAAAACTAAAAAGTACATATGTAGATACTCTGCCACTACAAGTAGATGAAAACTCTAGGCTTCATACAACTTTTAATTTAACGATTGCTCAAACCGGGCGTTTAAGCTCAACTGATCCGAACTTGCAGAACATTCCAATTAAGACCGAAATCGGCAGGGAGATAAGAGCTGCGTTTGTCGCTGGTCCGCATAATGTGCTGATTAGTGCAGACTATTCTCAATTTGAACTTCGCTTGGCAGCCTATCTATCAGGTGATAAAGAACAAATCGAACTATTTAATAAGGATCAAGATATTCACTTAATGACTGCTGCACAAATTCATGGGCGGAGCCCAGAAGATGTTACTAAACAAATGCGCAGTACAGCAAAGGCAATTAACTTTGGCATTTTATATGGCATGAGTCCACATGGACTTAGTGTTGCAACTGGTATGACTGTGGCTGCTGCCAAATCATTTATAGATAAATATTACGAAATTAGAAAGCCACTTTTAGCTTATATAAATAATATAAAGAAACAAGCGGCCAAGGACGGTTATGTTGAGAATCTATTTGGACGCCGCAGACCTATGCCTGATATTAATTCGCCTAACTTTATTCTTAGGCAAGCAGCCGAACGCGCTGCAATTAATATGCCAATACAAGGAACCGCCGCAGACTTAATGAAGCTGGCAATGGTTAATGTGGACAAAAAACTAAAGGGAAGTGGCTGCAATGTGCTTTTACAAATACACGACTCCATCTTAGTCGAATGCCCAGAGGCAAAAGCAAAGAAAATCGAGAAAGTAATCAGAGACACTATGGAGTCTGCTTATTCATTGCCTATCAAGTTAACAGTCGATACAAATATCGGTAAAAACTGGAAAGATATCTAGAAGTGGTCAAAGACATTGAGATCGAAATACAGGTAAAGTTAGACGGCGCAGCGAAGCTCGAAAAATTTCTAACAAAGGAAGCAAAATTTACGGGTGATAATTATCAAAAAGATGAATACTTTACGCCAGCGCATAAGGATTTTTTAAAGACTAGACCTGTAGCAGAATGGCTTAGAATAAGAGAGTCTTATAAGAACTCAATAAACTACAAATTATGGCATTACGACAGCTCGGGAAGAAGCCAGTATTGTGACGAATACGAGACTACGATAGATGACATTGATCAAGTAAGAAAAATATTCAAAGCAGTAGGCAACAAGCTCATTGCTACAGTTGAGAAGAAACGAAAAACCTGGAACTACAAAGAATATGAAATAGCAATTGACCATATAACTGGTCTTGGTGATTTTGTTGAAGTTGAGTATAAGGGCAAGAAATTAACCCAAGAACCTGAGGAAATAATGTCGGGCATGGTTAAATTTCTAAAAGAGGTTGGCTGTACTAATATCCAACGAAATTCTGTGGGTTATCCATTTATGCTCATGTTTCCAGACGAAGTAGAGTTTGAGAAAGCATAGCATTTAAACTAAACATAAGCCTAAATTGTTTACATAAGCACAATAGTGTGGTTTAAATAATGAGGTGAATAGGGGAAAGCAGCCTAAATGGACTACAGCCAGTGCAAGATTCAACGTATTATGGGCGGAGATAGCTTCTGCTACTGATCCTTCAGCTCCTGATGGCGGGGTAGTGAATGGTAGGGTTGAGACTGAAGATGGTGGCTCTGAATCTGTATTAGTGTGGGCACACCAACTAGCTATGTACAATAGAGATGTTACGCCGCCAACTCTTCAGGCGCCCGAAAGAATCGTTTCGGCAATTTTTGTTGACACTGAAGAGGTAGTTGGGCTAAAAAGCGCAGATGTATTCTGTAATCCTAGTGAAAGTCGGGTTCTATCAGCTCTTGGTAAGCTTGGTGCCATCACTTTTGAAGAAACAGCAACTACCTAAGAAGCTACTAGCTGGACACTAATAGCACATACACTTGACAGATTTAGTAAAAACTAGTATTATAGTAAACTTATGAGGTTTTTCCTAAGTATTTTAGGGGTGGTGATCTTTATTGTAGTGATGATAGTTATTATTGCTAGTCATGGACCTGCTCCCAGTAAAACATTAAGAAAACCAATAGATCCGACTACATATAACTACCCAGGAAGCTCAATTACACAAATTACCACCGGTAACCTTGTGGCAAATAGTAATCGTCAAGCGGTTAAGATAACGGTATCTCAGGATCAAGTAAGTATTTACTTGCTCAACACTTATAATCAGACAATTAGTAAGACCCAATCATTCTCTAATAACTCAACTGCCTACGGAATATTCTTAGAGGCGATGCAAAATAACCTGTTTACTACATCAAGACCTTCACTTTATAAATACACATTTGCAACTTGTCCACTTGGCCAAACCTACCAGTATCAGTTAAGTAGCAATGCAAAAATGGTTTCAGACCTATGGTCTACTTCTTGTAGTAATGCCCAAGGAACTTTTGCTGGATATGGGTCAGCAATACGAACCTTATTTAATCTTCAAGTACCAAACTATACTAGTTTCATGAGTACAGGCGTAAACACTAGCCTTGGCGGAAATGTTACTAGCTTCTAATTTAGATATATAACAATTCGTTTATCGCTTTTACATAAAGTTTGGATTTCGGGTATGTTCATTCTTATACTACTGGCCAGTGCAGAATTATGAGCATATATAGTTATTTTATTATCAGCTATTTTAACGCTCACATTTTCACCATATTTTTGAAGTACATAATCCTTAATAAGTTTAATCTCAGGTGGCTCGGCTATGTTTCGCTTAGATAGTAAATCTGAAATATTATCCATAGAACCTCATTATAACTGATACAATAAATGCTACTATGCCGGAGTTGCCTGAAGTTGAGACAGTTAAAAATGGTCTAGTACAAAGACTAATAAATCACACGATTGTTAGTGTTAGCAGTGATTGGCCAAAAAGTTTTCCAAATGAACAAAGCTTGGTTGATAAATTTTTTGTTGGTTCAAAAATAAGCACAATCAAACGACGAGGCAAAGCCATCATTATAAATTTGAGTTCAGACTACAGCTTAATTATTCACCTAAAGATGACAGGTCAGTTAGTTTATAAAAAGGGGACTGAAAGGTTCGGTGCTGGCCATCCAAATAATAGTTTGATAGGACAATTACCGGATAAATCTACAAGAGTAACGATTACTTTTAAAGATGGTGGAATACTGTATTTCAATGATCAAAGAAAATTTGGATGGGCAAGACTACTGCCTACAATTGAAGTGCCAAACATAGATTTCTTTAAAAAGATTGGCCCTGAGCCACTAGAGCCATCATTTACTAGCAAGTTATTTGCTAGCCAGCTATCTAAGCGTCCGAATAGTCTTATTAAAGCAGCACTACTTGATCAGACGGTGGTTGCTGGAATCGGTAATATTTATGCAGATGAGAGCTTATGGGGAGCCAAAATCCATCCTTCAACAAGAGTCAATAAGGTTTCGAGCGCAAAAGTTAGACTACTACACAAGTCAATTGTTGATGTACTGACTCTGGGTATTGAGAAGGGCGGTTCAACCGATAAAAACTATGTTGATATCGATGGCAATAAAGGCAGCTATCTTAAATTCGCAAATGTATTTCGCAGAGAAGGTCTGGCATGCCCGCGTTGTGGCACAACTATAATTAAACTGAGGGTTGCCGGCAGAGGTACGCATATTTGTCAAAAAGAACAGAGGTTAGTTAAATGATAACCACACTAGCTGGACCAAACGATTTTCTAATTGAACTTGAACTAAAAAACTTAGTCGATGAATTTAAGAAAAAAAATGACGAAATATCAATTGAACAAATTGATGGAGCTGAAACTGAATATTCTGCAATTTTAGAGACTATAAATAGTCTTTCATTTTTATTCCCAAATAAATTAACGATCCTAAGACGAGGTTCAAATAACAAGCAATTTACTGAATTAATTGAACATACACTAAAAGAAATACCTGAAACCAATGAACTTGTGATTATTGAGCCAAATATTGATAAGCGAACAAGTTATTTTAAGAACCTTAAAAAACTAACAGATTTCAAGATGTATGAAGAGCTAGACAGTAGTCAACTTGCACGCTGGGTTGAGCAGACAACTAAGTCAAACGGTGGCAGTATTAAGAATTCTGATGCACGTTATTTGATTGAACTGGCTGGCAATAATCAGTTGAAACTATCGAACGAAATTAATAAGCTCGTTAGCTACAACCAAGAAATAACAAAACAAAGTATAGATGATCTTGTTGATCCAATTCCGCAAACTACAATATTTCAATTACTTGATGCGTCATTTTCTGGGAAAAGTAAAGAAATTTTAAGAATCTATGATGAACAAAAAAGCCAAAAAGTTTCACCGCAACAGGTTATAGCAATGCTAACTTGGCAAATCCACATCCTTGCCATGATAAAAGCTGCCGGTAATGCAAGTTCATCTGAAATTGCTAGTAAAACTAAAACTAGCCCTTATGTAGTTGGTAAAAGTATGACGTTAGCAAGAAATATGACCATGAATGAAATTAGAAAACTAACAGAAGATCTCTTGGAACTAGACATTAAATTAAAAAATCAAACAGTGGATGCAGACGATGCATTACTGCAGCTACTACTAACAATAGGAAACTAACTATTTTTTAGCTGGAGTTTTCTTAGCGGCAGCTTCTTTTACTGAGGCAGCTTTAACCTTAGAGGCTAACTGACTCTGTTTACGTGCAACTTTGTGTTTGTGCATTAGGCCTTTTTTACCGGCTTTATCTAGGGCACTTTGGTTCTTTCGCTTAGCTTCTTCAAGAGCTTTCTTGTTGGTTCCAGTTGCAGCTAATCTAACATCTTTCTGGGCACTACGAAGATCTCGCTTTGTGCGTAAGTTTTGAGCAGTTGCTTTCTTAGTAACTCGGACTCGTTTTTTAGCTGACTTAATAATTGGCATTAGTAATTTATTCCTTCGTAATTTTCGATAGTTAACTATAACTTAAAAATCATATAGTTGTAAAGTCAAATAGTTAAAACCACTATTGTAATTAACGCAGTAGAGGACTAAATTTAGTACAGTTATACATAAGAATAATATATTAGACAATCACCAATAAATTATGGTACTATTTACTCTAGTAAGTCTTAAAAATAAAAAACACAAATGGACGACGCCAAAAAAACACTAGCTAACAGTTTAAAAGAAGCCAATAATGTATTGATTTCTATTACTAGTAATCCAGATGTGGATCAATTAGCTGCGGCGATCGGACTAACTTTAATTCTAAATCGACTTGGTAAACACGCTACTACTGTGTTTAGCGGAACGGTTCCGCCCCTAGTAAGTTTCCTACACCCAGAAAAAATATTTGAAAAAAACACTGATAGTTTACGCGATTTTATAATCTCATTAGATAAAGCCAAAGCAGATAAACTTCGTTATAAAATCGAAGATGAGTACGTAAAAATATATATAACTCCTTATCAGACTGCTATCGGCGAAAAAGATCTTATCTTCAGTCAGGGTGATTTTAATGTTGATGTAGTAGTTGGGCTAGGTGTTCATAACCGTGAAGAACTTGATCAAGCTATTACGGCACATGGCCGAATACTGCATGATGCAACTGTAACTACTATTAATGCAGGCGACATAAGTGACCTAGGAAGCATTAATTGGGCAGATAACACAAGCAGTAGTATCTGTGAAATGATCGTAGGACTAACTGATTTGCTTGCTAAGCAGGGGCTACTTGATACACAAATCTCAAATGCTCTTCTAACTGGTATCGTTGCTGAAACTCAAAGATTTAGTAACAAAAAAACTACTGCCGCAACAATGAGTGCTAGTTCAAAACTTCTTGCATGCGGTGCCAATCAGCAGTTAGTTGCAGCTAAATTAGCCCCAAAACCAGTTAAAAGACCTGCTCCAACACTTACACCAATGGTTGAGAATGTGTCTCATGACGTGAGTGTACCTTCGCAAATTGCATCTCCAGAAGAGGTAAAAGACAATTCGGATTTCGGAGTTCTAGAAGTTGCTCATAGCCCAGAAGAACTTTTAAAAATTAAAGAAGGTGAGCCCGAAGAAGCCTCAGATCTGTCAGAAGTTTCAATTAATGACGAAGGTGACTTAAAAGTAGTTGATCCAAATAGTACTACCGAGAAACCTGCTAAGCCGAAAGAATCTGTATCTAAACCTGAAGAATCTGCACCCGAGCAGCCTGCGCCCCCACAGGAACCCCCAATATCGTTTCCTACACCTGGTTCAACAGACCAATCTGCAGCTCCAGCCTTTAGTGAGCCAACAGCAGAATCGACTGACGAGGAAAAACCAGAAGAACCACCACAAGATAATAATCCACCAGCATCATTCCCAGATGCCAGCTCATCTTTTCCGACACCTGGTTCACCAGACCAGCCTGAAAGTTCACAAATAACTGAGGAGCAAATACAGGAACAACCCGAGGAAGCATCTCAATCATTCATAGAGGAACCATCTTTCCCAGATTCTTCGACTTTCCCAACTCCTGAGGTAGCTGACCAAGCGGCAAGCACTCCACCCAGTGAAACACCGGCCGAAGCTCCAGTGGAGTCACAAACTGAACAACAACCCGAAGAATCAAATCAAATTACTGCTGAATCAGCTGAGCCTGCGCCAGCGGAAGTCACTCCTCCAGAATCTGCACCTACATCGGATCAAACTACAGAATCCACAACTTCCCCTGGAGTTGAGCAGTCCATAGAGACACCAGCAGAAGCTCCTGTTGAACCCCCGGTTGAACCAACTTCTGAAGCTTCTGTAGAGGCTCCAGTAGAACCGACCGCAGAAACAACTGAAGAACCAACTTCTTCTACTACTACAGAAGAATCAGGTGCATCTAATACTGAGGCATCAACCTATACTCCTCCACCACTTATTCCGATTCCATCTGATGCTGAAATTGCAGCCGAAGAAGCAGAAAAAGCCGAAGAGCAGGCAAAAGCTGAGGCAGCCGCAAAGGCCGAGGAAGAAGCAAAGGCTGAAGCAGAGGCTACTGCCGAAGAGGAAACTCAAGCTTCTACTGCAGAGTCAACTGAATCAGATTCATTGGGCGTAAAACCACCTGAGCAAACATCCGACGATTCAACTTCTGATACAGAAGTTTCTAGTGCGCCAACCTATACTCCTCCACCACTTATTCCGATTCCATCGGATGCTCAAGCAGCAGCCGCAGCGGCCGAAAAACCTGCAGAAGAAGTACCAGTTGCTTCCACTAACAACGCAGCACCAATTACACCTACAGAACAACCAGCCGCTCCAACTGAGACTACAGCCCCAATTGTATCTACCGAACAACCTGTAACCCAATCTTCTCAAGACGTTCTATCTTCTCCATCGCCAATAGTTTCGCCATCGCCATTACCACCTGCTGGTCCAACAGGTGATTTAACTACACTTTCGCCATTATCACCACCTAATCAGGATGCTAGTACTACTTTGGCACCAAGGCCAACGCTATCTATGCCAGCCGGTCCAGCATCTGAGTCAACACTACCTACAATTAATGATTCGACACTAGGCAATCCGGAAGACCAAATTGGTACAACTAGAAATATAATGGAGCCACCTCCATCAGATTCACAGCTTAACTCGGGCAATGAATTCGGCGTAAGTATGGAGCCAGAAGAGGTAAGCAGCGGCTCGTTAGGCGAAAGCGCCATACCTGCAAACTCAGATATACCTATGCTTAGTCATGATGGCCTTGCGGCTACGGGGCAACCTGACCCAAATCAATCAGCACCTTTAGGGGTGCCGCTTCCACCGCCACCATCTAGCAATAACGAAGTCCCAATTACCCCTCCACTACCAATGCCTCCAGCCACAGGTTCAGCAATCTCATACCCTAATATGTCTAATTTAGCAGAGGTTAGAAGTGCAGTAGATAATGCGCTTGCTGGAAATCCAGCACCGACAGCCGCAAATCAAGCAATAGTACCGCAACCAGCATCGCCATTGCCACCAGTAGGTCCTGCAGCTGATTCCACGTTAGCTCCTAATCCTCTAGGTGCATCACCAATTCCGCCACCAATACCTCCGCCAATTGTACCAATGAACAACACAGCTCCTCCACTAGCATAACCAGCACGTTAAATTGAACAAATTTAAAGTGTATTATGGTTGATTAACTGATTACATTATGTTAGAATCCATGGACAGTTATGGTAACGAGCGACAAGAAACAAGCAGTAAGTGCTGATTTAGCTATTAGCAAGGATGACACTGGATCCAGTGCTGTTCAAGCTGCTAATTTAACCAAGCGAATCTCTGAAATAACAGATCATGTTAAGGAAAATAAGCACGATTACATGGCTAGACGAGGCCTACTTCAATTAGTTGGCCGACGACGAAGACTTTTACAATACATTGCTAAAAGAGACCCTCAGCAGTACCTGAAGGTAGTAAAGGCCCTAGGCCTTAGACATTAATAAGTAAATTTTGTGTGCATAGGCTATATTCATCCCTGATATAACCGGAGTGAAAAGCTTGTGCACATTAAACTAAATCTAATGATAGCGTTTTTCCAGGTAAACTATACCAATCAGAGATTAGTATCATACCGATAAAACAATCAGAAAGGCTGTATAGATAAATATGGGCCAGACAATTAACCCATTTAACAAGAAAATAGTAAGTGTTAGCACCGACTTTTGTGGTCGTACGCTAACTTTGGAAACTGGAAGATTTGCTTTCCAAGCTGGCGCCACAGTTACTGCCACTTATGGTGATACGATCATTATGGCTGTAGCTTCAGCTGCCAATGAGCCAATTTCGGGCATGGACTACTTTCCACTGTCTATCGATTTTGAAGAAAAGTTGTATGCAGCCGGAAAAATTAGTGGCAGTCGATTTATTAAGAGGGAAGGACGTCCAACTGAGGGCGCTATCCTAACTGGTCGAATTATCGACCGACCAATTCGACCACTGTTTCCAAAGGGTTATAGAAACGAAGTGCAGGGAATTGCGACCGTTCTAAGCCTTGATCCTGAGCTAAAGCCCGATACAATTGCAATAACAGCAGTGAGTGCAGCATTTATGCTACTTGGTATACCATTTGAAGGCCCTGTATCAGGGGTTAGAATTGGTCTACTAGATGATAAGCTAAAAGCCTTCCCAACAAAGACTGAAATTGCTGATAGTAAGCTCGATCTAGTAGTTGCTGGAACTAAAGATGCGATCATGATGGTTGAAGCTGGCGCCAACGAAGTATCAGAA
The DNA here is from genome assembly GCA_963699195.1 of uncultured bacterium. Taxonomy (GTDB): domain Bacteria; phylum Patescibacteriota; class Saccharimonadia; order Saccharimonadales; family DATKHC01; genus JBBQBA01. Next base: position 128,880 of record OY969420.1, on the reverse strand, counting down.
GCGACTAATGGTTGAGGCAATTGAGCTTGCACACAAATCTTTCCAGAGCGCTATTGAGCTGCAAAATGAACTAGTTAAAAAAGTTGGGGTAACTAAGAGAGAATTTAACCTACTTCTACCCGAAAAAGACATTCAAAAGGATGTAGATAAGTTCCTGGAGGGCAAGCTTGGTAAACATTTGCACGGTACTCAAATTGAGCGAACCGATAAGATGCGTGCACTACGCGAGAAAACTTTTGAGTACTTCCAAGAACAACATGGTGAAGATTATGAGCGAGAACCAATTTACGAAGCATTTGAGTATGCTCTTAAACAAGACGTTCGAAAGGAAATATTAGAGAACGATCTCCGACCAGATGGCCGAAACCGCACTCAGATTAGACAACTTAGTTCTGAGGTTGGAGTACTTCCAAGAGCCCACGGATCTAGTATCTTTACTAGGGGAAGCACTCAGGCTTTGAATATCACAACTCTAGCACCTCTAAATTTTGCTCAACTGTTAGACGGCATGGAAGAGTCTGGTGATAAAAGATTTATTCACCACTACAATATGCCCGGGTACAGTGTTGGTGAAATTCGACGACTTGGTAGCCCAGGTCGAAGAGAAATTGGACATGGCGCGCTAGCTGAGCGAGCACTGGCCCCAGTTATTCCTGATGAAAATGAGTTCCCATACACAATTAGAACTGTTAGCGAAATTCTATCTAGCAATGGTTCTACTTCTATGGCAAGTGTCTGTTCGGGTTGTTTGAGCTTAATGGACGCCGGTGTACCCTTGAGAGCTCCTGTAAGTGGAATTGCTATGGGACTAATCACTGACGGTAAAGGCAAGCACGTAATACTTAGCGATATTCAGGGTACGGAAGACTTTGCTGGTGACATGGACTTTAAGGTTGCTGGTACGACTAAGGGCATTACCGCTCTACAGATGGACATTAAAGTCCACGGTATATCTCCTAAGATCATGAAAGAAGCGCTAGCTCAGGCTAAAACAGGCCGAGCAGAGATTTTGGAGCACATGCTTACTACTCTTAGTGGACCACGTAAACAGCTTAGTAAATATGCCCCACAAGTTATATCTATCTCAGTTAATCCAGATAAAATCCGTGAGATTATCGGTAAAGGCGGCGAGACTATTAATAAGATCATTGCTGAGACTGGTGCCGACATTGACATTAAAGATGACGGAACAGTATTTATTGCGTCCCCAGATAAAGCTAGTATTGATGCCACAATTGATTGGATAAATACTATTACTGCTGAACCAGAAGTTGGAAAGATATATAAGAACTGTAAAGTTGTTAGCGTACTGGACTTCGGTGCGTTTGTAGAAATTATGCCAGGCAAAGAAGGTTTAGTTCATATTTCCGAGTTAAGCAAGGAACGAGTTAATAAAGTGACCGACGTTGTTAATGAAGGCGACAAAGTAACAGTTAAACTGGTTGCCATTGATGATCGCGGACGTCTTAATCTAAGTATGAGAGCTGTTGAAAAGGAGTAGTATATAACTATGCCAGCAAAGAAAAGGCCAGTAACTAAGGCTAAGCCAAAAAACAAAAAGAACAAGAATGTCGTAAAACCAAGAAATGACTACGATAAGCCAATGAATCTAGCAATTGCAGGATTTGTAGGAGTAATTTTGTCCTATATATTGATTTCTCGAGCCCTAGATACAGGCAGTTACTGGGAATATTTATTCGGTCTAATAGTAATATTTATTGCTATAAGACTTTTTATTCGAAGCATCAAACTTGTATAACCAACCCCTTTAAATATGATGACTAAATCCAAACAAGTTCAACTTGATGAATTGAAAGACAAGATTATAACCGATAAGATTTGTGTAGAGCTGGCCAAACAGGCTACACAACTCGTATTCGGTGATGGTAATCCCGACAGTGACATGGTTTTCATTGGTGAAGCACCAGGCAAGAACGAAGATATCCAAGGAATACCTTTCGTTGGTGCAGCTGGTAAGTTTTTAAATCAAATGCTGGAGATGATAGGAATTACTAGGGAAGATATTTATATAACCAATATAGTTAAATATCGACCACCAAATAATCGTGATCCATTACCTGAAGAAAAAGTAGCTTTTATGCCATACTTAGATCAACAACTTGAAATTATCCAACCAAAATTGGTAATTACGCTTGGTAAACACAGCTTAAGCTGTTTCCTGCCAATGCTAAAGATTTCAGAGGTACATGGGCAGCCAAAGAGATTCCATGGAAGAGTTTATCTCCCATTGTTTCACCCGGCAGCCGCCCTATATAACGGAGGACTTAGGCAGACCCTAATTGATGATTTCGCCAAGATCCCCACAATTTTAAATAAGATTCAAAATATTTCATAAAAAATTATAAGAAAGGAAAATATTAAATGAATGATAAACCAAAAAAACCGAAAGGGAATGGCAACAAGCCTCCACTTTCGAGTAATGGCCGGAACGTTAGTCGCGGCGCAGCAATGCGAGCGCAGCAACGTAATCACGGCGAAGCTCAACGAGTCATAGATTCCTATGACATAGCTGATAACAATACAAACAACAAAGATAATAAAAAACGAGCCAATCAGATAGATGACTCACCAAGACTAAAAATCATCCCCTTGGGTGGAATGGATGGTGGTGGTGCCAAGAATATGATTTTAGTTGAGTACTTAAACGAAGCAGTAATACTGGATTGTGGTAACGACCTTAGCGTAGATTTGCCAGGAATTAACTATGCAATATGTGATGCTAGCTATCTCGATACTATAAAGCACAAATTAAAAGCTTACATTATTAGCCACGGACACTTAGATCATATCGGCGGATTGCCCCATATACTACCTAAATACCCAGCGCCAGTTTATGGATCCAGATTTACAATCGGAATGGTTGAAAAGGTATTTGAGAACTTCGGTGGAGGGTTACCAGCTGGCTTTAGCTTGCAAACGGTAATCATGAACGAAGATACTCACGAAAAACTAAAGATAGGCAACTTCTATGTAGAACTAGTCCGAATAACTCACTCGATCCCTGGTAGTACTTGCATTATTCTAGATACACCTGTTGGTCGGATTATAAATACTGGAGACTTTAAATTTGATCCTACACCTCATGATCGTGAAAAATCCGACCTCGATCGCCTAAAACAATTAGGTGATGAGGGCGTACTACTACTTATGAGTGATAGTACAACCGCCGAGAGATTAGGTAAGACACCTAGTGAGAGCACTATTGAGCCTACTTATGTAGATATATTTAATCGCTCACCGGGACGTATATTTATTGCTCTATTCTCATCAAATATGAATCGAATTCAAATGATCGTTAATGCAGCCGTACTTCACGGTCGTAAGGTAGCATTTGATGGTCGAAGCATGATGAGCACGCTAGAGTTAGCTGTTAGACTTGGCTTTATGAAGATACCAAAAGGACAGGTTATACCTATGTCTGGGGTAGCTAAGCTTAGAGACAACGAAGTAGTCGTTATCTGTACTGGAGCTCAGGGTGAGCCGAATTCAGCACTTAGACGAATGGCAATAGGTGAACACCGTGATATTAAGCTTAAAGAGGGTGACACAGTAATAATAAGTGCTTCACCAATCCCGGAGAGTGGTAACGATAAATTAGTTGGTGAGATGGTCGACGATTTAATTCGTAGATCAGTGCACGTATATCGCGCTAATACTCATGATCTTGATAAAGTTGGCCCACTTCACGTTTCCGGACATGCAAGTTTGGACGAGTATGGTGAGATGATTGATCTAACTAGACCAAAATTCTTTATGCCAATATATGGAGCATATAGAGCAAAGTATTACCATATTGAAAAAGCTATTGAAGAGGGGATTCCTAGAAAAAACTGTATTAATGCAGCCAATGGTGAAGTAGTAGCTTTCACCCCAGATACTATGGAGAGCATTGGTGAGGTTCCTCATGGTACTGTTCTAGTCGATCAGACTGGAGCTTTGGTATCAAGCATAGTTATTAAAGATCGTTTGCTACTTGCTGAAGAAGGTTTAGTAGCTGTAATCCTGACTATTGATAAAAAGACGGGGCAATTACTTACCAGCCCGGATATCATTAGCCGTGGCTTTATCTATATGCGTGACAACGAAGAGCTTATGAAAGAGTTTAGAAATGAGCTTAGACGAGCTGTTAATCAAAGATTCAAACGAGTTGAAATAGACAGGTTCAAGCAAGAAATTAAAGAACATGTTACTCATTTCTTATATGAACAGACCCAACGAAGCCCGATTGTCATTCCAGTTGTTAATATTGTTGGCGGAAAAGGCGATATTAAGACTGTCCACAATGACGGTCAAGCTAAGTCCCAGGATGATATTGCATTAGAACAGCGAAAACGATTTGAAGAGATGAGATCAAGACTTCTTTCTCAAGACGCTCGCACTGACTAACAAAGCGTTAATACATCAAGCAAGCATTCAGCTTCTATAGTTATTATATTTTTATAACAATTTTAATTCTTACTAGATAGGATTTTAAGATGAAGATAAGAAATATAGTAGCAACAACTCTAGCTAGCGCAGCAGTTCTTGGCGCCACAGCCCTAGGAGTAGTAATAGCCAGATAACTTCTGCTAGCTTTGATATACTAATAGGTATGGCAACAGCTGTAAAATCAAGGCCCACAACTACACCAAACATCCACTTTGAGACCAAACTATACAGTATTGGCACTTGGGTAATTCTCAGGCTTCCCGAGGGTGTAAGCAAGAAACTTCCATCACGTGGTCAGGTCATGGTTGAAGGGACCTTTAATGGTCATCCAATCCAGACACCACTTGAACCAGACGGTAGATTTAGCCATTGGTTTAGGGTTAATGACTCTCTCCTAAAAGCGACCAAGACCAAAGTTGGAGATAGCGTAACCCTGGATATTAAGCTAATGAAAGACTGGCCTGAACCTGAAATCCCAACTGATTGGAAGAAAGCACTACTGGCTGCCCCGAAACAGTACGAGTTGTTTAAACAGGTTACGCCGATGGCACGCTGGGAGTGGATTCGCTGGATTAGATCGACAAATAGCGAAGAGACACGTAAGAGAAGGATTGAAGTTGGTATATCGAAGCTTAAAGGTGGAGAACGGCGACCGTGCTGCTGGAATCGTAACGCGTGTAGTGAACCATCTGTTTCGAAAACTGGAGTACTCCTAAAAACGGAGTAGAAAAACTATCCAGCTATGCTACTCAAACTCTATCAATCAGGCCAACCTGTCCTTAGAAAAAAGTCGAAAATAGTTAAAAAAAAAGAACTTGCGAGCAAAAAGACTCAAGAAATAATAGATTTTATGATAGGAACACTTAGAGATGCACCAGGTGTAGGTTTGGCTGCGCCACAAGTAGGGGAAAACCTGCAAATAATTATTATAGAAGACCGAAAAAAGTATCATGATCAAGTTCCAAAAGAAGTGCTAAAAGCCGAGGGGCGTAAACCAATATCCCTGAAAGTTTTAATAAATCCAGTTCTTGAAATTATTGACGAGAATATCGAACTATTTTTTGAAGGCTGTTTAAGCATTGACGGATATATGGCCGCAGTAAATCGTGCCAAAAAGGTTAGAGTTACTGCTCTTGACCGAAACGGTAAGAAAATTAACTATATTGCCGAAAACTGGCATGCTCGTATACTGCAACATGAAATAGAGCATTTAAATGGTGTTTTATATATTGACTCAATGAAACCTAAGAGCTTTATGACGATACGGAATTTCAACATGCTTTGGCGAAAAGCACTACCAGAGAAAATTAAACGTACTTTTGGATAAATACAAATAGATGTTCATAACCAATTTACATTCTGCAGATTAGGTGAATAATAAGAATAATGGCAAGTTATGAAAGTGTCGAGTCGTCGAGATTAAAGCACCAAAAGGGCATGGAATTTTTTCATCGATTTTGGGAAAAAAGACAGATACACCCTATAGTTGCACTTGATGATGTCCACCGAATGATAAAAACACCAGAACTAAGAGAAGAAGCACTTGGTATTTCGATCAACATTTTAGACATAAGACTTAGTGCGCCTGGTGCACTAGAAATTGAAGAACCTAAAATTGAAGATCCTAGATGGCTTGTTAGACACTTCAAAAGATTTGTCTTTGAAGATATGCCACCCAGTGTAGGCTATCAACATAGTCGAATGTGGTTGCCAGCCCTAGCAATAATTAGTGAACCTATTAACCCAGCAGAACTAGAAATTCCTCAACTGGTACTAAGATAATAAAGGAAGTAAAATGACACCAATAAATGAAGTAGATTTTGAAAGAGAATATAATGCATCTGTAAATCAGGTCTGGAAAGCATTGACTGATCCAGCCGAGTTAAAACAATGGTGGGGTTCAAATTTCACCAGTATTCCAGAGTGCGAGGTAGACCTTCGTGTTGGCGGTAGATTCTATATAGTTATGAAAGCCGGCGAGGAGATGGGCCCATATGTGGGAACATTATGGCCCATGGAAGCTATATTTACTGTAGTCGATGCGAATTCTAAACTCTATTACAAGGGCAAAGCATGGACTAAAGGCAAGGAAGACACATCTCAAATCGAACAAGTTACGGAGATTAACTTAGCTGACGAGGGTGGCAAGACAAAGCTAACAGCAAAAGCTACAATTAACAGTGCAGGGCCAGATGCAGCAATGGCTGTGGAAGGAATGAGAATGGGATTTAACCAAGCACTAGATAAACTTGAAGCTTTTCTAGCAAAATAATTACTCAATTTTTTATAAAAGACAAAATTAGATCTGTAGATTGCTCTACGCTATCATCTGACGTGTCGATCAATATCCATCCTTGAGACTTTGCGTCATTATTTGAGCTCTCTAGCAGTTCAAGCATTCTAACTATATATTCAGGATTGTTTGGGTGTCGATCACCATCTCTAGTTCTGAGACGTTTAACAAGTGTTTCAGGATTAACGTACAAATGAAATATTTTATTGAAACCAGGATAGAAAATAAACTCATTTGATGAGCCACCACAAAAAAAGATTGTTTCGTCGGTATTAATTACTTGATCAACACTATCTCTATTCCATATCCAACCATTTTTGTCATACCACTCTGGTTGTACGTCTTTACCGGGGAAGTCTACGGGTTCTTCGGTTTTTAAATCCCCGTAATAACCAAATGCTTTATCTGTATCAATTGCGTGATATCCTCTTCTTGCAAGTTCAATACCAATGGTAGTTTTACCGGTTCCGGATAAACCATTTATAAGAAAAATTGCCATTTTTTAATAATACAGCAAAAACTAGTCTAACCTGAAGCGGTATTGCAAAAACCTCTGTTTTTTGCTATAATAATGATGTTAAAAATAGAATAAAAACAGTTTAAATGTCGAATAATAAGGATCGCAAGGGTATAATTCAAGGACATGGCGAAAAAGAAAAAAAAGACAGTTAAAAAGTCAGCAGCCAAAACCAAACAGCTCAAGACTGACGTTCCAGAACCATCGGCCTTTTGGCCACTAGCGGCTGCAGTAATTATGATGGTAATAGCACTGTTCATTTTGATTGGTGGATTTGGCAGCGGTGGACCACTCCCTAAAACTATGTTTCATGGAGTTTATTGGGCGCTTGGTTATGCCGCCTGGCTGACACCATTTGCTCTAGTTTTCTTCGGTATTCTGAAATTCAAAGAAGATGACCGTAAAGTACCGCTTAATCGTTTAGTCGGAATGGCAGCATTTCTAATTTTCAGCTCAGCTTTTTTCTACGTAATCTTTGCTACTAAAAGTGCAGCTGGCGTTTATAGTGGCGGACATGGTGGAACTGCCGGCAGTGCGATTGGTGGAGCTACTTTCAATATATTAGACAAGGTTCCAGCCAGCATAGCATTTTTTGTTCTAGCACTTCTGATGTTCTTCTTTGCCTATGACATTACGCCAAGGGTCATGATGAAGTTATTCAAGAAGAAGGAGAAGGAAGAAGGAGAAGGCGACACAGATCTAGCTGCGCTTAAAGCTAAAGCCGGAGAATCTAGCCTTAAATTAAATGAAGGCGTACCAGTAGAACATGGTATTGGCAGTGCATCACGAATGTCCACTTTTAAAAATAGTGCTCAAAAAATGGTTGGTGGATAGTCAGGAGGCTCTTACGACTAATGGTGATCCTGACTGGAAATACCCTTCTATCGATTTACTTATTCAAAAACTGAAAAAGCCGATGCAGGTGACATTAATAAAAACGCCGAAGCAATAAAAGAAACATTTACGAACTTTAATATTCCAGTTGAGATGGAAGGGGCTAATATTGGCCCACGAGTTACCCAGTATACCCTTAAGCCACCAGCTGGAGTTAAACTAACTAAAATAACTGCACTTGAGAATAACTTGGCATTGGATCTTGCAGCTCAGTCCATTAGAATGGAAGCGCCAATTCCTGGTAAACGACTAGTTGGCGTTGAAGTACCTAACGTTAAATCCGCAATTGTTCGAATAAGCAGTTTACTTCAAACACCAGAATGGAATGGTCTATTAAATAATCCGTTAGGATTTGTAATTGGTAAAGATATAGCAGGACAACCGGTTGTTGGTGATCTAGCTAATATGCCTCATCTTTTAATAGCTGGACAAACTGGATCTGGTAAGTCAATCATGATTAATACCGTTCTAACCAGTTTGCTGTATCATAACTCACCATCAGACTTAAAACTTATTCTAGTTGACCCTAAACAGGTTGAACTGACGCCATATAACGATATTCCACACCTCCTAACCCCAGTTATTCACGAGCCAGAGAAGTGTATTAGTGCGCTAAAATGGGCTGTTGCTGAAATGGATCGACGACTGAAGACAATGGCTGAAGTCGGCAGACGCAACATTGCTGAATATAATAATCTGAAAAAAGACGCGCGGATGCCCTATATCGTCATAGTGATTGATGAGTTAGCTGATCTTATGATGATGGCTGCCAGAGACGTAGAGGCCCTGATCGTAAGGCTTGCTCAAAAAGCTAGAGCATCAGGAATTCACCTAGTTCTAGCCACTCAGAGGCCTAGTGTAGACGTTATTACAGGTCTAATTAAGGCCAATGTTCCAGCTAGAATTGCCTTTACAACTGCTAGTCAAATTGACTCTCGCACGATTATTGATCAAATGGGTGCTGAAAAACTTCTTGGAAAAGGAGATATGCTACTGCTAACTTCTGATATGCCAAAACCAAAACGTGTCCAAGGTGCCTTTATATCTGATGAGGAGAACTTAAAGGTTAACGATTTCCTAAGGATGCAACGTCCTCCTCAATATAACGATGACGTCGTTAGTATGCCAGTTCAATTGAATGGCAAGGGCGGCATCGTGGCTGATATGGGCGATGTTGATGACGATATGTGGAGAGATGCTGTCAGAGTAGTTATTGAGGGTCGAAAAGCTAGCACTAGCCTACTTCAACGACGGCTACGGATTGGATACGGAAGGGCTGCCAGACTGATTGAAACATGGAAGAGCAGGGTATTGTTGGGGTTGCAGATGGAAATAGGCCAAGAGAAGTGCTGGTTAGTTCGTTAGACGAGGTATTTAGTGAGGCTCCAGAGCCTGTTGAACAAGCTTATACTGAGCCTGAGCAGCAAGCCAAACCAGATCCGATCGAAGAAGATGAACCTGAACCTGAACCAGACGACCCCGAAGAAATAGAAGACGAATAATACTAGTGTAGATTAATTTTGGCCTGACTAAAAAAAGAATTAAACTTATAAACATATGCATTTATTTCTCGTTAGTCAGGTTATACGGGCCACCCCTCAATACAATTATCAGAATCAAAATCAATCATTTAATCTAGAAGAACTGTATCTTTTTATTGGAATATCAATTGTAGTAATAGCCTACTTTTTTGTTAGACGATTTATTAACAGTCACAGAGGGTCAATAATAGATAAACCGATAATTAGCGAGACACCTAATATTACTTCAAGTAGCACTGTGGCTAGCGATTCATCTCTGTTATTAACAATGTATACGCTTGGAGTAGGTTTAACGAAAGTTGGAGATGGCAAGATACAAAATTATACCTACACAATGTCCATAACCAGCCCCATAGATATGGCCAACAATGGCGTTAGTACCAAAATCAGCGATTCATTAGATTCAGACTCCTCAGATGACGACGATTCTCTTGACGCACAGTTTAACGCTCAACCTTCAGCAAGCTCTGTCGATGCTGTTACACATGATGATTGGGAAATGAATGGTATGGGCAGAATTAAGTATAATGGCCCAAGAGTTGAAGAGGCCCCGATAGATTTAGGTCAAATCAGAACACCAGCTAACCAAATACTTGTTAAAGTTAATTTGCCAGTTGCTAGTCAGGTACATATTGCTGGTTTTAGCCTACAAGACGACGTTTTTAAAAAGTTACTCGGCAACACAAATGTGAACTACACGATGAGCAAAGTGGAGCTGGAGGGAGATTTTCCAGATTACTTTAGAGTATATTGTCAGAAAGATAAGGAAGTCGAGGTTAGGGAAGTATTGGATCCGGGTACCATGGAGTATTTAGTGGATTTCTGTAATCAACTTAATTGGGAGTTATTTGAAAATACTCTGTATTTTGTACAGTCAGGCACGAATAGAAAAGTAAGCGATAACAACTCTGGTGTTATAAAAGGTGCAGAAGATTTTATAACAAAAGTATTACCTACTTTAAATAGAATGCAAGGTAACACATCTCAAAGCACACCACCAGTTACAAATACTCCTAGTACGCCCCCATCTAATCCGAGCCAGCCCATTAACCCTATTCTGCCTAATGTGAAGATTGGCTAAAATTTATATCCTCTAAATAATTGATATTTAGACAAAAAAGATATAAATTACAGCGAATGAGTGAAAAGTCCGATTCAATTAAACATGCGGTCGATATAGTTAGTGGTGCAGGTAGAATTGGGGTAGAACTATCTAGGCATGCTACACCGTTAATCGACGAACAGTTTATGAAAATAGCCGGCAGAGTGGCTGCTTCAAGTCCTCTGTTTGACGTGATTGATCTGTCGCAACTTGAACAAGGTAACAGGCCAGACGCTATTAATCATGACCTAACTTTACTTGGGCCTAATGCTGATAACGGAGATCAAATAGAGCAAGTACTAAGTTATGTGGATCTTCTCCTAGGTGCCGACACGCCAGAATTACAGAAAAAGTTCTCAGAGCAATTAGATGAGCATGAAGTGTTAGATAGACTAGCTCCAAAAAAAGATCAAAGTGGCCAGAAGCTTATCGTAGTTTCTAATCACCTGGAGCTATCAGACCAAGGCTTTACGCTAGGCCTCTTTCAAAAAGCAGCTAGAGAACAGGGTATGGATAGGTTTGAGAATCATGCAGTTGCTGTCATTGGTAGAGCAATTGGTTATTTAGAGCTTAAATTTAGTGGAGAGAACGTGATTGATGGAATATTACGTAGGGCTGGTAGTGTACTCAAAACTTTCCCAAGTGAAGGAACTGAATCTTTGCCCGATGAAGAACGTAAGCTAGCACTTTATAGAATTAGGAAAAACAGAGATACTAAACACAAGTTTGGAGAAATGATACATTCTCATGATGGTCGAGTAATATTTATGGCTCCGAGTGGCGAACAGGATAGTCTTGACGCTGATGCAAATACTGTAACTATGCGTCGTTTTGGAAGAGGCACAACCGAGATGATACTAGACGCAAGTCGAGCAGGTGCAATCGTTCTTCCAGCCTTTATTGACTATGGTCTCAATTCTACCCCAAGTCTTGTAGAATTTAGTGAACCGAGAGTGGTTCGAAAAGAAGCCGATGTTCACGCCATTGGAGAAGAGCTGGCATCAATCGGTAGAAAAGCAAGGGAAGATGCTGCAATACTACGCCCAGATGTTGAAAGATTTGCGACTAGTATAGTTTATGGTCAAAAGTAAGCTACAAGCAACCTTTACTCATTTAAATAATATGGTATAATATTAAAATTATGGTTACTCCTGATAGTGCTCCACCAATTCATCAAACTCTTGAAAGTCAGCTCTCAATTGCTGAATTAGAGCTACAGGTTATTGCTAATAGTTTATGGCAAGCTACTGGTTATAATAAAGATGTATTAGCGGAGGCTGCAGTTGTCTTTCCAACGCCCGAGCAACGGAGGTTTGAGACAAAATTTGAAACTACACCTGAATACGAAGCTATACTTAGAGTTAGAGCGGCTGATTTAGGTCCGGGTAGGGCAGATACTGAATCACTTGACGATCTTCGTGCGTATCAAGTAGACGCTGAAGTTATTGAACCGGGTCTACTGCATAAAACTGCAACAGAGATTTGGCGTGCATTAGATGGTGGTGGAAGCTCGCCTCTAATTGTGTTTGCATCTGACCGTAGTGTTCCATTATGGAAAAAAGGCAGAGAATTCGTCGAAGTCGATGCTGAAAGGCTATCTTCGCACCGTTTACTTACAATAGGTGGCAAAGATTTAGCAACTATGGCTGGATTCTTTTATCGTGCAGGAAAATTTGATTCGGAACCTGTAACAAGTGAAACACAAACACTTGCTTTAAGACTGCCTAAGACTGAATATGAAGTAACTGAAAGATTCTTAGGCGATGCACTTGATGAAATTGATGAATCAGAACTAAGTCTTGGTTATGACCCAGAGACTGCTCAATTGCTCCATGATAGAACAGGTCAAATAAGAAAGCTAGGAACCATTAGTGGCCGTGAAGTAATTTTGGTTCATAAGGATCAACGACCTGATGGGTTACCAATAGACACCACTGACACAATTCGGTTAATGGGCGAAGTTTCCTCGGCAGTTACTAATACTGACGAGACATTCATCAGTTATTGGACTAGCGCAACGTACAAACCCTCACGTTGGATGAGTAGTATTAGAGCCGGTATTAAGGCCGCTCAAGATGGTAAAAAATTAAAGGTTTTCGTTCCTACCTACGGATATAACGACTTGAGCATGATCAAGGGTGAAGATAACCCAACTCCGCCCACCATTCAAAATATTGCCGGTGAACTGGGCAAGGCTGCCGCGGAAGCATTCGAACTTAGAACATTTTTAGAGTCTCTAAAATAATCTAAAAAAGCCTATTTATAATTGCATAAAACGCTCATATATAGTATAGTTGTAATACGTTTTCTCAGCTTATGGCAACTTTAGGCGCATAGGCTTTAACCAAAGGAGACACTCTAATGAATCAATACGAGATAGCTATTGTGTATCACCCAAGTTTAGAGGTGGATTTAATCAAAGGCTGAAGAGCAAATTTTAAAAATATTTGCTGCAGTCAAAGGCCAAAGTAACTAACACAGATAACTGGGGTAAGCGTAAACTTGCATACCCAATTAAGAAACAAGAATATGCAATCTACGTTTTCTATACACTAGAAATTGAACCCAGCTGAAGTTAAGAAGATTGAAACAACGCTAAATATTACTGACGAAATCATTAGATATTTGATAGTTAAGCCAGATCTTAAGAAAGATAGCTAAGGCTGAAGCAGAAAAGATTAAGAAAGCTAAAAATCGAACTGATGACGATGATGAAGATATCTGATGACGAAGACGAAGCGTAGTACAATAGAGGTAGAACGAGAGGATAGGTAGATAAATTATGGCAAGAAGTTTAAACCAAGTAACATTAATGGGGAATCTAACGAGAGACCCAGAATTAAGACAAACACCAAATGGACAAAATGTTTGTAGTTTTAGTTTGGCTCTAAACCGAAGCTATAAAGATCAGAGTGGTGAATGGCAAGAAGCTACAGATTACGTAGATATTGTTGCTGGGGACCACTAGCGGAACGAGTTTCACAATACATGACTAAAGGACGACGATGCTTAGTTCAAGGACGATTACAGAGTCGAAACTGGGAACAAGATGGACAGAAGCGAAATAAAGTAGAAGTATCTAGCTAATGATGTTACATTTCTTAGACAGCCGTGGTGGTGGTGATGCGGGAGCTGACAGTGATTCTGGCGAGCAGAAGAGCCTACCAACACGCTAAGCCAAGCAAGGCCGCTAAGAAAGGATGACGTAGTTATTGAAGATATTGGTGATGAGCCTATTAATTTAGACGATATACCGTTTTAAGGAAGGATAATAGATATGGCAAAGATTTTTAAATACAAGACAGACGTAGCATATTTTGACTATAAGGATTTTAAAACCTTGCAGCGCTACATGAATCAGTTTGGTCAGATTGAAAGTCGAAAGAAAACTGGTCTTACGTGAGCATGAACAACGACGACTTGCTGTTGCTATCAAGCGATGCACGTCACATTGCACTATTACCATTTGTATCTAATTAGGATTAGATATGGCACTTATCAATAACCGATCTTAAAAAAGGTACTGTTTTTCAATTAGACGGTACCCCATATAAAGTAGTTGAATATGGCCAAAAAGTTATGGGCCGAGGTGGCTCTATCGTTAATGTCCGCATCAAAAGTTTAATTGATGGTAAAGTTCTTGAGAAAACCTTTAAAGGTAACGAACAACTAGACAGCGCTGATGTCGTCAAAATTAACGCTCAGTATCTATATGACGATGGCAATGACGTTTACTTTATGGACAACGATAACTTTAATCAGTTTTCTATTCCAACTGATGAAGTTGGTGACCAAAAAGGTTATTTAAAAGAAGGCGACATTGTTCAAGTTCAATTGTTTAATGATCAGCCAATTGCTGTAGAACTGCCTAAAAACGTGCCACTTAAAGTTACTTACACTGAAGACGCAGTTAAAGGTGATACTTCGACTAACATATTGAAAGATGCTACTGTTGAAACCGGAATTGTCGTAAAAGTCCCTGCTTTTATAAAACAGGGTGATGTTATCCGTGTTGATACCCGAACTGGTACTTACGTAGAACGAGAAAAATAGGGGCTAGATGAAGCAAAGGCTTGATCACGCACTAGTAGAGCGGAAATTAACTACAACTCGAAGTCAAGCCGAGCTCCTATATTAAGCTAGGGCTTGTTAGTGTTGATGGTAGAATTGTTAATCAGCCAGCTCACCAAGTTGATCTGAGTAACGATCTTATTATTAATCAAACTGAGCAATATGTTTCCCGCGCAGGACTTAAGCTTGCTTCAGTTGCAGAGGCACTTAGGCTAAATTTTACAGATAAAATCGTACTGGATGTAGGTTCATCAACCGGTGGATTTACGGACTACAGTTTGAAGCATGGTGCGAGCAAAGTTATAGCAGTTGATGTTGGCAGTGAACAACTTCATCACTCACTCCGCGGTAATAAACGGATTGAGCTTCATGAACAAACTGACATTAGTGATTTTGAACAACCAAGTGAACCAATTAATATTGTTGTAATCGACGTTTCTTTCATTAGTTTGCGTGAAATTCTACCAAAAGTTTATGAACTTTCAAACCCTGAAACAGATATAGTTGCTATGTTTAAACCCCAGTTTGAAGTGGGTTCTGATGCTAAACATAAGGGCATAATTAAGAACGATAAAATAAGGCGACAACTACTATCAAACTTTGAACTGTGGCTTCGAGATAATAACTTTAGAATAGTAAATCAAGCAGACTCAGAAGTTGCCGGTAGTAAAGGCAATAAAGAGCGCTTTTATCTTATTAAAACGACTAAACGTTAAATTTAAACTCAACCACATCATCAGGTTGCATAACGTAGGTTTTACCCTCAGTTCTAACTTTTCCAGCTGAACGTGCATGCGCAAGGGAGCCAGTTTCGATTAGGTCATTAAATGAAACGATATCGGCCGCAATGAAACCTTTCTGAAAGTCTGTATGGATCACTCCAGCAGCCTCAGGCGCAGTGGACCCTGCTTTTATTGTCCAGGCTCTAACTTCTTTCGGTCCAGCTGTCAGATAGCTCTGTAATCCGAGCAATTTGTAGGCCGTTTTTATAAGCTTATTTAGTCCAGACTCACTTTGACCATAAGACTCTAACATTTCCTCAGCATCTTCTTTGTCCAGGCTATTTAGTTCGTGCTCTAACTGTGCATTTATGAATACTGTTGGAGCTCCATTTGTTATTTTTCTAAGTTCAGACTGTTTGTCTTTATCGCTTAGTGTCGCTTCGTCGACATTGAATATATAGATTATTGGTTTTGTGGTTAGGAGCTGTAGATCAACAACATTAGATGTATTAAAATCTGTCACACTAAACAGTGGACGATTATCTTCAAGATACTCTTTGGCCCTCTTAATATCGTTAACTATAGGTAATAGTTTTGGGTCTGATTTTAGCTGTTTCTCAATGTTTCCAAGTCTTTTATTGATTGTTTGTAAGTCTGCTAGCACCAGCTCAGTATTAATAACTTCAATATCATTCTTTGGGTCAACTTTGTCGCTGACGTGAACAACATCACCGCTTGAAAAATCCCTTACTACTTGGCAGATAGCGTCGCACTCACGTATATGAGACAAAAATTGGTTACCCATACCTTCACCAGAACTTGCGCCTTTAACAAGTCCAGCAATATCCACAAACTTGATTGTCGCCGGAACAACTTTTTCGGCATTAAATAGCTTTTCTAGTTTTTCTAACCTATCGTCCGGTACGGGTATAATCCCAACATTAGGTTCAATGGTGGCAAAAGGGTAGTTTGCGGCTAATACATTACTGTTAGTTAGTGCGTTAAATAAGGTTGACTTACCAACATTTGGCAGCCCGACAATCCCTATACTCAGCATTCAACCCAACCTTTCGCTGTTTTGGTTCTTCATTTGGCTGGGTTTGGTATTGAATGTGCCAATTTCTAAACTTTTTGACATAAGTAGATTGTAACAGATAAGCGTGTGTGTCAGAAATATATACTCGACAAACTAGCAATATTATGCTAATGTATAAGAGTAAGTATAAAACAAAAAAATGTCTAATGAATTTCTTCCCCCAACACCACAACTAGAAGAGCAGCCCAATGTAGCGGATAGTAGCTTATCCCATGTGGATCCCAGGCTACAAGTCATAAAAGAATCTTTACTTGGTCTGAACCAGAAAAATGAATTTGAAGTTCAAATGCAAGATAAATTAGCTGAACAGCTGGGAGATAAAAGGGGAACTAGTGCTTGGAGTTTTAGTGAGCCATATGAAGCAGGGGTTGTCCATACACATATTTTAGAAGATCATGGCATTGACCCCAGTTCATTAAACCCTTCATCATTGCCAAACAAACTTGATTTAAATGTTCTCTCAGATGAAGACTGGGGTAACGTTAGGCAGTCTGCGTATCCTTTTATTGAAATATGGTCGAAAATCCACCGACATCAAACTTTATCTCATTTTGAGCGTATGGATAGTGCTGCACAACTAGGGCCACTATTTGAAGAGGATCGTGATCATGATGAAGCTATGATTAGGTCACTTCCACTGCTCCACGGCACCACGTTGGAAGGTTTAGAGGGTGCTATTGAACACGGAAAATTTGTTAGTAATAGGGCTTTGCATGATCAGGGAGTGGACGTTACTGGGCAGGGTGAAGAAAAAACTGGATTTACTACAATAGAAGATAGAGAACTTGGTTTAGATCAATATGTTTTTGCAGATTTTGGCAGGCCCCACCATCTAAGACAAGCTGCTCCACAAGCTGAAGCGGTGGTAGTGTTAGCACCAGAAGCCATGAAAACAGAAGGTACATTTATAACCAGCGCAGATTTATTGGACTGTCGAAAACGTAATGGCGAAATAGATTATGAAGCATACATGCGTGGAGCTTCGACGCCAGAAGATTTTTATGATATTGCGTTACCTGAGATATATCTGACCGATTCACGAGCTACCTATAAGGAAAATCATCACAGCGTTGAATCACCAGTACCGATGACGCTAAAGTGGTTTATGGATGGAGAAAATAGTGCGGGTTATGATGCGCTTGGCAATCCAAGATTTTCAACTTGGGAAGTAAAGATGCCTGAGGTTAGTACCCAGCATATTGATAGAATTATTTTCAGTGACCCTATTAAACTTGAGTCTTTTAAGGCTAAATATGGAGACCAATTTACTTGTGTGTTAGAGCCTGATATTAAAGGACATCCAGAAGTTTTAGGTACAGATGAACGTCTTAAACAACACCTTGATAGCGTAGAAAGCCAACCTAGCCCTGTTTAATGAGCGCAAACTAACAATTATGACTCAAGAAACTTTACCCCCACCAAAACAACCAGATGTAGTTAAAAGCTCGGAAATATTCCGAGGGGATATTAATGACGCTGTTATAAAAGCCCAACAAATGACGGGACCCGAAATAGATGAATCGTGGTGGAGCCAAAACGTTGGCAATGACGGCTCTACGGAGGATATTTTAGATAGGTTTGACACAGCCTATGCAGAAGAAGTAGCTATCGGACAACCTGTAAATCAAGAAGCTAATCCGTTACCATTAAGAAATGAGGAATCAGAAGAATCTATGAAGACTAAAGTTCAGAAAGAAGAGGATTCATGGGAACAATATGCTCCTGTTGGTAGTGCTGAGTATGAGCAAGCTAATCAAGAACGTATTAAAGATGGAAAAATTAAAGTAGTAGTGTTGGGAGAACCAGATCACTCTATAACATTGGTTGCATCTATAAAAGTTGATCCAGAAACAGGCCAAGCTATCTCTGGACATGAATATAGCCCAGAAGCTGAAAGCACGGTAGATACTCAAAGAGCTTTTGAAGAATATTTAGCCACAACAAAGCCAGAAGACAGAGTAGTTATATATGAAGGGGATGAAAGATTAGTAGAAGATCGTAATGAGGCTATCCAAAAAGCCTCAGATTCGGGTTTAGTTCAAAATCTATCTAATAAGGAAAATGTACCAGCTATTTCAGGTGAGCCAACGACACAAGAAGTAATCAGTGTGATGGAAAAACTTGGCATCAATCAAGAAGAATTATTAGCCTCTAGAGTTACTGCGGGCTTAGAGGCACAACTGGCTAGTGATGAACCTGACTTTATTGCAGGCTACATTAGTCACCAAGCTGCCGAATTAGGTATTGAAGGATTTACTGATTATACAGAAGCCGAAAAGCAAGCAATAGTAGCTGAAGGTAGACTAGATGAGATTAAGGCTGAGTTATCTAAAAAAGTTGAAACATTACTACCTGCATTAAATAATTTATATCGCCCAGCATTAAATAATAGAGACCTATTTGTCGTCGAAGGAGATAATATAATCATAAATCCAGCATTTAATGTTGATGAAGTAGGTCAAGTTAGCATGCGTAGACTTAGCTGGTCTGGTGATAATAGAATCAATGAAATTGCTAAACTTGGCTTAGAAATGCGAGATAGAACAATATTTCATCGTATCCTAGAAAAATATCGTGATGGCAAAAGTCCTTTTGTAGTATATGGCGGTTCTCATGTTACGACCTTACAGCCAGCACTAGAAGCTTACACTGAGAATTAAATCAAGGTTATCTTACCACTTGCCTCCAATGATGGTTTGAAGTTCTTTTATATATATTTAGGAAAGTACTCTCTAGTTCTTCTATCACGTTCTGGCATATCAAAGGAGATAGTGAATGATATGGTTGCAACCCGACGATGCCGATTTCTAGTGACATAATTTAGCCTTGGTAAATTTCATCCGTTAATAATAACAGATTAAATTGTTCTTAACTTAAATTAGCTAGAATACTTCGAAAAGTGTAAAATTCATGATAGATTGCCTATGACTAAGCCGACAATGAAAAATCACTTCGAACTCTACATACTAACCGATAAGCTTTCGGAGGATAATTGGAAAAAACTCTATAATTCATTGGCAGCATACCTAAACTCATTTAGTAAGTTTGAACTAATGTTTTCCTGCGTAGATAACGTAGTTAAGTTTTATATTAGCAGTGATAAGGACCTAGGCTCACTCTCAAATAATATTGAGGGACTGCTGCTTCGTCCGGTTAGCGAAAAAGAAGTCGAATTACCTTCGTCAACGAGTAAGGAAAGGTTTCTTCAATATGTAGTTGGGGGTAATATATTGGACCTGAAAGAGAAGACGGCTGTAAAAAAATCTAAAGATATTCAGTATGTAGTTTTTAATGTCAGACCAATAAGTTCAGATAAAGCTATTGTTCACACTACTATTTATCTAAAGTCTGCAGCTGGCCAATGGTCAACTTCAAGCAAACTTTTAAGTATTTTCCCTGCAAAACTACTTGCTATAGATTTTAAGAACAACACTCATTATTTAAAGAAAACGGCTCCAAAATATCTTGATATAGAAAAGTCGTTTCATATGCTATCAAGCGAGAATACAAATGCATTGTTTGAAATTGATACATTTCCTTATTTTTCACACAATTACTATTTGAATCTAACCAGTTACGACTTTGATAAACACTCATTTATTATTGGTTCAAGCGGCAGTGGTAAGTCTAAGTTTATAAGCCTATTTGTTGATCGTTTGAGCAATACAGCATTGAAAAACAATTATAGGGTTGTAGTAATAGATCCGCACGCTTCGATTTCTGAGGATTTTACGCACATTGATGACAGTAAAATTATTACATTTGGTAAACAGGACAGTACAGATTTATTTCCAGGAGCGGGCACTGACCTAACTTCGGCAACTGAACTAACGGCTACTTTATTTAAGTCAATATTAGCTGATCAATTTAACCCTAGGCTGGATAGACTATTAAGATTCAGTTTATTTACTCTTATGACAGCTCAAACTATGTCACTAGAAAATTTGAAACGTTTCTTAATCGACGTAGAATACCGAACCCAAATTATTGAACATGTAAGTGGTTATGTTCCCCAGAATGTTATTAAGTTTTTTGGAGCAGACTACAATGAACTGCGAACTCAATATTACAATGAGACAATACTACCGCTGGTATCCATGGTAGATGAAATGCAATTACAACCTTCGTTGGTGGGCGAAAGTGAGATATCACTAGCTAAAACTATTCAGGAAAACTTTCTAACTGTGTTTTCACTTAATAAAGTTAGTATGGGTGACAGGGTAGTTAAAACAGTAGCAGGATTACTTATTCAGCAATTATTTCTTCTAGCTCAATCCAGAATATTTAATCAAAAAGTCATCCTAATTATCGACGAGGTATCAGTAGTCCAAAATCCGACTCTGGCTCAAATTTTAGCAGAAGCTCGAAAATTTAATTTAACTGTAATATTAACCCAGCAGTACTTCGGGCAAGTTGATAAAGAACTTCGTGATGCAATATTTGCCAACGTATATAACTACTACGCTTTCAAGGTATCAGAAGAAGATGCAAGGGCACTTGAAGGCAACCTAAATATAGAATTACCCAAAGAATTGATTGAATCAGAACACAGCAAAGGTTTAAGTGAAACTGATGTAAGAGTAAAGATGATGACAGAACTTCACCCAAGAGAATGTTTAATAAGAGTGCTATCAAATGGTCAAGTTTTACCTGCAGTTAAAGCTAGAACAATGGATGCGCCAAAAGTTAATAAGAATAATATGCCTGACTTAAAAGCAGCTAAACAAATCCTACCTGAGAAATTTATCGAACATTCATCAACTCCTCATCGCACGATAAAATTTTCGAAAGAAATGATGGATATGATTGCACAAGACAAAGACACTTCTGAGGATAAAACTAGTTACACCACTCCAAAGCGTTTCTCAAATGTCAGTGAGTTACTGGCAATGCATTCTTCAAGTAGAATGAAAGTTAATAAGAAAAAGGACGAATCATGACTACAACTCAGGCACAACAATTATTGGACAAAGTAGTAGGCCAAGTGCTTGGTTATCAAAATCCACTGAGTTTAGAACAATTTATGCAAAAATTTACCTTTGATATTAGGCTGCCTCAACAAGTTAATGACTCGTTTGACACCTCTGTTACTTGGGCTCAATCTACTAATCCAACGAGATTTGTAAAACTTGATAATGCCCGCGGACTCGAGATTGCCGGAGCCAGTGCAAAAACAGACTATCTACGTCCGACCAGAAAGCTGGAAGGTATACAAGACATTATGAGTGCATGGAATGAAATAAACTTCACTACCACTGAGAGATACAAAGATTCAATAAATGTGTCTGAGTCAGATAATATATATTACTCGGAAAATATTTACCGCTCGCAGGACATACATAAAAGTAAAAATGTTATGTTGTCAGATGGTGTTAATGATTCTGAGTTTATAGTAGCAGGTCAGAGGTCGGGTGATTCGACTTTTTGTATTCGTATTGAAGATAGTGGTAATTGCACAAACTGTTTCAATGTATCTTGGTCAGGTAATTTAACTAATTGTCTTTTCATGCACGATACCGGTGATATGCAGGATAGTATGTTCTGCACGAACATCAAAGGTAAAAGATTTTGTATTGCGAATATGCAATATGAAGAGGCTGACTATAAAAAATTAAGAGACATGGTAGTGCGGTGGGTACTAACGTCTTAAGCGTCTGACGCTTCCATAACTACTCATATACCAAAAGCTTGATTAATTAGCAATAATATGCTAATGTATATATGTTAATTTAAAACAAAAAAATGTCAGAAACATTAACTCCACAAGAAGTTATTCCACAAACACTAGATCAAGAAATTGCCCCAACGCAAATGAGTGGCCTTAGTGTTGAACGCCAACATCTATCTTTAGCTTTAGTAGATAGAGATTTAATCCCAAGAGAAATGTTTGAGTCGGGGGCATTAGATAGTTTTGCTCTTGATGAAGAAACCCAAGTAGATGGTCTCAAACATATACTAGTAGGAGATGAATCTGGTGGGGGACATCATCTACCTACTTTAATGGGTCTTGAGGCAAACAATGTTGCAGTAGCATCAATGATTCAGCCACAGGAATCCCTAATAAGAAAACTTTCGCCTGGTCAGCTACGTAAGGAGCAAAAAACTAGGCAAAACGGTACGTTTAAAGCATTAGATGTAAGAGTTACAGATGGCGAAGGCGAAACATACAATAAATTGGGCGGAACCACTATGTTCCCAAATGAATGGTCAACCAAGCAAGTTGTTGAATCAATTCTGCAAACTAGTCAAGCACCCGGTGAAATAATCGAGGATAGAAATGCCACTCGTCACATCGCAGAAATAAATGGTGTAAACGTAGTGGTCATTACCAGCAATTCATCAGGTAAAATAATAACTGGATTCCCAAGATAGGATAATATTATGACTAGCAGCGGACATTTTGAATTAAGCCAGAGCAGATTACCAGATGGTCATGTAAAGGCCTTGCCGGTTTACAAAGGTCGTAGAGGAGAGTTATTACCCGAGACCGGTTCTCTACAGGCCGCAATTGAGATTATTGATAGGAACTTAGGCAGGGAAGACTTTCCCACACTAGAAGAGTTAGTTAACAGGGTAGGACAAATTATATCCAGTGATCAGAAGATTGATGGTATTTTAATTGAAGATGAAGAAGACCTATCAAGCGTAAAAATTAACAGAAAGAGAACCACGGTTTCACTGAGGGAAAAGGGTGTCACAAAGATACCAAGTGGGCTAGTCTTCGATGCTCTGTACGTTTGGTCTGAATCAAGTAAAGGCTAATACTCAAATATATAATTTAGTTGGCATATATTATGCTATAAGGTAATGCTCAACATTATCTTAATTCAGACATTCTGGTTTTCATTTTTCTTGGTTGGACTGGCGGGGTTACTACTTTGGAGAAGACTATTCTCTGCAAAGGCAAACAAATCAGCCATATGCAAATTTCTCAATGAAACTCATTTTGGCATATCGGCTTTTGTTATTTATGCGACAGGACTAGCGGCATTAATCCCATTTGTTGTTGCTGGATATGTCTTTGAATGGCCACTCGCTGCATTAGCCACTATCTACCTGGTCGTTTTAGCATTGTCAGTTTTTATTATAGTTTTGGACCACAGTTTAATTTGGCAATTTCTAAGGAAGAGAATTAAATGGCGAGATAGCAACTGGCTGATCAACGGAGCATTAGTTTTTGCGTTTTTGGCATTCGACTTCGTTACTTCCTTGCATAGTGGAACACCGCTAGATGGTGACTCGCCAGACCACATAGCATTTATACAATCAATGCTAAATACTCATATGAATCTGGCTGACCCATTTTTTGGCTATAACGGAGTACTGGATTTAAAGTATTCTACCAATTTGTTAAATGCATATCAGGCAATAATTGCACACATATTAAATTTGCAGGCTTATGCCATATGGATCTACTCCTATGCATTTTATAAATTGATACTTTGGGCTAGTTTCTTTGCGATTGCAAAAGTGTTCTTACCTAAAAAGGCACCAAATACGTGGGCATACATTATCTTAATAGTTACTATTTTAGCGAATAGAAATATTCTAACAATATATGCAGAATTACCTCATTGCATAGTTTTTGCTTGGTTCAGCCTTTTTCTGATTGGCCTAAAGCAACTGATCGAAAAAAAATCAGCGTACATTCTTGTGTTAGCCTCACTTCTTATTGCTGTAACGCATTCAGTGGCGGCATTAACTGCAGCGACTTTTTTAGTAATAATGATAATTCTATTTTTACTCTTTCGTAAAAATTTAAAACTCAGATTATCGACGGCGACTGTTGCTCTAATCATCTTATTAGTTCCAGTAGTAGCAAATAAATTAATACCAACTAGATATACAGGCGGATTCGACACTAATTATGTGGGAGCGGATGGAATCCATAACTCAGCTCTATATACATATAGGGTTGGATCTATCATACTTCCTCATCTAAAAGCAGGTTTATATACTCAATATGCATCGCCATTTGTAGACATTCATCTATTCTTAATGACGCTTCTACTTATTCCGTATGTAATATTCTTAAAAAAACTAAAAAAATCTCCAATTAAGTTGTTGGCATTGATTATTATTGCGCTAGCTGCACTGGCTGTATTTAATATTGAATATGTAAGTATTATTGGCTATATATATCTAATTTATGTAGCAAGATCAAAATTGCTAAAATTTACACTGTTTTGTTTATTTATTTTCTACGTTGTTATTGCATATAACCCAATAGTGCTAACGGCAACCTTTAATAGTTTGCCATTATGGGTTCTTACTCGGTTCCAAGATTTTAATACAATTGCTGTCATAGCGCCAATAATCGGCACCCTAGTATTGTTTAAATTATTAACAGAGTACTGGGATTACCCTGAGCTTTATAAAAACTATACAATTCTTATAATTATCGGAATTGCTGTCTTTTTGCCACTTCACAAATTCCCAATAAATATCCAATCAATATTTACTCAAAACAGCACTCAACATCAAGAATCTACAGCTGATGCGATAGCTGTTAAACAGCTTAATAGCTTCAGTAAATATATCAATAATAAAGTAATATTTACTGATGACATTGGCGTAACTTCTTATATTAATTTTGTTGACACGGATGGATATACGGGGCAGATATACAATAAACTTTCATCACAATCAGCAAATATTGTAATTAGGCAAAAGTGTCAAATTGCATTGACTAATAATTTAAGTATTAATGATTTAAAAGCTGCAAATGTAAGCTATATTGTGCTGGCACCCGGGTTAAATAAAACATTGCAATATACTGATTACTCTTATCACCAACTTCGGTTGCAAAAAATTGATTATATAAAAGCAAAAAATTTATCTTATCTGAAACTAGTTGATAGTTCTGGGTCTTATGATCTTTATAAAGTTAATTTTAGTTACGCCCAACCAAGTAATTCAAATTCGGTTTGTTATTTACCGTATGGCCAATAACAAGTAGGGCAATTTAAAACTTTCAAATAGTCCAAATGCTAAAAAACCTGTACTTAAAACTTCTAAGATAAGATAAATAGGATTGTTGGATAACCTAGAATAAACTATTTTATGGGTTAAACCACTGATCATTTCTAATTACTTTGCCATCCGAGTTTATGCCACACTCTTCTTCACCCCGACCCTCACGACCTTTGCCAGGTCTTGTGCTATGGACATCACCAACCGATTCGTAGCCCAAGAAATACATTGGATGCCTGAGCAAATTATGAGCCTCAAAATGTTCATCAACTTGGCTCTTAGACCAATCTAAAAAGATATTAATTCGATACTCTCCATCATTTCCAAAATTAATAAAATCAAGAGTTGCTCGATTGGGCGTTTGATGTCTACGGACACCAGAGATTAGGGCTTTAATACCTAATTCCTTTATTGCTCTAGACATTGGTTCTAATTTGGTTATCTCACTATATCGCTGAGGATCACCAGTTTCAACTTCAGTTTTGGGTCTCCATAGCTGAAGCTCACGTGCTTCATCTATCTGTTTCTGGCTTGGCCCAAATTCAATTATTTGAACTCCAGATGTTCTTTCTAGTCTATCTCTATGCTCAAGGGTCAGATCAAACAAGAAACCAGTATTTACAAATATAGCTGGTGTAGGTCTGGCAGAACGGGCAACCAAATCAATTACGTTGGCAGCATCAATGCCACAACTTGTGCTGGCAGCCAGCCTTTCTCCAAAAGTACCATACCCCCAATCAAATCTTTGCTCAGGAGTCAATTCTCTAAGCAATTCATTAGCTGCTTCAAGATCAATTTCTGGAGTAACTCTGTCCGTATGGTCAGTTTCACCAACAGAAAAAGCGGTAGCTTCAAAGG
Organism: uncultured bacterium; assembly: GCA_963699195.1. Classification (GTDB taxonomy): domain Bacteria; phylum Patescibacteriota; class Saccharimonadia; order Saccharimonadales; family DATKHC01; genus JBBQBA01. The sequence continues at coordinate 102,364 of OY969420.1, read as the reverse complement.
GTGGGGCAATGAGTCTCATACCTATTAGTTCTCCAGGGTAGTTAATAGTAACTTATATATTGCCATAAAACTAGTCAAAAGTCAACTCTTCAAAGATAATTATGAGACCAAAGAATCAATCAATAACTATAAACGCAAACGAGTACGCGTAAAGAGTAACCTAACAAGGACTACTGTGACATGCAAATACAATACTTGGAATACAAATAATACGAATATAAGCCCAAAATTAGGACTGCCATTACCAACCTTTATATCGTAAAATTTCCATAAATTGAACAGGGCAGGTGTAGCTTTAAACAAATAGAAAATTATTATTACAAACATGACCAAGTGAAAGGCTATTTTCTCTCCAAATTGTCTTATAGGTACATCTTTACTGCCTTTGGTAGGCCAAATATACTTTCTTATACTAACGTCATCAGCTAATTCATTTATGTTAACGATTATTCGACCGGCAATAACGTAAATAAATATGGCAATAATAACCCAGAATATATAGATTGTTATGTCGTTTGTAATTTGTGAATTAAGAACACTATTGAAACTGCTAAAAAATCGGTGGAAGGATGTTCCCTGAAAGTTATGTGCATTTAAATTTCTAATAACATCTTTGAGCTCGGACGGTTGACTAACACTAAGAGATATCAAAAAAATAAAGACGTACATAGCCATACCAAGAAGAGACGGCTCAAGTAAATTAATAATCACTCGTGACTGAGCATTCCTCTGGCTATTGCTGTATATTGATTTATTTTTTTTAGCCATAGCTACATCTTAAGTTAACCATAATCGTTAAGCAAAATGAACTTTGTTTAAGGCTCGGGTGTTTATGCAAGTTAATTTTTACTACGAAAAAATATAATTAACGTTGCTTACTAGGATATTGCTTATGATATAATCGGCTTAATATGGGTCTACTGAGTGGGGTTTCTGAATTTTTTGGTCTCGACATCGGTGCCTCGGCTATTAGGATAGTTGAACTAAGGGGTCACGGTGCTGTTAAGACGTTGGTTCGATATGCATATACTCCTATTGACAGTAAACTTACCCAAAGTGATTCCAGTGATGATGCCGTCAAAGTTATGGAAACTGTCAAGTCTCTAATTACTGAAGCTAAACTAACTACTAACAATGTAGCTGTCGGAATTCCTTCTAAGCGAGTATTTACTACGGTAGTAGATGTGGACAAAATGTCACCAGATGACCTTGCAAAGAGTATTAAGTACCAAGCGGATTCGCTTATACCAACACCTATTTCATCATCGAAAATTGACTGGGCAGTAATTGGACCCTCACCAAAAGATGCAACCAAGATAGAACTTCTACTAACTAGCGTACCCAACAACTTCATTGAGGCAAGGCTGGATATGTTGGAGTCAATTGGCTTAAATATACTGTCTTTTGAACCGGATAACTTAGCTATGGCAAGAGCATTATCTGCACCAGGAGCAACGGAGCCGGAAATGATTTTGAATATCGGTACTATAAGTTCAGATATTGTAATTATTCAAGCTGATGCGGCTCGACTTACAAGATCAATTCCAATGGGTTCAGAAACAATTATCAAAGCTGCTGCTCAAAACCTAAACATTGAGCATAAGCAAGCAGAGGAAATTGTATATAAATTTGGACTGGACAAGACTAAGCTAGAGGGGCAGGTACACGATTCAATAATAAGTACGATTGAAAATCTTGTTACTGAAGTAGATAAATCCATTAAGTTTTTCCAGGGTAGATATGCTAATTCTAAACTCGATCGAATCATTATGACTGGTGCTGCTGCAGTACTTCCAGAATTTCCTTTGTATATTGCTAACAAGTTTTCAGTAAAAGTTGAGATAGGCAATGCTTGGCGAAACATATCATTTGCCGCCAATAAAGAAAAGGAACTTTTGTCAGTTTCTAATTACTTTGGTGTAGCAGCAGGGCTTGCGGAGCGAACAGAATGATCCAGTTTAATTTATTACCAGACGTAAAGCTAACTTATATAAAGACTAATCGGCTGAAGCATACAATAACTATCGTGGCTTCAATTGCCGCTGTAATACTTCTATTAATATTTACTATTACTTACTTAATAACTGATGTAGTTCAAAAAAATCACATCCACAGTTTAAATACTCAAATTACTTCTTTGACATCTAAACTGGCAAATACACCTAATTTGAAGACTGTATTAACTGTTCAGGATGCAGTCAATGCATTGCCTGGTATAAACACCAAAAAACCCGTTACAACTCGATTAGCTGGTTATATATCATCACTTACTCCGGCCAGTGCGACAATCAGCTCACTTAATGTTGACTTCGCTAATGACCAAATGATTATTGCCGGACAAGCTAATAATCTAGCAACCGTTAACTTGTTTGTTGATACTCTAAAGCAAGCAACTTATACAACTTCGCCTACAAGTCCACCAGTAAATGTTTTTACTAGTGTCACACTGACGTCATTCACTTATTCATCTAGCAATGGTGCCAGCTACTCCATCACCGCTTTATTCTCACAAGGAATCTTTGTTCAAGCAAATAATAATGTTACCTTATCAATTCCTAATTCTACAACCAGTCATAGCAGCTCACCGGGTGTACTTTTCCAGTCTCAACCTAATACTCCAAATACGCCTAATACTAGCAGTGGAAAGTAAGGATATAGTATGCATAAAGAAGGAAATCTAATTTCATCTAAACAACTAAAAATTGACAAAGCTAATAGTACTATTATTGTTGTTCTGTCGATTTGTTCCTTTGTAATTGTATTTTCAATTCTTGGTACCAAAGCTCTACTAAGCCAATATTCATATCAAAACCGCGTAACTACAGCTCAGGGAAAGACAGTTAAGACCCTGCAGTCTAATCGAATAGCTGCAGAAAAATTGATCAGCTCCTACACTGCATTCAATAACCAGAACCCTAATATTATTGGAGGTGGTTCAACGTCAACCGCCACAAACCAAGATGGCAGTAATACCAAGATTATATTAGATGCACTTCCTTATACTTACGATTTTCCTGCACTAGCTACTGCAATACAGAATTTGATTACAGTTCCGGGAGTAACAATTTCAAGTATTACCGGCACTGATTCAAGCTTAGGTGCTTCTAATTCAAGTAACCCAACCGCTACATCTACTACCGAAACACCAACTGGGGTTTCGGCTGTAGCTTCAATGGCCCCCACAACAGCTATACCAATCCCTTTCAGCTTTACCGTAAGTGGCCCATATTCTAGTATGAATGGCGTTTTAACTAACCTGGAAAGATCAATAAGGCCTATAAATGTAACTAGCATCAGTATAAGTGGTAATGATAATGATATATCGATGGTTGTATCTGCCATCACATATTATTTCCCATCCAAGGGACTCAATACTTCAACGGAGACTATAAAATGAAACAAAAAGATTTATTAACAGTCGTAGCGGTTATTGTTGTTAGCGCAATTGTTTCTTTAGTAGCCTCGAATTATATTTTCGCAAAACCTTCTAACAGACAGCAACAAGTTGAAACTGTCGGAGTGATAAATTCAAACTTTACTCAACCAAGCCCGATCTTCTTTAATTCTGGATCGATTGATCCCACCCAGACTATTCAGGTCAAGCTGAATAACAGCACGGCACCTTTTAGTACATCTACTGCGGGGCATTAGCCATGAGTTTACTTTCTACTGACACTCAACAACAGGTTGAAGATGCTCTAATTGCTGATGGCTACTTAAATAAAGACTCTATAGCCGATATAAAAGAGAAGGCACTGAAAGAAAATGTACCATTTCTGTCATATTTAGTTTCTGGTGGTGGTATTTCCCAAGAAGTTCTAACAAAGATCTCTGCCCATATCAATCACTTGCCATACGTAAACCTTAGTAACACATTTATTGACCCAAAGGTGTTAGAACTACTGCCACAGGAAACCGCTGAACAATATATGGCTGTTCCGCTTGGCGAGATGCAGCACAGTTTAGTAGTAGCAATGCTCGATGCCGCAAATGTTCAAGCAGTAGATTTTCTAGCTAATAAAATTGGCCGACCCCTAAAAGTTTATGCTGCAAGTGAAGAGGGAATAAAACGAATCTTAAAGCAATACTCAGGAGTTATTGGTAAGGATGTAGCAAGCTCTTGAAAGAGATAGTTAATAAACAACTTGGTACAGAGGGAGATGAATCCGAAGAAACTGAATTAAAGAAAACACATTACGACTATTGTTCAAGACTCTCCAATATGTAAAACACTATCAACTATTTTGGACTATGCTGCCAAAAATCGGGCCAGTGATGTTCACATTGAGCCATTAGAAGACAAGCTTAAAGATTAGATGTCGAATTGACGGAATACTACGAGAGATAATGGTATTACCTAAAAATACCGAATCTGCACTAGTCTCAAGAATTAAAATTTTATCTAGTCTAAAAATTGATGAACACCGTATTCCTCAAGACGGACAATTTACCATTAAAGTTAGTGATAAAGAAATTGATCTTCGTATTGCTATTGCTCCAGTTGTTTGGGGCGAGCAAGTAGTTATTCGATTACTGGATAAATCTGGTACAAGTCTAAAGCTTGAAGATATGGGATATTCAGGGCAGTGCACTTAGAACTATTAAGAAAGGCTCTAAAACAACCAAACGGCATGATTCTAACCAGTGGACCAACTGGTTCTGGTAAGTCTACTTCTCTATATGCCCTAATTCAAGAAATTAAAAGCTGATGCTATTAATATAGTTACTCTTGAAGACCCAGTTGAATATAAGATGGAGGGCATTAATCAGATTCAGGTAAATGCTGAAGTTGGTTTAACTTTTGCGACTGGTCTTAGGTCAATTCTTCGACAAGACCCTGATGTTGTTATGGTTGGGGAGATTCGAGATGCAGAAACTGCCCAGTTAGCTGTTCAAGCCTCATTAACCGGTCACTTAGTGTTTTCTACTCTGCACACTAACTCAGCTGCCGGTATTTTGCCTAGACTTCTAGATATGGGGATTGAACCATTCTTAATTGCCAGTACCGTTCACACAGTTATTGGTCAGAGATTGGTTAGAAGAATTGGTGATGATAATGAGCAATATGAATCAGACTAAACCCGAAACTGAGGCAATTCATGACACGTTGGGTAACTTATTACCAGCAAGCGAACGCTGAAGTCGAAGAAAGTGTCCGAAGATCTAGGCTATGATAGCTTGCCATTAAGCGACCAAAACGCTTATACTTTAACCAGGGGAATCGATAGTCCGGATCGACACCTGGTGGATATAAAGGCAGAATTGGATTTTACGAAGTATTTGAAGTCACAGAAGACATTCAAGATTTATTATTAAAAAGAGCAACCAGTGAAGAAATTCAAAACTAGTTCGTAAAAACGGAACAATAGTTATGCGAGAAGATGGTTATCTAAAGGCACTAGCATGGCAAAACAACATTAAATGAAGTTGACAGAGTAGCAGCAACCGACAGTGCATAAGGATGAGATATTATGCAATACAACCAAGAATTGAAGTATTACTAGAAGAAGTCATAAAAAAGAAAGCTTCAGATCTACATTTACAAGTTGGCCTACCTCCAGTGTTACGAGTTGATGGTGCTACTTATTCAACTGACTGAATTCCGCAGTACTTAACTGAAGAAACAGTTGAAGGTTTAATATTTTCAATTTTGGACGAAGACCAAAAGCAGATTCTAATTAAAGATAAAGAATTTGATTTTAGTTTTGCCTTTGGAGATCTTGGTAGATTTAGGGTAAACGCTTTCCATGAAAGAAGTAATATTGCAGCTGCACTTACGTTTAATACCAGCTGAAATTTAACTATTGAGCAACTTAGGTTTACCACCAATTGTTAATAAATTTGCAGATTATCCAAGAGGCTTAGTTCTAGTTACTGGACCAACTGGATCCGGTAAGTCAACTACTCTGGCTTCAATTATCCATAAGATAAATCATGAACGAGCAACACATATTATTACAATTGAAGATCCAATTGAATATACTCACAAATCTATTAAATCAGTTATTGCTCAACGAGAAGTTCACTATGATACTTATTCATTTTCGGTGTTGCGCTTAGGTCTGCTCTTCGTGAAGACCCAGATGTAGTACTGATTGGTGAAATGCGTGATCTTGAAACTATAGCAGCTGCTATTACTATTGCTGAAACTGGACACTTAGTGTTTGCAACTCTTCACACTAACTCAGCTTCTCAAAGTATTGATCGTATGGTTGATGTTTTTCCACCTCACCAACAACCTCAAATTAGAACTCAACTATCTAATATATTAATGGCAATCTGTTCTCAACGTCTAATCCCAACAATTGGTGGTGGTACGAATCGCCGCAGCTGAAATACTAATTGCTACATCTGCTGTCAGTAATATTATTAGAGAAGGTAAGAGTCATCAACTAGAAGCAGTTATTCAAACTGGTGCACAATATGGTATGCAGGGCATGGATAAAACTCTAGCTCAACTTGTTCATCAAGGAACAATAACTTACGATGAAGCACGCAATTATTGCGTCGATTTAATGAATTTAATAGGATGGTAAGAGAGTAGACAATGCTAACCTTTAGACTATACTGCACATAATCCTGCAACTGGGAAAAAGTAAAAGCTCAAGTAGAGGCTGAAGATGAAAGTGCTGCCGCAGCAGTTAATCCGAAAACAAGGGCTTACCCCTGTTGATATTAAAGCAGTATAATGCTGGAAATAATTTTTCAAATTATTTTAATAAGAGTAAGAACTAAAGATAAAATTCTATTTTCAAGACAACTAGCAACTCTTTTGAATGCTGGGTTACCTCTTGTTCAAGCACTACGAAGTACTGCTGATCAAACTGCAAGTAAACCATTAAAAATAGTTATAAATAGATCTAGTTAGCAAGCATTGAAGGCTGGTACCACATTATCTGCTGCTATGGCTAAATACCCAAAGGTATTTAACGAGATATTTATTAAGTTTGGTAGCAGCCGGTGAAGCTTCAGGAACACTAGATAAAGCTTTAGAAAGACTAGCTAACTCAACAAGAAAAAGATGCTGACATTATAAGTAAGATTAGAGGTGCTTTGGCCTATCCAGTCATAGTTCTGGTCGTTATGATTGTAGTTGTTGGATTCATGATGGTTAAAGGTGCTGCCGGCAGTTAGTAATTTATATTCAGGCTTGCCAGGCGCTCACCTACCATTCTTAACTCAAGCTTTACTTGATGTTTCTCATTTCGTAATCCACTATTGGTGGGTAGTAATAATTATTTTAGTGGTAATTATTATATGACTACTAAGTGCGGCACGAACACTGGGCGGTAGAAGAATAATAGATCGAGCAAAAATGAAAATGTGGCCGTTTGGACCACTATTTATGAAAATTTATATGGCTAGATTTGCGCGAACTGGTACAACCTTAATAGCAAGTGGAGTGCCCATCATTCAGGTTTTAGAAATAACTGCTGGAGCAATTAACAATGTCATTATTGCTGATTCACTAAGAAAAGCTATAGAAAAGATAAAGGGCGGAAAGTCATTGTCAGAATCGCTATCGAAAATGATCATAACTTCCTACCACTAGTACCCAATATGATTAGAATTGGTGAACAATCTGGAACTATTGAGCAGATGATGGAAAGAGTAGCAATTTATTATGAAAAAGAGGTAGATACTGAAATTGCAACAGTTTCGACACTTATAGAGCCAGTATTATGATTATTATGGGTGTTGTGGCATTTATTATTGTTGCCTGCTATATTGCTACCTATATATGGCTTAGCAAGTAATCCAGCACTGACCAACGCATTTTAATATGTGAAGAAGCTATTGCTTTTTTTAAATAGTCCATGTAACATCTTAGCATATCCATAATTAACAAATGCAAAGGGGGCATTTGCAATAATGTATAAACAAATAAAGAATAAGAATGAAGGCTTCACAATCATCGAAGTGATGATCGTGCTTGCTATCGCAGCATTGATCTTGATCATTGTGCTTCTTGCAGTTCCTGCCTTACAGCGTAACTCAAAGAACACTACTCTAAGAACGATGCATCTACAATTGCCGGTGCAATTGGTGACTATGAGTCAAATAACAATGGTGGTATCCCAACCGGTGGTAGCCAAGCTAGCACAGGTGCAGCAGTACAAATTACTGGTGGAACCCCTGCAACTGCTACAGTTGCCGCAAACACTAAAGTAGCATTTACTGTAGCACCAGCAGCAGCACCAACTACTGACAACACAGCTGGTCAGATACTAGTATTAATTGGATACGATTGTCCAACAATAACTGGTGGTACTATTTCAACTCCGACAGCTGACACCACAGCAGTGGCTGTTATTTACCCTGTACAAACATCAGGAACAGCTAGCCAAGCAGGTGGTTGTATACAGTCATAAGGTAAAAGTGAATCTAGCTTAGCTGATTTATAAACGGCCACCAATTTTATTGGATGGCCGTTTGACCTTTGTTGAGCAGCACAACGTAAAAATCTTATCAAGATAGTGTAACTTAACAGTTGTCGACTTTAGGTAATTAGATAGCCATTTGATTTTGCTTAAGCTAAGTGTATATTAGTAAGCATAGACTAATATAAATATATAAGTTCATGGGAGGAATTTGAATGTACAGTAGGTTAAAGAAGAATGAAGGTTTCACAATCATCGAAGTGATGATCGTACTTGCAATCGCCGCATTGATCTTGATCATTGTGCTTCTTGCAGTACCTGCCTTACAGCGTAACTCAAAGAACACTACATCTAAGAACGATGCATCTACAATTGCAGGAGCTATTGGAGAATACGAATCTAATAATAAGGGGGCTATCCCAACCGGTGGTAGCCAAGCTAGCACAGGTGCAGCAGTACAAATTACTGGTGGAACCCCTGCAACTGCTACAGTTGCCGCAAACACTAAAGTAGCATTTACTGTAGCACCAGCAGCAGCACCAACTACTGACAACACGGCTGGTCAGATACTAGTATTAATTGGATACGATTGTCCAACAATAACTGGTGGTACTATTTCAACTCCGACAGCTGACACCACAGCAGTGGCTGTTATTTACCCTGTACAAACATCAGGAACAGCTAGCCAAGCAGGTGGTTGTATACAGTCATAAAAGAAATTAGTAGTTATTCTTTCTTTTATTAATGTTTGGTTCTAAATTATTCGTAATGGCAGGTTTGAGTTAGAATATTGTTAAATGTTCATACTACTTCTTGTAATTCTGGGTTTATGTTTTGGCAGTTTCATTAATGCCTATGTTTGGCGACTTCACAGTAGAACCAAAACCGGTAAACTAGCTAACTTATCAATATGGCGTGGCAGGTCAATGTGTTCTAATTGTCATCATATTTTGGCACCAAAAGACCTCGTACCTGTACTAAGCTGGATATCCCTTAAAGGCAGGTGTAGATACTGCAAGAAACCAATTAGCGATAATCCATTTGCAGAGATAGCGGTTCCTATTTTATTTGTCATATCTTATGTATATTGGCCATATCAATTTAATGCTGAAGGTAAAACCTTATTTGTATTCTGGCTAGTTTTTTTATTGGGTTTTATGATCTTATTGATCTATGACCTAAGATGGCGACTGCTACCTAACCGAATAGTCGGTCCACTTATATTTTTAGCTGTTATACAGCTTGCAACCCAATTTATCTTCTTTAATGCATCCATCAGCCTTCTATATGCTTCTATATGGGGTCTAATATTTTCAGCCGGATTGTTCTATGCAATCTTTGTAGTGTCAAACGGGAGGTGGATCGGAGGAGGAGACGTAAAACTAGGGATTGTACTTGGTTTACTCCTAGGGGGACCCATGAGAGCCATTCTGATGGTATTTTTAGCCTCATTTATAGGTAGTATCATCTCAATTGCATTGATTTCTACTAATAGGTTAAAGACTAATAGTTTAATAGCGTTTGGGCCGTTACTTATTATAGCGACGATTATTACCTATCTGTTTGGTGCTAGCATAATTGACTGGTATAAAAATCTTATAATTTGACAAAATATATTGGATTGAACAAGAAGTCCTTATGCTATACTTAAGTCATGTTTGGTGGTAACGAACCACATGGTTTCACTGTAGTAGAAATAATGATATTCCTTTCGATAAGTGGGATTATTTTCTTTAGTGTAGTGAACTTAGTTTCACAAAGACAAAAGCCAACATACTTTTTACAAGGCTCTCGTACTTTCTACTCTCAGATGCAAAGTCTAGCAGCTGACGTTAACGATGGGTATTACAACGACGTAAAACAGTTCAGCTGTAATACTGTTGATACTGGAGCGCCGTCAGCACAAGTTCCACAAGTAAGCCCTGGAGGGGGAACTCAGGGGCAAAACTATGGTTGTACTTTTATAGGTTATGCAATTCAATTCTCGCCTCAAGATGTCCCATCAACCGCTCCCACTACCTATAATGTATATGCTGTATTCGCACGACAATTTGAATTATACCAAAATTCTGGAAGTCCCCCAGCTGATTTTCAGGATGCTCTTCCGGTACCAGAATTAGTAAGCACTGTTACTATACCTTCAAGGTTTAAAATATCAAGTGTCAACTACACCGATAGTAACACTAATGGTGGCTCGCCAGTGCCCGATAGTATAGTCGGATTTTTCTATAATTTCGCTCAATCTGGTAGTTCTCAAGGCTCATTAGCTACACAGTTGGTGCCAGTACCTGTACCAAGTGCACCATTATTTTATACTGGTTCTACCGCTAAAAATTACATTAGTAGTCTGACAAATGCAGCGCCCGCCTCGGCTACTACAGTAACGAATTCAAGTAACTCAATTACGCCAATTAACCCCTCACAAGGAGTAGATATCTGCTTAAAGAGCACAGATTATAGCAATAGGTTTGCCAAGATAACAATTGGCGGTAATGATAGCGCTAATCAGGGTAATCCACTCAGTGTGCAATACTCTACATTTACAGGAGCAGCATGTTCATAGCAAAAATAAAAAATAACACTCGCGGAGACACAATAATTGAAGTTCTAATTGCAATGGCTATTCTTGCACTTATATTAACCGGTGGATATGTAACCACAAATAAATCGTTGCAACAGATCCAAGGTGCTCAAGAGAAAAATCAGGCACTTGGAATTGCACAGTATCAACTGGAGACACTAAGGGCACTTGCAAGTAATAATACCTCTGGTCTCAATGCTCCTGGGAACTCTGGGTATCTTCCTGGAACTTCTGGGCCACCTAGTACTAATAATCCATTTTGTTTCTCAACAGGTGCATCTCTACTTGCCTATACAAATGCTAATTGTGGTAATTTTGCTTCTGGTGCGTCTGCTATTAGATATAACGTTAAAATTACAGGCATTGGCACAGGGGTAACTCAACCCGGTGGTCAATATCCAATAAGTACGTACACTTTTCAGATTCAAGTAACCTGGAATGGTCACAATCAGGACATAACGACTGATCAAATAGATTTGTACTACAGGGTTGCAACGTAAAATGGTGAAAAAGAAATTATTTAAGTCGAATAGCCTAGGTTTTACAATAGTTGAGCTGCTAATTGCAACATCGGTTTTCTCTATAGTTCTTCTGATAACAACATATGGTATTGTTCAAATAACTCGGAGCTACATTAGGGGCTCAGTAACTGCAGAAGTTGATAATACAAATCGAACCATAATTAGCCAAATATCTCAGGAGTTACAACTCGGAAATAATAATAATAACGCTGTAACTCCGAGTACTGGCCCTTATTCTTGGAATGGTTATCCGACATATGTTTTCTGCGCAAACGGATATAGATATTTATACCAATATGAGGTTCCATTACCTTCAGCTTTGACTCAAGATAACGCTGGAGGCGGTTCATGTCCACCGCCCTCAGGTCTTGGAGCTGTTGTACCTGGGCCATCAACAAACGCACAATCCTTATTGAGTGCAAATATGCAAATTCTCATTCCTGTAAACGAACCAGGCGGAGGGACTAACATGGTCTATCAATTAAACCATTCAACAACACAAAATTTATATGGAATTAGTCTTGATATTCTCTACGGCAATAAAGGTAGTTATAATCCTACAACTTTTGTATGTAACAACCTGAATAAAGGTGGAGCATTCTGTGATAACTCAACAATAACAACTGCTGTTGATGAAAGACAACACTCGGATTTTTAAACATTAATATAAAATGGTAAAGTTAAATTAAACTAATGATGATGAGAAAACAATACGATAACATTAAAACCAATCAAAAGGGAATTGTTGCTATTTTTTCTGCGATGATTTTAATGGTAGTAATTAGTATTATCGTAATTGGTTTTTCTCAAGTATCAAGATCTGAAGTTAAAGACGCTCTAAATAAGCAATTGAGCATACAGGCTAATATGCTGCTGAGTCGGGTATTAACGACGCTTATTCTCTCATAAATAACTCACTTACAAATGGTCATGGAATACCGCCTTCTCCGAATTGTGGTAATTCATCAAATAATTATATTCAGGGTTCGTCTAATATTCTTTCGGCACCGGGAAATTGTAAATACACATGTGTAAGTGTAAGCTCAACTCTATCCTCTGTTGCATCTACTGGAGGAGCAAATCAATCAGAAGTTACGTCTTTAACACAACTACAGCCACCCTATAACCCGTTAACCTCGCTATATATTGGCAGTATGCATTTTACATATAATGACCCAAATAGCCCAACCACATTCTGGAATATGACTGATTGTCCTTCCGTGGTAGCACCACCAATAAATACTGACGCTCCAACAATAGCTTCGCCATCCTTACCTTCAGTAAGTAGTTGGCCTAGCAACTGTCCACCATTAGTAGAAGTACAAATGGTTCCAATCCCACAAAGCGGTACAATAACTACATCATTTTTAACTTCAAATGAATTAACTTTTTATTTGTATCCAAGCAATGCTTTGTATGCATACTATGAGATGTCTGGTGGTGATGGCTGGTATGGCCAATACGCAAAAAATATTAAAAATGGTGGGGTATATGCGGCTGCTTGTGGAGGTTATTCTCAAGACACATCTCATGATGGGGGCGGCACTTGGTATAAAGATGTATCTACTTTTGACGACTACCTACCTGTGATTTTGTAATTTTACAGTGAAGCTTTTAGGTGGTAGCAGTGGTCTTTATAGTAACCCCGGCAATATAAACGAATACGCCATAAAATTAACACAATTCTACAACTCGGCAAACTATACAATACAAGATACATATGAATCATCAATTGAGAACCCCGGTTATGGTGGTGACTGTATATGTACCCATGCTGAAACAGTTAACGTAAATCAAGGTAGTAGCTCGTCAAATCAAGTAGTTATAGATGTAACTGGAGAATCTGCCGGGATTGTAAAAAGAGTGGCAATACAAACAGGTGTTGGCGGTGGAGGAGGCGGCGGTTCAGTAGCACCACCAGTTCCGGGTAACGCTATATCAACTATCAATACACTCTGTAAGAGGCTATCTGTAAGTGGATCGACCGCTACTGAGGTCTTGCCATCAGGGACACTTCCAGGGGATGTGCCACTAAATCCTTCTGCCACTACTGGAGACTTTAGCGATCCATGTAATCCACTTATATAGATCTAGTCTTTATTATGAAACTGTTCATGAACACTTTTTAGATGTGGGTCAGTAACATGAGTATATATTTGCGTAGTAGCAATATTACTATGTCCTAAAAGTGCTTGCACACTTCGCAGATCTGCTCCATTCATCAGTAAATCTGTAGCATATGAATGTCTCATTGTGTGCGGGCTAACATGTTTAGTAATGCCAGCTAATTTTGCACTTCTTGCAACCATTCGTTGTATGCTTCTTGATAGTAAGACGATTGATAGTTGCCGTCTAAACTAGATTGTTTATTGCCACTATAGCGAACAAATAAAGCAGGGTCATTATCTTGTCGTTTTTCTAAATACCTATGTATCCATTCAGCAGATTGCTCACTTATAAAAATTGGTCTATCTTTTTGTCCCTTACCACGTACCATAAATTCTCGTCGTTTAAGGTTTATATGATCTCTGTCTAAACTAACTAAGTTCAGAAACACGTAGACCACTACTAAATAATAATTCTAATATCGCGCGGTCTCGCAGACCACTAATTTTATTAAATCCGGTTGTCAAATAATCTATTTAATTCTTCAATATTTAAAAAAGTAACTTGTTTTCTATGAGTTTTAGCAAGTTCTATTTTATCAGCTGACATCGTTGGTATATCTCTTTTGCGCAATATTTTAGAAAACTTCTAAGTGCAATAAGATGATAATTTTGCGTGGATTTTTGTAGTTCATCAGATACATTTGTACCAAGTCGATTTAGCCAAAGTCGCCATTTTCTGATAAGTTCGGGATTGATTTCACTAACTTTTATATCACCGGCAAAATCAATTAAACTTATTAAATAATGATCATAATTTGCGATTGTTTTTTGTGACCGACCTTGTTCAATTTCCATGTGTTCTAAAAAATCTGTTTTTAATTTTGAGAATTGCATATTCTTATTGTATAGCATAAGAAAATTATTCAAGCTTAGTTAGGTCTATTCTAATCTGTTATAATCAATCTAATAATTAAAGGAAATTAAGTAAAATATGGAAAACTACATCCAGCCCTTCATCCAATTAAATTTCAGAGAACTTTCTGTATGATAAAGCCTGACGGCGTAAAAAGAGGCTTGATTGGCGAAATTATTTCACGTATCGAAAAAGCTGGACTAAAAATAGTAGCAATTAAAATGGTTCAACCTGATCGAGAAATGGTTAAAAGCCACTATCCAGTATCAGATGAATTTTGGATTGAGCGACTTGGTGAAAAAAGTCTTAGTGGCTTTGATAACTTAGATGTTGAGGCTATTGATGTACTAGGTACTGTAGATAAAAAAGAGCTTGGAAAACTTGTAAGTGAAACATTAATGGACTACTTAACTTCAGGTCCGGTTGTTTGTATGGTTGTAGAGGGGATCGAAGTCAATTGAAATGGTGCGTAAGCTTGCGGGCAACACTTTGCCATTTAAAGCAGCTGCTTGGTACTATCCGAGGCGATTACTCTATATATAGCCCGATCAATCCTAATGCTGAACTAAGATCGTATCCATAACTTATTTCATGCTAGTGAGAATCCAGAAGAAGCAACTCATGAGATAAAGCTATGGTTTAAGTGAATGAGAAAATTCACAGTTATACTCGAGCTGGTGAAGATGTAATGTACGTAAGTAGCACTACTAGGCTTTCTTAAAAAGGTAAATATATCTAGTGCCCCTATAGCTCAATGGATAGAGTAGTTCCGTCCTAAGGAAATGATCTACGTTCGAATCGTAGTAGGGGCACCAGAAACGAAAGACTACTAAGTTTGTATAATACGATCATGGCAACTCCTGAAAATAATAAAGAGCAGAAGAAATCTCGAAGTTTTTTACGGATAGCTCTGGGCATTGGTATGCTAGCACTAGGTCTTGGCTTTGCTGAACATGCACTGAAAGACGGTTTTCTATTTAAGAAGTAGAAGTGATTTTCGTTATTTCTGTATAATTAATCTATGTCAAAAGCTGCTAGAGCAATAATAATTGAAAACGACAAACTGCTTTTAATGCACCGAAATAAGTATGGGAAAAAATATTATACTCTCATTGGTGGACGGAATACTGATGGTGAATCGATTGAACAAACCTTGGTTAGAGAAGTAAAAGAAGAAACGGGTTTGGACGTTGTATCTTATCGTCTTGTTTTCTTTGAGGACCACGAACCACCATACAATGAGCAGTACATATTTTTATGCGAAGTTGCCCCACATGACAAAGTTGCTTTGCAGGAAGGCTCTGAAGAAGCCCAAATGAACAAATTTGAGTTAACTACGCATCATCCAGTCTGGGTAGACAAAGAAGAATTTCCAAATTTAGCGTTCAATACAATTCAACTTCAAAATGCTATTGTGGAAGCACTAAAAAATGATTTTCCAAAAGAGCCAGCTACCCTCCAGTAAAACCTAAAACATCGAGCGTTTAAGTGTTAAAATATGAGGACTGTAATCTAAGCATTAGGTCTAGACTACATTAGATAAAAAAGTTACGCTTACCCTATGAAAGAAAAACACTTTTCTGACCAGTTAGATGATGAAGAAGTCTTATTAGTATTTAGAAAACACCCAATTGTTATGCGAAGGGGTTTAATACTAGCTAGCCTTTGTTTATTACTCGGAACAATCCCTTCTCTGATTAAACCAGAATATAGTTTCTTTGTAGAAGGACTCCTGGCTGGGGCATTAGTTGGTATGATACTTTACTCTCCTTGGTGGATTAGTTGGTTTTATACGGTGTTTATTGTTACGGACCGTAGATTTATTCAGATTACCCAAAAAGGCCTATTTCATAGGAGTGTTGTCGATATAGGGATTAATCAAATACAGATGGTGAACTATGAAGTTAATGGTATACAGGAGACATTACTGGGTTTTGGTACTATAATTATTCAGACATATATGGGCGATCTTATCATTCACGAAGTTCATCACCCAGCAAAGACACAGCAAGCAATATTGGGTATATTACGTGATAGCGGTATAGTTCCAGTCGTTCCACTTAACCAGGAGGAGTCAAGTTTAGATGAAGCCGCGACGGAATAAAATATTAAAACCAGTACATAAACTAAAAGGTCAAACCAAACCAACCGCCACTCAAGCTCAACCAGCTGAGCAGAGTCCTGAGGCTGTACCAAGAATTACAAATGAAACTGTGGCAATGCACAGGGAGGATGTACTTAAAGGTGCTCGTAAGTATATATATCCGTTGCAGCACTCTAAAAACCGAATAATTGTAATCACAACTACCTTAATTATAGTTTTGATAGTGGGATTCTTTACTTACTGTACTTTGGCACTTTATAAATTTGATAGTTATTCTTCGTTCTTATATAAAGTTACACAGGTAATACCTTTCCCAATTGCCAGAATAAATGGGCATTTTGTTAGCTATAACAACTACCTATTCGAACTTGAACACTACGTTCATTATTATCAAACCCAAGAAAAATTGAATTTCTCCACACCATCAGGCAAACAACAACTTGCAGATTATCAGACTAGGGCACTCCAAAAAGTGCTCGATGATGCATATATTGGTGAGTTAGCTGCTAAGAATCATGTAACTGTTACTTCTCAGCAATTAAACGACGAAATCACCATAGTTAGACAAGAGAACAGACTAGGTGATAATCAATCTGAGTTTAATAGTGTACTTAAAACTTACTATGGCTGGGACCTAAATGATTTTAAACGAGAGCTTAAAACCCAATTGCTTGAAAACAACGTTGTTTCTACGCTAGATACGGCAACACATGCTAGAGCTAATTCTGCCTATGCTCAGCTTCAAAAAGGGACCGATTTTGCGACTCTGGCCTCACAAGTATCGGATGATACAACTACTAAGTCCAATGGTGGCCAATACGGTTTCTTAATTAGTCAAAACAATATAAATGTATCTCCAATAGTCGTTAATGCTTTATTTGCGATTAAGCCAGGGCAGTATACGCCAATACTAAATACTGGACCTAGTTTAGAGATAGACAAGAATCTATCTGTGGCAGGTGATCAGATTCAAGCATCACATATGGTATTTAATTTCCAAGATGTAAATACATATCTGGCGCCTCTGAAGAATACACAAAAAGCTAAGGTATATATAAAAGTAAACTAATCACCTCACTTAAGCATTGACAATAACTTAATAAGATGACATAATCTACGTATATGTTTGGTGAGGCCTATCTAAAGAAAACGATGCCCGTTATCTTAACTGCTACTGCTGTTGGTATTGGCGTGTCTGCTTGTGGAAGTACCGAAAGTGTAATAGCAAGACCCAATGTAACTTCAACTACCTTACCTAATTTAAATGTAAATGGTCCAGGGCCTCTTGAGGGCTTAGTACCTAAAGATTCTCCTAGCGGGGGAACTCTTGGCGAAGGCGGTGGGACTGAACAGGAAGGCACAACCCCAAATATAAACTATTCTGATCCGGCAAATATTGTAAGTGCTCTAACTTGCAGTATTAGTAATGTTGAGAACGTTGCTTCACCCAAAGGTGATACTGAGGTTTCGATGAATCTTAATATATCTGACACGCCAAATGGTAAATTTGTATCACCTAATAATAGTGAGTCGTTATCAAATCCAGACATATCCTACGAAGTTAATAGAGCACTTGGGGCTCAAACTTTATGGAAATACTCAAATACATTGAGTAGTTTTGCGCCAGTAGAATCTTTAAGCGTAGAAATACCTGAGTCAGTTAGTCTCATCGGTAGCATCCTTACGGTTTATGACAGCCAACAAACCCATAACAGTGGTAATAATGAACCTTGCGGAGCATTTGAATATACTAGTCAAGGTTGGGTTATTGATAATAAGGTTAGGCTACCAGGTTCGGCATGGGAATCTCAAACACCAAGTATTCCTGAATCTGGCCCAACCGGCGTCAGAAGCAATTAGTTCAAGTATGTATTCCAATGACAGTGGACCAAAAAACCAATCAGCAGCAACACATATATCCTCATGAAGATATAGCTTCAATACCTACACTATCAGGTACTGAGTGGGTAGAAGCTGCCAAAATATTTGGGCAAACTATTCCTAATGCATTTAGGGTTCGAAATGGAACCTTTGGTGAAGGACAGGCTTTTGCTTTTCAATTTATCAATGGCGATGTAGGCGTAGAACTTGCTTCAAAACAAAGTTTTGGGTATACGGTAAGGCAACTAGGTTATTTGGCGCCAAGCTCCATTTTAATTCAAGCTGGCACCGATGCTCATGAGATTGTAGAAGCAATAGACCTAGAGCTACCGGATGAACCTTCATTCTTTGTTAAGCCCGTATTTGGGGTTGGCGGTAGAGATACTCGACTTTTTACAGATAGAGCAGCGCTAGCTGAATTGTTATCTACGTCTGAGGAAGATTTTTTGGTACAGAGTGATGAGACACCAGAGCAGGACTGGCGATATGTCGCACATAAAGATAGTGAAGATCCAAATAAGGTATGGCGTGTAGCTTATAAAAAGGTTCGCCCAATTGTGATTGGCAATGGCTATTCAACTTTAGGAGATCTAATTCTCGAAAGTACAAGCATACCTGCGGATAGAAAGGCAAAGATAATAAAGAGTATTGGTAGTAAGGCAAGTTCGATTGGCTTATCGAATCAAGAAATTGTAGTAGCAGAGAGTGGGAATATCTCCAATGGAGCCTACGGTAAATTACCGGATGAGACAGAACTTACTCGTATGGATGCTTTTATGAGTAGATTTATTAATGATCTGGAAGAGCATATCGGAACCAGATTAAATACCTTATGTTTTGATGTAGGTGTAAAAGACAGTACCGTGTTTGATGGCGACTATGATTTCGACAAGATGAGAAAGTCTATTGTTTTCTACGAATTTCAGATACCTTTTGGCGTATCTGGTTATTTGGATGAAATTTATGGTGCGGATGGCAGGCCTACGGAAAATATAAGAGGAAGATTACAAAAAATTAGATTAATGTATAGGGTAAGCCAATCGGCCTTAAAAAATATGATAGATAAAAATAATTAAGTATGGTGCGGATACTGGGAATCGAACCCAGCTCTCAGCCTTGGGAAGGCTGCATATTAACCACTATACGATACCCGCAATTAATTGATGGAGCCGACAAGCGGAATCGAACCGCTGACCTACGCTTTACGAAAGCGCCGCTCTACCAACTGAGCTATGTCGGCAATAATAGACTTTAAGTATAACAAACAGCCCAATTACAGTTGTTTTATAAGGGTGAAACTGTTATGATTTTGCATGATCTATGGGCTCGTAGTGAAGTGGTTATCACGCCTCCCTGTCACGGAGGAGATCGCCGGTTCAAATCCGGTCGAGCCCGCCAATCCGATTTACGGGTATTTTTATGTAGCATATTAAGTGGTTCTCTAGCTGTTAGAGCCACTTTTTTGTTGCTTAAAGTCCAGTTCGTACCTAAATACAGCATTAACTGACGGCGTTCTTCATCATTTGCTAGTTCAAATACTTCGCCAATGTTGGTTATACCTGAAAAGGTTTCATTACATAGTTCTAACCAGCGTTCGGCGTCTTGTGAAGAACCGTTAAGAAGTTTGGTAGTTCTAACCACCATACTTTGATGTTTAGCTGCTCTAAGCTGGTAGCGGTCATCAGTAATGACACCATGCTCTAATTTATCGTCTAGAACATCTAGAGCCTTCTCCGCCTGTCTTAAGTCATGCTTCCAGACATCATTGTATATGTCCTGGCTTTTCATGTAATCATCGTAGACGTTATGAACCAGTAACTTGCACACTTCGCCGTCTGCTTCGGTTATCTCATAGTTGGACATCTCGTCTTTAATAACGCCAGTAAACTCATGTTCAGCAAGCTGTGGTTCTTTACACTTAATGGTTTTACTCTTTTTGGTACAGACGTAAAAAGTGTAACTTGCTAATTCACCTGTAGTCGCAAGCACTTTAGGCTTGGTATAGGCAGTAATATTCATGCTACAAGTTCCACAACGGGGGACACCTTTATAGGCATAAAAAGCACCTTTAGTTGAGTAGTTTTTGTGTTGTTTTGCCCAACCCATAGCTGCTTGAACTCTGTCATATAAATCAACTGATATTAGGGGTTCGTAACTACCTTGTATCCATTCAGCACCGCCTCTTTTGAAAACACCAGTGTAATCTCGTCTTTTTAACCCATTTTCTAAGGTGGTTTTAGCAATTAGGTTGTTAGGGTTAGTTGGTGATTTAAGCCCTCTGTCTTGAGCGTACTTCCATACTTCGTCTAGCGTGTACATACCTGTAGCAGCGTAAACAAATACATCATAAAGTTTGGGGCCTTCTTCTGGACATGGTGCGATATTGCGGACACCTGGTCTAACGATAATGTTGATGTACCCCAAAAAAGCGGGGCCAGGATACTCACCACGTTGACGCTTAACAACGTAGCTTTCTTTAACCTGCTCACTTAAATCGTCATTATTTTTCTTAGCAAAGGCAAGCTCAATGGCTAAAAATGCCTTATCATCTGGTGTGTTTCTGTAAACACGATTAGGTGTATAAATTGCTAGTAGCTTACCTGTATCCAGTAGGTAAATTATCTGACCGCCATCTATTGGGTTTCTGCTAAGTCTAGAAATATGCCAAACAGCTATATAGCGGGCTTCACCATTTTCAATGCCTTTTACCATATCACCAAAAATAGGGCGACCAGGATATTTAGCAGAACGTTCTTCGGCAGGTAAGTATATTGGAGAGAACTTATTGTCAGAAATAATTCGCTTAACCTGCTGGTCTTGTTTATCCAAACTAAGTGCTTGTCTGTCATCTCGGTCTTGAGAACGGCGTAAGTAAACGTAACATTTTGATTTTGGTATTGGGATATCAATCATCATAGGTACTATATCCTTTACCACTATTTTGCTCAATTTTCTCACCATATTTATGGCGATACTTAATATCAACCACTAACTTGAGAAAGTTAAATAGGTTCTGTTGCTCAGGGTTCAGGTCGTTAATTTTATGTATGTTTTCAAGACCTGGTTGCAAGTCTGCAAAGGACTTAGATTGACCACGTTGAACTGAACCAGGCTCAGGCGTGGCATGGGCTGGTAATAGTTTTGTAACTGGTGTGTCGGTTGATTGCTGCACACATTAAGAGCAGGTTTCTTATGTTGCAATCTGCGTGGACGATAATAGAACTGCTGCTGTTAACGTACTAACTAGACCTATTGTTCTATCTCCCAACTAACCTAACGAACCTATTTGTTTTAGTAGCTGTGTCCAGCTCTCACCAAATATTATGCTCATGGTAATACTTACTATGGTGCTTTGCAAATATATTTTGATATATTATTTACTACGATTTACTAGGCTCTCGCATAGCTTCAATGGTATGCGACATAAAGTCTAAGAACTTATTCTGATTACCGTCAAAATACTGGTCTACGAAGTCGCTATCACCGTTACCTTGAGCAAATGTTGGTGCGTTAAGACTGAATTCTGCTCTTAGCTTGCGTTCTAGCCACCACTGAGCCGCTTTTAGGTTGCCTTTATCAATAGCTTGGATAACAACTTGTTTTGCACGTTCTGTAGCCCATGACTGAGCCAGTTCCATTTTGTTCATAAAGTCCGTATCTGTCTGTAAATTGGCGTAGTAGGTGCTACGGCTAATATCAGATACATAACAAGCCATTTCAATGCTAAAACCGTCTTTCAGGGCTTGTTCCAATTTCAAGACAGTTGGCTTAGTAAGGACGGTTGGTCTTCCTGATTGTTTTAGTTTTGAACTCATATAATTATTGTGATGTAAAATATAACCTATGAAAAGTCAAGTTGACAAAACATACAGCTTATGCTAGTATAAGTAACATTATGAATCACGAATTATCTTCTGAAGCAGAAAGCCTATACAAACAACACAAACAAGATAGTGAAACGCTAGAATGGCGACAAAATCAAAGCCAAGCAGCAGAACAAAAGTTGGACGAAGCTACTCGTAACCTACATGACCCTAACTATCGTTTTAGTAGGAGAGACGACATATTGAGTCACCCGTATGGTGGTGGTACTGATGTTCCTGAACAATACGCTCCCGCAGTCATAAAATCTAAGGCTCAAAATGCCGCAGACGTTGCAAAGATTAACGAGAGTCAAGCACAGGGTGCATATGACAGCACTTTAGAAACTAGTGCTGCCCACTATACTGCTCATCAAGGTGAATATCATGAGCAAGCCATTCAAGAAGCTGAAGCTCAAGGTGTACATATTAACATTGAGCAACCAAAGCAATAGGTTAAAAGTTTAGATATTTAAGATAATTTAAGTGTAGATAATCGCTCATAACTTGGGCGGTTTTCTATTTTAGGGTAGTAGATATCAGACGCTTGGGTGCTAAAGTAGTTCCAGATATCTTGCACTACGGCCCGCCATGTAATTGACATACTACCAAATATATGGTAGTATTTTTATGTAAAGTAAAAACAAAAAATGAATAATGAATTATACAGTATTGAAGTTCCGGAAAGTGCAAATCGGAAAGCAAGAGTAGCTCGACAAATTGGTGTGTTTGCCTGTGTAGCAGCTAATCTATATTTTTATAAACATATTGGTGAAGTTGGGTTTACGCCCGAAACAGTAGCAGGATTAGTTACAAGCGGTGTGACGGGGAATGCATTGATTGGTAAAGAGCATATGAAGAAAATTTTTGGAATCGGTCAGAGTAAGACTGCGGATGTGACTAGGAGCCAAAACCTTCGTAGCAACGCTGGATGGACAGAGGGTACCGCAAACCTTGTTGGTACCACTGCTAACAATGTAACTTCTCCTGGAACGGGTGAAGGTGGAATAGAACCTCGAACTGGTAGCTCTTCAGGATTTGGTAAGAACGTTAGCGGACCTGGCATAATACGAGATAGTATGCCGCCAGAAAGTCATGGCATTAACGCTTCTAATGGATATGAGCAACCATAACTAACAATTAGCAAACTAAGTGATTAGCAGGTTATTTATAGCAAAATAGTTCCAGACTTCTAAAGCTACAGCCCGCTACATTGACAAAATGCCAATAAGATGTTAATGTTTAAAATATGACAACTCCGGACTCGCAAGACAAACTTGTAAAGCAATCAGGTCGACCAGTTACCGTTAGATTATCTGGCGAACAATTATTTGAGCTAGGTGGTCTTCAAATAATTGATCAAGAATCATTGGCGGGTGAAATACGCATGGCCACTGAACATTATGTAGATATGAGAACATCTAGTCCTGATTTTCCTGAGCAGGTTGAGGCTGCTAAAACACGTCAATTAGCTGCTTTGGCTATATTTGAGGCTCCAAAGTAGTAAAATAGCTCCAAATCTGGAAAGCCACAACCGCCATTACACATATGCTTGACCAAATACTATATTTATGGTATTTTTTGTTTTAAATTGATTTTGATTATCGCTGAAAGGATTTTTATGGGCAGATCAGGAAAAATTAACACCCGTATACCCGTTTTGCTCAAACAGCACACCAATCACGCCGAAATGCTTGCTGCCTCACGATTGGGTGTAGATGATGCGAGAGGTTCGTTTGCAATCTTGGTTAACGCGGGTGAACAAAAATCTGGTAAAGATTACGAAACGGCCCAAGTCCATGCTCTTCAGGTGGCCGAACGCGAGACAGCATTACGTGGTTGCGAAAGAGTCCTATTGCTAGAGGACCCCTCGACTCAAGAGGTGCTCAAGACTATTGCTGACCCTGATGTATCTTCATTGGCATTCGTAGGTCACGGTAGCTTGGGTTCTTTTAGAACCTCGAGTCAGGACAATGAACAATTGGGCTGGTTAAGTTGGCACCATCTGCAGCCAGCCATCGGCCATTTAAAAACCGGCACAATCGAGCAACGAACATGCGTAGGGCTAAATAAAAGGGGTCAGGTGACTATGCCCTTAGGAACATTTATTATTGCCGATCAGACCAAAATTATTACTCCCCCTCTCGGCTCAAATGTAAGTAACGAAGTGGGCTTTGAAGGGTTCAATGATCTGCTGTCTCCTCCTTTCGCTTTCGCTCAAAATCCAGTAGCGGAGCTTATCCGTAAAACCGGCCAATATTTCTCTGACTTGCCACCACAATAGTAGTTCCAGACTCCTATTGCTACGGCCCGTCAAGTGTAAGCATTTTTCAAAATAGTATTTCCATGGTATTTTTTTGTTTATGACTTCAACGCCTGAGAATCCGTTAAATGACACTTCGCAGACAGTCACTAATACGGCAAATCCTTTTGAAAAATCACCTCAGCTTAGCTTGGGTCAACTATACGGAATGACTTCTGTATTTGCTCAATACGAAGACTACCCAGATCCAGAGTTGCTGCTAAGGAAAGGGTTACTAGAAGAGTCTTTTGAATTCTTAGAGTCCGCTACATTTTACTCAGACAATCACCTTGCTGACACGGTTGCAGTTGAGGGGGAGCTTGGCGATGTTCTTTGGTATATATCGGAAATCGCTCGTTTTAAAAATATTGAACCTACTCCGCCTGATAGCGCAGGTACACCAGTCCTACTGGAAGATTATGCTATTGACCCAACTGCTCTAGATGGACTCACCCCAATATTTGATCCTGATGGGAACCCCATAAAGCCAGATGAAGATGATAAACTCTTCGAATCACTTGCTATAGCCACTTTAAGGGTTGTTGATGTACTGAACCCTAAGACTGATGGTTTATGGGTAGGAATTGGAGTTGAAAGGCCTGATTTGTCCAAGACCTTGAGCGATTTACTTGTGCATGTGGGAATAATTGCAAATAAAACAGGACTACTTTTGACTAACTGCATTGAAAATACCTTAAACAAGCTAGCGAATCGTGCACGAATCCCCCATGTTGTTGACGAAGCCCAACAAAGACAAAGTACGTCTTCGGGCAGGGAACGTCTAAGCCCATGGGTAGTAAATGCTACGTATGAATATGTAAATCAAGACCAGGCACTCAAAGCTTTATTTATTGATCCCGAAGCACCCTCTGCGCAGAAATAGCTCCAGACTTCCAGTGCTACGGCCTGCCAGGCGTAAGCACTTCGTTAAGAAGTGTTTTTTTGGTAGGGTATATATATGTCTTCTATACCAGACCAAATACCAGTATGGGATGCTAAACATGCAGCTGGTGCCCATGAAAAATTGCGGAACCAACCTAGTCCATTAGCCGAACTTGCCGAGCAATATTTTGCTGATAACTCACAAGTACTTGAGCTTGGATGTGGCGTAGGCCGAGACGCTGAGTTTTTTACCAGACGCGGACACATCGTAATTGCAACGGATGCTTCCGAAGTCGTTATTGAACAGGACCGGCGATATCTTGCTGACAGCGGGATAGAGTTTGATGTACTCGACATGCGTAATGTACTACCTTACCCAGACAATAGTTTTGATGTTGTGTTCGCCAATCTCTCCCTCCACTACTACAGTCATAACGACACTAAAAGAATAGTTAAAAACATCAAAGAAGTTTTAAAAGTAGGTGGACTGCTAGTTTTTGCATGCAAGTCAGTTGAAAATCTAGAACTTGGTAACGGGAAAGAAGTAGAAAAAGACATTTTCGTATCCGATAGCGGACATGTGAGACATCTGTTTTCAAAGCCATACACTAGGACATTGCTAAGCGGGTTATTCCAAATTGAACACCTTGATGTTATAGATGAAGTTTATAATGGCCAAGAGTCTAGTATTCTAAGGTGTGTAGCAAAGAATACGGAGAGTTCTTAATAGTAAAATTGTTCCACAATTCTAAAGCTTCTGCTAGCCATTATATTGACAAATAGTAAAGCTTATGCTAATATGAGTGTAAGCTCTTTAAATTAAAATATAAAGATAAAAAATGACAGATAAAGATAAAAAACCAGAATTTCAAAATCCTACTGACTATCAACTTCCCAGAGTGTCTGGCGTAACCATAGAATCAATATTTGCCGATATTCAAGAACAGGGGATCAATGCTGTAATAGGCCAAGCAGACGAAAGGTTACAGGTTAATAATCCTGAAGTATACAATAATGTTGGTGTATTGGCAGTCTCTATGCTGGGCCCAAATCCAGACCATAATGCTATTAGAGCTCTTCATAGAACAATGATATTGACACATGAGCTATTGCGCCGACAAGCTGAAGCAGATGCACTAGGGGCTATGCTGAGCCGACCTGAGTCTTAAAACATAGTAAAAATTCAAATGACAAATACTCCCGAACAACCCGATTTAAATGTTCCAGAACTTTCAACAGCAGGTCAGTTGGATAGGGTGAGACTTGGCCAAATCACACAAAAAGCCCTAGAGCCGGGTGCTCTATTTGGAAGAGATTTTGATCTATCAGATAGTGACAGAGAACAATTACAAATGGTAGTAACAGGGGCAGAAACTAACTTAGCACAGGGTTACTTAGACCCAGCCTGGCAAGAATTTGAAAGTCTAATGAAAGAGGGTGATGAAAAGGGTGTATTGATGGCATTTGCTACTCATCAAGGCACAAATGTTCCAGCTTGGTGCATAGACGGAGGGGAAGCAGCAGTAGTTAAAAAGGTAAGGTTAAATGATGGTGATAGACCAGCTATTGAGGTGCCTACGAGAGTATTTAATCTATATCATTGGACTAGGACAATAGAGTCACTCAAACAATTTGTAACAACCTCGAGCAAGACTTTAAAAGGAACCTCTACAAAGAAACTTGGTTCAGATTTGAGTAATTTATCTCATCTAATTCATGAACCTGAAAATTAATAAAAGTTCCAAAATACAAAAGTAACTTACAGCCATTATATTGACAAATCGTAAAGCTTATGCTAATATGAGTGTAAGCTCTTTAAATATATAACTAAAAAGGAAAAACAAAAAATGACTACAGAAACCGAACCAAAAATACTAAATCCATCAGAAGCCAGCACTCAAACTGGTGAACAGGAATCTATACCTGGTAGCAGCCCATTCAAGCCAATTGCGATGAGTGGTAAAGAAGGTTATGGAATGGTAATAGATATGTCTAGACCAGGCACAGAAGGAAGAGACTTACTAGAAGGGTTAGCACGTAAAGTTGGTGGTCCTGTTTTTATTGAGACTAATGATACGGTAATACATAACCAGGATGGTACCGAACAAACAGCTAGTATATGGGGTCTAAATACTACAGACTCAGGTGAGTTTGGTAAGCGTGATGAAAGCTTAGGTTTATTCACGAGAGTTTGGGATGATAAGGATAAAGGCAAGAGCCATATCGAAAGAGTAACTACTTCCAGGCCAACAAAGCCAGGAATATTAGTCGCTAGGGGGCAATAAAAATGTCAGAAAAAGATCCCATAGATCCAAACAAAAATAAATTATCAGCTAGAACAAAAAGGGCAATTGGCGGTTTAACACTTGCGGTTGTAAGCTTAGTTGGCTTACAGGTCGCTCATAATCAGGGAGAACACCCCAAGCAGCCAACTGTCGAAGTAGCAAATCCATTAACTTGGGTTGCAACCCCAATAAGTGAAGCTATAGATCATATTGAAGGTAGCGCCCACAATAATCAAGTAGGTCAACATCACTCTGAAGGCGACAATGTGTCACCTAATACTAAACCTGGACAAAAATAGCCCTAAACCAATGGAGTTACTTAAATCTAAGCATAATCAATTTTCAAAATGCTATTTATATAGTATTTTTGGTTAATGACCGAGTTTAGAGAATATTCAAGACAATTCGACCCAGAAGGTGAGCATGGGCACAATACGCCTAGAGTAGTATTTGCGGCTATTGGTGGCGCATTGGCATTAGCTGCAGCAACAAAATTTGGTGGGAATGTTGTAGAAGATATTGTTGCTACAGCAGCTGGCGGTGGCGCAGGAGCATTATTGAAAAATCCTGTAGAAACATTTAGAGCTAATCTATATTATTGGACTTGCACTAAACTGGGCGGAGATCCAGATCCAACAAAGTTAGATTGATTATCCTAAAATTCTCTAGTAGCAATTCACAATTATACTCATGCTTGCAATTTACTAAGTAAACTTATTTACTTACTTAGAAATGTTTAATCAAGGTTCAGTTTGTCCTATTAATATAGGTGGTGATGATATTAGGGTTGCACTAGAGACGGCAAGAAGTCTACCACCGAATGATTTCCGGCGACAAGAGCAGGCTTGGCTAAGAGATACCCTAACACCCTTATTAACTGCAACAGAGATAATGTATGATTTAGCGGCAAAAGAGCACGACATTGTAAGTGCTGATGCGGCTCTTCAGGGCGCTCTCTTAGGGGGAGTTGTGATACGATCACTAATTGACAGTGGTCGTGTTAGCTCTGAAACGTGCCTTCACAACTTAAGAAGCCAACTCATTGGAGAGCGAGGCATGAGGTATGATGGCGAGCAAATTGAGGATAAGATTATTGCTGGTGTTCTTGGTCAAGAAGCACTCGATGCTATAAAAGAAATAAGTACTCCTGCAGCACAACATATGTGCGCTATGGTTTTAGGGATTACACTTACACCCAAGTCTGGTAGCACAACGTAGACTTAAGCAATGCCCAGTAATTGGACAAAATACCATAAACATGGTATTTTTTTATTTCATGAGTGAGCTAACTAAAGTACCAGAACTTTTTCTTAAAATGACAATGCCAAACCTTGATACGGACGGCTATTATCCACCTGAATTAACCGAGTGGCAAGTAAGCTGGTCAGCAATAAATAATCTAGTGTTTTTAATTCGAAGTGCTGAAGTTGCAGGGGCCCAAGCAGCATCCTGGCGTGATAAACGCGTCGGTGCAGCAGCATATTGTATGGACAGAGATAATTCTAGGAATGGAATAGTCGGTGGATATAATGTGAGAACCCACAACGGTGTTGAAATGAATATTCATGCCGAGGAAATGGGAATTGCAAGAGCAGAATACAAGGGATTTACGGATATAGCAGCACTAACTGTATGGGGTGAACCTGAATTCGATGAAATCCTTGGAGAGACACCGACGACTTTGCTCCCGTGTAGACTGTGTTTAGATTTTATGAAAAAATCGCCACTAATAACAAATAGAACTGCCATATTAAGTGGTAATAGCGATTTTAGTACTTGTCAGTTATATGGATTAGAGGATTTAGAAAAATATTACGATCCTAATAGACCTGATGAACCAAAAATGCAACGAATGAACTTAAGGAGAGATGTCTTAGAAAATAGAGACTATGATGACGCCTTAATGTTCTTAATGCTGGAAACTTGGACACGTTTAAATCCAGATGCGCCTCGCTCAAATCAAATTAGAGAATGGTTTGAAGCTGGGCAGCCAACAACTTAGCAAGAACTACAACTACACAGATTTACTCTGTGAACTTGATGTAACATATAGACAACCGATAAGCACCAATACTGTTCCTAGGGCTACAAGAGCCCACCGACCTTGCCGGGCAGTATCGCCTAAAAAGATAATACCAATAGCTGTTGGTACAATTGTCTGAAAGCCTACCATCGTACTATTAACTGCAGTGGCAGAAATTCGCTGTAGGGCTGTAGTAAAGAAAAAGAGACCTAAGATTGCGTAGATAACAATTATCCAAGCTAAGATGTTGGAAACAATATGCCAAACCGGATCAGGGTAGATTAATATTCGACCTCCAACAGAAGTCATACCAAAGCAAACACCACTTAATGCGGCTAACCCAAAACTTGCTGATCGTGTTTTAGTTTTCAAACACCAAAATCCAATTACAATGACTATTAATGGAGATATGCTCAGGATAAGTTTAAACGCACTACCAATTATATTTGCTTGGTGAGAATGAGTTGCAACGGCAATCATTCCTAAGCCAATCAAAACTACAATCATAGCTAATAGACTTTTTAACGTTATTTTCTTCTTAAAAATTACACGTTCAAAAATTGCAGTGAATATAATGCTTGTAGCTATAAGTGATTGAACTAAAAATAGAGGTAGTGTGTGACTGGCTAATAGAGTAAATCCTCCTGCAAGTACATCTAAGATTGTGCCAGCTAAGTAGGGCCAATTTCGCAGTAAAGCAAGTATGATGCCAAAATTAAGAGTTACTACTAGACGCTTCTTATTCGCGCTGACTTTTTGAAGTACAGCTGCCAAACCATTACAAATAGCAACAGCTATTGCTGCTAAAAAGGGTATACCGTATTCCATAGACTTAGTCTAGCATTAGTAGTAATCATACCAGGGCACTCTATTAAAAATTCTAACTTTAACCCAATGAGGACATGCCTAAATATTGACTTTGGGCTACTTTTATGGTAATATTATATAATGTCAGAAAGTAAACAAACAGAGTACGCTAAAGGAAATCAACCTTACATATCTCTCTATGATGGACAAGCTGAATATCCATATACGGGTCCGGCTGACCCAAATGATGTAGCAACTGTAGAAAGTTATTATGGCGATATGCGCGCGAGGATATTACATGAGGTTAGACATGAAGAAACTGGCCTAAATGTCGGACGGGTTGCAAAGTTCCTAGATCACTATGGTCTCCCAATGCATGATTTTATAGCCGTTGATAGCAATGATATGCCAGCGTTAGAAAACTTGGTTGGTGGTGCAGGGGGTGATGAAGCCAAAACTACTGGTGCATACTTTGCAGTATTAGATTTAAGTTATGTGGTTCGGAATAGAGCCGCGGAAGCTGCAAACGGCCCAGAGTTAACCGAATCTCTTTTAGTTCACGAAATTGGCCATGCTAGTGCAAAAAATAAACCACTAGGGCTTGCTCGGACTCAATCGGGTGAAATCGGCACTCTGTTACTGAGAAGTGGATTTTCTGTTAAAGATAACGATGGTGAAGAAAGGGGATCTTTCTTTGAAGAGGGTTTTGCGGGCCTAATGGAACATCGCTACGTAACTGAAGAACTTGCTATGCCAAATGGCTTTCCACAAAAGGCTGGTTCTCAGGAGCTAAGTTTGAACGGTAATCCATATAAGCTTCCACAAAGTTTTTTTGTTAAATCATCTAAAAAAAATAAAATAGGAATTTCTGTCTCATCACACTCGGCTTATGGTATAGAATTACTTATCGCTAAGGACCCTGCAATATTTGATGCAATGCTTAAATCAAGGACAGATATAGAAGGATTAAGAGAATTTGCAAAACGAATTGAAGCTCTTAGCCCCGGTCTTTATTCGGCACTATCAAGAGTGCCATACGAAACAAGGGACTTCATGGAAGCTACTAACCTTATTATTGAGAAGATATATGAGGGTGACCAAGATAAGGCTCTTGAAGCATACTCGGGCTTAAGTTCCTTATCGGCAGCTTAATGGCTACTGAGCACTATTAGCTAAATTGTCTGAATAATTAGCTGCATCCTGATATACATGATGAACTTGCATAGCCTGGTTAAGGACTATGTTTGTAGTGTGGTCTAGAAAATAGACGTATCCAATAACTATAATTAGAATTGCCAAGATAAGTTTCATTACTATACATATAGCAACACTTTGACTACAAAGCAAGCATGTGCATTAATAAAATAGGTTCAAATCTTAAATATTACCCTAAAAGTGATTTCTACGCTTAAAATATGTAATAATTATGCTAGAGCTAATATGGAAGATCAAAGTAAACAACCAACAACGCCGGCCGTAAACAGTAAAGGGCCAGGATACAAGGTTGAAATACCTGTATCTAATACGACACCTGAAAAAATAGTTCAGGCAGCAGAAGCCCAACCTGGAGCAATTAATCCTCTCACTGATAAACCTGCACAACCAACGGTTATTCAAAGCAGTTTAGTTACACACTCTGAACAGACAAATAGTACTCCTGATAATTATCGCACCCAATACAGTGCTTATAGCCAAGCACTACTCTCATTTAGAAAGAGGGTAGTAATTATTAGAATCCTGACTATTATTATAATTCTGGTAGTAGCCTACCTAGTTTATTACTATGGTTTTCTACATCCAACGGGCATATATAACAAAATCGAGACACAAATCCAAAACGCTATTAGTGGCATTTAAATTAAGCATGTCAGATACAAGTTATTATCTATAAATGTTATAATGGTTTAAATCATTGTTCATAATATTTTCGTATAATTTTACAAAATGAATGTTTAATAATTTATGGCCACAGAAAAAAAATATTTTCACGATAAACCGATTTTATTAGTTCTTAGTTCAAACATATTCCTAGCAATAATAAGCAGCATATTATTGTTCTTAAGACTAGGCAGCAGCAGCCCGAACTATCATATTATTCAGTATCGGTCTAACTTGGGATTAAGCGCTTTTAAAAATGGTACAGCACTTTCGCTGTATGCTTTTATTATTTTTATTTATTTAACTTTAATTATAAACGCAGTGCTTAGCTATAGGACCTATAACGTTAGGAGAGACTACTCAATAGTTATTCTTTCTCTTGGACTTTTGTTAATTATACTAGCCATAATAGTAAGTAATGCTTTAATAGTTTTACCGTAATATGAATATACGAGATCTTGAAATACCATTTCCGAAAGATCGGGGATTTCAGATATAGAGTCTTTGAAGCACTTCCAGGAGTCATTAGCTGGACAATATTAATTCTGCCTTTTGTACTTAGTCTTGTTAATCCAGTCCTAACGGTTTTTTTCATACTCGGCTATCTATTACTTTGGTTAACTAAGTCAGTCGGTTTAGATATTCGGGCGGTTCAAGGATTCAGAACCATTAAAGAACAAAAAAAACTACCATGGCTAGATATGCTAGAGGATGTTCGTACAGGTGAGGCAAAAGCAACTGGTGTACCCAAATGGCACTGTAATAATTTAAAGAGGATAGCTGAACACCCAGTACCAATTAATCCTGAAAACATTGTTCAGGCAATTATTCTTGCTACATATAATGAAAGTAAAGAAGTTTTAGAGCCAACGATTAAGTCTATACTTGCATCTAAATATGATATGAAGAGGGTAATATTTGTGATTGCCTATGAAGATCGAGCTGGAGCAGAGAAAGAAGCATTAGTCCTTGATCTAATTAACGAATATGGCGATAAGTTTATGTATTCAATTGCGGTGAAACACCCAATGGATCTTCCAGGAGAAATTATAGGTAAGGGAGGTAATATCTCCGGTGCAGGTAGAAAACTTGCTAAGTACATAGAAGAAAAAAATATTGATCCACTAAACGTTATTGTTACGACTCTTGATGCAGACAATCGACCAGACCCCAACTATCTAGCTGGACTGGCCTATGTTTACTCTGTAACTGCACGATCCTTTATATACCTCATTTCAGCCTGTTCCAATGTTTACAAACAATATATGGGACGCACCAGCACCGATGCGGGTAATCGCAACTGGTAATTCATTTTGGCATAGTGGTTAGTAGTATGAGGCCTCATGCGCTGCGAAATTTTTCATCTCATGCGCAGAGCCTGCAGACTCTTATAGATACTAACTTTTGGAGCGTCAGATCAATCGTGGAAGATGGTCACCAGTTTTGGAGGACCTATTTTAGATATGATGGGAATCACCAAGTGTTTCCAATTTATCTGCCAATCTATCAGGATGCAGTTTTGGCAAAGGGGTATAAACGAACTCTTAGGGCTCAGTTTATTCAACTAAGAAGGTGGGCTTGGGGTGCTTCTGATGTGGCATTACGTAATAGAAAACGGATTTTTTAAGAAAAATAACATTAAAAAAGGTGGACTACTTTTTAAGCTGCTACAGCTTATTAGAGGGTCATGTAAGCTGGGCAACAGCCCCGCTACTTCTGGCATTTTCTGCATTTATACCAGCGTTCTTTAACCCACAAAACTATTCGGCCGACCTACTACCGATTGTGGTTAGCCGAATTCAGACGATCGCTCTAGCCGGAATCTTCGTTACCCTGTTCTTCAGTTTAAGTACGCTACCACCTAGACCTGCATACTATAAGCGCCGAAGAACCATTCTTAATGGTTGTGCAATGGATATATCTTCCTATCACAACTATTTTATATAATGCGTTTGCGGCAATTAACTCTCAGACAAGACTAATGTCTGGGTAAATATATAGATAACTTTGATATAACCGAAAAAGCTGTTGTTACAACTGACCAAGGGTAGCAAGGTAAAAGAGTACAAATTAAGGCTATTTTAACAGGGTAATATGCCATATAGTGAACGGATGCTGGCTTATCAAATTTGCTTAATACGCCTGACGGAAGTTTCTATAGACTGATTTCGCTTAATGAGAGGCGATTTAAGAGACTTTATAAGGTTAGACATTATTGTATCGGTGATTGCTATTGCATCAGCTATAGCGTCCTTTCTGTGACCAAGGCTACTATAGATACTAAATAACAATTTTTCTTTTATAAATCGGTTCTATTTTACCTGATTTATTTTCCAAGAGTAACGATCCAGAGAAGTTAATACGTCTCAATTGTAGTAAATATATTATGGCAACTTTAAGCATTTTCGGCGACGCCATACCTGTTTTAAACGTTACTTGACCTCTTGAATTGACTACTTGAGTCTTTGATCCACAATATATACATACCATGTCAATATATTGACATAACCCTAGAAAATAATTCTAGTGGATAAAAGCCTAAAACTGTGGAGTTTAGGCTTACCCTCATATATAACTGCTGATTTACAAAGTTATTTAACGGTAGTGATCCGTGCTCGACGTATTCGTCTAACAGGGGTAGAATTTGTTAATAGTTCTTCGTAAAACAGTTGAAATTTATCAAGCGAACTTGAAATAGTGGTACTCAAAATTGAGTGCCTCCCGTTTAACTTGGTTATACTAATATAAATAAGCATTATAGTCAATACGCTAACAGGGTAAGTGCTTAATTGAAAACTTGCGATTTACAGTGTAGTTAAGTATAGTTTTGAGTTGTTGTAATAATAGGGCGATTAGCTCATTTGGCTAGAGCGCCGCATTGACGTTGCGGAGGTGATAGGTTCGAATCCTATATCGCCCACCAAAACTAGATAACTACTTTATATCAAATAAGGTAGTTTTTTGATTTTAGGCCTATGTGTATAAATATGTGATCTATATCACCAGTGGTATTATTGAACTAGAGGTAAAAATCTAGTAAACTAATCCCCAGAAGATTTGTAATATTAACAATATAATAGTACTAGCCTAATAATACTATCATTGTTATGATCTTTCGGTAGGTTAGGTCATTCGAGGTTCCTAACCTATATCGGTTGAATGCAGTTACGAGGGCATTCAACCGATTTTTAGTTAAACTCACTACAGGGGTAATCATGATATACTTATCAGGTAATAAAGGTATAAATAATTAACGGATATATATGGATGATAAAAGCAATTTAGAACCAATGAGACACAGTTTGGCCCATATAATGGCCTCAGCCATTAAAAGAAAGTGGCCAGATGCTAAATTTGGTGTCGGCCCAGCAGTTGATGATGGCTTTTATTATGATATTGATCTAGGTGAAGATAAGCTTATCTGAAGAGAATTTGGTGAAATAACAGATGAGATGAAGAAGATAATCGCCGAAAATCAGACCTTTGAGCAATATGATCTGCCTATAGACGAGGCAATTAAATGGGCCAATGAAGCAAATCAGCCCTATAAACTAGAACTACTAAATGATCTAAAACGATCAGGTACAACTCTAGCTAGTGAAATAGATGCTAAAGAACTTGGCTTGACCAGCTGACCAATGATACAAAAGTTGAAAGTGTATCTTTCTATAAGAATGGGGACTTTACGGATCTATGCCGAGGGCCACATGTTAAATCAACAGGTGAGGTCGGACCATTCAAACTACTTCGAGTATCAGGAGCTTACTGGCGTGGAAAGGCTGATAATGCCCAAATGCAAAGAATATATGGGGTAGCTTTTAGAAACGAACAGGAGTTAGATAGAGCACTTGAGCTTATCTCGAGGAAGCTAAGAAATAGGATCACCGTAAAATTGGGCAAGAATTAGATCTATTTGTTTTCTCAGATCTAGTTGGCCCGGGTTTACCTATGTATACGCCCAGGGGAACAGTGCTTATAGAGGAGTTAAAGAATGCTCTTAAAGAGATTAGTCAGAAGCATGATATGCAGATGGTATCGATTCCGCATCTAGCAAAACTAGAACTGTATGAGATATCTGGTCACGCAGCCAAGTTCGAAGAGGAATTATTCCACGTAGAGAGCCATTATGACCAAGAGTTTATCCTAAAGCCAGTTAACTGTCCTCATCATACACAGATATATGCCTCCAGGCCTCGAAGCTATCGAGACCTACCTCTGAGATATATAGAGCAAACAATGCAATATCGTGATGAAAAGCCAGGTCAAATCGGCGGATTACAAAGAACTCGTGGTTTTACGGTTGATGATGGACACACATTTTGTCGAGTAGACCAAATTCAAGACGAGGCAGGAGTTATAGTAGAAGCAATCAAACAGTTCTATGAGAACATTGGTCTATGGGGTGAGCACTGGGTGTCTCTATCCGTTAGGGACCCTAAAAGTCCAGATAAATATATTGGTGAACCTTCTGACTGGGATAAAGCAGAAGATATGCTCAGCAAAATAAGTGATAAATACGAGCTGAATGCAAAACGAATGGAAGGTGAAGCCGCGCTATACGGACCAAAGTTGGACTTTATGTTTAAGGATGCACTTGGTCGGGAGACACAACTTGCCACTGTCCAGCTAGACTTTGCTATGCCTAAACGATTTGGTCTCACTTACATAGACCAGAACAGTGACGAGCAGACACCTGTGATGATTCACCGGGCAATATTGGGGTCGTTTGAGAGATTTATTATGCTACTTATCGAACATTTTGCCGGCAAATTCCCGGTATGGTTGGCCCCAGAACAGATTAGACTCATAACTGTTAATCAAGAAGAACCAACGATTAACTATGCCAATGAGTTATATAAGAAAGCAAAGAGTCACGGTCTAAGAGTGTTCATAGATAACTCAAATGAATCCGTTGGTAAGAAGATTCGTAACTCTGAACTAATGAAAGTACCATATACTCTAGTGCTAGGCGACAAAGAGATAGCATCGGGTGATCTAACTCCTAGAATAAGGGGTGATTTGGGAGCCGGAGATAATCAACGGTCATATAAAGCAGACGAGTTCTTAGATAAAGTTGCCAGTGAAGCAAAAGATCGAGTCGGCAAAACTACTCTTTAACTGTTAAACTAAACCCGTGAATGATGAGATACAGCCTAAGTTCAGAGATTTGGTTGAGGAACTAGTTAGTCAAATACCTAAAGGAAGAGTTATGACTTATGGTCAGTTAGCTGCTTTATGTGGTTCACCGTCCTCAGCTAGGGTTGTTGGTGGTATTGCCCACTTTGGAGACCCCAACCTGCCTTGGCAACGGGTAGTTAATAAGAGGGGTGGGCTTGCCAGTGGTTACCCTGGCGGTAGACAAGGACATAGAAAACACCTTGAACAAGAGGGTGTAAAAGTTGTTGATAACAGGGTGGATATAGGAAAATTACTGTGGTGGCCCCCAAACTAGAACCTATAGTCGTTATTGTTGGAGAAACCGCCTCCGGTAAATCAGATTTGGCTATGGATATAGCCCTTAAATTCAGCGGCGAGATTATCAATGCTGATTCTTGGGCTGTATACAGAGGATTTAACATTGGTACTGCAACGCCAAGCAAGGAAGATCAGAAAGCAGTAACTCATCACTTAATAGATATAGCAGACCCTGAAGATGGATTTAATGCAGCCTTGTTTAAAAGATTAGCCACCGAAAAGATTAAAGAAATAAGAGCAAAGGGTAAATTACCGATAATTTCTGGAGGAACCGGTCTATATATAGATAGCCTTATATATGACTATAGTTTTCTACCAACAGGGTCTGATGAAGATCGAAAAAAGTATAACTCTATGTCGCTCATTGAGCTTAAGGAACGTGTCGCAAAATTAAAGTATGATAGCTCGGGAATTGATCTAAATAATAAACGGCGAGTAATTAGGCTTTTGGAAAATCACGGCGTTAAGCCAAAATCAAAGCCAATTAGGTCAGACGCCTTGATTTTGGGACTTAAGTTAGAACCCGAAAAGTTGGCTAATAATATTAAAAAAAGAGTTGATAAAATGCTCAAAAATGGGCTGGAAAACGAGGTCAAAAAACTATCAAAAAAATATGGCTGGGACATTGAACCAATGAAGGGCATTGGCTACCGCGAATTCCAAAAACAATTTGAAGGTAAGCAAAGTCTGGAACAGACAAAAAAACTAATAATAATTCACTCACTCCAGTTAGCTAAAAAACAACGTACACTGGTTTAAGCGTAATAATAGTACTCAATGGGTGAATAAAAGAAGTAAAAGCATTGAAATTGTCACAACGTTTTTGAATAAATTAAAGTGAATAATTATTTAATATCTGCTACAATGAATACATGATTGAGCAATTGTTTGGATCAAAGACACGGGTTAAATTACTAAACTTTTCTATTCCAATCCTAATCGCTCATTTTACGTTCGAGAGATTACTCGCAAAATCGATGAGCAAATAAATTCGGTTAGACGGGAACTTGCAAACTTACTTAGTATTGGCATAATTTCTTCAGACACGAGGGATAATAATCGCTTGTATTATGAAGTTAATCAAAAGTATGAATATTACTCTCCACTATTACGATATTTGGTAACTCTCCAACTGCCTCCATAACTCCTTCGACATCAACTAAAACAACTGATGAGCCCGCTGAAATAACCACAGATACAGAAGTAGAGGTGCCTAAGATTAAGAAAGCTGATCACCCTATACATGCAATCGGTAATGTCGAACTAGCTGTTTTTACTGGTTACTTTACCAGAGATGAGTCATCAGGCGTCGACGTCCTTAATAGTTGGTGACGTTAATCCTACGCAACTCTCAAAGTATATTGCAGAGCTAGAGAAGCAAGAGAATCAAGATTTACGCTATGCGTTGCTTTCACCTGATGACTTTAATTACAGAAGAGAGGTTAATGACCGCTTTATAACACTGGTATTAAATGCAAAGAAACAAGTTATAGCTGACAAAAACAATTTAATGGGCTCAACAGCTTCAAGTTAAGGGGAAAAATAAATGGAATTACAATATCACGGCTCTAACTGTATCCGTATAACTACAAAAAAATCTAACATTATTGTTGATGGCATAGTAAGTGGTGGTAAGTCGTATATTAAGGACGATGACACAGTATTATTTACAGATTCAGAAGCTAGGAAAGTTGATAATAAGATCAAACTACTGATCGATATGCCTGGTGAATATGAAGTTGCAGACACATCTATATTTGGAATTTCGGCTAGAGCCTATAGGGGTGAGCCCAAGACATCAACTAATACTATATACAAGATCGAACACGAAGACGTTAAACTGGCAATAATAGGCAATATTGACTCAACCCTAACCGATTCTCAGGTTGAACAGCTTGGTGAAGTTGATGTGATCGTTATCCCAGTTGGCAACCATGAAACTATGCTAAGCGGATCAGATGCGCTAGTAGTCATTAGGTCTATAGAACCATATTTGGTCATCCCAACCCATTACGATGATGGCAAAATAAAGTATGAAACGCCTCAGGCTAAACTAAGCGAAGCATTAAAAGAGTTGGCTATGGAGCCAACTGAAACTGTCGCTAAGCTAAAGCTTAAATCAAGTAATTTCAGTGAAGGTGACACGACAAAACTGATTGTTCTAGAGAGCTAGAACTTACTTAGTAATTAAGCCTTTTTTCTTAAGGGTTCTAATTGCTTGAGTGCTAATCTTTACTTTAGTTTTTTTGCCATCAATAATAATAGTCTTGGTCTGAAGATTTGGTTTCCAAACTTTATTAGTGTGACGTTGCGAGAAACTAACGTTACTACCAAATTGTTTACCTTTCCCGGTGATTTCGCAAACTTGCATGACAATCCTTTATTTAAGGTGTTATTGTACCGATTTTATACATTTTAGTCAACACTCTTCTCGCTACTGTATACTAAATAGGATGTTTGGAAATAATCTATCAGCGGCCAATATCGTTGTTGTATTAGTATCGCTTCTGGTCTCCTTGACCATTCATGAGTTCATGCATGGTTATGTCGGTTATAAGTTAGGTGACACAACTGCTCAAGACCAAGGGAGATTAAGCCTAAATCCACTAAGGCACATTGATCCATTTATGACCGTAATTCTACCTGCAATTACATTGATATTTTTTCATGTGCCGATACTAGCGGCTAAGCCAGTTCCATTTAACCCTAACAGAGTAAAATATGAAGAGTATGGAGCGGCTTTACTTGCTGCAGCGGGCCCGTTTTCAAACCTAGTCTTGGCAGCAATAGGGGCAATACTAATACAAAACGTATCAATAGGAAGCGCATTTATTGCCAATGCACTAGTTATATTTACAGAGCTAAACGTCATTTTATTTGTCTTCAATCTAGTCCCAATTCCACCACTAGATGGCTCTAGGATACTCTATGCCTTTGCTCCAGAACCGGTCCAGGAATTCATGCAACGAATTGAGCCTTTCGGCTTTTTTATAGTTATAGCTCTTGCCCTAGCTGGCGGGTTTAGCATCCTAACTAACATTTATAATTGGGTTCTATCGGGTCTAGTGCATTTATAAAATCTCTTTAATCAGAAGCTTTGTTGGCTGTATAATATGGGTAGATCGGCCGGGTATACCAAATTAATCTGAATAATTTTATATCGGGAGTTCAATATCCATCGTTAGCCATGGTTAACGTGTGCGAACACCCACCTGGGTTCTCTCAGGTTATAAAAGGTGACCGGGCCGATTTTTAAATTGCCCTAAAAGCTACTGAAATTCTTAATGGTCGAGTAGGAGCGATTAATCTTGAACGACTAGAAACTCTACTAAAATCCCTAAAAACATACTGGGATTATAGTAACGATAGGGGCTTGATTGATAACACCCGCATAGCTATAGCAGAATATAGTCAAGCTGCATACGAACTGTAACAGATATGAAGCACGTGACTCAGTTGATAAAGGTGACATGACTTGAACGAATCTACTCTGAGCATATATCTGTCAATGATATTATAAACGCATGTCAGACCAACAAGATGTTTTGAAACGTGCATATGCTAGCTTACTTTCGCTTAAGGGAAATCTTCCGAATGAACACCCAAATAATACAGTTGATATAGATACTGCCGAGATTTACGGAAAGCAGCTTGATGCGCTTAGTTCGATTGGGATTGATGTTGAAGAGTTTAGAATACCGCATTCAATGCTTGGTTCTGAGACGACTGAAATTAATTACATGACCCATGAAACAGCAGCCACGGGTAATACTAACTTGAAGCTGGGATATCTTAAAACTAAACTCGATAGCTTACTCACATACTTTGAATTGAACACCTCATCAGGGGATAAACCAACGATTGGCTTCCACGCTTAGAGTACTTCTATACTGTATAAATACATCAAAGCAGCACGTTGAATATAAATGGGTAGCTGATACTAGTATATATAAACTGTCAGCGAGTAGAATGTTTACATGAACGATAAAGTAAGGAAAAATATGTCAGACAAACTTCGTAATCGATTAGATGAACTTACAAATCAAGCTGATATAAAAGTTGTTTCTGACATTCGAGAATATCAAGTAAAGCATCAAGCATACATGGATAAAAGTTATGGTCGTTTTATGAGCCAATTTGAAATGTATTTTTCATCGATAACCATGCATACGCATCATCAGAACTACATTAAGAGAAGTCATTGGCCAACTCACCGTGCCGTTCAATACAGCGCAACGGTACATGCCCTAAAGCCTATTTACTCTGCCTATACGTTACTGTGTAGCGGTTTTTATGAGGACAGCATTATTTTATTAAGGAGTGCATATGAGACTTTCGTAAGAATATTGTACATATCCTGTTACCCTGATAAACCCTATAACGCACTTGTTCACGAAAAAGGTTTACCTAAGTTAAATATAACGAACTTTATTAACCAAGACTTAAAACTAAAGTGGACAAAATATAGCATCATGTCTATGTTCTATCATGGAAACTGGGTAGGAGTTCTTGATAGCCTTAAAGACAATCAGGATAAAACCGACCCAAAGCCTATTACGCTAATTTATAAGCTCGACAAAAACATGATTGGATTAGTTACTAACAACTTCTTATTTATTCTTGCAGTATATATGAACCTAGTTACGCGCTTATTTACGGTTGATTATTCAGGAAACCCTGCTGCAGAAGCTGAGCTAGTTAAAGCTAAGGAGTACTCAGACCTACTCATCGAAAATCTGAGGAATCATACTTCTGACCAATATTGGAGGGATGTTGGTAA
The DNA here is from genome assembly GCA_963699195.1 of uncultured bacterium. GTDB lineage: Bacteria > Patescibacteriota > Saccharimonadia > Saccharimonadales > DATKHC01 > JBBQBA01. Next base: position 59,583 of record OY969420.1, on the reverse strand, counting down.
AGATATATCTAATCTTTTTGATTTAATTGAAAAACTTGAAGCAAATCCAAAAACAAATTGGAAGAAAGAGTGGGAGACAATTCGTTCTACTTGAGAATAAGATAAGTTAGTATTTATAATATCAAACAGAAGTTATCACAAGTCTTTAAAGAATACTTCTAGTGAAATACCGAGAGCCTTCGTGATTTTATTTATATTAGAAATGCTTGGATTTCGCTTACCTTGTTCTATAAATCCAATGTAAGTCCTATGAACTTCTACTAAGTCGGCGAGTCTCTCTTGAGTAATTCCTTTTTGTTTTCGAATAGAAGATAATCGGTTTCCGAAACTTGTTAAAAACTTTTGTTCAGATGTCATACATACAGTTTGTCGCTAAGCTGTTCTTGCATCTACAGACAGCTTGTAGCATAATTCAACCCAATAAGACTTTTAGGAGATGTTATGGATGACTTTAAAAAATCCGAAAATAACAAAAAGAAGACAATTAGCCATGTTGAGCATCATCCACTTGGTGATGTACATGTAAATGTTCACAATCCAGCACCTGTAGTCAAAACTGGCGTATTACAAAGGAATTGGCTAACAGCACTTTTACTATCTATATTTCTTGGGTTATGGGGCATAGATCAGTTCTACTTAGGCAAGGTTGGTAAGGGTATATTAAAATTATTTACCTTTGGTTTGTTCGGAATCTTATGGATTATCGACATTATAATGATTGCTACAAAATCAGTTAATAATATCGTATGGAAGGAAGATACAGGTACTCACATGGAAAATCACAAGACAAAGCAATCAGATAACTGGTTCAAGGATCATAGGGCACTGAGTATTATTGGCGGTATCATATTTCTGATCATAATTATTTCAGTGGCAAATGGAAACAGTAAACCGACAAATACAACCTCTATAACAAGTACAGCACCAAGTTCAACAAAGCCTAGTACACCAGTAGTTACCGCAAAGCCAGCAGCTAAAGTCGCGACAAGGCAAGTTACCGGCACAGCAGTAACGCTAGGAGCGGGTACATTCACTGGGGGTAAAGATGTCGCTAACGGTTTATACGATGTGACTGCTGGAGCTGGTCAGAGCGGTAATTTCAGTGTTTCTGGCACTGACAGTTATGACGAGATACTTGGTACGGACAGTTCATTAAGCGCAGTACCGAAAATACGTGTACAAATTTCTACTGGCGACCAAATCTCAATATCAGGATTGAGTAGCGTTACCTTTACTCCAGTAACAACACCCTTTGTAACAACTCGGACGACTACTAACCTATATGCTGGAACGTTTACCGTTGGTCAAGACGTAGCTGCTGGAAGATATGTTGTAACTCCTGGCTCAGGTCAGAGCGGTAATTTCTCGACTACTGGTAGTAGCTCATATGATGAAATTTTAGGTAATGATAAGTCTCTTGACGAAGTACCTAGCCTTACGGTTACGATCTATAAAGGTGACGTGGTAGCAATTTCAGGAATGAGCCAAGTAACATTTACGCCAAGCAATTAAGCAATAATTTAAGCTAGCGAGTTACGACTTTACTTCTTTAATTTTGAAATTAGTTATTCGGGTATTGGGATTGGAGATTCTAAATAATTTAGATGTACTTGTAGTATCGCAAGAGAAATTTACTCTTACCAATACGGAAGATGAAGTGATATGCCAATCTGGATTTTCGTGATTATATAAGTAACTCCAATTATTAAATCCGTAGAATCCTTGCTCGTTATTGTTTTTTAGTGCTATGTCTATTTCTTTACTCTCAGATGTTAATATATTTTCGACTTCTGCAGCAAATGCTTGACGAGGATCAAAAGTGCCAATATTTAAGTTAGTTGAGCTTAGGGTTAATGGTTCGGCTGAAGTTGACCATCTTGCTTGAATTTCAAAAAGCTGTGTCTTATTTTCAGGGTCTAAAAACTCTAGTTGTATCTTACATAGCAAAGCAGGTTTATTGCCCTTTCTAAATTTCTGCCAGAAATTCTCACGCCTTATATTCGTAATCTTTAGATGCAAAAATCTACGACTTCCATTTCCGTCGGCTGGCTTGCCTGGTAAAATTTCAATGTTAGGAATCTTAGAATTTTCTTGTGTAATAGCTACGAATCCACCAATGATAGCTCCAATTAAACTTCCCAAAAACATGTAGACGTAGTTCATTTATTTATCCTATCACTTTATGAAAATGCTATGTAGTTCTTGACGACTCGAACCGATAAACTAATATCCTTAATCATGGGTAGTCCTCAACTAGTCTCAAACCAGCTCAAAAAAACGGAAGCATTCAATATGAGGTACAGGGGTGAATGTCTTGAGAAAGTTGCTGAGACAATAGACGCACCATATGCAACTGTTGCTACATACTTCAGTAGAGAATGGAAAAATGATTATCAAGACTATATAAGTAAATTATCAGATGAAGCTAAAGAAGCTGCAGTTAATGTAGTAAGACTTAATAGTATAAAAGCGGTTAAAGTATTAGAGCAATTATTAGATAGCTGTGATGATCGAATTAGATTTATTGCAGCCAAAGAAATTCTTGATAGAGGTATTGGAAAACCATCCCAAGACTTAAAGAGCCAATGTCAGCATCGACCGATACGAGATATTCTTAGGGGATATGGTCTCGTCGATGTTAATGGAGAGATAATCAAAGACGATAATTTGGAAGAAGACTATGTAATGACTGAGTAAATAACTGTAATTTATTGTAGTATTTACATTTCTAAACTGTTAGACATTTGTAGTTCTTGACGATTTTTTTTATATGTTCAAACATTGAATTTGGCAAGGGTTTAATGAAGCCCTGTGCCATGAAGAATAAAATACCTACTGAACCACCAAAGTTTTCTAATAAGCAAACTCATAGACTTGTAGAAGATGAGGGTATAGATAATCTAGCCATATTAATTGACGAGATGCTTAAAATTGATTTAAATTCACCTTTAGCAAAATTAAACGAAACTACCATAACAGATAATAACGGTGGTCGTATTGAAATATAATCTATGAATAATATAACTCTTTTACTGAGGTACAATTAGTTCATGGAAGATGATGACTCTCGGGTAGATATTACCAAATTGAAATATGTTCTATATGCACGTAAATCAACAGATGATCCTCAGCGACAAATACGTACAATAGATCATCAAATAGATGAATGTAGAATTATGGCTAAAAGGTTAGGTATAAAAATTGCTGCAATAGTCCAAGAGAAAAAATCTGCTAAAAAACCCAATCAAAGACCAGAATTTAATAAAATACTAAAAGGTATACAAGATAAAAAATATGATGCAATCTTAGCTTGGAATCCTGATCGCTTAGCCAGAAATATGAAAGAGGGTGGCGAGATTATAGATATGGTTGATGAAAATATAATTAAGGACATGAAGTTTGTTACACATCACTTTACCTCAGACGCTAATGGCAAGATGCTTCTCGGTATGGCTTTCGTTTTATCAAAACAATATTCAGATAAATTATCACAGGATGTAACAAGGGGGGTAATAAAGGGGCTTAAAGAGGGTAAGTCGGCTGGTACACCAAAACATGGATATATTCGTACTGAAGAGGGCATATATCGTCCTGATGGCAAAAACTTCGAACTAATAAGTGAAGCATGGATTATGCGCAAAGACGGTAAATCGTTGAAGACTATAGCCACACACATGAACAAACAAGGCTATGCACGAGTATACAAAGACAAAGCCGAGAAAGCTGGCAAGAAGGTTTTTATGAGTGACAAAATACTAAGCGACAGAGTATTTGATGATCCCTTTTTCTATGGAATATTAATTCAAAAAGGTAAGAGCATTGATCTTCGAGACCTCCCTAACTACAACTTTTCTCCCGCAACGGATGAGGATACTTATAATTATGTTCAAAGCCTATCTGGTAGAAGGTCTGTTAAGGATCGTAAAAGACTAGTGTTTAAGCCACTTATAAATATGGTCATCTGTGCTTATTGCAACAAGACTATGTATCCTCAAACACCACTTAGTGGGCGTAAAATAGAAAAGAAACGAATATTATCTTATCGTTGTGATAATCCTTATTGTGTTAGAAAAAATAAAGAATTTAGACTACACCAATCCGTTAGGGCAATAGTTATTTTTAACTTTATGTATGATATGTTGAAAAACATAAAGGTTTCTCAAAAAGATTACGACCAACTTTGTAATAAGCTATCTTCCATCAATAGTACTAAACAACAAGAATTAACAATTAAGATTCATTCGACGCAAGGTGCGCTAAAGAATGTTGAACAAGAAATTAAAAACCGAAGCTTAAAGATTGTTAACTTAGATCCCTCAAGTACAATCTATAAAATAAATGAAACTCGTGTTAAAGAGTTAGATATTCAATCAGATAACTTACTAAACAAACTAGGTACATACCAAGAGCAACTCACAAGCCCTGAAGAGGATATGATGAGCTTCAAAGACTTCTTGAACGTTACAAGAAACGCAGATTTATACCTTAAAGCAGCGGATGTTGCGGCAAAAGACAGAATAGCTCGCTTAATATACTTGAACGTAGCAGTAGACGATCAAAATGTTGTTGATTACCAGATACGAGAACCATTTAAAACGTACTTCAAAATGCATAAAATCTCATCTGGTCGGGGTGACAGGACTTGAACCTGCGACCTCACGGCCCCCAGCCGTACGCGCTAGCCAACTGCGCCACACCCCGATAATGACTTAACATAGAATAAACTAATTGAATCTAGGTTAGAATAGTAATTGATGAAATTTTTAAAAATCAAAGATAGCTTACTTGATAGTATAAATAGTGGTAAAACAACTAAAGTTGCTCTCGTTAATGATAAAGATGATATATCAGTAGATGATCAATTAGAATTCTTTAACGATGAGAATGTAGCATTCGGGAAGGCTGTAGTTGAGTCGGTCAACGTCGCCAAGCTATCATCCGATCCTTCAGAAGACGTGAGGTCACTTATAATATCGGATGACATCGATCTCTCAGCCGATGACCACCTAAAGTTATTAACTTTTAAATATGAGAAATATGATGAACCTAAAAGCTTGAGTAACAACTCTGATCTAGACACCACAAGGTTAAAGATATATGCGGATGGTGGTTCAAGGGGTAACCCAGGTCCTTCGGCTTCGGGGTATGTCCTATTAACCGAAGACGATCAGTTAATAAAGGCAAACGGTGTCTATTTGGGGGTGACGACAAATAATCAGGCTGAATATAAATCAATTAAGTTTGCACTTCAGGACGCTCTAGCCATGCACGCCAAGACGGTTGACGTATATATGGACAGCTTACTGGTCGTAAATCAGATAAATGGTAAGTTCAAGATTAAAAACGAAGCACTCTACCCAATTTATAGAGACATTAAGGACTTAGTAACCCAGTTCGATCAGGTTACATTTACTCACGTCCTAAGAGCATACAACAAATTAGCGGATGAACAGGTTAACATCTGTTTAGATGATGCTTTAGGTATTACTTAGTTTTAAGGTATAATTACCCCTGGCCAGATTATTGACTAATCGCTTGTCTACTATGTAGATAAGAGGAAAGTCCGGGCAGCATAGGGAAGGACAGTTGCTAACGGCAACCGGGAGTGATCCTAGGGAAAGTGTCACAGAAACAAGACCGCCATTTACGGTAAGGGTGAAAAGAGTGGGGTAAGAGCCCACAGTTTTACTGGGTGACCAGTAAAAGTGGTAAACCCTGTCCGCTGCAAGGAGATGGTGCATATCGAATTTCGAATGGTTTCCCGCTCACCGCATCGTCAATTTTATCCGCTCGATTCTAATGGCAACGTTAGAACTAGATAGATGATTAGTCTACGACAGAACCCGGCTTATAGATAATCTGGCCTAGCATAATTAAAAAACCACCGATAATCTGGTGGCTTTTATTTTCGATGTGGCAATTATATTATTTAGTTGAAGCTTCAACGATTGCCTTAAAACTAGCAGGTTCGTTTACGGCTAACTCGCTTAGTATTTTTCGATCTAATTGTAATGTTAGACTTCTTTAAATTAGCAATGAAGCGACTGTAAGTTGTACCATTTATTCTGGCAGCTGCATTAATTCTAGCATTCCATAGGCTTCTCATTGTTCGTTTTCTGTTTCGTCGGTCACGATAGGCGAACTGTAAGGCTTTAGTTGTAGCTTGTCGGCCTCTACGTACACTTGATCGGTTAGATCGTGTCATACCCTTCGTCTGCTAGACGAATTTTATTGTGTTTCTTGTGGGCTGCAACTCCTCTTTTTACTCGCATACTAAACTCCTAGCCTCAACTTAATGATCTTCTTATTTTTACCGACAATACTTTTAGTTGTAGCTAGCCTACGCTTTCGTGAATTACTTTTCTTTTCTAAAAAGTGATTAGTCATAGAATGTCTAGCTAAGAACCTTACCGTTCTTGGTGACTCTGACTCTATCTTTAGTACCGCTATGCGTCTTTAGCTTTGGCACGATTATTACTCCTTATAACAAAATTTAACTGTTTTCCTGCAAGTTGTGGCTGCTGGTCAACTACTATCTTATCTCCAAAATTCTCGATGACTTTGTCTGCTAGTTTAAAGCCTAATTCTTTATGTGCAAGCTCTCTGCCTCTATAGAATAACGTAAACTTACCTTATGACCAGTCTCTAGAAAGTCATTTGCTTTTTTAAGCTTTACGCCTAGGTCATGATCACTAATCTTTAGACCAAATCTGATTTGTTTAATTTCTAAAGATTTAGTGTTTCGCTTATTCTTCTGTAGCTGCTTAGTTCTTTGGTAATTATATTTTCCCCAATCAACAATTTTAGCTACAGGCGGATTAGCATTAGGTGAAATCTCAACCAAATCAAGTTCATGTTGTTCAGCTAACTTAAGAGCTTCTTCACGACTTAGTACTCCTAATTGATCACCATTCTCGTCGATAACGCGAAGATTAGCTGCCCGAATACTCCCATTCAGGCGGACGTTCTTGTCTATGAATTTTCTCCTTAATCACATTACTATTCACTTTCAATAATATAACAGATAACAGCACAATATTTCAAGCTTAAGTTTCTATATGAGTACAGAGTGGAACTGGTAATCAATGGCAATATATCGAACTACAGAATTTAACATTCTTTAACCAATAAAAAATAACCTGCCATCGTGATATTCTTAGCAGGTTATTTTTAAGTGTTTGTTTATAAGTTTATAGTATTTATTTTCGGCTTTATTGTTTCGGTTTTTGTTAAGGAACAACGGCTTGCGAGAAGCCGTTGTTACGAGGTCTTTTTTGTTTTTGAGCACTTTTTTTATTCAAGCGCTACCATATATTAATCCAATGATTTTACTATTGTCAACACGATTATGTTAAAAAAATAATATTTTATGCACATTAATTATAATTTTATAAAACCGTAACTGTTATAAGAAGGCTGAAATTATGACTTTTATAAAAACTTTATTTAATATTTTTAAGCGTATTTAGTATTTTATTATAAAAATTTTATATAAATGTCTTGGAATTTGTAACACAATTATGTAAGACCTAATTATTCAATATATTAATTAGTGGAATTCCGACTAATAAGTCTAAATAATATAATAAGCTCAATACTTTTATATTTTTATTTGTATTTCATAATAACAACACATAAATTCAATTTGGGCTTTTAATAGTTTAAATAATCCAATAATTTTGGAGTTGTTTAAATGCAAAGGTAACGTAGAATTATGGTGATTGTTATAAATAATAGCTGGCAAAGACGTATACATATATTCGTATTTTGTTCGCTAATAATGTACAAATTTATAATTGAAATCATAGTATTCACAACAACTAATATTTACATATTAATAGATTAATAATTTATAGATTAACAGTTTAAACGATGTAGTTACTACAATAAAAATATATTGACTATACTTATTTAAAGTGCTAATATTTTGTCGTGCGTAAAAAACAAAAAACATAACAAACTATGACTTAATTTAAGTCGATAACGCTCTCGTAAGAGAGCGGTCAGTTAAGGCTTAGGGCGATAAGCGCTATTTAATTTTTAATATTGAGCGGATTTATTGCCCGGCCTACCATGAACACTTTATTTTTATATTGAGAGCAAATCGTACTTCTCTAAGTACGATTTTTATTTATTGTGGGATAATAGTAATATATGCTTAAAAATTAAGCCTAAAAAAATAAGAAAAATATTCTATTAGTAGTAGCTTTATTTGAGTTTACCTCTGTTTATATTTGTTTACAAACCCTCAGAATTTATCTATACCATTACTTATACTACCTGTATTATTACTGTTTCTAATAATTTATGTAACTGTTATATCTGTATTCTTAAGAAAATTAAAGAGCAAGAACGGATATCAAAAACTAGAATGTACGTTAATTTCCGGAATTATTGCACTTGTACCAGTTCTATTAATTGTATTAGCTTCAATAAACCATTTACTTTTAGAGATATTATTCTTTCTATCTGTGATAGTTATATGTATATCCTGGTATTTACTTAAAGGTAGATTTTCTAAAAACCTAAATAACTTAAATATGATAAGTCATAAGAAATTGATGTGTATAGGCTCTAGCTATATAATAAAGATTAGATATGGATCAATTTTCAAGCAAATAACGAATCAGCACCATTTAAATTCCAGAGGTTCAACCTGAGCCGAACAACGTGGTAATCGAGCTTTATGAATCGGTGTCGACAAATAATACGGAGAACACTCTATGGCAAGAGCCGTGGAGAAAAACGCTACTAGTAAGCCGCATTAGCAATATCTAACTGCCCAACACAATTAGTCAGCAGCCAATACTATAGATCCATCGTCAAACTGTTAATCCTGCCCCAAACTACAGCTCAACTCCTAGAAAGATAACAGTTACGGATAATTTACCAGCAACGATGACGTGGATTTAATTGAAAAAGCCTGGGTCGTTAAAGCTAAGGCAATTGTAGAACAAACCAAAAATGATCCATATGAGCAAACTAATGAAATAAAAAAAATACGCAGATGATTATCAAAGTAAGAGATTCCACACTAATTTAAAGATTGATAACGAGTAACAAATGGCCGCTTTAATAACCAGTAATAATAGTAATCGGTGTAATTTTAATGATAGGTGCCCCTATTGTTTTTTTTCAGGCTAGGAGAGTACTTACGAGAACAGAAAAATTATGAACGTGGCCTAAAAATGGTCATGTTACTGATTCAGCTACCACCCGCCAAGTGAAGATATAAATGTCGGGGGAGAGATGCTAGAGATGTTGATGATGAAAATATATCAAAGGCTCAAATTTTATACAGTATTATTGCCAGTACATTTAAAAAAGATTTCAAATCTAAGTTTTATGGTCAAAGACATTTTTCATTTGAAATTGTCTGTACCAAGGGGCTTAGTAAACTTCTATGCTGCTGTACCGGTAGCCTTAGTTGATGTAGTTAAGCAAGCTGTAGTTAGCGCATATCCAACCGCCAGACTAGAAGAAGTATCTGAATCTAATATATTTAGTCCAATTGGAAAAATAAGTGGAACTATAGGTGGTGAGATGAACCTTAAGAGGAACCTTTTGCTTACCCTATAGCAACATTCCAAGATATTAAACGTGATCCAATGCAATCACTACTAAATGCCTTTCCTCACTAGATAAAGATGATGGTGCGGGTATCCAAATTCTCATTAGGCCAGCTAATCCGAGTTGGCGTAAAATTGCATCTGTGAGTTGCAGCCAATAAACGTCACGGTACAAGGCGGCAAAAAACCACCTGCTGCAAAAAGGGTTAGGGCTTGTTAAATCAAATTATTGGATGCTGCAGCAGATCAATAAAGCGGCAGAACCCACCTAAGGAGATAAAGTATCTAATTTAGATCAAAGTGTAAGTGATGCAATTGAAGATAAAGTTAAATATCCTGGTTTTGAAGTACTTATTAGAGTAGTAGCATCCTCAAATATTAGTCAAAAGGCTCAAACTATTCTTACGAAACATTGTCGTCGAGCTTTGCCTTATATGACTCTCCAGGTAAAAATGGCTTCAAATATACAGTTGCTAAAGATATGGAGAGGTTTGTCACCGCATATATTACTTAGATTTTTCCCGCCTGAAAATAATAAGAATATTCTAAATTCTGTTGAACTTGCCACTCTATTTCACTTTCCCGATAGAAAAAATATTCCTACATCACAACTTGATAGGCAGGAATCAAAACAAGTTGATGGACCACGGAACATACCTGAACATGGTCTATTACTTGGATATAACTTATTTAGGGGTGTAAAAAAGCCAGTTAGACTAGATCTAACGGATAGACAGCGTCACGTTTATGTAGTTGGTCAAACAGGTACTGGAAAGTCTACCTTCCTAGAAAACCTAGCACTTCAAGACATGTTGAGTGGTGGTGGCTTTGCTTTTGTTGATCCACATGGTGACGTAGCAGACAAATTCTTCGCTATGGTACCAAAGGAAAGAACAGAGGACGTAATATATTTCTCTCCCGCTGAAACAGACTATCCCGCTCGGTCTTAAACCTGTTTGAATATAAGAATAGTGACCAAAAAGATTTCTTAGTTCAAGAAGCCCTAAACATGCTATATAAGCTTTATGACCCACAGCATCAGGGTATTATGGGTCCTCGCTATGAGCATTTATTTAGAAATGCCGCACTGACAGTAATGGCTGATCCAGCTGGTGGAACCTTTATTGATATACCTAAATTATTTAGAGACCCAGCATTTGTTAAACAGAAACTTACAGTATGTTACAGATCCAAATGTCTTGAATTTTGGCAGAAAGAAATGCCTCAGTCTCAAAGATCTAATGAATTTGGTGAGGTAACTAGCTGGTTTGTTAGTAAGTTTGGAGCATTCTTAAGTAATGAAATGATGCGTAACATCATTGGTCAAACCAAGAGTGCTTTTGATCTTAGAGAAGTTATGGATGAAGGCAAAATACTTCTAGTTAACCTTAGTAAGGGTAAGACTGGGAGCTGAATTCTAAACTTCTAGGTATGGTATTTGTTATGAAGTTCCAAGCAGCTGCTATGAGTAGATCCAATATTCCAGAATCAGAGCGAAAAGACTTTTGTTTATATGTAGATGAGTTTCAAAACTTCTCAACAGACTCATTTGCGACAATCATGTCCGAAGCTCGTAAATACCACCTTAACTTAGTTGTAGCCAACCAGTTTACTACTCAGTTATCTGATGAAATTAGAGATGCTGTATTTGGAAATATGGGTACCATAATTGCCTTTAGGGTTGGTCAAAATGATGTTGACATATTAGCTAAATACTTCCAGCCATTGTTTGAGGGTGAGGATCTACTTAGGGTACCTAACTTTAATACGATTGTTAGAACCTTAATTAATGGTGTACCAACTCAGTGCATTTAGTATGACTACTATGCCGGCACTAGGCCAACCAAACGCTGAGTTAGCCCATGCATTAAAACAGCTATCTGCTGCTAAGTATGGTCATCCAAAAGCAGAAGTTGAAAAGAAGATATTTGGTAGATTAGCTACGAAAGAAGCTCCAAAAGCATTTGGTACAACCGATCCGCTATCCAGGTTTGGTTCTTCTCCTAGTGGGTCAGCCCCACCGACATATAAGCCTCAGCCTCCATATAATCCACCAACTGGTCCATCAGCTCCACCTGTACGCAAGTCTGGGTCATCTTTCCTTGACGAATGGTTGAAAAGAAGCAGAAGACTCCTGGCACGAGACCACCTATGCCCCCTATTAATAATCAGCCTCCCGTACAATCTCAGCCGTATAATCCACAATTTAATAATGCAGATTCAGTACCGGTTTTGAATAAACCAGAACCTCAGGCGAGCCCAACATATGCTAGTCAGTTACCAGAGCAACAAGCGCCGCTTCAGCCCACACCTGCAACCAACCCGTTAACACAACAGAATCCGCAACCTCCATTCCAAAGTACAATTCCAACAGAACCAATTGAACCAATTGTTCAGCCACCACCACCCGTTGACCCGGCAGTAGCTAGTCCGGTTGCAACCAACAGTTTCAGTAAGCCACACGAAGAGTTTAAGATACCTAGAAATAATCCAATACCACCGTCGGATGCAGACGATACTATATATATAGACAATGCGGGAAATCTAACTAACCGAGAACCTAAAGTAGGTTAGTGGTTTCCATCAAATAAACTGACTATTAAAAGTAGATAATCTTAGTTATTTTCCTCCTTCACGAGCTTGTTTATAGATCAGAAATCATATATAATATAAGTAAATTCAAAAATGTAAAATCACGGAGAGGGTTTTTAAATAGTGGCTCAACAAAACGGCTATTCAGCCGATCAAATTCAGATATTGGAGGGGCTGGAACCAGTACGAAAACGACCAGGTATGTACATCGGTGGAACCGGTCCCGAGGGACTGCATCATCTTATTTGGGAACTTGTAGATAATGGTATCGATGAAGCACTTAGCTGGCTATGCGACTGAAGTTGAAGTCGTATACTCGCTTGAAGATGGTGGTGTTACGATTACGGATAATGGTCGTGGTATTCCAACAGGCAAAAACACTAAAAGTGGTCAAAGTGGAGTTGAAACTGCACTAACGATTCTTCACTGCTGGAGGTAAATTTGGTGGTGGTGGCTATAAGGTTTCTGGAGGTCTTCACGGTGTTGGTGTTAGTGTAGTTAACGCGCTATCTGCAAAGCTAACTGTTACAGTCTATCAAAACGGCAAAATTTATCAGACAAGAATATGCCAAGGGAGCACCTAAAACCAAGCTAGAAGTAGTTGGTAAAGTCTGACAGAAACTGGTACGGAAATTACCTTTTACCCTGACGCATCTATCTTTGAGATAACTAGATTTTGACTACGATCTAATTCTTGATCGATTAAGACACCAAGCATACCTAACCAAGGCTATTAAAACTTCTATAGCTGATGAAAAAACTGGTAAACGCTATAGTTTCTATTTCGAAGGTGGTATTCAGTCATATGTTAAGCATCTAAATCAAGCTAAAGAAGTCAGTTGATGATGATGTTTTCTATGTAGATAAGACGATTGAAAATACTCAAGTAGAAATATCACTTCAATATGTAAATACTTTCAATGAGACAATCAAAGCTTTTGCTAACAATGTACTTAACCCTGATGGCGGAACTCATTTAACTGGATTTAGATCAGCTCTTACTCGAGTTATAAATGACTATGCTAGTAAAAGCGGCTTAATTAAAGAAAAAGAAGAGAACCTAACTGGTGAAGACTGTCGAGAAGGTCTAACTGCAGTTATCTTAGTTAAACTTGAAGATCCACAATTTGAAGGTCAAACCAAGAATAAACTAGGTAACCCAGAAATTCGTGGCTATGTTGAGCAAGTAATGAGTGAGTACTTCTCATATTATCTTGAAGAGCACCCTTCAGATAGCTAGTAAAATCGTTGGTAAAGCACTGCTATCTGCCAGTGCCCGTAAAGCAGCCAGAGCAGCCCGAGAAAACATTATTCGAAAAGGTGTTTTTGAAGGTGCTAGCATGCCAGGTAAGCTAGCTGATTGTTCAACTAAAGACCCTAAGGACTCTGAAATATATCTAGTAGAGGGTGACTCCGCTGGTGGTTCTGCTAAAAGTGGACGAGACAGTAAGTCTCAGGCTATTTTACCACTTAGAGGTAAGGTTTTAAACGTCGAGCGATCAAGACTAGATAAGATGCTAGCTAACAACGAAATTGTAAGTCTTATTAAGGCTCTTGGTGTCGGAATTGATGAGCAGTTTGATGTTACAAACCTTCGATATGACCGAATAATTATTATGACTGATGCTGATGTTGATGGTTCCCACATTACCACGCTACTACTGACCTTCTTCTTTAGATTTATGCAGCCAGTTATTGATGGCGGACACTTATATATGGCAAAACCACCTCTATTTGAGCTTAATTAAACCAGGGCGAAAATCTAGTATCTTTGTTTATGATGAAACTGATCTTAGAGATTGCTCTTAGATAAAGCTATCGCTGATCGAAAGCAAACGGCACTAAGATAGATAAGAATGAACCACGATTTAAACAAGCTGGGTTTGTTGAGCAGAAAAGATATAAGGGTCTTGGTGAAATGAATGCTGATCAGTTATTTGATACTACCATGGATCCTGAAAAACGAATTTTAGTTCAAGTTAGAGTTGCTGATGCTGAAAAAGCTGATGCTATTTTCAATAAGTTAATGGGTAGTGAGGTTGAACCTACGCAAGAACTTTATTCAGACTCATGCAAAATTTGTAAAGGACTTGGATATTTAAATGGACGAAGAAAAAACCAATTACACCAGAAGAAATAACGAACTAGAAGAGATTGAGATAGCCACCTGATGCAAACTCATTCAAGACTACTTGAACCAAGTAGCATCGAAGATGTTATGGAAACTAGCTATTTAACATACTCAATGAGTGTGATTGTTGCAAGGGCTCTTCCGGACGTCAGAGACGGCCTTAAACCGGTCCATCGTCGTATTTTGTATACAATGCATGGAAGAAGGTCTTAAGACCCACGGAAAGTATCGAAAAAGCGCTAACGTTACTGGTACTGTAATGGCTAGGTACCACCCTCACGGAAACGTAGCTATTTATGATGCCATGGTAAGACTAGCTCAGCCTTGGTCAATGCGATACATGCTTGTTGATGGACAAGGTAACTTTGGTTCAATGGATGGAGATCCTCCAGCTGCTGAACGTTATACCGAAGCTCAAGATGATGCGAAGCAGCTGAAGAGCTATTAGTAGATATCGATAAAGAAACTGTAGATTTCATTGATACTTATGATGGTGAGCGAAAAGAACCAGCAGTTCTACCAGCAAAACTACCTAACTTACTACTTAATGGACAACTTGGTATTGCAGTTGGTATGGCTACTAATATGCCACCACATAACTTAAGTGAATTAGTTGATGCAACAGTTCATCAGATTGATAATCCTAGACGCAACTTTAGATGATTTACTTGAGCATCTTAAAGGGTCCAGATTTCCCAACTGGTGGAGTTGTTTACGGTAAAGATTCACTTACGAACTGCTTATGCAACTGGTCGTGGCGGTGTAGTAGTTAGAGGTGTTGCTGAGATAGTTGAAAATGATAAGGGTAAAAGTCAGATAATTATTACTGAAATTCCATATGGCCTTAACAAAGCTAGTTTAATTGAGAAAATAGCTGATCTTATATAAAGATAAGAAAATCAGCTGGGCTTAGTGATATTCGGGACGAAAGTTCTCGCGGTGAAGTTAAAATTGTAATCGATCTTAAGAAAGACGCTTATCCTAAGAAGTTACTGAACCAACTATTTAAATTAACTCCTTTACAAAGCACTTTCCATTACAACATGCTAGCTCTTATTGATGGTATTCAGCCAAGAGTACTTGGGCTTCAGGATATTATTATAGAGCATATTAAACACCGACAAGTCAGTGGTTAGACGACGAACTGAATTTGAACTTAGAAAAGCCAAAGAACGAGCTCATATTTTAGAGGGTTAAAGATTGCACTTGATCATATTGATGAAGTTATTGCAGTTATTAGAGCCAGTGAGACTACTGAAGAAGCTCAAGAAAACCTAATTAAGAAATTTAAGTTAAGTGAAATTCAAGCAAAAGCAATCCTTGAAATGCAGCTTCGACGACTAGCTGGGCTTGAGCGTAAAAAAATTGAAGATGAACTAGCTGAACTTATGAAGTTAATTGCTAAACTTAGAAGGCATTTTAGCTGATGAGAAGAAGATTTTGAAGATCATTCGGGATGAAATGCTAGAACTTAAAGAAAAATATGGCGACGAACGACGAACTGTAATTATCCCACAAGAACTAGGCAAAATGAATGACGAAGATCTAGTTCCTGATGAACAAGTTGTTGTAACGCTTACACTTGCAAACTACATAAAACGCAGTCCAATCGCTGATTACAAGAAGACAAGGACGAGGTGGTAAAGGTCGACGAGGAATGGTTACCCGGGAAGAAGATGTAATTGATCGAGTAGTTTATGCTAGTACTCACGATTTCTTGCTATTCTTCACTAATAAAGGACGAGTATTTAGACTTAAAACTTATGAAATTCCAGCTACAAATCTTAATGCTAAAGGTATCGCATTAGTTAATCTTATTACAGCTTCAACCAGAAGAAAAAGTTAGCTACGTTGTAAATATCAGTAAGACAACATGATAATGACGGCCACTTAATGATGTGTACAGTTAGGGGAGTAGTTAAGAAGACACCGTTTAGCCAATACCAGAACGTAAGACAGACTGGACTTGATGCAATTAATCTTGATGAAGGTGATGAACTTAAATGGGTTTCAATGACTAATGGTAAAAACGAAATACTTAATATCAACTGCTAACGGACAGGCCATTAGGTTCCATGAAAAGGATGCTAGACCAATGGGAAGAGTATCAAGAGGTGTTAGAGGCATTAGACTTACGAGCTGGCGACCAAGTAATAGGTATGGATATAGTTGAAGAAAACTCTTATATATTTGTGATTAGTGAAAAGGGATATGGTAAGCGAACTAAAGTTGCTCAATTTACTGCGCATGCTAGAGGTGGTGTTGGTATAAGGTCAGCAGTTGTTAATCACAAGACCGGTCAACTTAGTTGGCGTAGCTACCTTAAAGAGATGATGATCTACAAGAAGTTATTGTTATCTCTAGTCAGGGTCAAACTATTAGACTTGGACTTAAAGAAATTCCTGAAATGAGTCGAGCTACTCAAGGTGTTAGAATAATGCGACTTAACGATGGTGACAATGTTACGTCAATGGCAGTAGTCGAAAAATACTATCGAACATAGAGACTGAAGAAGACGATTCCAACAGAGAAAAATAACCAAAAGCGTTGTTAGAAAACACTTATAGCGTAAAGTTCTTGACTTTAAGAGGCTAGTACGCTGTACGATATTATCGAAGTCTTTTGGGGGCTCTATTTGAAGTGTCTCTGAGATCGGTTTGGACTTTAAAAATTTATGTAGTGCAAATCAACGTCAGTTTTCTTTTTTTATGGAGAGTTTGATCCTGGCTCAGGATAAACGCTGGCGGCGTGCTTAATACATGCAAGTCGAGCGGCAGCATGCACTTCGGTGTGATGGCGAGCGGCGGACGGCTGAGTAACGCGTAGGAACATACCCCAAAGTGAGGAATAACTGCCCGAAAGGGTAGCTAATGCCGCATGTGGTCTTCGGATTAAAGCTTTATGCGCTTTGGGAATGGCCTGCGTACGATTAGCTTGTTGGTGAGGTAATGGCTCACCAAGGCGATGATCGTTAGCTGGTCTGAGAGGATGATCAGCCAGACTGGGACTGAGACACGGCCCAGACTCCTACGGGAGGCAGCAGTAGGGAATTTTCCACAATGGGCGAAAGCCTGATGGAGCAACGCCGCGTGCAGGATGAAGGCCTTTGGGTCGTAAACTGCTTTTCTCTGTGAGGAATATGACAGTAGCAGAGGAATAAGGATCGGCTAACTCCGTGCCAGCAGCCGCGGTCATACGGAGGATCCAAGCGTTATCCGGAATTACTGGGCGTAAAGAGTTGCGTAGGCGGCAGAGTAAGCAGAATGTGAAATCGTGTGGCTCAACCATACATCCATATTTTGAACTGCTCAGCTAGAGGATGAGAGAGGTGGCTGGAATTCCCAGTGTAGGAGTGAAATCCGTAGATATTGGGAGGAACACCGATGGCGTAGGCAGGCCACTGGCTCATTCCTGACGCTCAGGCACGAAAGCGTGGGGAGCGACCGGGATTAGATACCCCGTTAGTCCACGCCGTAAACGATGGATGCTAGCTGTGTTCCGTATCGACCCGGGACGTAGCGAAGCTAACGCGTTAAGCATCCCGCCTGTGGAGTACGGTCGCAAGACTAAAACATAAAGGAATTGACGGGGACCCGCACAAGCGGTGGAGCGTGTTCTTTAATTCGAGGATAAGCGAAGAACCTTACCAGGGTTTGACATCCTGCGAATCTTTTCGAAAGTTAAGAGTGCCTTCGGGAGCGCAGTGACAGGTGTTGCATGGCCGTCGTCAGCTCGTGTCGTGAGATGTTTGGTTAAGTCCATCAACGAGCGCAACCCCTTTACTTAGTTGGATTTTTCTAGGTAGACTGCCCCGGTAACGGGGAGGAAGGAGGGGATGATGTCAGGTCAGTATTACCCTTACACCCTGGGCTAGAAACACGCTACAATGGCCGGTACAAAGGGCAGCCAAGTCGCGAGACGGAGCAAATCCCATCAAAACCGGTCTCAGTTCGGATTGCAGGCTGAAACTCGCCTGCATGAAGCTGGAATCGCTAGTAACGGTAGGTCAGCACACTACCGTGAATACGTTCCCGGGTCTTGTACACACCGCCCGTCAAACCATGAAAGTCGCCAATACCTGACGTCCTAGTTTATCTAGGCCTAAGGTAGGGGAGATGATTGGGGTTAAGTCGTAACAAGGTATCCGTACCGGAAGGTGCGGATGGATTACCTCCTTTCTAGGGAGAATACCAAGCCTCGAGCAATCGAGAGCTATGGTCGATCTGGATAACTGGTATTAAGCTTAACAGTTATCGCTACCACATTTATGTGGCAGATAAAGTTTTTTTGATAAGATAGCTGACGTTGATTGCGCTATATAGATTTTTAAAGCAAAGGACGCTTAACAGGCGTCTTTTTTATTAGTGAAGTTGCACTTTAGCAGCTAACTTATAGGTACAATACCGATTGATCCATTTTAGATTATCGGGCTTGTAGCTCAGCTGGTTAGAGCGCGTCACTGATAATGACGAGGTCCCAGGTTCAAGTCCTGGCAAGCCCACCATTATATTAATTTGGGGACGTAGCTCAGTTGGTTAGAGCACCTGCTTTGCAAGCAGGGGGTCCGGGGTTCGAATCCCCGCGTCTCCACCATAACATATTATAATAGTCTATACAGGAACATTCATGGAGACTATGAATGGATACACTGGGATAGGAGTATTGATAATTTGACTGATTGGCGTGACAGCATTCGAGGAAGGCATGCTTATGACCACTGGATGCAATTTTTGAAATGATAGTACTCACGGCCACTCATGGATGGAATGTACCGGTAGAAGATAATTACGTCTATGATCCGAAAGTGTTATCGAAATGACTCATGATATGAAGAGTCAGCTATAGCTGAATATCTAGACACAAGTAGTTTGGGACTAGCGATTTAGCTATAGATTACGTCAGTCATAGATATACACTTTGGGATCATACTTAGATGGGTCTCACTGATGTAACCGATTTGATACTACATCAGAAAGTTAATACAGATGACGACTCAATCTACTTATGACCAACTAGATAGCTTCGAGATAATTATGCAGGAACTAAGTCTAGTCTTGAAGTAAGGTCATTAATTTTAACGAGCAATAATTAACTGGGTGAAATTACGTAAGTAATTTTAGCATCATTTTATGCTTTACAACCTCTGTTAAAGTTGATAGACTTCTATAGGCTACTTGAGTTTAAGCACAGAGGTTAGATATTTAATGAAATGAAACTTTAAACGTAAACTCAAGTTTTCAACCAAGACAGAATTATATTATAAGTGTGGGAATGTCTTGAGTTTTGTAACTTAACAATTTATGTTAATGAGTAAATAAGACAAACGGCAAATTAAATTATAGACTATTGGTAGTACCAATAGCTAGTCAATTGCATAAAACGTAAAAAGTTACTCAAGCGCACACAAGGGATGCCTTGACAGCATTGATACCGATGAAGGACGTAGAGAGCTGCGATAAGCTTCGGGGAGCTGCTAATCAAGCTTTGAACCGAAAATATCCGAATGGGGAAACCCGGGCAGAGTTATGTCTGTTCACGCTTATCTGAATACATAGGATTAGATGAGGGAACCAGGGGAACTGAAACATCTTATTACCTCGAGGAAGAGAAAGTAAACAACGATTCCGTTAGTAGTGGCGAGCGAATGCGGAATAGCCCAAACTTTTTAGGTTTCCGTCTAGTAATAGTTGGATAAGTTGGTAGACGAAGATCTAAAAGGGGTTGTAACATCACAAACAACCAGTGCGGAGTTCTGAATTTTTTCAGATCATCCGCTTCAGGTAGTAAATCCTACCATGGTCTACATAAGGTAAGAAAATTAGCGATGCGAGCAGAAGTAGTTGGAAAGCTACGCCAAAGACTGTGATAGCCAGGTATGTAAAGTTTCGCTAACCTTATATTTGTTTTGTTGAGTAGGTCGGGACACGTGTAACCCTGACTGAATCTGGGGGGACCACCCTCCAAGGCTAAATATATCTTGCTGATCGATAGTGAACTAGTACCGTGAGGGAAAGGCGAAAAGAACCCCGGGAGGGGAGTGAAATAGAACCTGAAATTGTGTGCGTACAAGGAGTCGGAGCCAGCTTGCTGGTGACGGCGTGCTTTTTGTAGAACGATCCAACGAGTTAATTATCAGTGCAAGCATAAGTCATATGACGGATGCGTAGTGAAAGCGAGCCTGAATAGGGCGTCTAGTACTGGTAATTAGACCCGAAACCAAGTGACCTAACCATGGGCAGGTTGAAGCGTGGGTAAGACCACGTGGAGGACCGAACCGTAGAGAGTTGCAATACTCCCGGATGACCTGTGGTTAGAGGTGAAATGCCAATCGAACTTGGAGATAGCTGGTTCTCCTCGAAATAGCTTTAGGGCTAGCGTCGTACGGTAGCCGTTAGGGGTAGAGCTCTGTTTAGGTCTGAGGCCCGTGAGGGTACCCATCCTTGATAAACTACGAATACTAGCGGTGGAACTACGGCAGTTAGAACGTCGGGGCTAAGCTCGGCGCTCGAAAGGGAAACAGCCCAGATCGTCATCTAAGGTCCCTAAATGTATGCTAAGTGGGAAACGAGGTGGGGTTTCTTAAACAACGAGGATGTTGGCTTAGAAGCAGCCATTCATTTAAAGAGTGCGTAACAGCTCACTCGTCAAGAGACCCTGCGCGGAAAATGTAACGGGGCTAAGCATACTACCGAAGATACGAACTTGTAATTTATTATGAGTGGTAGAGGAGCGTTGATAGGGCACTGAAGTCGGACTGCGAGGTCTGGTGGAGCGCTATCAAGTGAGAATGTTGGAATGAGTAACCATAAGGCTAGTGAGAATCTAGCCCGCCGAAAGAGCAAGGTTTCCTGGGCCACGATAATCGTCCCAGGGTTAGTCGGTCCTAAGCCGAGGCGCGTAGCGTAGGCGATGGACAACAGGTTAATATTCCTGTACTAGTTATATATTGTTTAAAGTGCGCGGCATGGCAGCAGGAGCGGATTTATGGTTATATCCGTCTAAGCGTCTAGGCTTCGGTTCGAAGCGCGAATGAAATGGCCTTTATGGCTAGATTCCTGTGGACCCAAGCTGACTAGAAAAGCTTTCAAACTTATGTATATATCTATCCGTACCGCAAACCGATCACAGGTGCTCAGGTCGAGAAGACCAAGGCGTACGAGTGATTCTTCGTTAAGGAACTCGGCAAATTAGCGACCGTAACTTCGGAATAAGGTCTGCCTCTAGCAATAGAGGCCGCAGCTAAAGAGCCCACGCAACTGTTTACTAAAAACATAGGTCTCTGCTAACACGAAAGTGGATGTATAGGGGCTGACACCTGCCCGGTGCTGGAAGGTTAAGGGGATTGCTTCACGGCTTGAACTGAAGCCCCAGTGAACGGCGGCGGTAACTATTAGTGACATAGTAGTTGTAAAATCCTTGGCCGGTAAGATAACTTGCTGGAAACCCCGTGTCCTTAAAAGGGCACTAGGAATATTTAGTAAATAAGGAAACATTGTGTGCGGAGTGTAAACATGGCTATATGTTGGAAACTCGTGTATCTGACAGTAATAATTTATAGTGAAAATATGATCAGTGCGGACAATCAGCAGGAAAGATTGACTAATGAATCTTGTGATGATGAACTAATCAAACGTAAATGTAGTGCAAATCCTCAGAGACTATACGCCAGGACCGCGTGAGCGGTATGATATAGTCCGCTCTGCATGGCGACATGCAGTAACATCAGGAACCGTCCTAAGGTAGCGAAATTCCTTGTCAGGTAAGTTCTGACCCGCACGAATGGTGTAATGATGTGGGCACTGTCTCAACGAAGAGCTCGGTGAAAGTGCATTGACGGTAAAGATGCCGTCTGTCCGCAGCAGGACGAAAAGACCCCGTGGAGCTTTACTACAGTTTGACATTGAGCCGAGCTGTAACATGTGTAGCATAGGTGGGAGACTTTGATAGCTGGGCGCCAGCCCAGATGGAGTCATTAGTGAAATACCACCCTTGTTGTAGTTTTGTTCTTACCGTGTCCGATATTTGCTATCGATTTGATCGATGGCAGTACCGGACACGGAACAGTGTCTGATGGGTAGTTTAACTGGGGCGGTTGCCTCCCAAAGAGTAGCGGAGGCGTTCAAAGGTTGGCTAGGTTCGGATGGAAATCGAACCGGTAGTGCAAGCGCAGAAGCCAGCTTGACTGTGAGACCAACAAGTCAAACAGATACGAAAGTAGGAGCTAGTTTTCCGCTGTCCGTACATTTCATGTACATGAGAGTGGTATCGGCAGCGCTTTCGGATAAAAGTTACCCCGGGGATAACAGGCTTATAGCGCCCAATAGTTCACATAGACGGCGCTGTTTGGCACCTCGATGTCGGCTCATCTCATCCTGGGGCTGGAGCAGGTCCCAAGGGTCCGGCTGTTCGCCGGTTAAAGAGGTACGCGAGCTGGGTTTAGAACGTCGTGAGACAGTTCGGATTATATCCGCTGTGGACGCATAGGAAATTTGAGAGGATTTGTCCCTAGTACGAGAGGACCGGGATGAACGCACCTCTGGTGTACCAATTGTTCTACCAAGGGCATTGTTGGGTAGCTATGTGCGGAACAGATAAGCGCTGAAAGCATATTAAGCGCGAAACTGACCTCAAGATTAGATTTCCCTATGAGATCCCTGAAAGATGATCAGGTTGATAGGTGCAAGGTGAAGCGTGGTAACATGTGCAGCCGAAGCGTACTAATAGATCCATTGACTTTTTATGACTTCTCGCAGTTGAAGTATTTATATTTCTTCTTGCGAGAAGGTTGCAGTTGACTAGCTGTTGGTGCTTGGATTAAACCAAGTCCCGTTTGTCTTAAATTTACTTATTTGGTTATAGACATCAACCAGTCTAGATAAATATTTATCTGACTTGGTTGGTGCCCATGGCGCGAGGGAGACACCTGTTCCCATACCGAACACAGAAGTTAAGCCTTGCAGCGGTTACAATACTTGGGGTTCACCCCTGGGAAAATAGCACGGTGCCAAATTATATAAAACCCTTCCGGACAGGAGGGGTTTTATCTTTTTAAGAGGAAAAACTAAGCACAAACAGATTGACAAAATCTATAAATATGGTAATATAATATGATGACAAAACATCCTGAATCTACTCCACAGGCTGAAGCCGATAGGCTTGCAGCATATCACCCATTTGATCAGGATGTACTAGAAAGAGTAAGTGAAGCCGCTGAATACCATAGAAGTATTACGGACTGGAGAGATATTGACTCACAGCTCCCAGGTAACCAGGTATTTATGCCAACATCAGGTTTACCAGTAGAGGTCCTAGATATTAATCCGGATGGCGCAGATACTTTGGTGTATCACTCCTCAATGGGAAATGGCCTAGACGCAGGACTAAGAAGTAGTTTATTCGTTGTAGCTATGGTAAAGCCCGAAACAAGAATTGTTGCATTTGGAAATATTGGTGGCCCAGGCAGGGGACTCGGTAAGTTATCAAAAGAAGATAGAGAAACTGTCAGGTCGGGTTATTATCGACCAGTTATAGAACCTGGCCTGCAGTATTTAAAGCGTCAGGGTGTAGAACAGGTTGCTCACGTTGGGCATTCATATGGTGTACCACTTTCATTAACAGCCTCAGAGTACGCCAGTAACTACGATCAATTTGTTACTGACGTAGTTGCTATAGATGCACCAGATCCTTTAAACAGATCTTTGCCAGATTTGGCACTGAGCTTTGCTAAAACCGGTGGGCCCCTAAAAGCATATGTAAAAGCGGCAAATAGTCCTGCTTTTAACCAAGCTCGAAAACATGCCGGCAGGAAATCTTTTTGGTTGGCAGGATATGGTTTAGGACTAGTTAGGCCTACAAATGTAGCGGCTGCTATAGCCCTAACCCATGGTAAGCATGAAGTTTCTGCAAATAGAGCATTACGAAATGAGGAATACATGCGACTTCACGATGTGTGGGGAACTCTGAGCGAGTTAGCTATTAATCAGTTAATGGTAGAAGCAACAGATAGACTAATAACTAGTTATGGCCCAGATAGAGTTACTGCTACAGCTATATCTGGCCAGAAGCACAATATGGTTAATGACCCATTTCTTCACGCTGCAATTATTGCCCAAAACACAAAATAGTACTCTATTATTGACATGAGCACAATATAGTGCTACTATTATAACTAATTTCGAGAAGTGAATGAGGGTTTCAATTTTTTTGAAGCCCTTTGTTTATTTCTGTCACGAAAGGTTAATTAACTAAGGGAGGTCATTACATGGCTGGAACTAAAGCTGGTGGTAAAGCTGCTGCAAGTACTAACAAAACTAAGTACGGTGCTGATTTTTATGCAAAGATCGGTGCTATGGGCGGTAAAAAGGGACACACTGGTGGTTTCTTTGCAAATCGTGACTTAGCTCGTCAGGCTGGCGCTAAAGGTGGACGAATTTCTCGTCGCACTAAGAAAACTGCTTAATATATCTTAAGTCAGTTAGCCTTAGGAAAAGGTTGCAATCGTTGATTGCGACCTTTTTTCTTTGCCATTTTCTAGCTTCAAACGGTATGGTCTACAGAATCTTGAAGCCGAAACAGACCATTTGGTATGGCAATTATGACACGTATAGGTTGAAGGTGAATATTGAAGACATATAATCCCACATTTTGGACATGTACTTCTACGATGCAACCAGTCTCTGTAAGTATCCAAACAATCCTGTATATGATTTTCGTCTATCTCCAGACCAAATGAACTAGCCATTTCTTTTGCTTTGTCCCAAGCTGCTACCTCAAGCTTCAAAAGTCCCAAATCAGAACTATAGTTGAGATGATTGAGTTTTGCGTGCGCTGCTTCGTGAAGTAGGGACCATTTACCCGTCTTATTATCAACTAGCTTTTCATTATAGGTTATTGTCATGGTCTCCGGCGACCAATAAAATGACTTACCAGACTCGAATCTTAACCTCAGGTACATATTTAGCCAGATCCTCAATGATCTGAGTGCTCATGGTTCGCTTTTCCTAGATCGTAACCACCATAAATTACAGCTTCTTCTGCTCTCTTTGCTTTGAACTAGGGGTGGAATTGTTAAGTAATTCATCTTTATAGTTGCTAAGATCTTTTTAAATCTGTCACTAAATTTTTCAAAATGACTACCAACTCCTCCACCAATAACTATTGCATCTGGAGTAAGTGAAGCAATTAGATCAATTACTCCTATGGCAATATTCTTAGATATAATTTACCAAGTTTCTGGATCTTCTATTTCACTAGCATGTTTACCAAATTTGCCACGATAGCCTTACCCGATGCAAACTTCTCCCATCTCTGCATCTCGCCATCATGTTCAAATAACATTTGACCAACTTCGATGTCGTCAAAATCTGGATCAATCTTACCATTAATAATTATGCCTGCGCCGATGCCAGTACTTACAGTTACTATAATACTTTTCTGTATTGATTTCCAAGCTCAACGCTTCTGAAAGTGCTGCTAATTTTGCATCATTTTCAACTAAGACTGGCACATTGAATATTTTTCTACATCTTTCTTGAATTGGCACGTTTTCCCAAGGCTAAATTGGCAAAAGCTATAGCCAATCTCCTTATTAGCGTCGATTAATTAGCCCGGGTACAGCTAGTCCAATTACAACTTTTAACTTACTGAAATATCTATATTGTTTGACTGTTTTGCGAGTTCTTCTTTGAATAATCTTCATAGTTTTTGGGGTCTCGAATCTAATATTTTTTAGTAATTTACCCTCTCTACTAAAAGTCGCTAGTAAGGTTTTTGTACCCCCTATATCAATTGCCCCAAACATATATCCAAAGTTTATCATAAATTGTTAATCTGCTTTAATCTTTGACGAATTAGGGCTTAACAGATATAATATAAATAACCTAAAAAGTTTAAGCAGAACTTACCAAAATCTGTTTTATCTTAGACTTTAGTGGACACATTTGAAGGAGGCATGAAGTCATGTCAAAAACAGCAACAGTCAGTATGGACGACTTATTAGAGTCGACCGACTTTAAACAATTAAAATCCGGAGATATGGTAGACGGAACAGTTCATATCCGTCAAAAAACACGAAATCTGGGTAGATCTTAGGTGCAAATGGAATTGGTGTAGTATTACATCGGGAAATGCAAGGCGGAGCACCATTAAGTGTGGGTCAGGAAATATCTACTAGCGTAGTAGATCCAGAAATGGATGATGGCTTTGCGCTACTAAGTATGAAACGAGCAGAAAAAGATCGGGGATGGGATGAATTACAAAGAGTATTCGATAATCAAGAAATTATAGAAATTCAATCCTATGATGCAAATAGAGGTGGTTTACTTGTTGAACTAGAAGGAATCCGTGGATTCTTACCAGTATCTCAACTGGCTCCAGGACATTACCCTAGAGTACTTGGTGCAGATAAAGATGAGATTCTTACAGAAGTTAAATCAACTTAATAACAAACCTCTAACAGTTCGAATTATTGATCTAAGTCGAAAAGATAATAAACTTAATCTTCTCTGAAAAAGAAGCTATCAAAGATAGCATGCAGGAACGATTCTGCAAAACTTAAAGTTGGCGATGAAGTTGAAGGTGTAGTTACAGGAGTTATTGATTTCGGAGCTTTCGTTAATGTTAATGGAATTGAAGGATTAATTCATATTTCAGAAATTTCTTGGGAAAGAGTTGAAGACCCAGAAACTACATAAAAGTTGGGCAAAACGTAAAAGCAAAGATCATTGCTATCGATAAAGATAGATTAAGCCTAAGTCTTAAGCAAATGTCTGAAGATCCATGGCTACAAGAAGTTAAGTCATTCAAAAAGGGTGATGTAGTGGACGGAAAAGTTACTAGAATTACTCCATTTGGTGCATTCGTACAACTTAGTCCATCAGTTGAAGCTCTAGTACATGTATCAGAAATGAGTGATGATGACAGTGTTGACCCGGAAAAAATCTTTCAACTAAACGAAAAAAAGAAATTTAAGGTTATTGATATTGACGTTGAAGGTCGCAAAATTGCCTTAAGCCTAAAAGACGCTAAGAAGAAATAACAAAGTCAAATTAATTTAAGGCATTGTCCAGGAGGGAGTTAAAGATGGCAAGTACTATTGAACTCGAAGATACAATCACAGTCGGTGATCTAGCTGACAAGTTGACTCTTGCCAGTTACTAAACTAATAACTGAGCTTATGAAGATGGGCGTCATGGTAACTGTTAATGAACGAATTGATTTTGAAACTGCTCAAATTATAGTACAAGAGCTAGGTCTTGATATTGAGCTTGAGAAGCATGAGCTTGAAAATCTGGTTTTGAGCCGAAAGAATAAGACCAAAATTGATGGTCATAAAACAGTACCAAGCCACCAGTCGTAGCTGTGATGGGTCATGTTGATCATGGTAAAACTAGTCTTATTGGATGCAATTAGAGGAGCAAATGTGGTTAAGGGTGAAGCTGGTGGTATTACTCAGCATATTTCCGCTTATCAAGTTGAACATAATGATAGATTGATTACTCTTCTTAGATACACCGGGACATGAAGCTTTTGCAGCTATTACGGGAACATGGCGCTCAACTTACTGATCTAGTTATTATTGTAGTTGCAGCGGATGATGGTGTTAAGCCTCAAACGATTGAAGCAATTAGATTTGCTAAGAAAGCAGGCGTTAAGATCATTGTGGCAATTAACAAGATTGATAAAGCTACATGCTAATCCAAACCTAGTCAAACAGCAACTTGCCGAAAATGATGTATGACTTGAAGGCTGGGGTGGTGATGTTGTTGCCGTAGAGGTATCTGCCAAGGCTAAGACTGGAATTGATCAGCTTACTGGACATGATTTTTTAATCGCCGATGTAGAGGAACTAGAAGCTTACTCAGACGTCCCAGCATTTGGACTAGTTATTGAGAGCTCATATGGAGAAGGGTAGAGGCGCAGTAGCTGAGGTATTAGTCGAAGGTGGAATCTTGAAAGCCGGCGATTTTATAGTGGCTGGATCTACCTATGCTCAGAATTAGAAATCTGCAAGATACTGACGGAAAGCTATTAATGAAGCTACTGCATCCACTCCTGTAATTATTTCTGGTTTTAAGAACTTACCAAGCTTTGGGGATGAGTTTAATGTAGTTAAAGATGAAAAAATCGCTAGAAACGATGCTACTGCAACAGAAACTAACGTCAGCAAAATCAAGGTAAGCTTGATATGAACAGTACTGAGCTGCTAAGAATTATTAGCCATAATAACAAGATTAATGAACTTAATATTATTATTAAAGCTGATGTACAAGGTTCACTAATATCTGTTCTGGATAGTTTAAAGACCATTAAATACTGATGAAGTAGCTGTTCAGAATAATTGGATCAAGTGTAGGGTTAATCAATGAAAATGATATTCATCTAGCTCAAAGTGGTGAATGCAATAATTTATGGATTTAATGTTGACGATGCCAAAAAACATTCAACAATTAGCTAATCGAGCTCGAGAGTAAAGGTTAGAATATTTAAAGTTATCTATGAATTATTGATGATGCCAAAGAAGAATTGAGTAAACTATTAGAGCCAGAAATAGTTGAAAAAGAAATGGGAACACTGATTGTTAAGGGTATATTTAAGATGACTAAAGACTGCTGTTATTTGTGGGGGTGAAGTAACAAAAGGTAAACTAGTTATACCTGCTCTTGGTAGAGTTAAAGAGAGATAAAGAAGTAATAGCAGAAGTTGAAGTTACTAATCTAAAGCGAGGCCCACAAGATGTTAAAGAAGTTCTTGAAGGTGAGATGTGTGGCATGAGTTTGAAGACTTCAACTAAAGTTGATCTTCAGATTGACGACAGGATAGAAGTTTATACTAGAGAATCGATAGACAGGAAAATTATAGATAACATAATTCAAAATTTTTTGGTATTATTAGAGTATAGTAAATATAGGCTAATAAATATGTTTAAACTAGATGACGAATTACTAAAAGAACTTGGACTTAATAGATTTACCTCCTGAAGAGAAGACTAAAATGTTCAATCATATCTATGAAACTCTTGAGATGAGAGTAGGTACTAGATTGGCAAACCAAATGACAGAAGAACAATTAACTGAGTTTGAAAGCTACATTGATAAAAATGATGAAGCCGGTGCACTTAAATGGCTAGAAACTAATTTCCCAAACTATAAACAAGTTGTAGCTGACGAACTCGAAAAACTTAAAAACTGAAATTAAAGCAGTTGCACCTCAAATATTGCTTCGATTAACACAAGGCAAACCAAGCAGTCCGCCACAAGCTACTCAACCGCAAGCTGCCACCTCCACCAGACCCAACTCAGCACCCGCCAAATGTTCTAGTAATTAGCGATAACCTAGTAAGAAAAGACTTTATATCCATTTCATTTTTACCTGCATGGTTTTAGTTTGTCTACTGATTAGAGCGTCTTTTTCCGCAGTAAAAGTAATTTGATTGTCTCTATCTATATACGAAGTCACCTGGTGTGCCATTTATTGATCTATCACATGAGCTTTGGTTATTGATTATGTCTTTGTCTTTTACTTTGTGATAACTCTTTGGCCATTCGATATATGCCCTTATTTCTCTTTCAATTTGTTCAGCTGATTTTTGCCAATCAATTATTCCATCTTGTTTAGTTAATTTCCTAGAATATGTTGGTTCGTATCGTCATGGTTGTAGGGTGGTATGGAGTCTATCCACTGTACATATCTGGAAGTGTTTTCAATTAAGCATGTCATCACTGAAGTTGTATTAATGTTATCTAGTTAACTCTTTGAGTTGTATCATGTCTGATAATTTCTAAGTCTGCTTGATGCAATAAAGTGGACCTTCGTCCATGCCGGCATGTAATTAACATTAAACTTACACCTGTCTTGATATCTCCACTTAAAATTGAAAAGGTTATTGGATCAGCGCCACGCCACTTAGGTAGTAAGCTAAAATGGCTATTTATAATACCTAGTGAGAAATAATCTATAACGGCTTGAGAAACTATTATTCCATAGTCAATTAAGAACAGCTAGCTTAACTTTAAATGTGCATTATGCTAATTAATTCATCTAATTCATGTTTGTTTGATGGTGTATAGGTTTTAAGGCCTAGATCTTTGGCCAGATCAAGTACTGGAACAGGGTCATTGCTTCTTGATTTTAGCAGGTTTAGTAACACACTGCTTCAATATTAAAATTATTTTGTAGAAGCTCAAGTGATTTAGCAGCTACGGGTCCGCTACCAAAGAATACTATTGTTTCTGATTTCTTTGTCATAGTCTAAACCTTCTAATTCGCCGTCTTTATTTAACCTAAAAAACGCATTTTTCATTATCTTTTATGTGATCTATAAATACAGTTCCATTAGTATGATCTATCTCATGTTGAATAATTCTGGCCATGAAGCCATCTAAATTTATTCTATATTTGCTTTCCATCTAATGATGTAGCTTTAAGTCTTATCTTTTCATATCTTTTTACTTTACCGTATATGTCAGGAACACTTAAACACCCCTCTAAGATCCTCAATTTGTTTCGCCTTCATATTTAGTAATTTCTGGATTTATAAATACCTGAAACGTACTGATCGTCTTTGTTGTCAAAATCATTTCTTACAACTATTAATCCAGAAATTGATCAACTTGTACTGCAGCTAAAGCAACACCTAGTTCATGCTCTCGACTATCTTCCCAGTCCAGTGTTGCTGCTATCATATTATCAGCTAATTCTTGTACGTCTTGCGTAATTACTCCGATTTTCTTTGATCTTTCTCTTAGATGTGGGTTTGGTAGGGTAATAATATCATTCTTTTGTCATGCTCATTTTCAGAAGTATAAACTATAGACCATCAGATATAAAATAAAAATTAACTGATTAGAGTAAACTTGACTGGATCTATATCATAGATAAAATTTGCGGGTAAGTATTTCTAATAATCTCTAACAGGTTAGATCTATCTGTTTGATTTAATTATTAATTTGCCACATATATTTACCATTTTGTTTTTCATGAAATGCAGGGGCTGGTCCGTTAATTACACAGGTAATTTTAGATTATTTATTCGCTTATAAGTTTTCACAGGCAGCTCTTTGGCTATTTTTTGTGACGATCTTTTGGCATGTAATCTTTAGTAAGATATACAAATGGAGGGAAATTTATATTTTTTTCGCTCTATAATTGTTGATCGTATAGAATTCTTGAAATCCTTATCGATGGCAGACTTTAATCGCAATACTATCTGGGTGGTAAGTCTGAACTATTACTCTGCCATTTATGTGGCCTCGCCCAACTCTTCCAATTACCTGCATTAGATTCTGAAAGGTTCTTTCTTCAGCCATATAGTCTGGGAAAAATAAACCACTATCTGCCATTACTATTCCAACAGTACTTAATTTCAGGTAAATCTAAGCCCTTTGTTATTATTTGTGTGCCTACCGCTATATCTATTTCCCACTTAAGTAAATCTTGCATAGTTTTGCTCTAGGCTATCTACTTTCTTATTGTCTTTATCAAACCTACTGATCTTGGCCGCAGGAAATTTTATTTAATTCTTCTGTCAATCGCTTTAGTACCAGCACCCCTGAAATATTATGTCTGGGCTATTACAGACGGGCAAAACTGGAGGAGTATAGTTTGATTGAAGTTACAGCTATGACAAATCATTGTATGAGTATCAGCATGATAAGTAAGAGTAGTATCACAATTTGGGCACAGTGCTTGCCACCACAGTTTTGACAAAGAATAACCTGGGCTGTACCACGTCTATTTAGAAATACAATTGATTGTTCATTGTCGCTTAAACTTTTAGTAATGGATTTTATCAACTGATTTGAAAACCAAGTAGATTTAGCTTAAATTATCTCTGTCAGTTATTTTTACTGTTTTGATGGATTTCAGTATTCGCTATCTACTTTTTGTAACCGCTGGATTTATCATTCTAGGTGTTAACAAATTTTTTGATTCAAAACATAATAGTCACTTATTAGTGGAGTTGCTGTTCCAATAATTAATTTTGCCTCGATTGAATTTCAGCTAAGCTTAGCAGCCACTCTACTAGTTTGATAATAGGGAGATTGCTCTTGTTTATAGCTAGCTTCGTGGGCCTCGTCCATAACTATTAAACCAACATTTTTAATGGGCTAAATAGTGCCGATCGAGGGCCTACAATTATAGGTGGTTCAGCTATTTAATTATTCTTAACCAATTTTCTCGTCTGATTTTTTCAGTTAAGAGATGAGTGCATTAAAATCATCCTAGCTAGGAAAACTTTCTTCAAGCGTTTTATTATTGTGGAGTAAGTCCTATTTCGGGAGTTAAGACAATTGCCGATTTATTTTGTTTCAAGGTCTGAATAATTAGTTCAATATAAACTCTTGTTTTGCCGCTACTTGTGTCTCCGTGTATAAGAATTGTCTCGATACAGTTGATCTCAATAGCCTTGATGACTTTGCTTGTTCACTCAGTTAGAGTAGGTAGATTTAACTCTTTTAATGTGATTAGTTTAGTTTTGCATTTTCAACTTCGTCTTTCTTTAGCTTTAGTATATTATTTGGTAGAAATAGTTGTAGTTGGATGAAGATGATGCATGGATAATAGCTGCATAAGCCATTTGAAAAGCTCAAAGTTGGGACTTGGAAGAGTGTTCATCTAGTACTTAGTCTCTCAATGTCTTTGGTGGTGAAATTCTGGCTTTGACTGTTTCCGAGTCAACTAAACCAATAACTGCTTATTTCTAAATGGAACACTGACTATTGAACCATCTTTTAGGACTCCATCATAGTCTATATGTTAATGGTTTTGAACTCTTAAATTGCGGGACTTGAAACCCAGACTAAGTAAAACTGCATGTAACACCTCAATATTAAGTGACTCATTCTTAATTTTAACAAAATTTCTTGAATTAGTTTTTAAGATGACCTATAATTCTCGTTGTTCGAATAACAATGAAGGGAGCTTATGTTAGACGTTTTTATCACATCAAGGGTTAGGCGAAAAATAGTAATTATCTATGCTAAATATCCGGACTTTAAAACTCATGTAAGGGGTCTAGCAAAGCTAATTAAAGAAGATGCTGGCAATATACAAAGAGAATTAAAACGTCTAGAAAAAGTAGGATTCCTAATTTCCGAAAAACAAGGTAATACGAAGATCTATTACACCAATAAGCACTTCATTATCTTTAAAGAGCTTACAAAGTATTGTGTTGAAATCACAACGAGTTAGCGTGAGAAGACCGCAATATAACCAATAAGTAGTCATCTTTAGCTTGCAAAACTACCGGTGTTGTAATATATTTATTCTAAGATGATACAAGTTACACGTAAAGATAGTAAAGAACCTCTTGAGAATATGCTCCGTCGATTTACGCGCAAAGTGCAGCAAAGTGGTGTTTTAATAGAGGCTAAACAAGTTCAACGATTTGATAAAGGTATTAGCAAATCTGAAAGACGACAACAAGCAATTGTTCGTCGTGAACGAAGAGCTATTAAACTTAAAAGAATAAACTTGGGCAAAAGATAGTTATGATTGACTTATAGCGATTTGCCCTTAAACGCAAGAATAGCTATCAAGGATTAATAATAAATTGTATATTATATTAATGTTATAGGAGAAATGAGTGATTATATTTGTAGGGGTTGCTGGTTCTGGTAAGAGCATCCAGGGAAAATTATTAGCTCAAGAAATTGGGCTAAGTACTTTTCTATGGGTGAATTCTTAAGAGCAACACTTAGATCCAACTATTCAAGAAAAAATGCTTACCGGTGAGCTTAATAAGTGATGATGAGGTTATTGAAGCAGTTGATGAAGAATTATCTAAAGTTAGGCAAACCAGATGAAGAATATATACTTGATGGTTTTCCTAGAACAATAAAACAAGCTGAATGGCTATTAGCTGAAGTTAAAAAAGGTAGGTTCTTTAATTAGAGGAGTTATTAATCTTAAGGCAGCTGCCGAAATAATTGTGCCAAGATTATTAGAACGAAAAAGACCAGATGATAATATTAGAGCAATTAATCAACGAATTGATGAATATAACAATGCTAACTCTTCCTATATTTGACAATTAAAGAAAGCAAAGATTAAAATTTTTGAAATTAATGCTGAACAGACCGTAGAAGTAGTTCATCAAGAAATAATGATGACTAAACTTAGTATTAATAAGTAACATTAGCGTAAGTTTATGATGTTTACAAAGTTAAAAACAGATGATGAAATTATAGCAATGAGACAGTCTGGTAAAATCTTAGCTCATGTTCTTAATAGTTTAACTATTGAAATTACAGAAGGTATGAGCACTAAAGATTTAGCCGAAATTGCAAAGGAAGAGCTTAAGGTCAACGGGTGGTCAACCAACTTTTTTAGGATACTATGGTTTTCCAGATGTTATATGTATTTCAGTTAATGATGAAATTGTTCATGGAATTCCTAGAAGAAATAAGATTATTAAAGAAGGAGATATTGTAAGTTTAGACTTTGGTGTTACATATGATGCGCATGATTACTGATTCAGCAATAACCGTTAGCGGTGAAAAGTACAATAAACAACACATTAAAATTAGTAAAGACACCAAATGATCTCTTATGAATGGTATTAATGTTGTAAATGATGGTGTTAAAGTCGGTGATATTAGCTATGAGTAGAAAAAGTCTTAATAAGGGTAAATACGGAATAGTTAGAGATTTAGTGGCCACGGCGTTGGTCATCAATTGCACGAAGATCCAAATATACCTAATTATGGTCAAGAAAGCAGTGGACCAAAACTTTAAATGGTATGACTATTGCAATCGAACCTATGGCAACTCTTGGAAGTTATGAAGTAGACAGAAGATGATGATGAATGGACTATTAGAACAAAAGATGGTTCAATAGCTGCGCATTTTGAACACACGGTTTTAATAACTGAAAATGGATCTGAGATTTTAACCAATTTCAACCATTATTTAGTACTTTAAAACTTGATACCACTAGAGTATAAGCAGTATACTGCTTTCATGCGCGATTCTCCAGCCAAATCATTACTTTGGCCTTGATATTGGAACCAGTAAGGTTCGTTGTGTTGTCGGTATGGATAATCCAGATAATCCCTTACAACCTATCTATTATAGGCTATGGAGAAGCACCTAATGACTGGTATTAGAAAGGGTGTTGTAGTTCATGTTGATGATGTTGTGGATGCAATTATTCAAGCAGTTAATGAAGCTGAACGAATATCAGGAGTAGAATAATCAAAGTGCAACCACTAATATTAATGGCGCAAGTGTTGTAGGGTATTAATTCCGAAGGAGTTATTGCGATTAGCGCTGCTAATAGAGAGATTACAGTGGAAGATAGTTTAGAGTTGAAGAAGCTGCAACAATTTTACAACTTCCATCTAATAAAGAGATAATTCAGGTATTTGCTAAAAATTATAGTTTGATGGGCAAGATAATATTAAA
Organism: uncultured bacterium; assembly: GCA_963699195.1. Taxonomy (GTDB): domain Bacteria; phylum Patescibacteriota; class Saccharimonadia; order Saccharimonadales; family DATKHC01; genus JBBQBA01. Next base: position 23,886 of record OY969420.1, on the reverse strand, counting down.
GACCCAGTTGGCATGAAGGATTAGACTTGAAGTTGAATCACATATCATTACTGCATCTACCCCAAGTCTTAAGAATTTATATGCTGCACTTGAAAAGTCAAACTTAGGTATTAATCATTTAACGGTTTCGGGACTGGCTGGTGCTGAAGCAGTGTTAAATAGGCAACAAAAAGAATCTGGAACATTATTGCTTGATATTGGTGCAAGTACAACTAATTTGGCTGTTATAGAAGACGGGGAAATCCAACATGTTGCAGTTATACCAGTTGGTGGTAATAATATTACTAATGATCTTAGCTATAGGGCTAAGAATAGATCTAGATTTAGCTGAAGAAGTTAAAATTAAACATGCAAATCTAAAAACTGATACAGCAGAAATCCTGGGAATCAGAAGTTAAATATAAAGGCGAAGATTATTCATTTCTCAAGTTCAGAGATTCAAATGATTGTTGAAGCTAGATTAGATGAACTTATTAGATTTCGTTGAAAAAGAACTTAAACAAAATACATAAATCTAGGAAAGTTACCTAGGGGCGTAGTTATAGTAGGTGGAACGGCAAATTTACCCGGAATTGATGAATTTACAAGAGATAAACTTCAGCTTCCAGCAGATTAGGGAAAGCTAGAAAAACTTACATGGACTTGTTGATCCTGTATCGGACCCAACTTATACAACAGCAGTAGGACTGATGATTCTTAGATATGCTGCTGGGTAACGCAAGCAACTATGAAAGACCAGACACTCATCTAGATAACGGATCTAATCTGACTTCAGTAACGAATAAATTATTGAACAAATTTAAGCGACCTAAGAACACATTAGATTTCTTGAGCACAAGTTAGTATTTTATACATTGAACAATCTGTTAGTTATTTGGTATACTGCATGCTATAACAATTGGAGTTGAAAGAGATAATATGCCACAAGTTGCACCAGCTATTGAAACGTTCGCTAGAGTAAAAGTTATCGGAGTTGGCGGAGCCGGTGGAGCTGCAATTAATCGAATGGTTGATGCAGGCGTTAATGGAGTTGAGTTCATTGCCGTTAATACTGATGCTCAGGCCCTACATCACTCTAAAGCTACAACAAAAAATACATATAGGTAAAGATACTACTAGAGGACTTGGTGCTGGAGCAGATCCTAGTGTTGGTCGAAAAGCTGCCGAAGAATCTAAAGAAGAAATAAAGAAAGCTGTAGAAGGTGCAGACATGGTATTTGTAACTATTGGTGCAGGTGGTGGTACTGGTAGTGGTGCTGGAGCTATAGTTGCTCAAGCTGCAACTGATATCAGGTGCACTAGTTATTGGATTTGCTACAAAACCGTTTGCTTTCGAAGGAGAAAAAAGACGAACGAAATGCTGAAGTTGCAATTGAAAACTTACGACAATCAGTAGATACGCTAATAGTTATACCTAACGATAGACTTACTTCAGACTATTGATAGACAAACACCTCTAATTGAAGCATTTAAAGTAGCTGATGATGTTCTTAGACAAGGTGTACAAGGAATAACTGATCTTAATTACTGTTCATGGACTAATTAACTTAGACTTTGCTGATGTTAAGACTGTTATGGATGATGCTGGCTCAGCACTTATGGGTATTGGAAGAGCAAGTGGTGAGAACAGAGCTATACAAGCAGCACAACAGGCTATTGAGTCACCTCTACTTGAAGTATCTATCGATGGTGCTAGAGGAATCCTATTCAACGTTATCGGTGGTCCAGACATGACTATGCATGAGATTAACTCTGCCGCAGAAACAATAACAGCTGCAGCTGACCCAGATGCAAACATAATTTTTGGGGCAACTATTAACCCTGAACTTGAAGGTGAACTAATTATTACTGTTGTTGCAACTGGCTTTGACGCATCATACTTTGGTAATCGACCTAAGAAGATCAATGACATCTTAGAAATCCAAGTGATAATATCATGAATGATATAGATATGGATATTAAGTGAAAACGAAGAGCCAGAGTGAAGATGCAGATTTCAAGAGTGACAAGCCAATGCCAAATATTTGGACATTAGATCACGAGAGCGATAAAGATGAAAAGAAGACAAGGAAGAATCGTAAACTGAACAAAAAGAAGACTCAGACTATAAAGGTGCAACTGTCGTACATAATGACGATGAAGTAGACGACGAGAATTCATTTAAAGATGTAGAAAAGCCATCTTTCCTTCGAAGACTAAAGAAACACAAAGATTCAAACAACAACTCTACCCCTGATAAAGATCAATAAAAATAGTCTATAACTCTTTAAAATAAAAGGTAAATAATACAGCATTATTTAGTTGCAAAGCACTATACATGGAGTTATCATCTTGTGTATAGACGCTATATATAGTAATAAAAAATAGCGATTGTACGTTCAGATTGAACAAAGGAGGTATGCAGATGAGATGCAACCAATGTCATCAAGTTGATACAAAAGTTATAGAATCACGAGATGTAGCAGACGGTGATGCAATTAGACGTCGACGTGTATGTATTAACTGTCAGCATCGATTTACTACTTATGAGAGAATAGAACATCCTCAGATAATTGTAATAAAGAACAATGGTACAAGAGAGTTATTTAATCGTGAGAAATTATTAGCTGGATTGTATAGGGCTTGCGAAAAAACTCCTGTAAGCAGTTTGCAACTTGAAAGACTTAGTTGCCGACATAGAGCAACAAATATATGCTTGCGGTGATCAAGAAATTCCAACAGCGAGGATTGGTGACATGGTTATGACTCGTCTACCACAACTAAATGAAGTGCATATGTAAGATTTGCTAGTGTTTACAGGAGATTTAAGGATATTGCTGGCTTTGAACGCGAACTAATACAGATTCGCGAACGTAAAGTTGGATAAGGTTGAAAAAAGGGCTAAATTAGTGGTTGCCTCGAACTTTAAAGGCTTTTGCTCAAAAAGTAAAAACATAAAAAGGCAGAAGCTTTTAAGGTTCTAGGGAGCTCACTAACGCAACATAATAAATAGGCGCGCCGAACTCTAAATAAAAACTTTAAAAAAATAATAAAAAGCAACACGGTATCGTTGTGTGGGAGTATGCGCTTACAGCATAAATAAGTGAGGGTATTAATATGGGACAAATTACAATCCTGGGTCACAGGCGTTTCTTTACTCAGCCAAAAAGTAAAGGCTTATGACCAATTAAATTGGGTGAAAACTGACTCATCAATAATAAATCCAATGACATCTAAACCTGTCTTTGAGCAGAAAGGATGTTGAATTTCCAGAAGATTGGTCACTGAATGCAATCAATATTGTTGCTCAGAAATATTTTTCTGGACACCAGGCACAAAAGGACGAGAATCTTCTCTAAAGCAGCTTATTAACCGAGTAGCCGATACTATTACTCGACATGGCTTTCAAGAAGGTTATTTTGAGACAAAAGAAGAAGCTGAAGATTTCAGAGAAGAACTTAAGTATGTATTAGCAACTCAAAGAGCAGCTTTTAACTCGCCTGTTTGGTTTAATATTGGAGTCCCAGAACGATCACAACAAGCAAGTGCCTGTTTTATTTTAGCCGTTGAAGACACTATGCCATCAATTCTTAATTGGTATAAAGAAGAAGGAATGATATTTAAGGGTGGCTCTGGGTCAGGTATTAATTTTAGTGCCTTAGAAGTTCAAGTAGAAACAGTTAGGTAAAAGTGCTGGTTCTGCATCTGGTCCAGTTAGCTTTATGCGTGGAGCTGATTCATCAGCTGGTGCTATTAAAAGTGGTGGTAAAACTAGACGAGCAGCAAAGATGGTTATTCTAAATGCAAATCATCCTGATATTGAAGAGTTTATTTGGTGTAAGGCAATTGAAGAGACGAAAAGCTAGAGTTTAGAAGAAGCAGGTTTTGATATGAATCTAGACGGTAAGGACTCTTTCTCTGTCCAATATCAAAATGCTAATAACTCAGTAAGAGTTGATGATGAGTTTATGCAAGCAGTAATTGATGATGGTGACTATGAACTGAAAGGCAGTTAAAGACTGGAAAGTTGTTAAAACAGTTAAAGCTAGAGATCTATTTAGACAAATTAATCGAAGCAGCATGGGAATGTGCTGATCCTGGTATGCAATTTGATACTACTGCTAAATAAATGGCACACTACTCCTAACGCTGGACGAATTAACGGCAGTAACCCATGTAGTGAATACATGCATCTTGATAACTCTGCCTGTAACTTATCTTCTATTAATCTACTTAAATACCTAAAAGAAGACGATACTTTTGATGTTGAAGCATTTAAGCACACAGTTGAGTTAATGTTTACAGCTCAAGAAATTCTAGTTGGCTACAGTAGTTATCCAACTGAAAATATTACTAAGACATGCTCGAGCATATAGACAACTTGGTCTTGGTTATGCAAACCTAGGAGCGCTTTTAATGGCTCAGGGCTTGCCTTATGACTCAGACGAGGGTCGAGCTCAAGCTGCAGCTATAACGGCACTTATGACTGGTCATGCGTATGCTACAAGCGCAAAAATTGCTAATCGTGTTGGACCATTTGCTGGTTTCCATAAAGATCGAGACGGAATGCTTAATGTTATTAAGATGCACCGTGAAGCAGTTTCTAATATTGATGCTAGATTAGTTTCTGAAGAATTACTAAGTGCAGCTGCAAGTTCATGGGATGAAGCAGTTGAGCTTAGGCGACATGTACGGTATTAGAAACTCACAAGCTAGCTTACTTGCTCCAACTGGCACTATCGGTTTAATGATGGATTGTGACACAACTGGAATCGAGCCTGACCTAGGCTTATTAAAGTTAAAAAACTAGTTGGTGGCGGAACCATGAATATCGTTAACCAAACTGTACCAAGGCACTTAAAGCTCTTAGGCTACACTAAGACTCAAATAGATAAAGATAGTTGAATATATAGATATTGAGAAAACTATTATTGGAGCACCAGATCTTAAAGATGAGCACAAAAATGTTTTTGCTTGTTCAATGGGTGATAACTCAATTCACTACATGGGACATGTAAAAATGATGGCAGCAGTTCAACCATTTCTTTCAGGTGCTATTAGTAAAACAGTAAATATGCCAGAAGAGGCAACAGTTGAAGATATTGAACAGCTTACATATTGAAGCATGGAAAATGGGTCTTAAAGCAGTTGCAATATATAGAGATAACTGTAAAGTTGGTCAACCTCTATCGATGGCCAAAAAAGATGGTGCAGTAGAGAATAACCAGTTGCTTCACAAGTAAATGCGGTAACGTGAACAGATTGTAGTTAGAAGTACTATCCGAAAACAGTTACCACAATCCGAAAAGCAAAACATTTTCATACAAAGTATCAGATAGTCATGGCTATGTAACCGTAGGCGAATATGACGATGGCACACCAGGAGAAATATTCTTAACGAATTGCAAAGCAAGGTTCAACTCTAGCTGGAGTTATGGATGCTTTTGCAATATCGGTTAGCCATGGTTTACAGTTTGGTGTACCACTTAAGGACTATGTTAAATCCTTTACTAATATGTCGTTTACTCCAGCAGGTATAACTGATGATGACGAAATTAGAACTGCTTCTTCAATAGTTGACTATATCTTTAGAAGACTTAGCATTTACTTATCTTCCATTTGATGATTTATTAGAGCTAGGTCTAAGATCAATTGATGATATGCCAGATAATCAAACTAGTTTACTTGGGCAATGATGCTACAAAAGTAAGTGGAAGCCTACTATCTAGTAACCAGTTGGAATCAGAACATGTTAGCAAAGACGACTACTCCTAAAGAATACTGAGCACTGTAGCGTCAAAGCCAAGATATAAATGATGACACTGCACCACTTTGTTATAACTGTGGTAATCAAACTCAACAGAGCAGGTAGTTGCTATGTATGTACATCTTGTGGATCTACAACTGGCTGTAGCTAAGCATTAAATAGCTATAAAAGCTGTATACTTAGACTAATATGAAATTGATTATTCTCTATCATCCAGATAGATGAGTTTGCTACGATCTGTAGAAAACTTTGTCAAAGAGTGTAAGAAACATACAAGATAAAATATTGAAAAAATAAGTCTTGAAACTATAGAAGGTGCTGCGTTAGCACAGCGTATATGACTCACTGGACTATCCAGCAATTTTAGTCGTAAGAGATGATGGACAGTTGATAAAGGATTGGCAGGGTAGTGATCTTGCCGCCAATTGATGAAGTAATTGGGTTATCTAAACCCATAAGCATCTGTAAGTTACTTAGGATTGTTATTAGATAAGACTCTAAACTATAATTTATAACTGTTTAAATGCGCATCAGTTTATTAGTCTGATGAGTGGCTATCTACCACGAAGCAGCGAGAAGAAATCTTTATGAAGAGTAGAACTCGTCGGTCATGACTCCGTAATGTCATTAAATCAAGAGCTTTTGGGAATCACCTCAGAAGAAGTTGGATGGTACCGTCTACGTTAAGTAGATTCCAACAATTTCTTTTAGGGTGATTTTTATTTTGAAAGGATAATAAAGTGGCAGACCAACCAAAAAAACATTTTCTAGCAGATATTGAAGAAGTCTGTTCTTAGATACATGGGAAAAAGATAATACATTTGAAAAGAGTCTAGAGAATAGAAAAGGCAGCCCAGTATTTAATTTCTATGATGGACCACCGTTTGCTAATGGTACGCCTCACTATGGCCACCTAGAGCAAACTACTATAAAAGATACAGTCACAAGATATAAAACAATGCAGGGATTCTATGTACCACGGACGTGTTGGCTGGGATACTCATGGTTTGCCAATAGAGTATGCAATTGAAAAGAAGCATGGCTTTAAGAGTAAAAAAGACATTGTTGCTTATGGAATAGAGAAGTTTAATCAAGAATGTCGAGACTCAGTATACTAGTACAAGGATGTATGGGAAAAGATGTTTAAAAGAGTTGGGAGATGGGCGGACTATAAAAGACCTACTCAACTATGGATGATAATTATATTGAAAGTGTTTGGTGGGTGTTTAAAACAATCTTTGACAAGGTTTGGTATATAAAGATTTTAGAAGTTCACCATACTGTCCAAGGTGTGCAACACCACTATCTAACTTTGAATTAAATCAGGGCTATCAAGATAATGTTAAAGACCCAAGTCTATATGTTAAATTTAAGATTAAAGAACGAAGATGCATATCTACTTGGATGGACTACTACTCCTTGGAGTCTTACCAGGTAATGCAGCTATTGCAGTTAAGCCAGAAGCTAACTATGTATATGTAGAACTTAGATGACGACGATGAGCAAAATGAAACTTTAGTTTTGGCCAGAGATCGACTTGAGTCTTTATCTGTTGATACCTACAAAATAGTTAAAGAACTTAATGGGTAATGATTTAATAGGTTTAAGCTATGAACCATTATTTAAATTCAATAATCTAGATGCTTATCGAGGGCAAAGAAAACCTATATAAAGTTTATGGAGCAGAATTTGTAAGTATTGATGATGGTTCTGGGATTTTGCACGTAGCACCTGCATTTGGAGAAGATGATTTGATGTTAGGAAAACAACATAATATTCCAGTTCTTATTACAGTTGATGAAAATGGACATGTTAAAACAGATCTAGGATTGCCGATGAATTTGCTGGTAAATTCTTTAAACAAGCTGATAATCCTATCATCGAAGAACTAACAAAATCAGGTCATGTATATGCGGCAGAGCACTTACTGCACACTTATCCATTTTGTTGGAGATGTGATACACCGCTTCTTTACTACGCAACTGATTCTTGGTCTGTTAAAGTAACAGATCTAAAAGATGAGCTAATAGCTAATAATCAACAGATAAATTGGGTACCAGACAATATAAGAGATGGTAGATTTGGTAAATGGCTTGAACAAGTTAGAGACTGGGCGATTAGCCGAAACGCTTCTGGGGTGCACCTCTACCGGTTTGGGTAACTGATGATGGGGAACTAGTTGTGATAGGCAGTGTTAGAAGAACTGAAGGAAAAAGCAGTGGATCCTAGTAAAGTTAACAGATCTACACAGGCCATATATTGATGACGTTGTAATCAAAACTGATTCGGGCAAATTAGCTAAGCGAATACCCGAGGTATTTGACTGTTGGTTTGAATCTGGCTCTATGCCATATGGCCAAAATCACTATCCATTTGAAGACCCAGAAGATTGGGATGAAGTGTTTTCCGGCAGACTTTATAGCTGAGGCAGTTGATCAGACAAGGGGCTGGTTCTACACGCTTCATGTGCTTGCTACCGCGCTGTTTGATAAGCCTGCATTTGAGAATGCTATATAGTAGTGGTTGGATTGTAGCGGCTGATGGTGAAAAACTATCTAAGACGAAAAAAAAACTATGCACCAATGGATGATGTTTTTGATCAGTATGGTGTTGATACTTTGAGATTCTTTATGCTCATCTTCTCCTCTTATTAATGGCGAAGATACCAGATTTAGCGTTGATTTTCTAAGAGATGTTCAGCGTAAAGTGTTTATGACCCTGTATAACTACGTACACTTTCTATCAGCTATACGCTGAAGTTGATGGTTGGAAGCCATCGAAAACATTGGAGGAGCCAAAATCAGATAACCTGATAGACCAGTGGATGATATCAAGAGTGAATCAAGCAGTCGGAGAGGTAACAGATAGCCTGGAGAACTATCGGCTTGATAAAGCTACTAGACCTATTAATGATCTACTGGATGATCTTTCTAACTGGTTTGTGAGACGATCTAGAAGAAGATTCTGGAAAAGTCAGGATGATTTAGATAAACAACAAGCATACCAAACCCTTCATTACTGTCTACTCAGAACCTGCCAGCTTCTAGCTCCATTTGCACCGTTCCTAACTGATCATCTATGGGGTAAATTAGTAAAGGAACGGACTTACCGAGCTCGGTTCACCTAAGTAACTGGCCAGAAATTGGTAATTCTGACAACGAATTAATCAGCAGGATGGCATTTGCAAGAGAGGCCATCACAATAGGTCTGGCAGAGCGAGCAAAGGCTGGAATCAAGGTAAGACAACCACTAGCAAGCGTTACAATTTACGACCAAGACAACGTTTTTGACAACGATAAAAATGAACTATGTCAACTAATAGCTGACGAATTAAATGTAAAGAACGTTACTGTGCTAAACGAGCACGGTAAGGATGATATGGTGGTCGAATTGGACACTAAACTTGATGATAAGCTCCGCGGTGAGGGTATGGTTCGTGAAGTTATACGACATGTTCAGAGTACTCGAAAGAAGGCTGGCCTAAATGTCGATGACAGGATTGACCTTAAGCTGACCACTAACGACGAGCTGTTATCGGGGGCAATAGCCGAGCATGCCGATACTATAAAAGCCGAAACCTTGGCTCTTAAGATCAATGAAACTGACTTGGTAAGCAAAGCAAATCAAACAAAGGTAAAAGTTGACAATGCTGAACTGGATATTGAACTACAAAAGTCAATTGCTTAATCGCTACTCACCTCTTTACAGATAGGGCTATATCTGTTAACATTCAACGATAAACTTAATAAAGATTGTCATTGAATCATGAAAAAAGCAGTTATTTCTACTGGTAGCAAGCAATATTTAGTCAGCGAAGGTGACTTAGTCGACGTTGAGTTATTGCATTCCAAAGAAAAAACGGTTAATTTCGATGCCCTACTTGTGATAAACGACGACAAGACAGTTGTCGGTACTCCTTTGGTTGAGGGCGCTAAAGTTAGTGCTGAGATAGTAGAGGAGAACTTTAAGGATGATAAAGTAACAGCTATCAGATACAAGGCTAAAAAACGCGTCCACAAAGTTCATGGTCACAGGCAACAACTGACTAAGATCAAAATCAAAACGATAAAGTAGAAGTATTCCAATAGCTATAAGCTGGCTAGTAAATGGTATAATTCTAACAGATATAAGGGATAAAAATGTCTAGGGTAATAGCCATAATTAATCAAAAGGGTGGGGTAGGTAAAACTACTACTGCTGTTAATGTTGCCGCACAACTAGCTAAACGAAAGCAAAACGTCTTACTAATAGATCTGGACCCACAGGGTAATGCCAGTAGTGGGCTTGGATTTGATAAAACTAACTTAGGCTGCTACTACTTATGATGTGCTCATGAAAAGGTATCGTTAGCCGATGCATTCAGAAATACCTCAGTAGATGGACTCTTTATACTGCCGACTGATGCAAATCTAGCCGCCAGTGAAGTCGAACTAGTAAATGTAACAAACAGAGAGAAAAGTACTTGAGTCAGCTATTAAGCTACGCTAACACATGATTTTATAATTATAGATTGTCCACCAGCGCTTAGGACTTCTAACTATAAATGCACTAACAGCGACAGATTCAATAATTATTCCTGTCCAAACAGAATACTATGCGCTAGAAGGACTAGGACAACTGCTAGATATAACTCAAAGAGTAAGAGAAAGTCTTAACCCAAAGCTCCAGCTACTTGGAGTAGTTCTGACTATGTATGATAAAAGAACCAGCTTATCCGAACAGGTTGCAGTTGAAGTCAGGAAGCATTTTGGCGATAAGGTCTTTAAAACAATTATTCCTAGAAATGTTAAACTAGCTGAAGCACCAAGTTTTGGTAAAACAATCTTTGATCATGATAAATGGAGTAAGGGCGCAAAAGCTTACAAACTTATTACAAGCGAAATTTTGAGCCAGGGAAGGAGTTAAGATATGAGCGCAAAGAAAAATCTCATTGGAAGAGGCATGGACTCATTGCTGCCTCAAAATTTTGATCAAAGCTTCTTACTTGAAGAGAGTGAAAGAATCCAGAAAATTGATATCAACAATATCAAGCCAAATAAGGATCAACCAAGAAAACACTTCGATGAGGAATCTTTAAAGCAATTAGCTGAATCAATAAATAACTATGGCATTCTACAACCACTTATAGTCAGTCCTGGCACAAACGGTAATTATATAATAATCGCGGGTGAAAGTAGATATAGGGCATCTCAAAAAGCTGGTTTAACCACTCTACCTGTTATCGTCAGGTCCTCAAAGGAACTCGAACAGCTAGAGATTGCATTAGTCGAGAATGTCCAGAGAGTTGACTTATCACCACTTGAACAAGCTGCTTCAATTGAGCGACTTCACGATCAATTTAATATGAGCTATATAAGCATAGCCAAACGTTTAGGCAAGGCTGATACCACAGTTGTTAATATTGTACGACTACTACAATTACCTGATAATGCTAAAGAAGCCTTAACAAGTAATAAAATAAGTGAAGGTCACGCCAGGACTATTCTCGCGCTTAAAGATTCTCCAGATAAGCAAGATGAACTTCTAGCTAATATTATTAATAATAAATGGTCAGTTAGACAGGCAGAGCAGTTTGTTGTAGGAGCTAAAAAAGACAAGAAAACAGATAAAGAATTAGATAAACACATGACTAAGGAAACGGATGAAACCAAAAAACTTAGTAAGTAAGCTTTCAACTCCCGTTACTATAAGAAGTACTGCTAAAGGTGGCAAAATAGAAATTGGATTTAGTTCAGATGAAAATCTTAACTGAAATTATAAATAAGTTATTAAACTAGCCAAAGTATTTATTAATACAAAGATACGGAATTGAACGGATAGATTCTAAGTTCAAGTTTACCAATAATATCACTTAACATTTACTGGTCCAAAATATCTTGAATCATAATGAATCTGGTCTGTTGTCACCCATAACAAAGACATATCCAGGCTGTATTACTTCGTTAATATTGCCAGTGGTATAGGTAATAACTTTACCGTAAGCCATAGTCTTATCAGGATCAAAACCTTTTGGGTTTGCTTTATTATAGACAGTAACTTCGTTATTTGCAATTACTAATCCTATCCCCAGGCACGGCTATGACTCTTTTAATTAACTGCTTTTCTTGTACACCATCAGCGTTATATAAACCAGATTGGTTAAAAACAACTACAGTACCTCTTGTTGGTATATATGGGTGACCAGTAATTTTTGCCCAAGTTCTAGGAGTTTTGACGACAATCAACCTGTCCTGATTATGCAATGTGGTTTGCATACTAGGTCCATCAACTTCGTACTGTTGAAAAACAAAACTTGTTAGTAACAATGCAACCAACAGTGCGGCTATAAATAAACACCCAGTTGTTACTATGCCCCTTAAGCCTTCACCGGGTCGTTTGTTTACGGTATTTTGAGAAACTTGTTTGTCAGCAGACGAGTCATCCATTTAGTTGGCCCTAATTGTAATAAAATTTGATATTTTTTAGTAACATATACAGATTCACACTATATCTTATGTACATTATTTTAACAATCTAGAAATACAAAATTTCAAGGTTAAAAGCAGCAACTAATATTAAAATGCTAGTACTATAGTGTCTATATACCTAAGCACGTTTGTTTTGATATAATTCACTAACATGCAATCTGTAGCAAATAAGCTAAGACCAAAAAGTGGCTTTTCATACATCTTACACCAAGGTTTAAACGTCTTATTACCATTACTACTGTTAATTCTAGTTAGATCTGGCTTTTCAGAGATAGCTTTAGTACTAATTTTACTGAGCAAGTGGAGAATGTTTGCAGTTAGACCAAGATATTGGCTGACTAATATCCGATCAAACGGAGTGGATATAATGGTTGGTGTATCAATCTTAATATTCTTAACTCACACTAGCTCTTATTACTGGCAACTTCTTTGGGTAGTGGTATACATTATTTGGTTAACGGTTCTAAAACCTGGCTCGAGTATGCTTTCAGTATCCTTACAGGCACTAGTTGGTCAATTTTTAGGGCTTGTTGCAATGTTTATTTGGTTAAGTGGGTCACCCCTATACCAGTTAATTATTGTGGCTTGGGTGATTTCTTACCTTGCGGCCAGACATTTCTTTACAATATTTGAGGAACCATTTACGTCACTCTATTCGCACACTTGGGGTTATTTTGCTGCTTGTTTAACCTGGATTCTGGGCCATTGGTTGTTATTTTATGGTGTCTTTGCGCAACCAGCAATAATCATCTCTGTTATGTCGCTAGGGCTTGCTAGCTTATATTATCTTAAGAAAAATGACAGATTGAATGTAGTATTAAGGCGTCAAATTGTTGCTATATTAATTGCAGTAATAGTCGTAATATTGGTATTTTCGAATTGGAGCAGTAAGATAGTTTAATAGAATAACAAGCTAGAGTTTATCCAGCCGGCGTTCAGTTAAAGAAGATATAAATAGAGCAAATGGAACAAGATAAATCTAGTAGTAAAAGGAGTGGGACAGATAACATGGCTGTTAATGATTCATTCGAGGCTTTACCTAAACCAAATCAGAAGTCCAAACAACCATTATCTAAGGATGGTCAACCGGACTATTCAAAAATTCCATCCACAAAGAAAATTAAGCATTTAGTAGTAATCATTGTGGTTATATTACTACTAGGATTTGGCGGTGGATGGCTAGGATCCTACATAAATAATAAAAATACCGATAATTCTGCTAATACTGCTAAGGAAATTGTTACAAGCCAGAGTCAAGTAGTAACCGCAATAGCTAAAGATGTTAGTCCAAGCGTAGTTTCTATTGATGCTGCAGGCACTAGTCAGTCTCAGACAGTTTTTGGAAGTACTACAAGCTCACAAGAAGAAAGTGAAGGTACTGGCATAATTATCTCAAGCAACGGATATGTGGTTACAAATAGGCACGTAATTAGTGGTGCAAGCAGTGTTAGTGTAACGCTAGCTGACGGTACAACTATTAACAATGTTAAGGTTGTTGGTTCAACAGCCTCCACTGACCCCTTAGATATTGCATTCTTAAAAATCAATAATTCACCCGAAACTCTACAGCCCGCATTGTTAGGTAACTCCAGTAAAACGCAAATTGGAGATAATGTCGTGGCTATTGGGAATGCACTAGGACAGTTCCAAAATACCGTTACTAGTGGAATAATTTCTGGAAAAGGTAGAACAATTCAAGCAGGTGATGAATCAAGCGACAGCTCCGCAGAAGATCTTCAAGATTTATTTCAGACAGATGCTGCAATAAATCCTGGAAATTCTGGCGGACCATTAATCAACATAAATGGTGAAGTTATAGGAATAAACACAGCTCTTGCAAGTGATGGAGCACAAAATATTGGTTTTTCAATCCCAATTAATGACGTAGATGGCATGATCAAAAGTGTTATAACGTCCGGGCAACTACAACGACCATACCTGGGCGTTTACTATGAAAACGTTACTCCAGCTATTCAGAAACAATATAACTTAAGTGTTAACTACGGAGCGTTTATACCACCAAATCAATCAGGGCAAAACTCTATAATTTCAGGTAGCCCTGCGGACAAAGCTGGTCTTAAAACTGGCGATGTAATAATTGCTGTAAATGGAACGAGTGTTGGCACAAACGATTCACTATCCTCGCTAATTGATCAGAACGAAGTAGGTACAACAGTTACTCTGACCGTATTAAGAAACGGTTCGCAAAAAACAGTACCAGTAACTATAGAAGCAGACCCTAATCATTAGTTGAGTTCGAAAAGTTGCACTAATCCATCTCTATTTTTGCAACTAAATTTAGCAGATTCTGCAAGTTTTATCATATGGTGGTGCTGAGATATTAATGACTCAGTTATTACATATCTTGGCTTATTTGGTCTGATTTTAATCTGTTGCCAAAATAACTTGTAAATATCCATGCCATCACTACCGGCAAATAATGAAATGGGTGGTTCAAAACTCAAATTTTTCAAATTTTTCATTTCATCAGGAACGTATGGAAGGTTAGCTATGTAAATATCGAAATTTCCGTCAACATCATCAAGTAAGTTAGATACTTTACAGCTTAAATTCAATTTAAATTTTTTTAAATTAGACTTGGTTGTTTCAATTGCCTCCGGAGATATATCAAACAGTTCAATATCAATACTCGGGAACTCTAGCTTAAAAGTAATGCCTAGGCATCCACTACCAGTGCCAATATCGGCGATACGATCGTTATCTAGATTTATTGATCTTGCTAATTCGATAAATGCTTCGCTCTCAGGCCGTGGTACAAGCACGGTGCTATCAATAGTAAACTCACGTCCAAAAAACTCCGAGTAGCCTCTTATGTAGCTCATAGGCTCATCTTTTAACCTACGTTCTAACATTAAGTTCAGTTCTTCTAATTGTTTATCGGAAAATGTTATGTCTTGTTTTGTTAACAATTTAATTCTAGGCAAGCGCAGTACTTCTTCCAAAATAAGCAAACTATCAAGCCGAGCAGATCTAATTCCCGCTGCTTTTAATTTTCTTGTAGACTGTTCTAGCCAATCACTGTTCGTTATTGATGAGTTGGTATTCATATTCTTTCAACTTGTCGAGTAAGTCGTCTATATCACCATTTAATGCGCCTGGTATATTACTGCGGCTGTAACCTATCCTATGATCAGTTATTCTATCTTGTGGAAAATTATAAGTTCTAATTTTTTCACTTCGATCTCCCGACCCAATAAGTTTAAGACGGGCATCAGATAATTTGGCTTGTTCGTCAGCAATTTTCTTAGCAAGTAGGCGTGATCTAAGTACACTCATGGCTTTATCTCGATTTTTAATTTGGCTCTTTTCATCTTGTTGAGTAACCACCAAACCACTAGGTATATGAGTGATCCTGACAGCAGAATCAGTAGTATTAACACTTTGGCCACCATGTCCGCTGGCACGATATGTATCAATTTGAAGATCCTTTGGATTTATAGAAACATCTGTTTCTTCAGCTTCGGGCATCACAGCAACTGTAACTGTGCTGGTATGAATTCGTCCTTGCGATTCTGTAGTAGGAACTCGCTGAACGCGGTGTACGCCGGCTTCAAACTTCAGATTTTTATAAGCGTCTAACCCCTTAACGGAAAATATTACTTCTTTAAAGCCTCCTACTTCATTTGGGCTCTCGCTAATAAGCTCAGTTTTATATTTATTCATCTCAGCCCACCGCGTATACATGCGAAACAGATCACCAGCAAACAAACTCGATTCATCACCACCGGCAGCTGCACGAATTTCAATAATGACGTCACGTTCATCATTGGGATCCTTTTCAAGAAGTATTTCAATTAAATCTCCTTGGGTTTTCTCAAGTCGCTTGTTTAATTCTTCAAGTTCAGTCTGGGCTAGTTCTGCCAATTCAGAGTCGTCGCTTCCGAGCAATTCCTTGTTCTCGTCGATTTGCTTGAGAATAGATTGTTTTGAGTCGAATAACTTGATTGTATCTTCTAGCTGACTTTTCCGTCTGGCTAGCTTGGGATATTCGGGCGACGAGTAGATGTCCGGACTTTCAAGTCTGGTCTCAAGTTCCGCATATTCCTGACGTAGATTTTTCTCTTGTTGTTCCATTTATATGTCCAGTATATAAAAATATCCCCGAATACCTAAAAGGTGACAGGGATAAAATAAACTTAGTTAAGAATTACTTGGTTTTAAATTACCGATTTTCTCAACGGTAGGTTTTTCAGTCTCAGACTTCTCTTCGGTCTTTTCTTTAGCTGGTTTGTTAGACTTTTTGGCAGCTTTTGCTTTGCGGTCTTCGGCAGCTTGTACTCGGGCTTTAAATTTATCTACACGACCCTCAACATCGACAAGTTTTTCTTGTCCGGTAAAGAATGGGTGAGAAGCGCTTGAGATATAAACTTTGACCAAAGGATATTCAACGCCATCTAGTGTGATGGTTTCTTCGCTTGCAACAGTCGATTTCGTAATAAAGGTTTGATTATTATTCAAATCTTGGAAAACCACTGGCCGATAATTGTCTGGGTGAAGTTTTTTCTTCATATCAAATGAGGAGTATACACGGATATTGATCAGGGGTCAACACACGATCGTAATTTGTCGTATGTGCTTAACAGAATGCATTACTAGAAATGTTCTTGTGTAACATAAGCAATTTCGTTGTATAATTAGTTCAGATCATAGAAAAAAATAACTATGAAATAAAAATAAAAACTTAAATGAAACAAAAAATACTAAAATATTCGCTCACTCCTATTGCTGTTTTGGCGGCGGTATTTTTGTTAAACCCAGTTATCAGTAGGGCTGCTGCTACCCTGAATGTATCTGCAACTACAGGACTTACCAATGGACAGGTTGTGTCGGTTTCGGGGGCTGGTTTTGCAGCGAATTCAACCGGTTCAATTCTTGAATGTAATAGTGATCCTAATCAGCCCACAGTCAGTTTCTTGGGTAATCCAATAGCCGTATCTTGTTCCAATCCATTTTCGGCCCTAACATCAACAGATGGCAGCGGTAATTTAGGTTCAACGTCATTTACGATAGTCTCTGGTACGGTTGGTCCACCCGCGACAGGTACAGATAGTAGTGGCGGTAGCGCTTCTACTGATGCTGCTGCTTATCCATGTCCTCCAACTCAAGCCCAGATTAATGCAGGATATACTTGCAATCTTAGTTTTGGTGATCAGGCGGGTGATACGGCTGCTCAGAACATATCTTTTGCAGGACAGCCTAGCCCCCAGGGCTCTGGATCGGGTTCGGGCTCAAGTGGCAGCTCGGGATCAACCACTAAAAAATCTACTTCAACAACTACCACCACTAAATCAACAACGTCTACCACGCCAACGACCACAACCACGACCCCAACAACTCAAAGTTCAACTGAATCCATCACTGCATCAACTGCTTCACTTTCAGTGGCCGTCGATACAAAATCCGCTCGTCCAATCGTTGGAGCTAAAGTAACACTAGACGGTAAAACGTCTAAGACTACCGACAAAAATGGACTTGCTGTCTTTCAAGACGTTTCATCTGGTAAACATACGGTTACAGTTCTTGGTACGACCACCAAGACTCCTACTAAGACTCAGGTGACCCTTGCTAGTGGCGAAACCAAAATTGTCAGTGTCGAAATAGGTCAAAATGAAGCTCTGGTTAAACATAAATCCCACACAATCTACTACGTGATTGCTGGAATTATAGTTGTCTTGCTCGGATTTGGTTTGGTCTTCTTATACTTACGTAACCGACCCCCCAAAGCTATAAGTCCGACAATACCAGGGGCGGTGTCGAATAGTAGTTCGCCAAGCAGTGTCCAGACGCCGACTAGTCCTACAATAGCTCAACCCACCCCGCAGATTATTAATCCAAGTAATAGCAATAAGCTATAATATTTCCATGATTAAGACTAAAAAATACCCATATTGGATATATCCCGTCGGCGTTATTGTGGTGTGGTTGCTAGTATTGCTTACCGCAAGGGATTTCTTAAGTGTGAATAGATTTCATAATTTATTTATTTTCGCCTGTGGCTTCTTGGTTGGTGTTTTAGGAGCAAGTATTGCTCGTAAGGTCTATAAATAGAAAAATGACAAGAACTTCAATGCAAATATTCTATGTGTTGTTGATGATAATCGTAATAGTAACTGCAGACTTAATGTTTTTCAGGCACCGATTTCAAGCACGGCTTATTGCTAATATATCGATAGTATTGTTGTTTGTAGTTTTTTACTTTGCGTTTCTAAATCGTAAATATAGTAAATAGCTTGAACTTATCATTAAGCTCGAAGCAGTAGAGTAAAAAGTTTTAAACTGTCTTATTATGTCTGTTGCAAAACCACCTCCTATCTGTTAATATTAAAGTAATAACTAATAACACACCTGGAGTTATTGTCCTCTGAAACTAATATAGTTTTGGTTAACCGGGTTAGGAAGAAGGATGATTTTATGCCTACACTAGATGTAAATGCAAAAGACTTGTTTGAGGCCGGTGCTCATTTTGGCCATAAGACAAGCAGATGGCACCCAAAGATGGCGCCATATATTCACAGTGCCCGCAATGGTACTCATATTATTGATTTAAATAAGACCGTTGATGCATTGATTCCGGCATTAGCTTTCATCGAAGAAACTGTGTCTCAAGGTAAGCAAGTATTAATTGTTGGAACAAAGCGACAAGCTCACGATAGTCTTAAAGAACTTGCTGAAAAAACCGGCATGCCATACGTGGTTGAGCGTTGGCTTGGTGGAATGCTTACAAACTTCAATACCATTGGTGGACGAGTTAAGCACTTAAAAGACCTTGAAGAAAAAATGGATTCAGGTCAGCTGGCGTCAAAATATGGAAAACTTGAAGTCCAAAGATTCCAAGAGGAAATTGATTCGATGAATCATATCTACGGTGGAATTAAAAACTTAAACGGCCGTCCTGGAGCATTGTTTATTGTAGATATCCTGCATGATGCCAATGCTGTTAAAGAAGCTAAAACTCTAAAGGTTCCAATCGTTGCACTTGTTGATACAAATGCTAACCCAACCACTGTTGAATATCCAATACCAAGTAACGACGATTCGATAAAAACAATCCAATTAATGTCGAGTTATCTAGAAGCAGCGATTATGAGTGGGAAAGCTAAAAGAGAAAAGAAGCCAGTTACCGTTGAGGAAACTGAAAAAGTAAAATAGTAAGGAGAAAATTATGAGTATAGATATTAATGAAATTAAGAGACTTCGCTCACTAACCGGTGTTGGTATTACTGACGCTAAGCAGGCTTTAGTTGAGTCAAATGGTGACTTTGATAAAGCACTAGACGCTATGCGTAAAAAAGGTCTGACGAAGGCCGACAAGCGATCTGAGCGTGAAGCCAGAGAAGGTGTAATAGGAACATATAACCACGACAACCGAATCGGTGTGCTTGTTGAAGTAAACTGTGAAACAGATTTTGTAGCTCGAAATGAAATCTTTACCGATTTAGTTAAAGATCTTGCAATGCACATTGCTGCCAGTAACCCTGAATATGTTGATGATAGTAATATTCCTGAGGACGTTAAAAATGCCAAAAGGGAAGAATTCAAAAAGAAAGTTGTTGATGAAGGCAAACCAGCTAATATTGCCGACCAGATTGTCGAAGGCATGCTTAAGAAGTACTTTGCTGAGAGATGTCTGCTTGATCAGCCATATGTTAAGAACCCTGACCAGACGGTCGGTAACTACGTTAAAGAGCACAATGCTAAATTGGGTGAGAATATTGTAGTTCGACGATTTAGCCGTATGGCGCTTGGTGAAGTTAACTAGTATCATAAGAACTATATGCAACCAGATCAAATAACTAAGCAAACAACCGACAAGTTAGAAAACGCTCTAAAACACTTTCAGGATGAACTTAATAAAATTAGAACTGGAAGGGCAAGTGCAGCTACTCTAGACAAGTTAATGGTTAATGCTTACGGTACATCTATGCCGATTAGGCAAGTAGCTAATATTACTGCTCCCGAAGCTCAACTAATTCAAGTAACTCCATTTGATCCACAAAATTTGCAGGCAATAGCCAGCGCAATACGAGATGATCAAAGTCTAGGCCTAAACCCAGTAGACGATGGAAACATCATAAGGGTGCCAATTCCACCGCTGACTACTGAGCGCAGAGCTGAAATAGTTAAACAACTCGGTGATATAGCAGAGGACTGTAACATTGCCATGAGAAACTCACGGCACGAGGCACTAAAAGATGCCGAAGCAGCTCAAAAAGCTAAATCAATAACCGAGGATGATTACAGATCAATAAATAAACAGGTAGATGAATTAATGACCAAATACAAAAATAAAATTGAAGGCCTAGTTGCCGACAAAGAAAAAGACATCATGACCGTATGATAGACAAAATGTTTGAGGGTATAAGGATTTAATATGGACCAACAGTCATCTATTCCAGTACATTTAGGTATTATTTTAGACGGTAATAGACGCTGGGCTAAATCACAAAATTTGCCCACTTTTGAAGGTCACAGGATCGGTTATAACAACTTAAAATCTATCACTAAATACATTATTGATCGAGGTGTAAGCTATGTTTCTGCGTATATTTTTTCAACCGAGAACTGGAATCGGACAAAAGGAGAAATCAAATATCTAATGGGGTTAATACTTAATATCCTAACAAAGGACATTGACGAGTTAGATCGCATGAATGTAAGAGTATTGTGGCTTGGAAGCACTGACAGATTAAGTGACAAGATAATTAAAGCTATTAAAAGTGCTGAGGAAAAAACCAAAGACAATACCTCTGGAACGCTATGTCTTTGTTTTAATTATGGTGGTCATCAAGAAATAGTTGACGCAGTAAAAAATATTGTTAACAAGGGGATCCCGGCTGACCAAATTAATAAACAACTTCTAGAACAGTCTCTGTATGCACCTGATATACCGGCAGTAGACATGATAATTAGGACTTCCGGCGAGCATAGAACAAGTGGGTTTATGTTATATCGATCAGCCTACAGCGAGCTTTATTTTACAAACAAATATTGGCCAGAAATTACGTATTCAGATATCGATGATGCCCTTATAGATTATGCAAAAAGAGGACGGAGGTTTGGAAAATAATGTCAATTTTCTTGCTAATTTTAGGCATAGTTCTATTTATTTGCTTAGTCCTAGTACATGAGTTTGGCCATTTTACAGCAGCTAGAAGGAATGGAGTAGACGTAGAAGAGTTTGGTCTATTTTTCCCACCTAGAATTTGGGCTAAGAAGACAAAATCTGGCTTTAGACTCAGCATAAATGCGTTGCCTCTGGGTGGTTTCGTAAAACTAAAAGGCGAACATGACTCGGATAAAGCTAAAGGCAGCTATGGTGCGGCTCCTATGTGGGCCAAGGTAAAAATTATGATGGCCGGGGTCGGCATGAATTTACTAACGGCCTTTGTTATCTTCACGTTTCTAGCAATAACCGGTATTCCCCAGATAATTCCAAATCAGTTTACAATCACGAGTAATACAAAAGTAGCTGCGCAAAAAGTACTGGTAGGTCAGGTTGAGCCCAATTCTCCTGCTAGTGAAATAGGTCTTCAGACCAATGATACTTTAGTTTCAATAGGTAAGGTGAACGGACCGACTAAGCAGATAAACGCCGCCAATAATTTACCAGATATAACTAAATCATTTGCTGGCCAAGCAGTAGATATAACTTATATTAATCAAGCTGGACTTCGAGAAACTGGCACTGTAAAACTTCGAAGCTCAAACCTCGAGACTGTTAAACAGGGTAAAAAGACCGTTACCGAGGATGTTGGTTACTTGGGGGTCTCTACTGGTGGAAATGCAAACCAGTTTGTTATTCAAAAATCTACTTGGGCGGCACCAATTATTGCACTTGGTCTCATGAAGCAGATTACTGTTCTAACTTTCCAAGGATTAGGCCATGTTTTCTCTGTTATATTCAAAGGGCATCCATCACAGGCTTCTTCGCAAGTTACCGGTCCAGTCGGGGTGGTTGTAATTCTAAAAAATAGCAGCACGCTTGGTTATCAGTTCGTACTGTTTGTAATTGGGCTTATTTCGCTATCCCTAGCAATTATAAATGTCCTACCTATACCTGCACTTGACGGTGGGAAACTATTCTTTACGCTAATACCGAGAATTGTTAAAGGCAAGCCACTTAAGAAAAAAACCGAAGACATAATAAACGCCACTGGTTTTGTTATCATAATACTTATATTTATTCTTATAACAATCGGTGATATCAGCCGAATTCATTAGTAATTAAATATGACAAAATCTAATACAAAAAAAACTGAAAAACGATCCAGTCTTGTTACTTGGGGACCGGCTGCATCAATTATTGTCATTTTTGTTATTTATGTTATCTCCCAAATTATTGCACTTGTACTTGTGAATTTATATCCTCTAGCAAAGCATTGGGACTCTCAGCAAACCAGTAACTGGATAAATAATTCTGTGATTGGTCAGTTTTGGTTTGTTGTTGTTGTAGAAGCCTTGAGCCTACTTCTTCTTAATTATTTCCTCAATAGAAGAAAAACAAGTTTCAGGGCACTAGGTCTTAATCGACGACCAAAGATTAGTGATTTATATTATATTATTGCTGGTTTTGTAGTTTACTTTGGCGTTTTTTATATAACTTTAACTGCGGTAACTAAAGCAATTCCACAATTTAATCCAGACGCAAAACAAAATATTGGTTTTAGCAGCTCTACTGCTGGATCAGATCTTTGGTTAGTTTTCGTAAGCTTAGTAATTCTGCCGCCAATTGTTGAAGAAATACTTTTTAGAGGCTTTCTATACACTGGTCTTCGTGGCGCGGATTGGCGTAAAATTAAAATTCTGGGCTTTTTAGGTAAATATCCTAAAATTATGTCAGCAATTGTAACCAGTTTAATTTTTGCTTCACTTCACCTGCTCGAGGGAAATGGCGGACTACTTTGGGTTGCTGGGCTTGATACGTTCATCTTATCGCTGGTACTGGTTTATTTAAGAGAAAAGACCGATGCCCTGTATGCTTCGATGGGCGTTCACATGATAAAAAACATGGTGGCATTCGCAGGGCTATTTATATTTCACTTAAGCTAGGCTAAAATCAAAGCTTAGTTTTAACGAATTCAGATTGAGAGAAAAAAATGAAGGCTTCCAAGTTATTCACGAAATCCAAAAAGGATGTTCCAGCTAATGAGACTGCCAAGAATGCGCAGCTACTGATTCAGGCCGGTTTCATCGAAAAGGAGATGGCTGGTGTATATGCTTATTTGCCGCTTGGTAAGAAAGTTCTAGATAATATTACAAAAATAGTCAAAGAAGAGATGAATTCAATTGATGCTCAAGAGATCCAGTTAACTGCTTTGCAGCCCAAGGAACTCTGGGAAGTTACTGGTCGGTGGAGCGATGAGGTTGTCGACATATGGTTCAAGACTAAATTAAACAGCGGCGCAGAGATTGGTTTAGGTATGTCTCACGAGGAGCCGTTAACGGCAATGCTCAAGAATTTCATTACGTCATACCAAGACCTGCCACTGTTTATTTATCAGGTACAAACCAAATTTAGAAATGAACTTAGAGCTAAAAGTGGCTTAATGCGCGGCAGAGAATTCCTAATGAAAGATATGTACAGCTTTACTCGAACAGAGGAAGAGCATCAAAGCTTTTCGCCGAAGCCAAGGAAGCTTACAAGCGGGTATA